>JBBSET010000057.1:0-23451 GCA_038239485.1 Propionibacteriales bacterium
ACGCACGGGGGGGGAGGATCGTGGTGGGGGTGGGGGTTGTGATTCCCCGCGGAACCCAGGAACCCCCACCCCGACTCGGCTTCGCCGCGGACCTGATCGACTCCGCAGGCGTGCATCTGCGCACCGACCCGGCGCAGGTCGATGTGCCCGTCGTCCTGGCCGACCGCCATGGCGACGTGGCCGTCTACGGCGTCCCCTATCTCGAGCCCGACCTGGTCCGGGCCGGTTGGCAGCTCGAGGCGAGAAGCCACCAAGGCGTCCTCGACGAGGCGATGCGACGGGTACGAGCTGACCTGGCCCGACGACCGGCGACGACCCGCTCGCTCGTGATGGCGCACGCCTTCGTCACGGGCGGTGAGCCCTCCGACAGCGAGCGAGACATCTCCGTCGGCGGTGTCTCCAACGTGGCGGTCTCGACCTTCGCCGGCGTCGACTACGCCGCGCTCGGCCACCTGCACGGTCGCAGCACGCTCGCGGACTCGGTCCGGTACTCGGGATCGCCGCTCGCGTACTCCTTCAGCGAGGCACGGCACCGCAAGGGCAGCTGGCTGGTCGACCTCGGTAAGCCCGGACTGCGAGACGTCAGCTTCGTCGACGCGCCGGTCCCCCGCCCCCTCGCGGTCATCAGCGGCACCGTCGACGCCCTCCTGAGCGACCGGAGCCTGGCTGGTGCTGAGTCGGCCTGGGTGCAGGCGACGATCACCGATGCCCGACGGCCGGGCCAGGCGATGGAGCGGCTGCGAGCCCGGTTCCCCCACTGTCTGGTGCTCCGCTTCGAGCCGGCGGCCGGCTCGTCGCCGTCAGGCGAAGTGACGCAGCGAAGTGTCGGGGGTGTCGGCGACGCCGACGTCGTGGCCGCCTTCTTCGCGGAGATCCGCGGGGCCGGTCTGGACCACGACGAGGCTGCCCTGGTAGGCGCCGCGTGCGACGCCTCCAGGCTGAGCGAGGACGCCGCGCGGTGAGAGTGCACAGCCTCGAGATGACGGCGTTCGGGCCGTTCGCTGGGACCGAGGTGATCGACTTCGACGCGCTGAGCGATGCCGGCATCTTCTTGCTGACCGGCCAGACCGGGGCGGGGAAGACCACGATCCTCGATGCGATCTGCTTCGGGCTCTTCGGTTCCGTCCCCGGCGCTCGCAACGGCGCCAAGGATCTCAAGAGCCATCACGCGACGGCCGACAGCGTGCCGGTCGTCGTGCTGGAGGTGACGGTCCGTGGTCGCCGGCTCCGCACGCGCCGCTCGCCCTCGTGGCGCCGGCCGTCGCGTCGGGCCGGTCTGGGGTATGTCGATCAGCACGCCAGGGCCTCGGTCGAGGAGCTGGTGGACGGCGAGTGGGTCGCCCTGTCCGCGAGGGTCGACGACGTCTCCCTGTTGGTGACCCGCGTACTGGGGATGAACCGCGAGCAGTTCTGCCAGGTGGTGATGCTTCCGCAAGGCCTCTTCCAGACATTCTTGCGAGCGGGGGCCAAGGAACGTCACGACGTGCTGGAGTCCTTGTTCGAGACGACTCGGTTCGGCCGCATCGAGGCGTACCTGACTGACCATCGCCGTGGCTGCGAACGGGCCGTGGACGCGCAGCGGGCGGCGATCTGTCAGCTACTGGCCCGGGCCGACGAGGTAGGGACCGACGAGACGCATGCACAGCGCCTCACCAGCGCACTCGGCGAGCTCGACGCCGGCAGCGGCGGCTTCGCCGAAGCACGAGGACAGCTGGCGGCGCTCGTCGAGGAGACTGGTGCCGACGCCTTCGTCGCCCGGCAGGAGGAGGCGACCGCGACCAGCGAGGCCAAGGACCGGCGTCACGCGCTCGACGCCGCCCGTGACCTGGACGAGCGCCAGCGCACCCACCGCGCCGGCCTCGAGCGGGTCCGCGCACTCGACGCGTTGCGCGAGGTTGTGGTCGACAGGGCCCGGCTGGTGACCAGGGCCGATGCGGCCCGGTCGTTCGGCCCACTACTCGACCTGCTCGCCGACGGCGACCGCGAGCTGGAAACCGCCCGACTCCGGGTCGATACAGTCCACGGCGGGTCTGTCGACGGCGGGGCTGTCGACGGCGAGGGTGTCGATGCGTCGGTGTCGGCCGCCCGCGAGCGGCTGTCCCAGCTCGAGGCGATGGTGGCCGTCGAGGAGGCAGCGCAGCGGCTGACCCAGCGCGTCGCCGAGGCCCAGGCCGAGCTCGGTCTCATCGAGAGGCGGCGCGACGGTCAGCGCACAGCCGCCGAGCAGGTGCCGGGCCTGTTGGCGGAAGCGCGGGGGCAGCTGCTGGTGCAGTCCCGCCTCGGCAGCACCCTGGCGACGGTCCAGCTGGCCCTGTCGGGAGCTGAGGCGCGCGCGGTCGCGGCGCACGAGGAGGTGAGAGTCTTCACCGAGCTGACCCGTCTCACCCCGCAGATCCGGATCGCGCTCGACTGTCAGCTGAGCGCTCGCAGCAGATGGCTCGACCTGCGCGAGGAGCGTCTGCAAGGGATGGCGGCCGAGCTTGCAGGCCGGCTCGCTGACGGCGAGCCGTGCCTGGTCTGCGGCAGCCCCACCCACCCGCATCCGGCGGCTGCCGACGGGCGACAGGTGTCGGCCGAGGCCGAGGCGGCAGCCGTCGACGTACTCCAGGCCCACGAGGTGGAGCACACCCGTCTGGTCGGCCTCGCGACCGCGTTGCAGAGCGGGCTCGCGGCCGCCGCCGCGGTCAGCGGCGGCCTGGATCCGGCCGAGGCACAGGAGGAGGTCGAGCGAGCGCGCCAGGCCGTCGACGTGGCTATCACTGCCGGGTCCGCCCACGAGGAGCTGGCCGGCCTGGTGGAGAGCCTCGAGCAGCGGTGTCGTGAGCTCGACGACGAGCTGCACGCGTCGGATACCGCGCATGCGGTGGTCCAGCACAGGCTGCTCGTTCTGGGCGCTGAGCTCGACGAGCGCAGCAGCGAGCTCTCGAGGGTCGTCGAGCCCGGTAGCCGTGTCGGCGCACTCGTCCGGGCAGCGACCACGGCGCTGACTGCCGCGGTCGAGCGGGCCGAGGCCATGCGCGACCTGGCCCGATGCGCGCAGGTCCGCGCCGATGCCGTATCGCGACTGACGCGGGCACTCCAGCCGACGGACTTCGCCGACGTCGACGACCTGCGGTCGGCCGCGATGACCGACGCCGACGTCGCGGCCGCGGACGCCCTCAACCGGGCTTACGACGCCGACTACCGCACCGCCAGCCGCATCGTCGACGATCCCGTCCTGGCGGCTGCCGCCGGGCTGCCGTTGCCAGACCTGGTCGCCCTTGAGTCGGCCGCTGACCAGGCCGAGGCCCGCAGGGCGACGGCCAGGGCCGGCGCCGACCGGCTCGCCTGGCGTCGGACCCGCCTGGAGGAGCTGCTGGCCCGGCTCCACACCGCGCTGGCGGAGTGGGCGCCGCTCGTCGAGCGGCGAGACCTGGCAGTCGGTGTCGCCGCCATGTGCGCCGGCACCTCCCCGGACAACCTCAGCAGGACCAGGCTGTCGCACTACGTCTTGGCGGCCCGCCTCGCCCAGGTGGTGGCGGCCGGGAACCTGCGGCTGGCAGGCATCTTCGGCGGGCGCTACCAACTGGGGCACTCGATGGCGCGCGGCGTCGGTGACAGGCGGGGCGGCCTCGGGCTTCTCGTCCTCGACACCTATACCGGGCATCGGCGCGACCCGGCCACCCTGTCGGGAGGGGAGACCTTCTACGTCAGTCTCGCGCTGGCGCTCGGGCTGGCCGACCTGGTGCGAGACGAGGTCGGCGGTGCCGAGCTGTCCACGCTGTTCGTGGACGAGGGATTCGGCAGCCTCGACACACAGACCCTCGACGAGGTGATGGATGAGATCGACTCGCTGAGGTCGGGCGGCCGTTGCGTCGGGCTCGTCAGCCATCTGACGGAGCTCAGCGCCAGGGTGCCGATGCAGCTGCATGTGAGCGCCGGTCGGGACGGCTCGACGATCCGGCCCCCACAGTCCGATCTCGATTCCGGTTAGGCTCTCGCCCATGTCGCTGCAACACGAGGTCGACCCGACGTTCCAGGCGCTTCCGCTGCGAAAGCTGGCGCAGGCGGCGCTGCTTCGAGCTCGCGACTTCGACGCAGAGCATGCGGACTTCCGGCTGGAGCGGCTGCATACCCAGACCTTGCAGCTGAGGGACGCCGCCCTGGTCGACGCGTCCGAGGGCGACGACATCGGCTTCGCCGTCCGTGTCGTGGTCGACGGCACCTGGGGGTTCGCCTCCGGCATGGTGCTGACCACCGACGAGGTCGTGCGGGTCACCGAGCAGGCGCTCCGGATCGCGATGGTGGCCAAGCCGATCTCGCCGGAGCGGATCGTCCTGGCCGACGAGCCCGTCTACGACGACGCGATGTGGGTCTCCTCGTACGACATCGACCCGTTCGACGTCCCGACCGCCGACAAGGTGGCGCTGCTGCGCGACTGGAGCCGTCAGCTCCAGGCCGCGGCCGGCGTGGACCACGTGGAGGCGTCGGTCTCGCAGGTGCGGGAGAACAAGTTCTACGCCGACTCACACGGCACGGTCACGACGCAGCAGCGCGTACGGGTCCATCCCGTGGTCGAGATCTTCGGGGCCGATCCTGAGAGTGGCGCCGCGGACTCGATGCGCACCATCGCGCCGCCCGTCGGCCGAGGTTGGGAGTACCTCACCGGCACGGGGTACGACTGGGCCGCGGAGCTCGAGGCGATGCCCGGGCTGTTGCGGGACAAGCTGGCCGCGTCGGGAGTCCAGTCCGGCCGCTACGACCTGGTGATCCACCCGTCGAACCTGTGGTTGACCATCCACGAGAGCATCGGCCACGCCACCGAGCTCGACCGCGCCCTCGGCTACGAGGCCAACTACGCCGGAACGTCGTTCGCGACGGTCGACAAGCTGGGGACGCTGGCCTACGGCTCACCCCACCTCAACGTGACCGGGGACCGTACGGTCGACCATGGCCTTGCCACCATCGGCTACGACGACGACGGCGTGGCAGCACAGGCATTCAACCTGGTGAAGGACGGTGTCCTGGTCGGCTACCAGACCGACCGGCGGATGGCGGCGCTGATGGGCTGGGGCCGCTCGAGCGGCTGCGCGTTCGCCGACTCCCCCGGCCACGTCCCCATTCAGCGGATGGCCAACGTGTCGCTGCAGGCGGCCCACGAGCCGGCTGATGTCGCGGCGCTGGTGTCGGGGGTCGATCGCGGCATCTACGTCGTGGGCGACCGCTCGTGGAGCATCGACATGCAGCGCTACAACTTCCAGTTCACCGGCCAGCGTTTCTTCGAGATCCGTGACGGCCAGCTCCACGGACAGCTCCGCGACGTTGCCTACCAGGCCACGACCACCGACTTCTGGGGCGCGATGGACGCGGTCGGCGGTCCGGAGACGTGGGTCCTCGGCGGAGCGTTCAACTGTGGCAAGGCCCAGCCGGGGCAGGTCGCGGCCGTCAGCCACGGCTGTCCGGCAGCTCGGTTCCGCGACATCCGGGTGCTCAACACGACGGAGGAGGCAGGTCGCTGATGACGACACCCCAGAGCCTCGTCGAGGCGGCACTTTCGGCGTCGACCGCCGACCACACCGTGGTCGTCGTCCGGGCCTCGTCGACGGTCAACGTGCGTTGGGCCAACAACACCTTGACCACAAACGGAGTGGCCACCAGCAGCCATGTGACCGTGGTATCCATCGTGGAGGGGTCCGCCGGCGCGGCCGCGGGTGTGTTGAGCCGCTCCGCCGCATCCTCGGCACAGGTCCGCGAGCTGGTCGCTGCTGCCGACGCTGCCGCCCGGGTCGCCGACGCCTCACCTGACTCGGCGGACCTGATAGAGGGTGGGGTGAGCGGAGACTTCGAGGAGCTGGCGGGCGCCACCAGCGTCGAGGAGTTCGTCGAGTTCGCGGCTGGGCTCGGGCGGGCTTTCGAGCAGGCGAGGGGCGGTGATCGGCTGCTCTACGGCTACGCCGAGCAGGACGTCACGACGACCTACGTCGCGTCGTCCTCCGGGCTGCGCCTGCGTCACGAGCAGCCGACCGTCCAGGTTGCGATGACCGGCAAACCGAGCAACCTCGGCGCCTCGGCGTGGGTCGGGATGGCCGGCGAGGACATCCAGGGCGTCGCGGTCGAGACGATGGCAGAGGAGCTGGCTCAGCGGCTGTCATGGAGCCGGCACAGGCTCGAGCTGCCAGCCGGGCGGTATGCCACCATCCTCCCTCCCACGGCAGTGGCGGACCTGATGGTCTATGCCTACTTCGAGGCCAGCGGGCGCGACGCGGCCGAGGGGAAGACCGTCTACAGCGGTGAGTCCGGCCGGACCCGGGTGGGTGAGCGCTTGGCCGAGCCCGGTGTGCGGCTGTGGTCCGACCCGCAGCTGGACGGACTGAGGGCCGCTCCGTTCGTCGCCGCCACTTCCGGCTCCTCCGCCCAGAGCGTGTTCGACAACGGGATGGCTCTCCGCTCGACCGACTGGATCCGCGACGGGACGCTGCAGGCACTCGCGACATCGCGGCACACCGCGGAGCTGACCGGTCTGGCGACAACCCCGCTCATCGACAACCTGTCGTTGGCTGTCGACGGCGGCAGCGGGTCGGTCGAGCAGATGGTCGCGGCCACCGAGAGGGGGCTGCTGGTGACGTGTCTGTGGTACATCCGGGCGGTCGACCCGCACACGCTGTTGCTCACCGGGCTGACGCGCGACGGGGTCTACCTCGTAGAGGATGGCCAGGTCGTCGGAGCCGTCAACAACTTCCGCTTCAACGAGAGCCCGATCGACCTGCTGGGACGCTTCTCCCTGGCAGGCGAGACGGTCCGGACCGTATCTCGCGAGTGGGGTGACTACTTCCCGCGCACGGCGATGCCGGCGCTGAGCATCCCCGACTTCAACATGTCGAGCGTGAGCCAGGCCAGCTAGGTGGCCTTACCGACCTCTTCGTCGGCGTAGGCGCTCGGGTCGGGGCACGAGCAGACCAGATTGCGGTCGCCATAGGCCTGGTCGATCCTGCCCACGGGAGGCCAGTACTTGTCGGGCGAGTAGCCGGCCGGGAAGGCGCCGACCGTGCGGGGGTACGCACGGTCCCACTCCCGGACGAGGACCCGGGTCGTGTGGGGGGCGAAGGACAGTGGGCTGTCGGCAAGGGCGACGACGCCCTCTTCCACAGCGCTGATCTCCTGCCGGATCGCCACCATGGCATCGCAGAACCGGTCCAGCTCCGTCAGGTTCTCCGACTCGGTGGGCTCGACCATGAACGTCCCGGGGACGGGAAAGCTCATCGTTGGGGCGTGGAAGCCGTAGTCGACGAGCCTCTTGGCCACGTCGTCGACGCTCACGCCGCTCGACCTGGTGATCCCTCGCAGGTCCAGGATGCACTCGTGCGCGACCAGGCCGCCTCGACCTTTGTAGAGAACCGGGTAGTGCTCCTCGAGGCGGCGCGCGATGTAGTTCGCGGAGAGCACCGCGACCGACGTCGCGCTGGTCAGCCCCGCGTCGCCCATCAGCGCGATGTAGGCCCAGGAGATCGGCAGGATGCCGGCTGAACCGTACGGCGCGGCACTGACCGGCCCGATACCGGATCGGCGTTCGGGGTCGGGATGCTGCGGGTGGCCGGGGAGATAGGGCGCCAGGTGGGCCGCGACCGCGACCGGCCCGACGCCGGGCCCCCCGCCGCCGGGCGGGATGCAGAACGTCTTGTGGAGGTTGAGGTGCGACACGTCGCCGCCGAAGGTGCCCGGCTTCGCCAGCCCGAGCAGCGCGTTGAGGTTGGCTCCGTCGACATACACCTGACCCCCGTGCTTGTGCATGATCGCGCACAGGTCGACGATCTTGTCCTCGTAGGCACCGTGGGTGGAGGGGTAGGTCACCATGATAGCGGCCAAGTGCTCCGAGTGCTCGGCGCAGCGGGTCCGGAGGTCGTCGAGGTCGACGGAGCCGTCGGTCGACGCCTTGACCACGACGACCCGCATCCCGGCCATCACAGCTGAAGCGGCGTTGGTGCCGTGTGCGCTGGACGGGATCAGGCAGACGTCACGACCGGAGTCTCCACGGGCGCGGTGGTAGGCGCGGATGGCCAGCAGCCCGGCGAGCTCGCCCTGCGATCCGGCGTTGGGCTGCACGGAGACTTGGGCGTACCCGGTGATCTCAGCGAGCCACCGCTCGAGCTGCTCGACCAGCTCGAGGTACCCCGCTGCATCCTCGGCGGGCGCGAAGGGATGCAGGTCGGCGAACCCGGGGAGGCTGATCGGTTCCATCTCCGCGGTGGCGTTGAGCTTCATCGTGCACGAGCCCAGCGCGATCATGCCGCGGTCGAGGGCGTAGTCGCGGTCGGACAACCGCTTCAGATAGCGGAGCATGTCGGTCTCGGAGCGGTGGGCGGAGAAGACCGGATGGGTCAAGTAGCTCGTGGTCCGGCCCAGGCCCGGCGCGAACCCATCCCCGGTGGCCGCGTCCAGCTCGTCGATGTCGACCTCGCCGACACCGAATGCATCGAGAACGCCGACGAGGTGCTCCCGCGTGGTCACCTCCGACAGTGAGATGCGGACCCGCTCCGGACCCGCCGTACCGATGTGCAGCCCGTTGCCATGCGCCCGGAGCCGGACCGCCTCCGCGTCGTCAGCGACGACCATGACGGTGTCGAAGAAGCTCTCGTGCTCGACGGTGTGACCGCCTCGGCGCAGGGCTTCGGCCAGCACGGAGGCATACCTGTGGACACGCTCGCCGATGCGTCTCAAGCCGTCCGGTCCGTGGTAGACGGCGTACATGGAGGCGGCGACGGCCAGCAGCACCTGGGCTGTGCAGATGTTGGAGGTCGCCTTCTCCCGCCGGATGTGCTGCTCTCGGGTCTGCAGTGCCAACCGGTATGCGGGGCGGCCTTCGGTATCGACCGACACACCCACGAGCCGGCCGGGAAGCTGCCGCTCGAGGCCCTTGGCAACGGACATGAAGCCGGCGTGCGGACCTCCGTAGAACAGCGGCACGCCGAACCGCTGGCTGGAGCCGAGGACGACGTCGGCGCCCATGGCTCCGGGTGACTCGAGAAGGGTGAGGGCGAGGAGGTCCGCCGCCACGATCGCCAACCCACCAGCCCGGTGCACGGCATCGATGACCGGCCTGGGGTCGACCACCCGGCCGGAGGCGCCGGGGTATTGGATCAGGACACCGCTGATGTCGTCGGCGGGAAGGTCGGCGTAGATGTCTCGTACGTCGACCGTGAGGTTCATCGCGGCCGCGCGCGTCTCCACGACGGCGATCGTCTGGGGGAGGCAGTCGGCGTCGACGACCAGACGCGACGAGGTGTTCTTCCGGTTGGCCCGGCGTACCAGTGTCATCGCCTCCGCCGCCGCGGTCGCCTCATCGAGCAGGGACGCGTTGGCCGTCGGAAGACCGGTCAGGTCGCTGACCATGGTCTGGAAGTTGATCAGGGCCTCGAGCCGACCCTGGGAGATCTCGGGCTGGTAGGGGGTGTAGGCGGTGTACCACGACGGGTCCTCGAGCACGTTGCGCCTGATCACGGCGGGTGTGACGGTGCCGTGATACCCCAGGCCGATCATCGGCACCAACGGGTTGTTGCGGGCCGCCATCCTCGCGAGCGCGTCTCGCACGCCCACCTCGCTCATCGCGTCGGGCAGGTCGAGCGGCTTGGTCGTCCGGATGGCGTCCGGCAGGGCAGCGGACAGCAGGTCCGCCATCGAGTCGTACCCGAGGGCGCCAAGCATCTGGGACTGCTCGTCTGCGTCCGGGCCGATGTGGCGGCGGGCGAACGGGGCTGCGGACTCGAGAGCGCTGAGACGTTGTCGATTGGTCACGGAAGGCTCCTCTGCAGGCGAAGCGTCGAGCCTGCACGGAACCCTACCAGCGGAGCCGCCTGCCTCAGCCGACGGAACGGGCCTTGCGTCGTTCGGCGAGCTCGTCGCCGGGATGGTCGACGGGCTCGCGCGCGGCGCGCTCACTCGGCAGACTCGACAACGAACCCTCGATCTCGCGCCACACTCCGCCGATGGCGATGCCGAAGACGCCTTGGCCACCTTGGAGCAGGTCGATCACCTCGGCGGCGGAGCGGCACTCGTACACGCTGGCGCCGTCGCTCATCAGCGTGACCTGGGTCAGATCCTCGGTCCCACGCATATGAAGGTGGTGCACCGCGGTACGGATCTGCTGCAGCGACACTCCGGCGTCGAGGAGCCGCTTGATCACCTTGAGGAGCAGGATGTCGCGGAAGGAGTAGAGCCGCTGGGTTCCCGAGCCGCCGGCAGTGCGGACGGTGGGCTCCACCAGGCCGGTACGGGCCCAGTAGTCGAGCTGCCGGTAGCTGATCCCGGCAGCGGCGCATGCGGTCGGGCCGCGGTAGCCGACGTCGTCGGGTACCGGCGCCAGGTCGTCGTCGAAGAGCAGCCCCTGGTCCCCCGCACGTGCTCGAGCCTGGTCGGCGTCCTGCGTCGACGCGTCGTTCGACGAGGGAATGAGGTGGTCAGCAGGCACAAGGCCCTCCTAGGTCAATGTCCCGTCTGCGAGGGCGTCGTCGGCCTGCGATCCAGCCATCTCGATGCCCACTCATGGAGTTACAACGGGGGAACTCTCACTGCTGACCGTACGGTGCTCCCCCGCTCTCGTCAACGAGGCCACCCCCTCACGGCTTCGCGTGTCGGAACACTCACGTAGAGATTGACGGTAAGACTCAGCCGGGCGGTTGGTCGTCGCCCTCACCGGCCGCGGCGCTGGGATCGGCGCTGGGGTCGAAGTCCTCCGGGTTGATCTGGTCGAGGAACTGGATGAACTTCTCCACCTCTTCCTCCTGGTCGTCGGGGACGGCCAGGCCGGCCTCGTCGAGCACCTCGTCACTGCAGAGGATCCGTGAACCGGTGCGCAGCGCGAGCGCGATCGAGTCCGACGGCCGAGCGCTGACCTCGATACCCCCGCCGAAGACGAGGTTCGCATAGAAGACGCCGTCGCGGACCTCCGTGATCTGGACCTCGGTCAGCTCATGCCCGGTCGCCTCGATGACATCCTTGAGCAGATCGTGCGTGAGGGGCCTCGGCGGCACCACACCCTGTTGGGCGAACGCGATCGCGGTGGCTTCCACGGCACCTACCCAGATGGGCAGGTATCGCTCACCGGTCGACTCTCGGAGGAGCACGATGGGCTGGTTGGACGGCATCTCAACCCGGACTCCGACGACATCGACCTCGCGCACGCTTGAAGCCTACTCTGCTCGGTCGGCTGGCTGAGGCGGGCTGAGACGTCCAGTGCCCACAGCCCGGCACCACCTGGCCGCCCGGCGGTCGTCCGCGGTCAGGGTGTGTGGCGCAGGCCGCTGCGGACCAGCGCCGCGTGCAGGCGGACGGACAGTACCGACAGCTCAGCGGCCATCTCAGCGGCGCGAGCGTGCGAGGCGGCGTCCTTCTGACGAGCCACGGGCTTGATGACCTGCTCGATCATGCCGACCTCACGGTCCGCGGCCGTCTTGAACGCCCGGACGTGGCGAGGCTCGAGCCCGTACTCCCCCAACCGTGCAACCGTCGTCGCGACGGCGAGCGCGTCGGCGTCGAAGTACTCGGTCCCGGTGATCGGTCTGACCAGCCCGAACCCGATCAGCTCGTCCAGTCGAGCTTCGCTCAGCCCGGAGTTCGCGACCAGCTCGCCGACCGAGATCCGCAGGGTTCCCGACAAGTCGTCGGAGCAGGTGGTCCCGTCCTCGGCCTGAGCCTCGAGCTCGGGGTGCGCGGTGACAGGCACCCGAGGACTCGCCCCGGCTGCCGTGGGAGGCTCCAGCCCGCGTTCCATCGCCTCGAGATGCTCGCCGATGACCTTGAGGGGAAGGTAGTGGTCGCGCTGGGCGCCGAGGATGTACCTCAGCCGCTCGACATGGGCGGCGGTGAACTTCCGGTAGCCGGACGGGGCGCGCTCCGGGTCGACCAGGCCTTCGGCCTCGAGGAAGCGGATCTTGCTGATGCTGACATCGGGAAACTCCGGGCGCAGCCTGGCGAGCACCTGTCCGATGCTCATTCTGGCTCCGCCCGGTGTCGGCGGCTGCCCTGATGCCGGCGCGGCCACGGCGGCTATCCCTGGGAGCTGTTGAAGTACACCAGCCGGTACTTGCCGATCTGCACCTCGTCGCCGCCCGACAGCAGCACCTCGTCGATCCGGTCGCGGTTGACGTACGTCCCGTTGAGGCTGCCCACGTCGGCGACCAGGTACCCGTCGGACGTACGGCGGAAGACCGCGTGCCGCCGGCTCACGGTCACGTCGTCGAGGAAGATCTCGCTGTTCGGGTGCCGACCCGCCGAGACCTCGTCGGTGTCGAGCAGGAACCGACTCCCAGCGCTCGGCCCTCTTTGCACAACCAGCAGGGCGCTGCCCCGGGGCAATGCCTCGACGGCGGCCTCGTCGGCGGCGGACAAGTTGGCGTCGCTCTCGGTCTCGCTACGATCCGGTCCGCCGAAGTTGAGCGTGGACGTCGTGTCGACCGGGCCGTCCGGGGCGATGAGCCGATGCCCGCAGTGCGAGCAGAACCGTGCGCTGTCAGGGTTCTGGTGGCCGCACTCGGTGCAGAATGGCATTCAATCCTCCTCGCACGACCTTGTCGCGCAGCTCGAAAAGTGAGAAACGGTCACGCGCTACGGCGAGGCTACCGCGGCCTGGTAGTCCGCCGCACTGAGCAACTGGTCGCGCTGGGAAGGGTCGGAGATCCTGATCTCGACGATCCAGCCGTCGCCGTAGGGGTCCGTGTTGCACAGTTGCGGGGAGGCGTCCAGGGTGTCGTTCTGAGCAGTCACGGTGCCGCTGAGCGGCGCGAACAGGTCACTCACACTCTTCGTCGACTCGAGTTCCCCCATCGGTGCGCCGCCGGTCACCTCGTCACCGACGTCGGGAAGCTGGACGTAGACGATGTCGCCCAGGGAGTCTTGGGCGAAGTCGGTGATGCCGATCCGGACCGTCTCGGCATCCAGCTCCTTGACCCACTCGTGCTCGGGGGTGTACTTCAGGTCGTCAGGGGTCATGTGCTGCTCCTCGTCGGGTTCAGCGGCCAGTCGGCTGAGAGTACTCAGGCGGCCTGATCGTATGCAACGCGCTCACGTCGACGACGGCGGACTCCTTCACAGTGACCGTTCCACCGAGCTGGTCGACCTCGTCGCTCAAACCGCCGGGGAACACCACCGCCTGGCTCAGGGTATGCGGCGAACCGATCACGTCGACGACGTAGGGGGCCGACAGCCGGGTGCCGTCGGCTGTAAGGCCCGCGGTGGAGTCGACGAACGCTGTGGATGCCACGACTCTCACCGTGTCGTTGACCTCGATGGCTTCAGCGCCGGCGTCCCGCAGCTCCTCGATACCGTTCAAGAGGCTGGCAGCCGTGACCGCGCCGTGCGGATCGTTGATCGTGACCGTGACCCCCGGACCGACCGCCGCCACGGTGCCAGCCAGGATCTCGAGCGCGCCAAGCCGGTTCTGGCCCTCGATGATCGCGGCCTGGTGGCTCTGCGAGCTCGAGAGCAGACTCGACTGCACCCGCCGGAGATCGTCGATCTGCTGCTGGGCCCGGTCCGAGGCACCTGACAGCGAATCCAGCAGCGCAACCAGGTCACTTCGGCGAGCACCGCCGAAGTTGTCGTCGGTCCTGGTGAGGCGGACCTGCACCACGGCCGCGAACCCCAGCGCCGCGAGCAGGACGGCCACCACGACCTGGGCACCACTGGGCCGGCCGAGGAGCAGCGACCTCAGGGTCCGCGAGGGCGATGTCGACTCGTCAGGCATGGAAGACGTGCCTTCTGATCGCGGCGACGTTGGAGAAGATGCGGATGCCCAGGACCACGATGACCCCGGTCGACAGCTGTCCGCCGACGCCCAGCTGGTCGCCCAGATAGACGATCAGCCCCGCGATCAGCACGTTGGACACGAAGGAGACGACGAACACCTTGTCGTCGAAGATGCCATCGAGGTAGGCGCGCAGGCCACCGAATACGGCGTCGAGGGCCGCGACGACGGCGATCGGGAGGTACGGCTGAAGGCTGTCCGGTACGGAGGGCTCCAGGAAGATCCCGGCCAGCACGCCGACGACGAGTCCGACAAGGGCGACCATCAGCGCCCACCGGCCATACGTGCGTAGAGCAGACGGCTCTGGGGCTCGGCTGGCAAGGTCAGGTCCGATGCGGTCTCGACGTTGAAGCCGATACCGTAGTTCGCCTTCAGCGACAGCCACACCCCGCCGGCCTCAGTCTGGAGGAACCTGGCGGCCAGTGTGTCAGGGTCGCCGACGGCCTCGATGACGTACGGCGGGGTGAGCGAGCGGTAGTTCACCGTGATGGCGCGGCCGGCGAAGCGGATCGACGAGAGACTTGTCAGCCGCTCCCCGCCGATCGACACCGCCTCGGCTCCGGCTTCCCACAGCCCGTTGGCGAGCAGTTGGAGATCACTGTCGCGGACGACCCCACCGATGCCGCTGCCGGATCCCTTGGCATCGGCCACGGTGATCTTCACCCCGGGCCCGCTGACGGCGGTCGCACCCGCGACCGTTGTCAGCTCGCTCAGCCGGGAGTCGAGTGATCGTTCGCCGTCGATCTCGGTGGCCAGTCGGACCTGTTGGGCGGCGACGCCCTCCTGCAGGGAGGTCAGCTGTGTGTGCAGAGAGGCGAGTCGGCCCTGCCGGCTGTGGATCTCGGCCACCAGCTGGGCGCGCTCGGCGAGCTGGGCAGGCCGGTCGCGCTCGGTCTGGAGGGCCGAGACGCCGAGGAGGACGCCGAAGGCTGCGAGCGTGACTACCACGGTTGTTCTCCTACCGGGCGCAGCCCCTCCGCGTCGCGAGGCGGTGACCCGATAGTCGGGGTCCAGGGCTCCGCCCAGGACCTGGGTGAGTAGGTCGTCGTAGTGGCGGGGTGGCGGGGTGGTCATGGCGTCGGCGCCGCGACGCTGCGGGGCTCGTGCAGCAGCCGGCTGACCTGGTAGGCGTAGAGGAACCCGGCCCACCAGTACAGCCCCGTGCCCCAGATCGCGAAGGCCCAGCCGCAGACCTTCGCCAACGTCCCCACCGGGCCGCTGCCGTCTCCCAGCAGCAACAGCGGGAACGCATACAGCAGGTTGGCGGTGGCGGCCTTGCCGAGGAAGTGCACGGGGAGCGCGCTGAAGCCGCGGCTGCGAAGGAACGGCACCAACGAGAACAGGAAGACGTCGCGCATCGGCAGTGCCACCGCGAGCTCCCAGGGGATGATGTGGCGAAGCGCGAGCCCGATCACGACAGCGAGGATGTAGAGCCGGTCGGCCACCGGGTCCAGGATCTGTCCCAGCTTCGACGCCTGGTTCAAGGTCCTGGCCAACGTACCGTCGAGCCAGTCCGTGAACCCCGACACCAACAGCACGATCAAGGCCCAGCCGTCGGCCTCGGGCACGAGAACCAGCCACAGGAACAGCGGCACCCCGAACAGCCGGGCGATGCTCAGCACGTTGGGCAGTGTCAGGATGCGGTCGGTGACCACGATCGGCTGCTCAGCCACCCACCGCTCCGCTCGTCAGTCCCGCGCCTCCACCCTTCGGGGCCACAACGCGACTGTAGTACGACGCGACGACGAGACACCGCAGCGCCGCAGGTGCTCGGGCGGCGCCGTCGGCCTCGAGCGTCGACCATCGCTGAGGGCCATCCAGCTCTCACAGCAGACTCACAGCCGATGCGTAGGCTGGCCCTATCCCGCTCAGTGAGAATCGACGGATGTCAACCGTGTCCGTGTCCCCTCTGTCGCCCGCCGTGTTGACCCGTGGCGACGGTACGCCGCTCCGCGTCCTCGTCGTGGACGACGAACCCAACCTGGCCGAGCTGCTGGCGATGGCCCTGCGCCTCGAGGGCTGGGACATCGCCGTCGCGCTGACCGGGGCGAAGGCGGTCGCGGCGGCCAAGAAGCACCGGCCCGACGCGGTGGTACTGGACATGATGCTGCCCGACTTCGACGGTCTGGAGGTGCTGCGCCGGATGCGGATCCAGCTCCCCGACGTCCCGGTCCTGTTCCTCACGGCCAGGGACTCCGTCGAGGACCGGGTTGCAGGGCTGACGGCCGGAGGCGACGACTACGTCACCAAGCCTTTCAGTCTCGAGGAGGTGGTCGCGCGGCTTCGTGGTCTCCGGCGTCGTGCCGGCGCAGGCACGACTCGCCCAAGCTCCGAGCTCGCGGTCGGCGACCTCGTGCTCGACGAGGACAGCCACGAGGTGCGACGCGGCGGTGCCCAGATCCACCTCACCGCCACCGAG
The DNA here is from genome assembly GCA_038239485.1 of Propionibacteriales bacterium. Taxonomy (GTDB): domain Bacteria; phylum Actinomycetota; class Actinomycetes; order Propionibacteriales; family Nocardioidaceae; genus DASQEH01. The sequence continues at coordinate 16,194 of JBBSET010000057.1, forward strand.
TTCGAGCTGCTCCGGTACCTGATGCGCAACCCCCGCCGGGTGCTCAGCAAGGCGCAGATCCTCGACCGGGTCTGGAACTACGACTTCGGTGGCCAAGCGAACGTGGTGGAGCTCTACGTCTCCTATCTGCGCAAGAAGGTCGACGCGGGCCGGGCCCCGATGATCCACACGATGCGCGGAGCGGGGTATGTCCTCAAGCCCTCGGACTGACGCGGAACCGACCACCGAGCGGTCGAGCAGGCGCGGGCGCTTCTGGCCCACGTCGCTGACCAGCCGGCTGGTGCTGACGAGCATCGTTCTCGTCGCTTCGGCCAGCCTCGTCGTGACATCCGTCGCGACGCTGGCGCTTCGTCACTTCCTGCTACAGCGCCTCGACGGTCAGCTCAGCTCGGCGACCAGGCTGTCGGAGATGACGCTCGGCGACCACGACAGCGACCCCCTGGGGGGCGGCTCCCGGTTCGGTGGCGGCCCAGGATTCGTCCCCGGGCAAGGAACAGGCACGCTGAGCGGGATCCTGAACAGCAACCAGCTGGCGCCACGCGTCATCACCGACCAGTTCCAGGGCGGGGTGCTGCAGTATGTCCTGCTCGATGCCGACGCCGTCGCGACGCTCTCCAGCCTCCCAACCGACGGCCAGCCCAGAACGGTTGCACTCGACGGTCTCGGCCGGTATCGGGTCGTCGTCGAGAACGTCGGAGCCGAGACGCTCGTCAGCGGCCTTCCGACCAAGGACGTCGACGCGACGATCGGAAGCCTGATCGGGTGGGAGGCCCTCGTCTCGCTCCTGGCAGTGCTGCTGGCTGCGGGAGCGGGCCTGTTCGTGGTGCGACGGCAGCTGAAACCACTGCGCCAGGTCGCGGTGACCGCACGGCACGTGAGCACGCTGCCGCTGGCGTCCGGTCAGGTCGGTCTCACCGCACGGGTGCCGGCCGACGTGGCGGACCCCGGGACCGAGGTCGGGCAGGTCGGTCTGGCCCTCAATCTCCTGCTGGGCCGGGTCGAGGAGGCACTCGACGTCCGGCACCGAAGCGAGCAGCGGGTACGCCAGTTCGTCGCAGACGCCTCACACGAGCTCCGGACGCCCCTGTCCACGATCCAGGGGTATGCGGAGCTGAGCCGACGCGGTGACCCGTCCGACGCGGGTGCCATGCTGCATGCGCTGAACAGGGTCGAGAGCGAGTCGGTGCGGATGGCGGCCCTCGTCGACGACCTGCTGCTCCTCGCCAGGCTGGACTCCGGCCGGCCGCTGGACTCCGAAGAGGTCGACCTGACCATGATCGCCGTCGAAGCCGTCAACGACGCCAGGGTCGTGGCTCCGGACCACACCTGGCGGCTCGAGCTTCCGAACCGGTCGCTGACGATGACAGGCGATGCCCATCGTCTCCACCAGGTCGTGAGCAACCTGGTCGGCAACGCCAGGAGGCATACCGGTGCCGGGACGACGGTGACCGTCGGCGCGCAGCTCACGGCAGCCGACCAGCTCGAGCTGACCGTCCACGACGACGGCCCGGGCCTGCCACCCGGCCTGGGGACATCGGTGTTCGAGCGGTTCTCCCGTGGCGACACCAGCCGGACCCGGGCGTCCGGCGGCGCCGGGCTCGGCCTGTCGATCGTCGAGGCGATCGTCGAGGCGCATGCGGGCACCGTCAGGGTGGAGAGCCGGCCGGGCGACACCACCTTCACGGTCACGCTGCCGACGTCTCACAGCCAGGGCACAGAGTGACCACACGGGCACCACATCGTGGCGCCACACCGTGGGGGCATGAGTGTTGCCTCCCCCTCCAGGACATCGACGGAGGACACGCCGTCTGGTCCCGAACCTTCCTCAGACTCCACCCTGACGCCCCGCCGGTCCTCCTCGTCACTCGACCGGTTCTGGCGTGGCCCCGTCGAAGATGCGCCGTGGGTACGGCCGGCAGTCCTCGCCTTGCTGGTCGCCACGGCCGTTCTCTACCTGTGGGGACTCGGCGCGTCAGGGTGGGCCAACTCCTTCTACTCCGCGGCGGTTCAGGCCGGCTCTGAGTCGTGGAAGGCGTTCTTCTTCGGCTCGTCGGACGCCGCGAACTCGATCACCGTCGACAAGCCGCCGCTCGCGCTCTGGGTGATGGACCTCTCGGTCCGCGTCTTCGGGCTCAGCTCCTGGAGCATCCTGGTTCCGCAGGCCCTGATGGGTGTCGGGTCTGTCGCGCTGCTGTACGGGACCGTACGCCGCAGCGTCGCCTCCGCCGGGGCGGGCCTGCTGGCCGGCGCGATCCTGGCGCTGACGCCGGTCGCCGCCTTGATGTTCCGGTTCAACAACCCTGACGCCGCCCTGGTCCTCCTGCTCATCGGCTCGGTCGCCGCGACGATGCGGGCCGTCGAGGCCACCTCGTCGACGCAGGTCGACTCCGGCCGGATCCCGGCAGCAGTGCGCTGGCTCGCGCTCGCGGGCGCCCTGGTCGGGCTCGCCTTCCTGGCGAAGATGCTGCAGGCGTTTCTCGTCCTGCCGGGCCTCGGGGCGGTCTATCTGCTGGCAGCCGATACGTCGCTGGCCCGACGCGTCAAGCACCTGCTGGTCGCCTTCGCGGCGATGCTCGTGACGGCCGGCTGGTGGGTCGCGATCGTCGCCCTGTGGCCGGCGTCGAGCAGGCCCTATATCGGCGGCTCGGAGCACAACTCCATCCTGGAGCTGACGTTCGGGTACAACGGGCTCGGGCGCATCACCGGCTCGGAGACGGGGTCGGTCGGGGGCGGGGGTGGCTGGGGCGCGACCGGCTGGCTGCGGCTGCTCAACTCCGAGATCGGTGGCCAGATCGGATGGCTGCTGCCCGCCTCCGTGCTGCTCCTCGCCGCCGGCGCCTGGTTCACCCGCAAGTCCGGACGAACCGATCTCACGCGAGCGGCTCTCGTCGCCTGGGGAGGATGGCTGCTCGTCACCGCCGCGACCTTCAGCTTCATGAGCGGGATCTTCCACGCCTACTACACGGTGGCGCTCGCTCCCGCCGTCGGCGCGATCGTCGCCATCGGTGCGACCGTGCTGTGGCGTCGGCGCGACGAGTACGCAGCCGCCCTGGTACTGGCCGGCGCGGTGGCGTCCACGTCGTCGTTCGGGTTCTTCCTACTCAACCGCACCCCGGGCTACGACGCCTGGCTGAAGTGGGCCGTCCTCGTCGTCGGCATCGGCGCGGCGCTGCTGATCGCGGTCGTCCGGCACGTGCCGCAGCGGGTGGGCCAGACTGCGGTCGCGGGCGCCCTGGTCGCCTCGCTCGCCGGCCCGGCGGCCTACACGCTCACGACCGTGTCGACCCCCCACACCGGGTCGATCCCGACCGCCGGCCCCACGGTGGCCGGTGCCGGCTTCGGGGCAATGGGCGGCGCGCCGATGGGAGCCGTCAGGTTCGGCGGCATCACGGGGCGGCTGCCCGACGGTACGACCGGCCAGTTCCCCGGCGGTCCCACCGGTGGCTTCCCCGGCGGTCCGACCGGTGGCTTCCCCGGCGGCATGACTGGTGGCACGGGCAGCGCCTCGGTCGGCGGCCTGCTGGACGGGAGCACCTCGTCAGCCAAGGTCACGGCGCTGCTGGAGGCCAACGCCTCGGACTACACCTGGGTCGCCGCCGCCGTCGGCTCCAACACCGCGGCGGGTTTCCAGCTCGCGTCGCAGCAGCCGGTGATGCCGATCGGGGGGTTCAACGGGAGCGACCCTAGCCCGAGCCTAGCGGCGTTCAGGGCGCTGGTGGCGAAGGGTGAGATTCACTACTTCATCGGGACGGGTTCGTTGGCCCGAAGCGCCACCGGCACGGGTCAGCCCGGCCGCGCCGCAGCCGGTGGGCGACGGACGCTGATTCCGGGCGGACCGACAGCGGGAGGCAGCACGAGTACCCAGATCAGTACCTGGGTCGCCCACCACTTCACCGCCAAGACCGTCGACGGGGTGACGTTGTACGACCTGAGCGACGTCGCGAAATGATCGCCGCCGACGTCGCGGAGGCCGGGTTCGCCTCACCGCTCGTGCCGGTTCGCACCCTCGACGTCGTGATTCCGGTCTACAACGAGGAGGTCGATCTCGAGCCGTCGGCCCGCCGGCTGCTCGCCCACCTGTCCGACCTCCCGTTCACCTTCCAGGTGACGATCGCCGACAACGCCAGCACGGACGGGACTGCGCTGGTCGCGCGACGGCTGGCGCACGAGAACCCGGACGTGGTCGTGGTCAGTCTTGCGCTCAAGGGTCGCGGCCGAGCGCTCAAGCAGGTGTGGTCGCAGTCGCCGTCACCGGTCCTCGTCTACATGGACGTCGACCTGTCGACCGACCTGAACGCGCTGCTGCCGCTGGTTGCGCCTCTGCTGAGCCGGCACTCCGAGATCGCCATCGGGACCCGCCTGACCCGGCACTCGCGGGTCGAACGCGGAGCGAAGCGCGAGATCATCTCTCGCGGCTACAACCTGCTGCTGCGCGGCACTCTGCGGGCTCGCTTCAGTGACGCGCAGTGCGGTTTCAAGGCGATGCGACGCGAGGTCGCCCAGCAGCTGCTGCCCTTGGTCAAGGACGACGAGTGGTTCTTCGACACCGAGCTACTGGTCCTTGCGGAGCGCGCCGGGCTGCGGATCCACGAGGTCGCCGTCGACTGGGTCGACGACCCGGACAGCCGGGTCGACGTCTGGCGTACCGCCACCGACGATCTTCGTGGGATCGGACGTCTCGGCTGGTCGCTGCTACGAGGACAGGTACCTCTGTCCGAGCTACAGCGCACCGTCGGCCGGACCCGTCGCGACGGCGCCCTGGGTCGGCTCGGCGCACAGTCGGCCATATTCGTCCTCATCGGCATCGCGTCCACGATGGTGTACGCCGGGCTGTTCCTCGGCCTGCGGACATCGATGCCGGCGCAGTCGGCCAACGCGGCGGCACTGGTGCTGACGGCCGTCGCCAACACGGCAGCGAACCGCCGCCTCACCTTCGGTATCTCTGGTCCCGCGAAGCGCTGGCGGCACCAGGCTCAGGGCCTGCTCGTGCTCGGCGGCGGGCTGATCGCGACCAGCCTCGCCCTGTGGGCGGTGAAGCGGGCGGCCGGGCCGGGCCATCCGGTTGTCGAGCTGGTCGTGCTCACGGCGGTGAACCTCGGCGTGACCATTCTTCGCTTCGTCGCGATGCGGACCTGGATGTTCCGCAGTCCGCCGGATCGCGAGGCTGCGGGTCCGGGGGTGCCGACTCCGGCGGCTGGTCTCGCGGTGGCGAGTCCGGTCGAGACCTACCCTGCCCCGTCGGGAGCGGGACCTGCTCCCTTCGCCCACGACCAGGCGTAGGCGTGGTCGTCGGTGGCCAGCGCAGCCTCGCCCAGGTCGAGCGGGCGGAACGTGTCGACCATGACTGCGAGCTCGTCGAAGTACTCCACGCCGATCGACCGTTCGTAGGCACCGGTCTGCGGGCCGTGTGCATGGCCACCGGGGTGGACGGTGACGGACCCCCTGGCTATCCCCGAGCCTTTGCGAGCCTCGTAGTCGCCGTCGACGTAGAACATGATCTCGTCGCTGTCGACATTGGAGTGGTAGTACGGCACGGGGATCGACAGCGGGTGGTAGTCGACCTTGCGCGGGACGAAGTTGCATACCACGAAGTTGTTGCCCTGGAACACCTGGTGCACGGGCGGCGGCTGGTGCACCCGCCCGGTGATCGGCTCGAAGTCCGACACGTTGAACACGTAGGGATAGAGGCAGCCGTCCCACCCCACCACGTCGAAGGGATGGAACGGGTAGGTGTACACGGTGCCCGCGATGCCACTCGGTCCACTGCCGCGGTGCTTGATCAACACCTCGGTGTCCGTCGCGGGGTCCAGGCCCAGCTGGTCGGCGAGGAGCGGCCCCGATGGCCCGCGCAGGTCCCGCTCGCAGTAGGGGGCGTGCTCGAGAAGCTGGCCGAACGCTGACAGGTACCGCTTGGGTGGTGTGATGTGCGAGTTCGCCTCGATGCAGTACACCCGGACCGGGTGCTCGCCGGTCGGCAGCCAGCGGTGCGTGGTCGCTCGCGGCACCACGACGTAGTCCCCCTCGCCGACGTCGAAGGACCCGAAGACCGTCTCCACCCGGGCCGCTCCCCGCTCGACGTAGAGACACTCGTCGCCGATGCCGTTGCGGTACAGCGGGGACACGGCGCCTGCCACCACGTAGGAGATCCGGACGTCGGCGTTGGCCAGCACCAGCCGCCGTCCCTTGACGACGTCCACCTCCGACACCGCTGCGGCGTCGAAGAGGTCGTGCAGCCTCAGGTGGAGCGGCTTCAGCGGATGGTTCGGGGTCGTCTCGAGCCCGCTCAGCGTCCAGTCGGTGGCATCGACGATCCGGGAGGGAAGGTTGCGGTGGTACAGCAGCGACGAGTCCGACGAGAACCCCTCCTCACCCATCAGCTCCTCGTAGGCCAGCTCACCCCCGGCGAGACGGTGCTGGGTGTGGCGCTTGGGCGGGAAAGACCCGCAGGCGCGGTAGTAGGACATCGCGTTCCTCCCTGACACTGGCCACCGGCACTGTCGCGCCCGACTGTCCGGATAACGGACATCCCTGTATCAACTGCCTTGTCACGATTGCAGTAGCGTGTCGACGTGTCAACGCTGCGCAACGAGACGCTTCCGTACGGCATCTTCAGCGTGGCCGGCGACGAGCCGAGGGTCGGAGTCCGCTTCCTCGACGAGGTCATCGACCTCGCCGCCGCCGCCAGGGCGGTCCGGCATCCAGCCGCGGACGTGTTCGCCCAGGCCTCCCTCAACCCGATGATGGCACTCGGCCCGGCCAGCTGGCCAGAGGTCCGGCGCTGGGTCCGCTCGCTCGTGACCGACGATGATCTGCGTGGCGTCATACGAGCCTGCACGGTCGCGCTGGAACGGGTGAGCCTGCACCTCCCGATCGTCGTCGCCGACTACGTCGACTTCTATGCCAGCGAGCACCACGCGTCCAACGTCGGCGCGATCTTCCGGCCCGACTCCCCCGGTCTGCCCCCCAGCTGGAAGCATCTGCCCATCGGGTACCACGGCCGAGCGGGCACGGTGGTGGTCAGCGGCACCGACGTCGTCCGCCCGGCGGGTCAGCGACACCCCGGAGCCGACGGCCCACGACCGGTTTTCGGGCCGTCGACGCGGCTCGACATCGAGTGCGAGGTCGGCTTCGTGGTCGGGACCGGCAGCACGCGTGGTAGCCCGGTCACCGTCGGGGAGGCGCGGGAGCACATCTTCGGCGTCGTGCTCCTCAACGACTGGAGTGCGCGCGACATCCAGGCCTGGGAGTACGTGCCGCT
>JBBSET010000058.1:0-23243 GCA_038239485.1 Propionibacteriales bacterium
ACCACAACGTCTACGGACCGGGGATGCCGCGTGACACGCCGTACTCCGGCGTGGCCGCCATCTTCCGTTCGTCGGTCGAGCGGGGCGAGGCGCCCCGGGTCTTCGAGGACGGCGCCCAGATGCGGGACTTCGTGCACGTCGACGACGTGGCACGCGCCAATGTACTGGCCGTCGAACGGGTGGCCGCCGTGGAGTCCGACGGTGTTCTCGCGGCCTACAACGTCTGCTCCGGACAGCCGGTCTCCATCGCCGACGTGGCGTCGGCGGTGGCGAAGGGGTCCGCGCGCCGCACCGGAGGAGCGGCGGCGCCGGTCACCACGGGCGAGTTCAGACCCGGCGACGTCCGCCACGTCGTCGCGAGCCCTCATCTGGCGGCTTCCGAACTCGGCTTCGTGGCCGAGGTGCGACCGCGGGAGGGCCTCGCTGCCTTCACGACCGCCCCGCTGCGCGGCCGCTGACCCCGGCCACCATGCGGGGAGCGTCCGAGGCGGTCCGCGGCAGGCGAACCCGGTGGTCACCGGGTCGGCGGCAGACGGACCCGGTCACCATCTCGTGTAGAGGAGTGTCTGCACGACCAGCGCCACGACGACCTGCACAGCGAGGCCGCGGGTCCGCCACCTCTCCGACAGCAGGGCGCAGCCCAGCAGAAGCCAGGGCACGAAGGGCAGCCAGATGCGCTCGGTCTCCGCCTTGCTCATGAAGGAGAGGTCCGCCAGCGCGATGCAGAGCGTCGCCGCGCAGACCAGCAGCGTCACGGTTCGCTCCGATGACGCCGGCCATCGGTCTCGGATGGTCGTGCGGACACGTGTGAGCGGCACGGCCACGGCGGCGCCCAGCAACGGCCCCGCGCTGAAGGCCAGTGCCGCCGGGTCTCCCCACACCCAGTACGCGGCCGGACGGATGCTGGCGATGCCGGCGTAGTAGCGCTCCCGCAGAACCGGGTACGCCACCCACCACGAGAAGCCGGCGGCCGCGAAGGCAAGCACGACCGCGAGGCCGCTCAGCGCGGCCCACGGCAGCGGGCGGATGTTGCGAGCCGCGAGCAGCACGGCCACGGCGAGGATGCCGAGCAGCGGCAGCCCGTAGGAGAGCAGCACGCAGTACCCGAGCACCAGGCCGGCAGCCATCGCCCAGATCGCCGCGCGGCGCCGGTTTGGAGTCGTGGCCGCCACCGCGAGACAGCACAGCCCCCATCCGCCGACCGCCGCGAACACGGCGTCAGCCGACACGGCGGACCAGATGGCCGCGGGCCCGAAGACGAGGATCGGCGCGGCCCGTCGCGCGAGGTCCTCGGCGCCGAGGCGCCGCAGTGTCACCAGGACGGCCACCGGTGTCGTCGACGAGATGACGACGACCACCCAGCCCGCCGCGAGACCGCTCCCCAGCCCGAGCCGGACCAGCAGCACGAAGAACAGCAGCGCCCCCGGAGGGTGGCCGGCGACGTGGGTGTGCCAGTTGTCGGCGCGGCCGAGCGGGATCCTGGCGATGAAGTCGCGAAGGGTGGCTGGGACGTCGTGGATGGTCCGGGCATCACCGAGGTACTCGTTGCCGCGGCCCAGCACGGACCCGATTCCCGCCCAGCCGTCCACGGTGGCCAGGCTGGTGAGCCAGCCGACGCCGGCGACCACGACACAGCCGAGCAGCCGTGGCCAGCTCAGCGTCTCGGCCAGCCTGGTGCCGTACCACAGCACGCCGACGGCCAGGGCGAGCGCCGGCAGCGTGCCCGGGCCGACCCGGGGCCGCCAGATCGAGTCCAGCGGCGGGAAGTAGTCGGCGTTCACCTGCCAGCTGAAGACGGCCGGTACCACCATCGCGGCAATCATCAGAACCACCGTGACCGTCGTCGCGACGACCGGGACGGTGAGGGTGACACCTCGCACGGCCCGATCCCTCGTCGTGGTCATGAGCCGAGCCTATGCAGCCGGCATCCGGTGTCGGCACCTCGTTCGGCGGCAGTGCAGATGCCGTCATGGTTTCGTAAGCGCGTTCGAGCCATCGGCACACCTCCTGGCGCATAGGGTTGACCCCATGTCAGCGCGCTGTGACCTGATAATTCCATGCCGTGACGAGGCGGCCGCGCTGCCCGGTCTCTTTGCCCGTATTCCCGCCGATCTGCACGTCATCATCGTCGACAACGGGTCCCGAGACTCCACGTCAGCTGTCGCCCGGCGCCACGGCGCCACCGTCGTGGTCGAGGACCGCCCGGGCTACGGCGCCGCCGTCCATGCCGGGCTGATGGCGGCAACACGACCGCTCATCGCGGTGATGGACGGGGACGGCTCGATGGACGCGCGAGACCTGCTGCCGATGATCGCCGACGTGGCATCGGCCGACGTGACGACGATGGCGGTCGGCCGTCGCCGCCCCTCGCGGCGGGGGTCGTGGCCGTGGCATGCGAGGCTCGGCAACCAGCTGGTGCTGGCTTGGCTGCGACGGCGGACCGGGCTCGCTGTCCGCGACATCGCCCCGATGCGGGTGTGCGGCCGCGAGGCCCTCCTCGCCCTCGGCGTGGAGGACCGCCGTTTCGGCTATCCCGTCGAGCTGCTGGTGCGGGCCCAACGGGCGGGCTGGGTGCTGAGCGAGCACGACATCGGCTACGGCCCCCGGGCCAGCGGGACCACCTCGAAGGTCTCCGGTTCGATGTCTGGGTCGTGGAAGACCGCGCGCGACTTCGCCAGGGTGCTGCCGTGACGGTCGGAGTCCTGCTGCTCGCCAAGGCGCCTGTCCCCGGTCTGGCCAAGACCCGGATCGGGGCGGTGCTGGGGGACGCCGTCGCGGCCGAGTTGGCGGCGGCGGCGCTGCTCGACACGCTCGAGACCGTCGCGACGTGGGTTCCCCCCCGGCGCAGGCTGGTCGCCTTGGTGGGCGACCTCGCCGACGCAGCCCGTGCTGACGAGGTCGCGGCGAGCCTGCGGGGATGGCGAGTCATACCTCAACGCGGTGCGGGCTTCGCGGACCGGCTGGTGAACGCCCATCACGACGCGGCCCGGCTCTGGGGTTGCGAGAACGCCGTCCTGCAGCTCGGCACGGACACTCCGCAGCTGGCACCGGCAGACCTGGAGGCGCTGACGGCACCGCTGCGCACGTCGGGTCGCCCTGATGTCGGCGTGGACGCCATGCTCGGCCCGGCGACCGATGGCGGCTGGTGGGGGCTGGCAACCCGGCGTGCGGGGTACGTCGACGGCCTGGCCGAGGTAGCGATGTCGACAGCTGATACCGCCCGTGAGACGGTCGCCGCCCTACGCGCAGCGGGAGCCGTGGTGGGTCAGGCGGATGCGATGTCCGACGTCGACCTGGTGGCCGACGCGGTGGCCGTCGCCGCCTCAGCGCCAGGTACCCGGTTCGCACAGGCGGTGCGGGCGCTCCGGATCGAGGCCGCTGCATGACGGGGAGGAGACCACGGGTCCCCTTGGTGCCGCACTGCCCATCCGTCGGATACGCCTTCGCGGCGGCGTTGCGAGGCGCGCCCTGCCGCGTGGTCGGCTTCGGTGTCGACCATCACGCGCTGCCGACGTGGAGATGGCGAGCAGATGCGGACGCTGACGACCTCGAGCTGCTCAGCCGGTGTACCGGGGCCACCGTCGACATCGGTTGCGGTCCAGGGCGGATGACCCATGCCCTCGCCTCGCGCGGCGTCACGGCCCTTGGGATAGACGTCGTCGCCGAGGCGATCGAACAGACGCGCGCCCGCGGCGGGATGGCGCTGCGCCGAGACGTGTTCGCGGCGCTCCCGGGCGAGGGGCGTTGGCAGACTGCGCTGCTGGCCGACGGCAACATCGGCATCGGCGGCGACCCGGTGAGGCTGCTGCGTCGTGTCAGCGACCTGCTGGAGCCGTCAGGGCGCGTGGTCGTCGATCTGGCGAGGCCGGGAGGTCCGATCCGCGTGAAGCAGCTCAGCCTGGAGGTCGGCGGTGTGGTGTCTCGACCGTTCGCCTGGGCGCTGGTGCCGGCCGACCAGCTCGAGTTGCTGGCCGAAGCCGCCTCGCTGCGCATCCTGGAGCTTGTCGACCTCCGGGGCCGGTGGTTCGCCGCTCTGGCGAAGGAGGGCTGACGTGAGGCTGCCGGCGCCAGGCGTCGTCGCCCACGACGCGATCCTGGCTCCGACGACGGCTATCGTCGTCCTGGTGAGCGCCAAGGCCCAGCCGTCCCGGCGGCGCCGGAGCGCAACGTCCAGGCTGCGGTCGTTGCAGCGCGGACCGCGGCGGCCGCCGATATGACGCGCGTCCTCGTCGTCGACGACGACACAACCGTGCGAGAGGTCGTCGTCTCGTACCTCAAGGCCGAGGCCTACGACGTCAGTGAGGCGGCCGACGGTGAGACCGCACTGGCGCTGTTCACGCGCGAGCGTCCCGACCTGATCGTGCTCGACATCATGCTGCCGGGCGTCGACGGGCTGGAGGTGTGCCGGCAGGTGCGGGCCAGCAGCCAGACACCGGTCATCATGCTCACTGCTCTCGGTACCGAGTCCGACCGGGTCGTCGGGCTCGAACTCGGAGCCGATGACTACCTCACCAAGCCCTTCAGCCCGCGCGAGCTGGTACTGAGGGTTGCCTCCGTGCTCCGGCGAGCGGGAGAGTCGCTGGCTCCGGACGCGAAGGTGCTGACCGACGGCGACCTCCTTGTGGACGGGCCGAGCCGGCAGGCAACCCTCTCGGGTCGGCCTATCGCCCTGACGGTCCGGGAGTTCGACCTGTTGAGGTTCCTCGTGTCGCATCCCGCGGTGGCGTTCACCCGGGTGGAGCTGCTGGAGCGAGTCTGGGGCTGGTCGTTCGGCGACCAGTCGACCGTGACGGTTCACGTGCGGAGGCTGCGCGAGAAGATCGAGGCGGACCCGACCAACCCCACCAGGCTGCTCACGGTCTGGGGTGTCGGCTACCGGTGGGCGGCGGCATGAGTCCGCACGACGTGCTCGCGGTGACGGCGATCGCGGCCGGCTGGGCGGCGGTCGTCGGCCTCGTCGGTCTCGTGGTGACCCACCTGGTGCGGAGCTGGTCGCTGCGATGGGCGTTCGCAACCGTCGCGATGAGCGCGGCGCTCGGCCTCATCGCCGGTGTCGTGGGCACCGCCCGGGCGATGTTCCTGTCCGGCCACGACTTCAGAGTGGTGCTCTGGGTGGCGGCGCCGGCGGGTGTCGTGTCGCTGGCGTTCGCGCTTCTGGTCGCGCGGCAGGCTGTCCGGGGGTCTCGCGCCGTGCAGGAGGCCACCAGGCTGCTGGGCGACGACGGTGCCTTCGTCGTCCCCGCGGGTACCTCGGCCGAGCTGTCCCAGCTCTCGGCGCAGCTGGCCGACACCTCGACGCGGCTCGCCGAGTCCCGCGACCGCGAGCGGGCACTGGAGACGTCGAGGCGTGAGCTGGTTGCGTGGGTGTCGCACGACCTGCGCACCCCGTTGGCCGGGCTGCGTGCGATGGCCGAGGCGCTCGAGGACGACATGGTCGACGACCCGGCCCGATACCACGTCCAGATGCGGGAGACCGTCGACCGGATGGCGCGGATGGTCGACGACCTGTTCGAGCTGTCGCGGCTGCACTCGGGCTCGTTCCAGCTCAGCCTGGTGTCCGTCGGGCTCGAGGAGGCCATCAGCGAGGCGCTGGCCGTCAGCGGTCCGGTGGCGCAGGCCAGCGGCGTCCGGCTCGGGGGCTACGCCGAGCCCGGGGTTGCCGTGCTCGCCGACTCGCGTGAGCTGAGCCGGATGATCGGCAACCTGGTCACGAACGCGATCCGCCATACCCCGAGCGAGGGTGCGGTCGAGGTGACCGCCCGATCCAGCGACGCCGGCGTCGAGCTCGCCGTCAGCGACGGCTGCGGCGGGATACCTGAGGAGGACCTGCCCCGCGTCTTCGATGTCGCCTGGCGTGGCAGCCACGCCAGGACGCCGGAGGCATCGGCGGGGTCCGGCCTCGGCCTCGCGATCGTCAGGGGCATCGTGGAGGCGCACCGCGGCTCGGTTCGTGTGGACAACGTGGACGGCGGCTGCCGCTTCCTCGTGCACCTGCCGACGTAGGCTGTCGGCCTCGGGGCGGCGGGACAGATCGTTTCCGTTCCCGCGATACCCCGGACCTGAAGCAGACGTCGACGGTGAGGCCACGGTGCGGCACACGGAGTTCTGGGCTCGGATGGAGGCCGCTCTCGGCCCGTCCTATGCCCGGACCTGGGCGAAGGAGCAGGCCTTGGCCGGCCTGGACGGGTTGACCGTCCAGGAGGCATTCGACGCCGGCTGGGATGCCAAGACCATCTGGCGCGTCGTCTGGCGGGCGTTGGAGCTGCCGGCGGCTGACCGCTGATCCTGCGGCGGTGGGCAACTCGGGAAGGCGCGTCGGCGTGTCGGTATGATTCGAACACATGTTCGGCGCTACCTTATCCACACGCGTCACCGCACGGCAATGTTGTCCCCAGCTCGCTGATCGGATCGATTCTTGTCGGTAGGGGCATCTAGCGTCTTGTCCCGACAGCTTCGAGACGGGTGACCCACACCCCCTACACGTAATGGATGGGCAGATGGCTGCAGTAGCAGATCGTTCCAAGGCTCTCGACAACGCTCTCGCGCAGATCGAGCGCTCTCATGGCAAGGGGTCGGTCATGCGGCTCGGCGACCGGGGCCGCGCCCCGGTCGAGGTGATCCCGACCGGGTCGATCGCGCTCGACGTCGCGCTCGGCATCGGTGGTCTCCCGCGCGGCCGAGTGGTCGAGATCTACGGCCCTGAGTCGTCCGGCAAGACGACGGTCGCCCTCCACTCCGTCGCCAACGCGCAGCGTCTCGGCGGTATCGCGGCCTTCATCGACGCTGAGCACGCGCTCGACCCCGACTATGCTCAGCGGCTGGGCGTCGACACCGACGCGCTGCTGGTCTCCCAGCCCGACAGCGGGGAGCAGGCACTGGAGATCGCCGACATGCTGATCCGTTCCGGGGCACTCGACGTCATCGTCATCGACTCGGTCGCGGCGCTGGTGCCGCGGGCTGAGATCGAGGGTGAGATGGGCGATTCGCATGTTGGCCTGCAGGCCCGCCTGATGAGTCAGGCCCTCCGCAAGCTGACCGGCGCGCTGAGCAACTCCGGCACGACCATGATCTTCATCAACCAGCTCCGCGAGAAGATCGGCGTCATGTTCGGGTCGCCGGAGACGACGACAGGTGGTCGGGCGCTGAAGTTCTACGCGTCAGTCCGGCTCGACGTGCGCAGGATCGAGAGCCTCAAGGACGGGACCGACTTCGTCGGCAACCGGACCAGGATCAAGGTGGCGAAGAACAAGTGCGCGCCGCCTTTCAAGCAAGCCGAGTTCGACATCATGTACGGCCAGGGCATCAGCAGGGAAGGCGGCCTGATCGACGTCGGCGTCGACGCCGGTCTGGTCCGCAAGGCCGGGGCCTGGTACACGTATGAGGGCGACCAGCTCGGCCAGGGCAAAGAGAACTCGCGGACGTTCCTGCGAGACAATCCCGACCTCGCCAACGAGCTCGAAAAGCGCATCCTGGAGAAGCTGGGCATCGGCCCGACACTCGACGCTGCCCCGGTGGCGGAGCCGACCGACGTCGACTTCTGATGGAACGGCACCTCTGATGGCACGGCACCTCTGATGGCACGGCGGCGAGGGCGCGACGAGCCGGCCGACGACCGAGATCTCGGCCCGCCGGCCGACCCGGAGTCGGTGGCTCGAACCATCCTGCTCGACCGGCTGACCGGTCAGGCTCGGTCCAGGGCCGAGCTGGCCAAGGCGCTCGATGCCAGGAACGTCCCCGCTGACGTGGCGACGACCGTCCTCGACAGGTTCGAGGACGTGGGCCTGATCGACGACCAGGCGTTCGCCGCGGCCTGGGTCGAGTCCCGGCAGAGCACCCGCGGTCTCTCGCGGCGAGCCCTCGCCTTCGAGCTGCGCCGCAAGGGCATCGATGACGAGGTGATCGCCGAAAGCGTGGACGCGATCGACCCTGACCGCGAGCGGGCGATCGCCCGACGCCTCGTCGACGAGCGGCTGCGCAGCACCCGAAACCTGGACCGACAGTCGCGGTACCGCCGGCTTACCGCTGCACTGGCACGCAAGGGCTACCCGCCCGGCTTGTCCGCGGCGGTGGTGCGGGAGGCGATCGCCGCCGATGAGCTCGAACACGACGCTCCGGGCGCGGGCGAGCTCGATGAGGTGATCCGCGAGGACTTCGGGCTGGACTGATCTGCCGCTGGCAGGCTGGCTCGCTACGCTGGGGAGATGGCCGACGGGCTGGGTGCCGCAGGTCCGAGCGAGGACGTCGATGTCATGGCCGAGCAAGCCGAGGGCGTGCACGAGTCGGTCGTCTACAGGCCGTCCCCGGTATTGCGACCTTTCCTCGAGACCTGCCACGGGTACCGCCATGACCGTGCCTCCCCGGGCGTACACCGGGGTCTGCCGTCCTCGGCGCTCACGGTCGTCCTCGCCTTCGAGCAGCCTCTCGACGTGGGCTGGTTCGAGGAACCGAACAGTCGCGACAGGTTCTGGACGCTGGCGTCCGGGCTGCATACGCGCCCTGCCGACATCTACGAGAACGGCACGCAGTTCGGGATACAGCTCGGGCTCACGGCCACCGGAGTGCGGGCGATCCTCGGTGTCCCGATGGGAGCCCTGGCATCTGGGCTCGTTGATATGGCCGACCTGCTTCCCACCGGCTTCAGCGGTTGGTACGACGCCATCGCCGGCGAGCCGACATGGTCGGGGCGGTTCCGGCAGCTCGAGTCGGTCCTCCTCCGGCTGACCGCGTTGCACGCTGGAGCGCCTGTTGAGCGCGTCAGGCCGGAGCTGACCTGGGCATGGTCACGGATCGAGGCCACCGGGGGCAAGGAGCCGGTCGGTGCCCTTGCCCACCAGCTCGGCTGGAGCAGGCGGCATCTGCAGTCGCTCTTCAGTGACGAGTTCGGCGTCTCTCCCAAGCAGGCGGCGCGCATCGTGCGGTTCCAGCGGTCGATGGTGCTGTTCACGACTGGTGGCGGACTCGGTGACGTGGCGGCCGCCTGCGGGTACTCCGACCAGGCACATCTCACCCGAGAGTGGCGGTCCTTGACCGGGTACTCGCCCTGGCAGTGGATGCGGGTGGAGTTCCCATTCGTCCAAGACCGCGACCTCGTCGTTCTGGCAGAGTCGGGCTATGCCTGACACCTCAACCTCAACCTCCACCTCTTCCACGGACCCAGCGTCGGCCCCCAGCCTCCCCACGATGGTCTGGCCGTCGCTGCGGTATGCCGACGCTCCCGCGGCGATCGAGTTCCTGACCGGTGCGCTCGGTTTCGTCGCCACTGCCGTCTATGTCTCCGACGACGACCCCTCGGTGGTCCAGCACGCCGAGCTCCGATGGCCTCCGGGCGGCGGCATCATGCTCGGCTCGGCCGGTAACTCGTCAGAGTGGCCGGCCCCTCCCGGCTCGAGCGCCTGCTACGTCGTCACTGACGATCCGGACGCCCTGTTCGCACGGGCGAGCGGCGCCGGCGCCATCGTGGTCCGTGAGCCGAACGACACCGACTACGGGAGCCGTGACTTCGCCGTCCGCGACCCTGAGGGCAACCTCTGGAGCTTCGGTACCTACGCCGGCGAGTAGGACGCCAACGCCGGCCATCGGCCAGCGGCCGGCAATCCCGCGCACCGATGAAGGAATGCCTCAGGACCTCGTCCCGCGTCGCTGTTCGACCGTCATGGGATACTTCGTCGTGAGATGAGTCCACGCACCGGCACCCGCGAGCAGCCGCGTACCTACGAGGTGCGTACCTACGGCTGCCAGATGAACGTCCACGATTCCGAGCGCATCTCGGGGCTGCTGGACGAGGCCGGCTACGTCCCCGCGGTCGCGACCGAGGTGGCTGACCTCGTCGTCTTCAACACCTGCGCGGTTCGCGAGAATGCCGACAACCGGCTCTACGGCAACCTGGGCCATCTCGCGCCGGTCAAGGCAGCCAACCGAGGCATGCAGATCGCCGTCGGGGGTTGCCTGGCCCAGAAGGACCGCTCCGAGATCACCCGTCGCGCCCCCTGGGTGGACGTCGTCTTCGGCACCCACAACATCGGGTCGCTGCCCGTGCTCTTGGAGCGTGCGCGCGTTGCCGAGGAGGCTCAGATCGAGATCCTGGAGTCCCTCGAGGTTTTCCCGTCCACGCTTCCGACCCGCCGCGACTCGGCGTACTCCGCCTGGGTGGCCGTCAGCGTCGGCTGCAACAACACCTGCACCTTCTGCATCGTGCCGTCCCTCCGCGGCACCGAGAAGGATCGCCGTCCGGGGGACGTTCTCGCCGAGGTGCAGGCCCTGGTCGCCGAAGGCGTCGTCGAGGTCACCCTGCTCGGCCAGAACGTCAACTCGTACGGAGTCGGGTTCGGGGACCGGCTGGCGTTCGGCAAGCTGCTACGCGCCTGCGGTGCGATCGACGGGCTGGAGCGGGTGCGTTTCACGTCGCCGCACCCGCGCGACTTCACCGACGATGTCATCTCGGCCATGGCTGAGACCCCCAACGTGATGCCGTCGCTGCACATGCCACTGCAGTCGGGCTCCAACGCGGTGCTCAAGGCGATGAGGCGCTCGTACCGTCGTGAGCGTTACCTCGGGATCCTGGACCGGGTCCGTGCCGCGATCCCGGACGCCGCGGTCACGACCGACATCATCGTCGGCTTCCCGGGTGAGACCGACGCTGACTTCGAGGACACCCTGTCGCTGGTGCGCGAAGCCCGGTTCAGCGGCGCCTACACATTCCTCTACTCCAAGCGGCCGGGCACTCCCGCCGCAGACATGCCGGGCGACATCGCGCCTGACGTCCTCCGTGACCGGTACGAGCGGCTGGCCGCGTTGGTCAACGAGGTCGCGTGGCGAGAGAACCAGAAGTTCGAGGGCCGGCAGGTCGAGGTACTGGTCGCGCAGGGGGAGGGCCGCAAGGACGCCGCCACCGAGCGGCTGTCCGGACGCGCTCGGGACAATCGGCTGGTGCACTTCACGCCCGGACCGCTCGACCGCCTCGGTGGACCGGTCCGGCCAGGAGACGTCGTCACGGCGCAGGTCACCCATGCCGCACCCCACCACCTCGTCTCCGACCTGCCGGTGTCGTCGCTTCGACGCACCCGGGCGGGTGATTGCTGGGCCGATGCGCGGGCACCGCAGTCGTCTCCCGTCCTGCTCGGGCTTCCCACTGTCGGAGTCCCGGCGGCGACGCCGCCCGCCGCCCCTGCCTGTGCTCCGGCGTGACCCGGCCGCGACCTGATCCGCTCCTCGGCGCCAGCAGCACCGCGTTCTGGCTCGACTCGCCGCATCGCCCGCCGCCGCGGGCACGCCTCGACGGTGACGCCACCTGCGACCTGGCGATCGTGGGAGCCGGCTACTCGGGTCTCTGGACGGCACTACTGGCCAAGGAGGCCGACCCCGGCCGGACGGTCATCCTTCTGGAGGCCGAGTCGCTGGCGTGGGCCGCGAGCGGGCGCAACGGCGGGTTCTGCGAGGCAAGCCTCACCCACGGACCAGCCAACGGTCTCGACCGCTTCGAGGCCGAGTTCGAGCAGCTCGAGTGCCTCGGAGAGCGCAACCTGGCCGAGTTGCGTGATGCGGTCACCCGCTACGGCATCGACTGCGAGCTAGAGGCGACCGGTCAGCTCAACGTCGCCACCGAGGCGTACCAGATCGCCGATCTGAAGGCCGAGGCCGCCCGCGGTGGTGGTCGATTCCTCGACCAGGAGGCGGTCAGGGCCGAGGTGGCCTCGCCGACGTATGTCGCCGGTCTCTGGACCCACGACACGGTGATGGTCCACCCCGCGAGGCTCGCCTGGGGGCTCGCGGAGGCCGCCGAGAGCCTGGGAGTCCGCATCCACGAGCACACCAGAGCAACGAGGCTGCGCCGCCGCGGCGGCACCCTGGCGGTGACCACCACATCGGGGACCGTCACGGCCGCGAAGGTGGCGCTGGCCACGAACGCCTTCCCGTCGCTGCTCGCGCGGGTACGACCCTTCATCGTGCCGGTCTACGACTATGTGCTCGCCACCGAGCCGCTCAGCCCCGAGCAGCTCGACTCGATCGGCTGGCGCCACCGTCAGGGCATCGGAGACAGCGCCAACCAGTTCCACTACTACCGGCTGACCAGCGACAACCGGATCGTCTTCGGCGGCTACGACGCGGTCTACCACTTCCGGCGCGCCATTCGGCCCTCGCTCGACCAGCGGCGTCAGACGTTCGAGCTGCTCTCACAGCACTTCTTCGAGACCTTCCCTCAGCTCGACGGGCTGGGCTTCACGCACGCCTGGGGCGGTGCCATTGACCTGTGCAGCCGGTTCTGTGCCTTCTTCGGCACCTCGCACGGAGGCGACGTCGCGTATGCCGCCGGCTACACCGGGCTCGGGGTCGCGGCGACGCGGTTCGGGGCCGCCGTGATGCTCGACCTGCTCGCGGGCGCGGATACCGAACGGACGCGGACCGCCATGGTCTCGACCAGGCCGATCCCGTTCCCGCCCGAGCCCTTCACGTGGCTCGGCGTGACCGCGACCCGCGCGTCGCTCAAGGCCGCCGACCGCAATCAGGGTCGCCGCAACCTCTGGCTGCGCACGCTCGACCGGCTCGGACTCGGCTTCGACTCCTGATCCCGAGCCGGCCGATGCGCGCTACGGCGCAGCTCAGAAGCCGAAGGTCGTGATGACGCGAACGTCTCCGGCTGCAAGGGCGTCGAACACCCGTCTCTCGTGCGGTACCACGTTGTCCGGCAGGGCGTGGAGGTCGAACCACCTCAGGTCCAGCGCCTTGCTCTCGACCAGCCGTGGCTGGCCGGCCCAGCGGCGGCACTCGAAGAAGAAGTCGACGCGCTCGTCCACCGACCTGTGGTTGCCGTGGGTCCGATGCATCGCGCAGATCGGCGTCAGGTCCGCGGCCTCGATGTCGATGCCGAGCTCCTCCTGGGCTTCGCGGACTGCTGCCTCGAAGACCGACTCGTCCGCCTCGACATGGCCTGCGGCCGCAGCCGCCCAGTACCCGTCCATATAGCCGGTCTGATCCCTCAGCTGCAGCAGTACCTGGTCGGCTCGCCGCAGCGCGACGTAGGCGGCGGGCACAACCCGAAATCGGTCGCTCACAAGACAGAGCCTAGGGTCTGCCTCATGCTCCTCGGCGCTAGCATCTGCCCCCATCCGCCGGTGCTGGTGCCGGGGGTCTGTCGCCAGGAGCCGCAATGGCTGGTCGCGCTCCGCGGCGCGTGCCTGGTCTCGATCCGCCACGTCATCGGGCTCGGAGCCGATCGGGTGGTCGTGATAGGAGTAGACGATCGAGCCGGCCGATGGGACGCGGGTGCTCAAGGGAGCGTGAGCAGGTACGGGGTCGAAAGGGCAGAACGCCGCAGTGGCGAACTGCTGCCCCTCTCGCTCACGGTCGGCGCAGCCCTCCTCGACGCCGCCGGCTGGGCAGGGCAGCGGGACTACGTCGCAGTCGCACGCGCGACGAGTGCTGAGGCGTGCGCCGAGCTCGGTCGCGCCCTCGTCTCTGTCACGGCCGACGACCCGCCCGACCACGTGGCCCTGCTCGTGATGGGAGACGGCAGCGCCAAGCGCACTCACCATGCCCCCGGACCTTACGACGAGCGCGCGGCCGACTACGACGCCCGTACGGTCGCGGCCCTCGCTGCCGCGGACGCTTCGGGCCTGATGTCAATGAACGCCACGCTGGCTGACGAGCTATGGGTCGCGGGTCGCGAAGCCTGGCAGGTGCTTGCCGGGGCGGTCCCGACACCCGCGGCAGCACCGGATCCACCGACGGCCTTCTCCTCAACGATCAGGTTCGACGACGTGCCGCTCGGGGTCGGCTACGTCGTGGCCGACTGGTCGGTACGACGTGCCGACCACGCCACCGACTAATGCGTCGAAGCGAGGTCAGAGACCGGTTTCAGACGCCGGAGGAGGTGTCTGCTCGTCGACAACCGGAGGCGGAGGCGGCGGCGGAGGCGGTACGTCGCCAGGGCCACCGTTCTGCTGCTCGAGCTTGTCGAGCCCCTCCTTCGCCTTGGCCTTGCCGGTCGCGATCTTGTCGCTGTACTTGCCCTGCGTCTTCTTGTCGACGAAGTCGCCCGCCTTGTCGAGGCCGGTGGTGATCTTGTCGCTGTTCTTGCTCGCTGTGTCGACCGCCTTGTCCTTCAGGTCTTTGGCCTGGACCTTCAGCTTGTCGAGAAATCCCATCGGCGCCTCCGTGTGAGTGAACCAACCCGGGTATCGGGCTGGGAGTCCATTGTGGCGTACCCGGCCGACAACTCGAGCACGAGCGGGCTGCGCGGCTCGCAACGGTCGCGAGGCACCTTGCCGCGGTCCGGTTATGGTTGACAACGGCTGCCCCTACCACGAAGGAGACGACACGAGTGACGCGCCCGGGCTCGACGGTCGGGTCCGCGGTCGCCGCTTTGACGGTGCTGACGATCGCCTCGGCATGCGGGAGCGCGACTGACGTGCGCAACAGCGCCGCCGTGGCCGACCCGGCCAGTTCGGGGTCGGAATCCGGATCGACGTCCTGGTCCCCCCTGACGGCAGTCGCGCCAACGGCTCCACCCGGTGCGTCCGCGTCGCCGAGTGCGTCTGCACCGTCCTCAGGCCGCACCGCCCCCGGGCGCGTTGCGCGCACATCGATGCGGGCGCTTCCCCGGCCGTCGGCGGCGACGTTGCGAGCCGGCAGGTCGCGACCGGTCGAGGACCCCTACTATCCCAGCACCAGCAACCCCGAAGTCGATGCGTTGCACTATGCACTCGGCCTCGTCTGGGACGGCACCACGCTCTACGGGGACACTGCTCTGGTGTTCCGGGCCGCGAGCACGACGCACCGGGTCCGCCTTGATCTGTCCACCGCGCTGACTGTGACCAGCACCCGGTTGGACGGTGACCGGATCCGGTCTCGGAGCACCGCCGACGACGGCTTGGTGCTGACAACGGGCCCGCTCCGGGCCGGGTCGCTGCATACCGTCGAGATCGCCTACAACGGGAGTCCACACTCCACGCCCGCTCCGAGCCTGCGGTCGGACATGGCCGAGGGGCTGGGCTGGAACGTCGACTCCGATGGCTCGGTCCACACCTTCCAGGAGCCCTACGGCGCGTTCACCTGGTACCCGGTCAACGACGAGCCCTCCGACAAGGCGCTGTACGACGCCGCGATCACCACCTCGGCCGACAACGTCGCGGTCTTCAACGGCACCCAGCTGCCCAGTGTTCACAACGGCAGGCAGACGACCAGCCGCTGGCACCTCGACGCGCCAGCCGCGTCGTACCTGACCACGCTCGCCATCGGGCCGTACCAGCGGTTCGTGGGCAACGCCGCCTCCGGCATGCACATCTCGTACTGGCTGGAGCCTCGCGACGACCAGCTTCTGCCTGGTCTGCGCAGACAGGGCCGGCTGGCCTTCAACTGGCTGCGGACGCACGCCGGCCGGTACCCGTTCTCGAGTCTCGGCGTGGTGGTCGTCGGCGGCGACAGCGCAATGGAGACCCAGACGATGATCACCATGAGCCGCTCGGCTGCCCGTCGCCCCGACGCGGTGCTCGAGCACGAGATGGCCCACCAGTGGTTCGGCGACAGCTTGACGCCGCGGACGTGGCAGGGCGTATGGCTCAACGAGGGCTGGGCGACGTACATGCAGCAGTGGTACGAGCAGGACACTCGCCGCGTCGTCTACGGCGGGGCGATCCGCCAATGGAGACATGCCGACCAGGAATCCAGGGACCGGTCCGGCCCACCAGGGGACTACGAACCCCAATCCTTCGCCGACGTCAATGTCTACTTCGGCCCCGCGATGATGCTCGACGCGATCCGCCAGCGCATTGGCAACCGTGCGTTCGACGCCATCGTCAAGGCGTGGCCGGCGGAGCACCGGCACTCGACCGTGGACCGTGCCATCTTCACCCGTTGGCTGAAGCGACAGTCAGGCGTCGACTTCACGGCCCTGATCCACCGGTGGCTCGACTCCGCGCGAACACCGCGGCTGCCCTGACCGGCCGTGACCAGCTGATGTCGCAGCAGCCGCCGATCGTGGCCGTCGTCGGGCCGACCACAGCCGGAAAAAGCGACCTCGCCGTCGAGCTCGCGCTGGCCCTCGGGGGTGAGGTGGTCAACGCCGACTCGATGCAGATCTACCGGGGGATGGACATCGGCACGGCGAAGCTGTCTGTCGAGCAGCGGCGCGGAGTCCCGCACCACCTGCTGGATCTGCTTGATGTCGGTGAGCCGTCCACAGTGGCCGAGTTCCAGGGTTTGGCGCGCGAAGCCATCGGCGACTGTCGCGGGCGAGGCGTGACACCGGTGTTGGTGGGGGGTTCGGCGCTCTATGTCAGGGCGGTCCTCGACGAGTTCAGCTTCCCCGGGACTGACCGCGACATCCGGAGCAGGCTTGAGGTCGATCTCGCAGCCGTCGGATCTGTTCGGCTGCACGGGCGGCTCGAGGCAGTGGACCCCGTGGCCGCGCGGACGATCTCGCCGGGCAACGGACGCCGGATCGTCCGCGCCCTCGAGGTCGTCGAGCTGACCGGACAGCCGTTCCGGGCGACGCTGCCCGAACCTGTCTTCGCTTTCGACCGGGTGCTGCTGATCGGGGTCGACGTGCCTCGCGAGCTGGTCGACGAGCGGATCGCCCGACGAGTCGACGCGATGTGGCGCGCCGGCTTCGTGGACGAGGTACGCCGGTTGGAGCTGGCCGGGCTTCGAGAGGGGCGGACCGCGAGTCGGGCACTCGGCTACCGACAGATCCTCGACCTGCTCGCCGGGCAGGGTGATGAGGAGAGAGCCAGGGCCGAGACGGTACGGCTGACCAGGCGGTTCGCCCGTCGCCAGGCGTCCTGGTTCGGGCGTGACCCGCGGATCCGGTGGCTGAGCCACGCCACCGCCGACCTGGGGCAGTCAGCGCTCCACGCCGTACGATCGATCGCGTGAGCTTTCCGTTCGTCAAGGGCCACGGCACGCGAAACGACTTCGTCATCCTGCCCGACCTCGACGGCAGCGTGCATGGCGAGCTGGACGCGGGGCTGGTGAGGGCGCTGTGCGACCGGCGGGCCGGGCTCGGCGCCGACGGCGTCCTGCGCGTGCTCGGCGGTCGGGCCGCCGCCGACGCCGGAGGGATCGCTGGTGGAAGCCACGCGGACTGGTTCATGGACTACCGCAACGCTGACGGCTCGGTGTCTGAGATGTGTGGTAACGGCGTGCGCGTCTTCGCCCGCTACCTGCAGACGGCCGGACTTGCCGAGTCCGACGGGCCACTCCGGATCGGTACCCGTGACGGCGTCAAGACGGTGACCTTCTGCGCCGACGGCGAGATCAGTGCCGATATGGGAGTCGTGGTTCTGGGGTCGCGGGTCAAGGTCATGGTGGCCGGCAAGGCATTCGACGCGGTCTCGGCCGATACGGGAAACCCGCACGCGGTCGTGATCGTCGACACCCTCGACGAGGCAGGTGACTTGCGGGCCGCGCCAGACGTCGACGCCGCGGACTTCCCGCACGGAGTCAATGTCGAGTTCGTCGTGATCGGTTCGGATCAGACGGTGGCGATGCGGGTGTTCGAACGCGGTGTCGGCGAGACCGCCTCGTGCGGAACCGGTGCCTGCGCGGTCGCGGCGGTCGTCGCTGCGCACCAGGGCGCGTCAGGCCCGGCGTCGTACCGGGTGGAGGTCCCCGGCGGCCTGCTCGAGGTCCGTCTGGATGCTGGTGGACACGTCCACCTCAAGGGACCTGCTGAGCTGGTCGCCGACGGAGTCTGGACAGGCTGACCCGCTGGCCGGCGCGGACCCGGTCGGCGGCAAATCGTTCGATTCCACGCGGTCTGTCGACGTACAGTTGAGCGCAATGACAGCCAACAAAGACGAGTATCCGGCCCAGCTGACCGCGCCTGAAGGCAGCCTCGACTCCTCGAAGATCGAGCTCGACGCCGAGACCTACTTCGACCAGGGCGCGGTCAGACCTGACCATGCCCGCGCCGATGCGCGCGACTGGTCCGAGACGCCGGACGACTCCCAGGGTGACTTCGAGCTGGAGGAGCGCCACGCCCTTCGGCGGGTCGCCGGGATGTCGACCGAGCTCGACGATGTGAGTGAGGTCGAGTACCGGCAGCTGCGGCTCGAACGAGTCGTCCTGGTCGGCGTGTGGGGGGAGGGTACGGTCGAGGACGCGGACAACTCGATGTCGGAGCTGAAGCTCCTCGCCGAGACCGCCGGCTCGGTCGTGCTCGAGGCATTGTCGCAGCGCCGCCAGAAGCCGGACCCCGCCACCTACATCGGTCCGGGGAAGGTGGACCACCTCCGCATGGTCGTCGCGGAAACGGGCGCGGACACCGTCATCTGCGACGGCGAGCTCAGCGCCTCGCAGCTGCGTAACCTGGAGGACCGCGTCAACGCCAAGGTGGTCGACCGCACCGCCCTGATCCTCGACATCTTCGCCCAGCACGCCCGGTCGAAGGAGGGCAAGGCGCAGGTCGAGCTGGCCCAGCTGGAGTACGGCAAGCAGCGCCTGCGAGGCTGGGGCGGCAACCTGTCACGGCAGGCCGGTGGACGTGTCGGATCCCAAGGCGGTGGCATCGGCGGGCGCGGACCCGGTGAGACCAAGCTCGAGACCGATCGGCGTCGGATCTCGACCCGGATGGCCAAGCTGCGCCGCGAGCTCGACCACATGCTGGTCAGCAGGGTCACGAAGAAATCCGAGCGGGTTCGCCGTGAGATACCGGCCGTGGCGATCGCCGGTTATACGAATGCGGGCAAGTCGTCGCTTCTCAACAGGCTGACCGGTGCAGGTGTGCTGGTCGAGGACGCCCTCTTCGCCACCTTGGACCCGACGACGCGACGCACTACGACCGCGGACGGGCGCGTCTACACCATGTCGGACACGGTGGGGTTCGTACGCCACCTCCCCCATCAGCTCGTGGAGGCGTTCCGGTCCACGCTGGAGGAGGTCGCGCAGGCAGACCTGATCGTGCATGTCGTCGA
The DNA here is from genome assembly GCA_038239485.1 of Propionibacteriales bacterium. Lineage (GTDB taxonomy): Bacteria > Actinomycetota > Actinomycetes > Propionibacteriales > Nocardioidaceae > DASQEH01. The sequence goes on from JBBSET010000058.1 coordinate 18,909, forward strand.
CGGCTCCCACACCGATCCGGAGGGCCAGATCGCAGCCGTCCGCGAGGTGCTCGCGGAGATCGACGCCACCAAGGTGGCCGAGCTGGTGGTCATCAACAAGGCGGACGTGGCGGACCGGATGGTGATCGCCCGCCTGCTCGCTCGCGAGCCGCACGCCGTGGTGGTCTCCGCACGCACCGGCGTTGGGGTCGACGACGTGCTGGCTGCCATCGAGGCAGACCTGCCTCGGCCGCCGGTCGACGTCGACGCACTCGTGCCGTACTCGCGCGGGGACCTGATCAACAAGGTGCACGAGCATGGTGAGGTGGTGTCGATCGAGCACCGGGCCGACGGGTCGCGGCTCAAGGCACGGGTGAACGCCTCGCTCGCGGGCGAGCTGGCCGAGTTCGCGTTGATGCCGGAGCGGGCCGCGGTCGGCAGTGTCGACTAGTCGGCCTTAGGGTAGGCGGCGTGACGCATTGGCGAAGTGATGACGACGACGACGTCGAGCCGGTGCTGCACTTCCACCACATCGAGGCGTTGCCCGAAGATGCCGTTCGGATGGGCCTGGACCGCAACACTCAAGAGGGTGCGTTGATGGGCATGGTGGGCTCGCTCAACGCCAGCAAGCTGTCTCATCGCCTGGTGGCGTGGGTGATCCTGCTCAGCTTGACCGTTCCCCTGCTGTTGACCTTGCTGCGAACCCTGCTCTAGGCAGCGCGACTACCACTGGCTGTGCACAACCTGGCTTGGTCGTTGCCGGCGTTGGGTACCCTCGGGCGGTGACCGGCCCACGTGCAAGAGCGCCTGCTCACGATGGCTGACGCCCGGACGCAGACCGTCGACGGCGTGTTGCAGGCAGCTGTCGCCAACCTGGGCGGAGAGGCACGTCCGGGCCAGTTGGCGATGGCCAGGGCCGTGCGGCTCGCGATGGAGACCGGCGAGCATCTGCTCGTCCAGGCCGGCACTGGGACGGGGAAGTCCCTCGGCTACCTGGTGCCGGCTGTGATGCACGCCAAACGCGTCGTCATCGCGACCGCGACGCTGGCGCTGCAACATCAGCTCGTCGAGCGCGACATCCCCGCGTTGCTCGACGCAGCCGCCGATGTGTTGGGGTCGCGCCCGTCGTACGCCGTTCTGAAGGGGCGCAACAACTATGCGTGCCTGCATCGGATCCGCGACGGGGTCCCGGACGACCAGGGGACGCTGGTCGATGTACCGGTCGCGACGATGGCGGCAGATGTGATCAGGCTTCGTCAGTGGGCCGAGGCCGAGTCGACGAGCGCGGGGTCGGGCGACCGCGACAGTGCGCCGGCGCACACAGATCGGCTCTGGCAGCAGGTGTCGGTGAGCCACCGCGAGTGCCTGGGAGCCGCGAAGTGCCCATACGGCATCGAGTGCTTCGCCGAGAGGGCCCGTGACCGGGCCATGGCGGCGCGACTCGTCGTCACGAACCACTCGCTGCTGGCGATCGACGCGATTCAGGGGGTGCCGATGCTCCCCGAGTATGACGTCGTCGTGGTCGACGAGGCGCATGAGCTGGCCGCTCGCGTGACGCAGGCGGCCACCGACGAGCTCACAGTGCCGACGATCGAGCGAGCTGCCCGCCGTGCCCGCAACTTCCTCGACTCCGGCGAGTCCGACGAGGTCTCCGATGCCGCCGAGGTCTTGCGGGCCGCGCTCGACGACCTCGAACCTGGACGGATCGACGCCCTCCCCGATTCGCTCGACGGGGCCCTCGCGCTCCTCGGGACCGCCACCCGAGCGGCCTTTTCGGCCTTCCCGAGGGAGTCCGGCGACCTCGAGGCGAATGCCGCCAGACAGCAGGCGCGTGGGATGGTCGACGAGATCCGGAAGGTGGCCGAGCGGCTAGCCGCGCACGAGGCGTCCGACGTGACCTGGCTGGCTGAGCGCGACCGTGGCGGAACCCAGCTCTGTGTGGCCCCGTTGCAGGTGTGGGGCCCATTGCGCACCAAGCTCCTGAGCCGCAAGACCGTGATCTTCACGTCGGCGACGCTCAAGCTGGGTGGCGACTTCACCGCGCTGGCAACGTCCATCGGACTCAAGCCGTCGGAGCGGGTAGACCATTCGATCGACACGCCCGGCGACACGTCCTCGGAGGCGGCCGTCGGTGTGGACACGGACTCCGGCCCCCGCGGGCCCTCCGAGACCGAGCATGGAGCCGACGGTGGGGAGGAGGTGCCCCTGATGTTGCCCTGGAAGGCGATCGACGTCGGCTCGCCCTTCGACTACGCGTCCCAGTCCATCCTCTACGTCGCCAAGCATCTGCCGGCGCCCGGTCGCGAGGGAATCGGATCGTTACAGATCGACGAGATCGCTTCGTTGCTCGAGGCAGCCGGCGGTCGCACGCTGGGCCTGTTCTCGTCGCGACGCGCGGCGCAGGCCGCCAGCGACGCGCTCCGATCGGCCCTGCCGCACATGCCGATCCTCTGCCAGGGCGACGGGCAGCTCTCACATCTGCAGGCCGAGTTCCTCGCGAACCCTGCGGTGAGCCTGTTCGGCACGCTGTCGCTCTGGCAGGGGCTGGACATCCCCGGTGACACGTGTCAACTGGTCGTCATCGACCGGATCCCGTTCCCGCGCCCCGATGACCCCTTGATGTCGGCGCGCAGCCGGGCGGCTGACCGAGCAGGAGGCAATGGCTTCATGGCCGTCTCAGCGACCCACGCCGCCCTGCTCCTCGCTCAGGGCAGCGGGCGGCTGATCAGGTCCAGGTCGGATCGAGGGGTCGTGGCCATCCTCGATCCACGGTTGGCCACCGCCCGGTACGGGTCATTCTTGCGCGCGTCGCTGCCACCGATGTGGCTGACGTACGACGGCGACCTCGCCCGAGGGGCGTTGCGACGGCTTCATAGCCCCGCAAACGGCGCCGTGGCCCGCTGACCCTGCCGGCTGTCAGACCCGTCTCAGAACCGTGACGACTTTGCCGAGAATGGAGGCATCGGTGCCGTCGATGGGCTCGTAGGCCGGGTTGTGGGGGAGCAGTCTGACCTGGCCGGAGCTGCGCTGGAAGGTCTTGACGGTTGCCTCCCCGTCGATCATCGCGGCCACGATCTCGCCGTTCTCCGCGGTGGGCTGCTGCCGGATGACGACGAAGTCGCCGTCACAGATGGCCGCTCCCACCATCGAGTCACCGCGGACCTCCAGAAGGAACAGCGTCCCGTCGCCAACGAGCTGGCGAGGCAGCGGGAAGACCTCTTCGATCCGTTCGTCGGCGAGGATCGGCCCGCCCGCGGCGATCCGGCCGACAACCGGGACGAGGACCGCCGCCGGGTGCGAGTCTCCCACGCCCGTCTCGTCGTACGAGCCGTCTGACGCTGAACCGGTTGACCGCCGGACGGACGTGTCGGGAAGAAGCACCTCGAGGGCGCGCGGCCGATTGGGGTCTCGTCGGATGAAGCCCTTGCCCTCCAGCACCCTGAGCTGGTGCGCTACGGACGAGGAGCTGGTGAGGCCGACCGAGATCCCGATCTCGCGCATGCTCGGCGGGTATCCCCGTGTCTCCACTGAGTCGCGGATGACGGCGAGCACCCGCCGCTGACGCGGCGTCAGGCCGTGCGAGTCCGGGGGGCCGTCGGGAAGCTCGTGTACGGCGGAGTCGTCCTTGGAGCGCGCCATGTCGGTCACCTTCAGGTCGTATCGATGTGGTCGCGAAGAGGTAACAGCCGGTCCTTCGGGCTGCATTCTTCGTCGGTATGACCGTAAACCTGATCGTCGTTGCTTTCAAACATCTGTTCGAATCGGCGTGTTGCCGCGCGTCGGGCGTTTCTGTCGGTCAGAGCTTCGTCAGTGCTCGGGTCAGGCTCGTGACGGCATCGTCCCCGAGGCGCTCGAGAGGGAAGCGCAGAAGCGGCTGCAGGAAGCGGGCGACTCCCTTGAACTCGAACTCGGCGGTGTAGAGCACCTCGGTCCCCGCGTCGACGGTCTGGAGCAGGATGTGGTCGGTCGAGGTCACTGTCGCGTTCTCCCCACGCAGCACAACGAGCCGATCCGGCTCGGCTTCGATGAGCTCGTAGGTCAGCTCCGTCTGGAGCCCCATGAACTTCGACGTGTTGGCGTAGGTCGTCCCGACGCCTCCGTCACCGCTCAGCATCGAGCAGCTGACCGTCCCGGCGTCCCACTCGACCGCGTTCGTGAAGTCGACGAGGTAAGGGTAGACGCGGTCGGCCGGCGGGGCGACGATGACGCTTCGCTGGATGACAATCACGGTTCCACGGTACTGCCGGCTGGCGCGACGCCAGACCACCTGCCGTGATCGAATCGTGATCGAACAAGTGTTCGACCAATATCGAAAGCCGTGTTAGCATCCGTACATGTGTTCGATCGAACGTATCT
>JBBSET010000059.1:0-22603 GCA_038239485.1 Propionibacteriales bacterium
ACGCTGAGCGACAGCGTGTCATCGACACGGTGCTGCACAGCCACGGTGGCCGCCCTGCGCGACAGATCCTGCCGGTGCTTCGAACCGCGCTGCTCGCGAACGGGCTGAGCGCTGAGCCCGACAGCTGGCTTCGGGCGGTGGCGACCGAGCTAGCCAACGGGCACGTCTATATGGTCAGCCAGTCCAGCGTCGAGACCTACGCGACCGGCCAGCGGTCGTCGCAATGAGCGGGGGCCGGTGACAGGCTCGGCGCACTGGCTGGAGCGACGCACCGGCATCGCCGCCACGGCGAGGCCGGACGAACGCCTGAGCGCGCGCACGGTTCTCGACGAGGCGAGCAGGCCGAGCGCACCAGAGCCGACGGATGACATGACGTTCACCCCGATCGGGCTTGCCGCCGGGCGTCACCTGCTCGACGTGCACGACCACTATCGCACCGAGATGGCACAGGTACGCCGGGCGCTGGAACAGGTACGGCAGGGGACCCGGGCCATCGGCGACGCTCGAGCGACGCTGAACGCGATGACGATCCGAGCCAACAACTGGGCGCTCGGCGGGATGTGCCAGCTGCAGTGCCGATCGCTGACCGAGCACCACACGGTCGAGAGCTCGAGTATCTTCCCCTACCTGCGGCGGCGACAGCGCGACCTCGGACCGATACTCGATCGTCTCGACGAGGAGCATCTGGTCATCCACGGGCTGCTCGAGGATATCGACATGGCACTCGTGCGCCTGGCCCAGGAGCCCGCCGACTACATTCCCATCGAAGCCGCGATCGACCTGCTGAGTGACACCATCTCCTCCCACTTCGCCTACGAGGAGCAGGAGCTGATCGCACCCCTCGCAAGCCACGGCTTCTATCCCGGCCAGGTCTGATCCGAGGCTAGCGCAGGCGGTCGGCCTCGGGGGGTGGCCCACGAGCACGGGGTGCGGCCCGCCAGGCCCCCTGGGTGCTGTCCGATGCGGACACCGCTGCTGCCTGGCCGCAGTCCGGCACCGAGACCTTCCGGCCGATGTCGCGCCCAGGGTCCGGGAGCGCTGTGCGGGGGTGCGTGACCTCACCGCTCGACGGCCGAACGCAGCGCCGCCCGGATGACCAGGCCGTCGGCCCAGCGCAGCGAGCCGAGGTCGGCGACGACGACGTCGGCATCGGTCTCCATAGCGCGCGGCCCGACGCCGACGACGTACTTCACCCCTGCCCGGCGGCCCGCCTCGATGCCACTGATGCTGTCCTCGACCACGATGGTCTCGGCCGCCGGGACCGCGAGAGCGGCGGCCGCGGCCAGGTACCCGTCCGGCGCAGGCTTCCCGTTGTCGATGTCGTTCGCGGTGACCAGGACGCCCGGTGACGGTATGCCCGCAGCGGCGATCCTGGCCGGTGCCAGCTCCCGGTTACCGGAGGTCACGATCGCCCAGCGGCTGGTGGGGATATCGGCGACCAGCTCACGGGCCCCGCTGATGGCGGTCACGGATACCGCGTCATCGAGCTCGTAGGCGTTGATCGCTGTCAACGCCTCGATGCGAACAGCTGGCTCGATCAGCAACTGGACGGAGTCCACCGCCCGCCGTCCGTGCACCATCGCTGTGACCTGGACGGGATCCAGGTTGAACCGGCCGGCCCAGCGGGTCCACGCGCGTTCGACGCTCGCGTCGGAGTCGACGAGCACGCCGTCACAGTCGAACAGGACGGCGGCAGCCCTCAGCACGATGACGCCGGGCTCGACGACGCCGGGCTCGTTAGCACTCAACGGATGGCGCTCCTCTCGCTGAACGGCTGAAGGCACCCCGAGGCTGGGCTGCGCCAGTTGCGTCGCATCCGTGCCACGTTAGTAGGCCCCCGAGACGTCCCGAGTCCGGCCGGGAGGTGCCGACACCGTGCAGACCCGACGACCCCGGCGCGATGGCGCTGGGCGACCGCGCTGGAGCTGGATCTGGCCACCACAGGCTTGCGGTCGCGCACGCGCTCGCCTACGGTCACCCTTGCGCCCGTCGTGCCGTAGAGCGCACCCCTGGATGGCACCATCTGAGAGGGACGCTGCAGTGCCGCAAAACGATTTCGCTAGCGAAGCTCCTTCGCTCAGGGTCGCCATGATCGGGTACGCATTCATGGGAGCGACGCACTCCCAGGCGTGGCGAAACGCCCACCGGTTCTTCGACCTCCCCGCGACTCCGGAGATGACGGTGCTCTGCGGGCGAAGCCCTGAGGCGACCGCCGCGGCCGCCGATAAGCTGGGCTGGTCCTCGTGGGCGACCGACTGGCGTGAGGTCGTCGGCCGCGACGACATCGACGTGGTCGACATCTGTACCCCGGGCGACAGCCACCACGAGATCGCTCTGGCCGCGCTGGCGGCCGGCAAGCACGTCCTGTGCGAGAAGCCGCTGGCCAACACCGTGGGAGAGGCCGAGGAGATGGTGGTCGCGGCCGAACGCGCGGTCGCGAACGGCGTGCTGTCGGCAGTCGGCTTCAACTACCGCCGGGTGCCTGCGCTTGCGCTGGCCCGTCAGCTGATCGAGCAGGGCCGGGTCGGGACGATCAGGCACATCCGCGCGCAGTACCTGCAGGACTGGATCGTCGACCCCGAGTTCCCCCTCGTCTGGAGGCTGCAGAAGGACAAAGCCGGTTCTGGTGCCCTCGGCGACATCGGCGCCCACATCGTCGACCTGTCGTACTTCCTCACCGGCCAGCGGCTGCTCGGCGTCTCGGCGCTGATGGAGACCTTCGTGACCAAGCGCCCGCTCCCCGAGGCCGCCGCCGGCCCGAGCGTGAGCAGCAGCGCCGGTGACGTCGGAGAGGTCACGGTCGACGACGCCGCCGTCTTCTTCGGTCGTACCGACGGGGGCGCCGTGGCGAGCTACGAGGCCACCCGCTTCGCCACCGGACGCAAGAACGCCATGCGGATCGAGATCAACGGGTCGGCCGGCAGTGTCGCGTTCGACTTCGAGGCGATGAACGAGCTGCACGTGTACGAGGGCACCGTCCCCGCCGCCGATGCCGGGTTCCGCCGCATCCTGGTCACCGAGCCGGACCATCCCTACCTGAGCGCTTGGTGGCCGCCGGGTCACGGTCTCGGGTACGAGCACACGTTCGTGCACGAGATCGCCGACTTCGTGCGCGATGTCGCGACCGGGACACAGCCGACACCGACATTCGCCGACGGGCTGGCGGTGCAGCGCGTCCTCGACGCCGTCGAGCGGTCCTCGCTCAACAACTCGCAGTGGACGCCGATAGCGACCTCCTGACCCAGCACACCCGGCCACCGCCGACCCCACCGCCGATGATCGCCGCCCACGAGCACGAGGTGCGTGTGCTGGTGGAGAGGCTGGCAGCTCAGCCCTCGTCAGCGATCGCTCCCGCCGATGCGCACGCAGTCGCTCAGAAGTTGATCATGTGGCCCGAGATGCCATGAACCGCTTCCTTGATGGACTCGCTCAGGGTCGGGTGCGCATGGATGTTGCGCGACACCTCGGCGGCGGTGAGGTCCCACTGCTGAGCGAGCGTGAGCTCCGGCAGTAGCTCGACGACGTCAGGGCCGATCATGTGCGCCCCGAGGAACTCGCCGTACTCCGCATCGGCCACGATCTTGACGAAGCCACCCGGGTCGCCGAGACCGTGAGCCTTGCCATTGGCGACGAACGGGAACTTCGACACCTTGATCTCGCGGCCCAGCTCCTTGGCCTGCGCCTCGGTGTAGCCGAAGCTGGCGATCTGCGGCTGGCAGTACGTCGCGCGCGGCACCATGACGTAGTCGATCTCCATCGTCTCGGCCCCGGCGATCGTCTCCGCCGCCACGATCCCCATCGCCTCCGCCGCGTGCGCCAGCATCAGCTTCGCGGTGACGTCGCCGATGGCGAAGATGCTGGGCACGTTCGTGCGCATGAACCCGTCGACGGCGATGGCGCCCCGCTCGGTGAGAGCCACCTTGGTCGTCTCCAGTCCGTAACCCTCGACCCGGGGAGCGAAGCCGATGGCCTGCATCACCTTGTCGGCCTCGAGGACCTCCTGCTTGTCGTCCCTGGTGACCATGACCTTGACCTTGTCGCCGGTGTCGTCGATCGCGTCGACGCGGGTCGAGGTCAGCACCTTCACGCCCATCTTCTTGTAGCGCTTGGCCAGCTCCGCGGACACTTCCTCGTCCTCGAGCGGCACCATCCGGCTGAGGTACTCCACGATCGTGACGTCGACGCCATAGTTCGCCAGCACGTAGGCGAACTCGACCCCGATCGCGCCGGCTCCGGCGATGATGATCGACCCGGGCAGGTTGTCGGTCATGATCTGCTCTTCGTAGGTGACGACGCGCTCGCTCAGCGACGTTCCTGGAAGCAGCCGGGTCTTCGTGCCGGCCGCGATGATGCAGTGGTCGAAGGTCAACGTCTCCTCGCCGCCGGCGCCCAGCGCCACCGTCATCGTGTTCGCGTCGGTGAATGTCCCCCGGCCCTCGAACTCCTTGATCTTGTTCTTCTTCATCAAGAAGTGCACTCCCTTGACCCGCCCGTCGGCCACCGTACGGCTGCGCTTGTAGGCAGCCCCGTAGTCGAAGGACACCTCGCCGGTGATCCCGAAGAGGGCTGCGTCATTGTGGAAGACGTGCGCCAGCTCGGCGTTGCGCAGGAGCGCCTTGCTGGGGATACACCCGACGTTGAGGCAGACACCACCCCAGTACTTCTCCTCGACCACAGCTGCGCTGAGTCCCAGCTGCGCCGCTCTGATCGCGGCCACGTAGCCTCCCGGTCCGGCACCCAGCACGACGACATCGAAGTGAGAACTCATGACGTCACCTTATTGTGTGCGGCCGCAGCCCGAAAGGGATCCTTGGTCCGCCTCACCGCGGAAGTGTTCGATACGGAAGTGTCTGATGCTGTACAACAGCAGCCCGAGCGCAACCACGCCCGACAGCGCGATGCTGCCCCCGGTCGCCCAGCCACCCAGGGGAAGGTCGGGTCCGAGGGGTCCGATCTCGGGGATCGTCGGGTCCAGCGTCCAGACGACGCCGACGGCCAGCAGGGCGAGCGCGCCCAACGCGCTCAGCACGATCCGTGGGTACGTCGCGACGCCGGCCTCGGCCACGTCGAACGCCCTCTCCCGTACGGGAGCCACCCGCCGCTGCGCCCACTCGAACTGATGGGACAACAGCACCAGGCCCGCCAGCACGAGCAAGAGCCCGGGTCCGGGAAGGATGAGGGCGGCGACGCCGGCCACGAGCAGCACGAAACCGAGCACGGTCGAAGCGAACCGGCGCAGGGAGTTGCGCATCGGCGGCCTCCTTCGTCGTCGCTGCCGAGTGCTGGGCGGCGGGATAACGAGCGCCAGCGTACCCGGGTCAGCTGGTCCGGTCCGGCGCGATTGGCGGCTCGGCTATCCACGGTGGCGTGGTTCGGTGCAAGATGAACCAACGGCGCCTGACGGACGGCGTCTCGACCAGAGGTGACTTCGATGGTGCGCTACGTCTACGACTTCTCCGAAGGCAACGCTTCGCAGAAGGGACTCCTCGGCGGCAAGGGAGCAAACCTCGCCGAGATGACCAACATCGGGCTGCCGGTGCCGCCAGGCTTCACCATCACCACCGACGCGTGCCGCGTGTATCTGGAGACGGGCAAGGAGCCGGCTGAGCTGACCGGCGAGCTCGACAAGCACTTGGCTGCGCTCGAGAAGGAGATGGGTCGTGTCCTCGGCCAGGCGGACGACCCGCTGCTCGTCTCGGTCCGCTCCGGCGCCAAGTTCTCGATGCCCGGAATGATGGAGACGGTCCTCAACATCGGGCTCAACGACGAGTCGGTCGAGGGCCTGACCAAGATCGGCGGCAACCCTCGCTTCGCCTGGGACTCCTACCGCCGGCTGCTGTCGATGTTCGGGAGCACGGTCCTCGGCGTCGAGCGCTCGACGTTCGACGACGCACTGGACGCCCTCAAGGAGTCGAGACAGGTGGAGTCCGACCTCGACCTCACCGCTGACGACTTCCGCAGCCTGGTGGCGTCCTACAAGGAGATCATCGCCAAGCACACCGGGGCCGACTTCCCGCAGGAGCCGCGCGAGCAGCTCGACCTGGCCGTCCGCGCGGTGTTCTCGTCATGGAACACCGACCGCGCGAAGATCTACCGCCGCCAGGAGCGCATCCCCGACGAGCTCGGCACGGCCGTCAACATCTGCTCGATGGTCTTCGGGAACCTCGGCGAGGACTCCGGTACCGGCGTGTGCTTCACCCGGGACCCGGCATCGGGGCATCGCGGCGTCTACGGCGACTACCTGGCCAACGCGCAGGGCGAGGACGTCGTGGCCGGCATCCGGAACACCCTGCCGCTCACCGCCCTCGGCGAGACGGACAAGAAGTCCTACGACGAGCTCCTGTCGAACATGTCGAGGCTGGAGTCGCACTACAAGGACCTCTGTGACATCGAGTTCACCGTCGAGCGCGGCAAGCTGTGGATGCTGCAGACCCGCGTCGGCAAGCGCACCGCCGCGGCTGCCTTCCGGATCGCCGTCCAGCTCGTCGACGAAGGTGTCATCGACATGGACGAGGCGCTTCGGCGCGTGACCGGGGCGCAGCTGGCTCAGCTGATGTTCCCGCAGTTCGACAAGCAGGGTGAGCAGAAGGCGATCGCCAAGGGCATGGGGGCGAGTCCCGGCGCGGCCGTCGGGAAGGTCGCGTTCGACTCCGCGACGACCGTCGAGTGGGCCGCGAAGGGCGAGGACGTCATCTTGGTACGCCGCGAGACCAACCCCGACGACCTGCGCGGCATGATCGCGGCCCGCGGCGTACTGACCAGCCGTGGCGGGAAGACCTCCCATGCTGCGGTGGTGGCTCGCGGCATGGGCCGCACCTGCGTCGTCGGCGTTGAGCAGCTTCGTGTCGACCCCCAGCACAAGGAGGTTCGGACTCCCGACGGCCTGCACATCGCGGAGGGCGACGTGATCTCGATCGACGGCTCGACCGGCGAGGTGTTCGCCGGCGCGATGCCGGTGATGGATAGCGTGGTGATGGAGGCGATCTCCGCGTCCGCGCCGTCGACCAAGGGCAGCGACGGAGAAGACGTCGAGCGCACCGAGCTCGTCGAGGCCGTGACGCGCGTCATGGAGCATGCCGACAAGGCCGCCCGGATGCGGGTCCGGGCGAACGCCGACACCCCCGAGGACGCCGTGCGCGCTCGCGACTTCGGTGCCCAGGGCGTCGGCTTGTGCCGGACCGAGCACATGTTCCTCGGCTCCCGGCGCAAGCTCGTCGAGCGCGTGATCCTGGCAGGCAACGACGAGCAGCGTGACCTGGCGCTGCAGGAGCTGCTGCCCCTACAGCGCGAGGACTTCCTGGGCATCTTCGAGGCGATGGACGGACTGCCGGTCGTCGTCCGCCTGCTCGACCCCCCGCTGCACGAGTTCCTGCCCGACCTGACGACGCTGTCGGTCAAGGTCGCGGTCGCGGAGGCGCTGGGTAAGCCCGACCCGGAGGCTGCCGCTCTCCTCAAGGAGGTGCAGCGTCACGACGAGCAGAACCCGATGCTGGGGATGCGGGGAGTCCGGCTCGGCCTGGTCGTACCGGGACTGTTCCTCCTACAGGTGCGTGCCATCGCCGAGGCCGCCGCCGAGCTGAAGAAGCGCGGACTCGACCCGCACCCGGAGATCATGGTCCCCCTCGTCGGTGACGTGAAGGAGCTGGCCATCATCCGCGAGCAGGCGATCACCACGATCAAGGAGGTCTCCGACGAGGTCGGCCAGGATCTCAGCTTCATGATCGGGACGATGATCGAGCTGCCGCGGGCCGCGATGACCGCGCACGAGATCGCCAACCAGGCCGAGTTCTTCTCCTTCGGCACCAACGACATGACCCAGACGACGTGGGGCTTCAGCCGCGACGACGTCGAGGCCGAGTTCTTCCCGCTGTACATCGAGTCCGGAATCTTCGGGATCAGTCCGTTCGAGTCGATCGACGTGGAGGGCGTCGGCAGGATCGTGTCGATGGCAGCATGGGAGGGCAAGGAGACGCGTCCCGAGCTCGTCCTCGGTGTCTGTGGGGAGCACGGGGGAGATCCGGCCTCGATCCACTTCTTCGAGTCGATCGCCTTGGACTACGTCTCGTGCTCGCCCTTCCGGGTGCCGGTAGCGCGTCTCGAGACGGGCCGGGCCAGGCTGGTGGCCAACGACACCGCCGAGGCGGCGGCGGCCGAGGCGGCGAAGGCTGCCAAGGTTGCGAGCGCCGCGCGGGCCGTGCCCCAACAGGGAGCCGCGGCCGAGGTGGCACCGCAGGATGTGGCAGCGCAGGAGGAGGCCCTGAAGGAGAACAGCAGCGTCAGCGGTGGCGCACGAAGCTCGTGATCCCCAGCCGCAGACCGCGCGCGTAACGGTGGCGCCGGTACTGCGCTGAGGTCATGTGACGGGCGTCCGTCGGGTTGCGCATGTTGCCCATCTCGACCATGACCGCGGGCACGTTGCTCCAGTTCAGTGTGCCCAGGTCGCCGCGCACGTCGAAGCCGTCGCCCCCGTACGCGTTGGACACCCGGACATGGGCGCGGACCAGCCCGGCCTTCACCTTGACCGAATACCGACGCGATGAGGCGAAGATGTCGTCGGTCCAGCCCTTGCGGTCGCTCGGCCGGATCACGAAGAAGCCGCGGGCGCTGGGGTCGGCGCCGTCGCCGTGGATCGAGATCAAGGCGTCCGCATGGACCTTGTTGCCGGCGCGGCCGCGCACGTCGACGCACGGTCCCCAGTGCTTGTAGGAGTTCGTGTGCCGGGTCAGGTAGACGGTGGCGCCTCTGGCCCGGAGCTGGTGCTTGAGCGACCGCGCCACCAGCCAGACGAACGTGGCCTCCGGGAAGCCGGCGTCGGTGGACGTGCCGGTGGTGTTGCAGGGCTTCAGGAAGCCGCCGCCGTTGACCAGCCGGTTGATCTGTCGTGGGTGGGTGGAGTTGCCGAGCTGATGACCGGGGTCGATCACGATCACCTTGCCCCGAAGCGGCCCCCGGCTCAGTCGTGCCGCCGCGGTCGCCGCCGCTACTGCGGTCGACGCGGCTGCCGCGATCGCCGCTGGAACGTCCACCTCAGGTTCGAGTACCCGCGTGGACACCTCGCCGGACGCACCCGAGATCCCCGCTGCGAGCAGGCCGACAACCGTCACGAGGCCGCCGAGCACTGCGTGTCGCTTCACGGCACGACCCTAGCCGCGGCTCATCGGAGCAGCCAGGGCAGCACACCGAGTGCGACAGCCAGCGCCGTGAGCAGCGTGTCCCCGTGGCGCCATGGTGCGGGCTCGGCCCAGGTCCGTTTGGCCGCGTCCGCGAAGCCCCGCGCATCCATCGCGGTCGCCAGCTGCCCGGTGTGTCGCATGGACACGATGAGGAGCGCGAAAGCGCTGGCACCGGACTCGCGCAGCCGCCGGACCGGGCCGCCGTCAGCGCCCAGGCCGCGCGCTCTGCGGGCGCGCTGGACCTGGTGCCACTGGCCGCCGATCGACTCCAGACGCTGAAGGGCGACGACGCAGGCCACCACTCCTCGCGCCGGCAGGTGCAGGCGTTGAGCCAGGTGGTCGCCCAGCTGGCTCGGACGAAGCCGAGCGGACAGCAGCGCCGCTGGTGTGACGATCGACAGCACGCGGAGGGCGGCGCCGACCGACTCGTCACCGTGATGACCGCCGTAGAGCCAGGTCGAGACCATGATCGAGAGCGCCGCGACGAGGCCGAGGGCAAGTCGCCGGGCGGCGGCCCGGATCCCGCTCCCGAGCCATCCGAGGGTGACCAGCTGGGCGACCAGGACGATGGCGCCGGTCCGAGCCGAGCTGATGGCGATAGCGCCCGACACCGGGACCAGGCAGGCTGCAAGTACGGACAGCGGGCCGATGACCGGTCGACTCACCGCACCGACACTCCCTTGTCGAGAAGCAGGGTGTCGTCGGCGAGCGCACCGGTTGCCGTCGCGTCGTGGCTCGCGAGGGCGACCCCGCTGCCGGCGTCGCGAGCGGCAGCCGCGGCTCCCACCACCGCCGCCCAGGTGAGCCGGTCCTGCCCGACCGTCGGCTCGTCGAACAGCACGCCAGCCGGTCCGTGGACGAGGCTCGCCGCGACCATCAGCCGGCGCTGTTCGCCGCCCGACAGGTGGTACGGGCTCACCTCCCGGAGGTGGCTGAGGCCGAGCGCCTCGAGCAGCCCGTCCGCGCGGCCGGCCGCCCACTCCAGGTCATGTCCGGCTGACCGGGCGGACGCCATCACCTCGTCGGCAACCGTGCGGGAGACGACGCCGTGCTCGGGCAGCTGCGGCACCCACGACAACCGCGACACCAGCTCGCGTGAGCTCCACCTCCACGGCCGGCGCTCGGTGCCGGCGGCGAGGCTGGAGGCCGCGGTCACGCGTCCAGCGCTCGGGCGCAGTAGCCCCGCGAGAACCGCCATCAGGGTGGACTTGCCGGCGCCGCTCGGGCCGGTGACCGCGAGGGCCCGACCGCCGACCAAGGCCGCACCGACCCCCGACAGCGCGGTCCGGGTGCTGCCTGCTCCGCCGGCGAGCCGGGCCAGCAGCTCCACCCTGATGTCGTCCGCCACGACCAGCGAACCGGCGTCAGGTCGGTACGGCTCCACCAGACGAGAGCCGACGACGAGCGGAGCGGGCGGCCCGAGTCCCGGCACCCAGACGCCGAGCGCTGCCATCTCGGGACCCCGCTCGCGCAGGACCGAGCCCGGCGCTCCGTCTGCCACCAGTGTGCCGTCCATACCCAGCACGACGAGTCGGTCGGCGAAGTCGAGCCACGGCTCGATCCGGTGCTCCACGATGACGACGGTGTCGCCACGCCTGCTCGCGCTACCGCGAATCGCGAGTCGCACCGTCTGGGCCGCCGCCTCATCCAGCATCGACGTGGGCTCGTCGAGCAGCGTCACCCGGCTGTCGAGCGCGAGGTGACCGGCCAGCGCGAGCCGTTGCAGCTCCCCACCGGACAAGGCGGCCGTCGGATGGTCCGGTCCGTACGGGAACGCGGCCTGCGTCAACGCCGTGGCGACACGAGGCCAGATCCGGTCACGCGGCACGCCCCGGTTCTCCAGCCCGAACGCGACGTCGCGACCTACCGTCTCCGCGACCAGGCCAGCGCTCGGATCCTGCAGCAGCAGGCCGATCGACGCTCCGCCGGGCGCCCCGACCGGCCGGCCCCCGATCCGGACCGTTCCCGAGAGATCTCCATGCCCGGCCGTCAGCAGCAGCCCAGCGATGGCCCGCAGGAGGGTGGACTTCCCCGCACCGCTCGGACCAACGAGCAGCACGCGCTGACCGGCCGGGATGTGCAGATCGAGACCGGCGAAGACGGGTGTACGCCGTCGCGCCGGGCGCCAGCACAGTCCCTCGACGTCGATATCGCCGGCATCGCCCACGCTAGGCAGCGACGTCGGCCGGCTGCTCCTGCGCGGCGGGCAGAGCGTCGATCGCGCCGCTCGCCGCCAGGGCACGGGTCATCAGCCACCCGCCGATGCCGGCGACGACGGCGCCGGAGAGCGCGAAGAAGCCCACATAACCGAGCCGGAACCCGAGCGTCGTGCCTTGCCAGTAGGCGTGCCACTCATACCCGAACTCGAAGACGGCCGCCAAGGCACCGCCGAGAGCGGCCACCGGCCACCCGAACCGCCGGAAGAGGAAGAGGCCGAGAGCGACTTCGACACCCAGCCCCTGCAGGCCGCCGGAGATGAGGGTCGCCCAGCCCCACTGGTTGCCGATCAGGGCCTCGACAGCCGCTGCCAGAAGCTCGGCGAGCAACGCCGCCCCGGGTCGCCGCACGACCAGGCCGCTGACCACGCCAGCGATCAGCCACGGGCCGCCGAGGAGCCCGATCAGCGGCCCGATCAGGTTGGACACGGGGGTGCTCAGGGCGGTGTACGCGGCTGACCAGCCCCAGTAGACGACGCCGAAGACGACGCCGATCATGGCCGCCGTCATCAGGTCGATCGTGCGCCAGGCCCTCGCGGAGGTGCCGAGCGGCTTGGGTGTCGGTGTTGCCATGAGAAACCTCCCAGCGGGAGGGGAGACAGTCGCCTCGACTGCCCGAGTCTCGACTCCCTTCGCCGGTGCTAACCGGATCAGGTTCGAGGGTCTGCGGATGGTCCGCACTCTCAGCGCTCGCAGGCGCTCCCCTGTCGTGTCGAGCCAGCCTACCGCGTGCCCCTCTCAGGGGCGACGATCACAAATTTTCTTCGGTCGTCCAAAGGGTGGTCGGGACTACGATGGACCAACGTCCCTCCATACGGCCGGTCGACATCTTGGTGAACACACGGCAGACAGGACCACTCGATGACGCGACGGGCCTACGGGTTTGCCGTCGCCCTCGCGCTGGCCGTCGGCATCCTGACCGTCGCCGCTTCCTACCACTACCACCTACCGTTGCGCGATCCTGACGGGATCGCCGGCCCGTCGTACATCCGGCTCCCGCTGGTGGTGCTGATCTTCTACCTGCTCGACGTCGTCCCGCGCTCGCTGATGTACAACCGCGGCTTCCACGACTTCCGTCGCACCGTCAAGGCGTATACCCGCGAGCGCTGGACCCGCAGCCGGAGAGCGCTGGTCCTCGTCGGCGTCATCATCTTCTACATCGTCTACGTCGCCTACCGCAACCTCAAGGGCTTCCTGCCCATCGTGCGCGACCACACCAACTACGACACCGTGCTGCACCACCTGGACAGAGCACTGTGCTTCGGCCACGACCCGGCGACGCTCCTGCACAACGTCCTCGGGATGGGCATCGCAGCGCACGTCTTGTCGACCGTCTACATCGCCTTCTTGTTCTTCGTCCCGCTGAGCCTCGGCGCTGCGCTCGTCTGGTCCAAGAACGTCGCGACCGGGTTCTGGTACGTCACCGCGCTGTGCATCGACTGGGTCCTCGGCGCGGCGAGCTACTACTGGGTACCGTCGCTGGGGCCGTTCGTGTCCAACGCCCGAGCGTTCGTGGACCTCCCACACACGAATGTCACCAGCCTGCAGGACGACCTCTTGTCGACCCGGTCAACCTACCTGGAGGACCCTCACGCGAGCGACTCGATCCAAGGCGTGGCGGCATTCGCCTCTCTCCACGTCGCAGTCATCTTCACAGCCGCGCTGATCTGCTGGTATGTCATCCCGAGCGTGGTCGTGCGCTGGTCGATGTGGGTGTACTTCGTGCTGACCACTCTGTCCACCATCTACTTCGGCTGGCACTACCTGCTCGACGACATGGCCGGCCTGACGATCGGAGCCATCGCGGTCTGGATCGGCGCCAGGACCACCGGCCACCCGATGCGGGTCCAGCGGGCTCTCGGCGCCGAAGGCGACGGCGTGATCGGGGTTTTCCCGCCCGAGTCCTCGCCCGGGCCTGCCGAGCACCCGACCGTGACCCCACGGCCTCTGCAGGATGAGCCGGCACGACCGGTGCTGGTCCGCCCTGAGCCACGGCACTCCGAGCCGGTCCATGCCGACTCCGTGCACGTGGACGCGACGAGGGACGCTGAGCCGACGAGGGAAGACTCGGCGCCCGTCGCTCCGACATGACCCACACCGGCGGCCCGTCCGAGCTCGTCCATCTCGATATCGCCGACCGCGTCGCGACCGTCACCCTCGACTCTCCCGCCAACCGCAACGCCCTGTCGCGGCGGCTCGTGGACGAGCTGACCGACCGGCTCCGGCGGGCGGACACGACCGAAGGCGTGCGAGTGATCGTGCTGGCGCACACCGGGACCACATTCTGCGCGGGCGCCGACCTGGTCGAGGCGGTCGAGTCCGGGATGGTGCAGGGCAGTAGGGCACTGGTCGCCCTCCTGCGTCTGGTGGCCGGGCTGCGGGTGCCCGTCGTTGCCGTGGTTCGTGGACATGTCCGGGCGGGGGGAGTGGGTCTCGTCGGTGCCTGTGACGTGGCCGTGGTCAGCGAGACCAGCACCTTCGCCTTCAGCGAGGCGCGTCTCGGACTGGCGCCAGCGGTGATCTCGCTGACCACCTCGAGCAGGATGGGGGAGCGGGACGCGGCATACAAGTATCTGAGCGGCGTCACCTTCGACGGCATCGAGGCTGCCCGCTGTGGACTGGCGACCTATGCAGTGGCGCCCGAGGACGTGCCCAATCGGGTGGTGGCCATGCTGGCCGAGCTCACCAGGGCCTCGCCACAAGGGCTGAGGGAGACGAAACGGCTTCTCAACGCAGCCCTACTCGAACGGATCGGCCGGGAGGGTGAAGCGCTGGCCGAACTGTCGGCCAGGCTGTTCGCCTCCGCGGAGGCACGTGAGGCCATGTCAGCCTTCCGGGAGCGGCGACCGCCGAGCTGGGATTACCCCGGATCAGCAGAGGGGCCACCCCCATCCGTGCAGGGGTCAGGTACTACGCAAACAAGTTGACCCCTCGGCCGGGGCGAGTCAGTCGGCTGCTGGGAGGTCGCCGCCAGGCGCGTCCTCGAGGGTCTCAGGAAGCCGGTGCCGAACGGACAGGGGCAGGATCACCCACAGCACGACCAGCAGTAAGGCAGCCAGCCCCGCGGCGGTGATCCCGGCCGGGTCGCCGCTCACGACGCAGAAGGTGAGCAGGACCACGCCCACGATGGCGCCGGCGAGCAGGCACAGGCCGGTCAGGGCCAGGTAGTGGCCGATGGCAACCATCCGTCTACGCAGATGGCGACGAAACATCAGCCGGTGCAGGCTGACGGGGGCGATCAGGAAGCCGGTTGCGGAGATGGCGCATCCGACGGTGATGAGGTACGCATTGCGCTGGAAGGTCTCGATACCGGCGAACTGAGCCTGGAACGGCAGTGTCAGCAGGAATCCCGTCAGGAGCTGCACGCCGGTCTGGACCACCCGCAGCTCCTGGAGCAGGTCCTGCCAGTTGCGGTCGAGACGCTCGGTCGGCGTCTCGTGGCGGGCCCGCTCGTCCCAGGCCTCGTCGGCGTCGGTGTCCGCGCCGGAGTCAGGTGACATGCGCATCCACGGTCCTTCCCGCGTCGCTGGGATCTGCTGACCCTAGTCGCCGGGACCGGCCTGCCCCGCGAGGGTATTCATAGGTACAAATGAGTCCTTTCATGAACTACATGGTTGTAGTTTGTCAAGCCGACACGCCATGGTGCCAGAGTTTTTTATGTGAAAGGTGTTCCGCGTGGGACGAAACGCCGTTACGGTCCTAAGAGGACAAGGGCCGCCCGTCGCTAGCTCACGAGCCTGGACGGGCCGCCGCTTTCGAGGAAGGGACCGCCTGTGTCGACGCGAGCCAAGACCAAAGTGCTTGCTCTGTGCGCTGCCGCAGCCCTCACTGTCACGCTCGGCCCCGCCGCCCAGGCCAAGCCGCGTGGCCCGGTCATTCCCAGTCGCCAGCAGATCGCAGACGCGCAGCAGCGGGTCACCCAGACCCAACAGTCCGTCGGCTCGATAGAGGCGGCTCTGGCCGACGCGAACCAACAGCTCCAGGGCCTGGGTATCGCCGCGGAGCAGGCGACCGAGGCCTACAACGGCGCTGTCGTCGAGTGGCAGCAGTCCAAGGCCGCCGCGGTCGCGGCGCAGAAGCGCTCGACCGCGGCCAAGCGCAACGCCGAGGCATCCAGGAGCGAGCTGACCGGATACCTGGTCACCGCGGACAGCTCGGGTTCGGACCTGTCGTCGTTCAGCACCGCGCTCACAGCCGGGGGCCCGCACCGGCTGATCACGGAGCTGACGCAGGCCGACACCTCGAGCCGGGCGCTCGATGCCCAGATGCAGCGGTGGAGCGCGACATCCCACCTCGCCAAGGTCTATCGCCAGCAGGCGGAGGCCGCGCTGACGAGTGCAGCCGACGCGAAGCAGGTCGCGGACCAGGCCCGAGCAGCGGCAGCGGCCGCCGTTCAGGCTGAGCAGGCAGCCGTCGTGACCATCGGTACGCAGCGTCAACAGCTCCTTCAGCAGCTGGCGGCGGCGCAGCACGTCTCGGTGGCGCTGGCCACCCAGCGCCAGCAGGGACTCGAGCAGCGACGTAGACAACGTCAGCGCGAGGCGAGGCGCCTTGAGCTGCTGGCGCTCAAGCGCCGCGAGGAGCGTCAGCAGCAGCGAGCCGAGCAGCAGCAGCGCCGCGAGGCTCGCCAGCGTCGCCAGGAGCAGCAGCGTCGCGAGCAGCGGCGGCAGAACCATCCGACTCCGCCGCCGTCGAACCCGACTCCGCCGCCGTCGAATCCGACTCCGCCGCCGTTGAATCCGACTCCGCCGCCGTCGAATCCGACTCCGCCACCCTCGAACCCGACTCCGCCACCTAGCGCCGGTGGTGCCCAGGCCGCTGTCAACTTCGCCGAGGCGCAGCTCGGTGAGCCGTACGTATGGGGCGCGGCCGGCCCCGACTCGTGGGACTGCTCGGGGCTCACCATGGGCGCCTGGGCCGCGGCGGGCGTCTACCTGCCGCACTACACGGTCGACCAGTACTACGCCACGACCCCGGTTTCGTACGCCGACATCCAGCCCGGCGACCTGATCTTCTGGGCCAGCGACCCGTCCAACCCGAACACGATCTTCCACACGGCGATGTACATCGGCAACGACCAGATGATCCAGGCCCCCCATACCGGGGAGAACGTCCAGATCAACAATGTCTGGTACTGGGAGTCGCCGACCTTCTTCACCCGGCCCTAGCCGCCGACGCCACGGCGGCGCGCCCGGGCCGGTCGCCGCCAGCCGTCAGTGGGCCGAGTTGCCCGTGCGGGTGGAGGGCAGCGGCTCCGGAGTGGGATGCGGAGCGTGTTCGGCGAGGTAGCCCTCCTGGCGCTTGCGGGATGCCAGGATCTCCTTCTCGGCTTCGACCCGGCCCACCCAGGTGGCGCCCTCGACGGACTTGCCGGGCTCCAGGTCCTTGTAGACCTCGAAGAAGTGCTGGATCTCGAGCCGGTCGAACTCGGGCATGTGGTGGATGTCGCGCAGGTGCTCCTGGCGAGGATCCGACGCCGGGACGCACAGCACTTTGTCGTCGGGGCCCGACTCGTCGGTCATGCGGAACATCCCGATCGCCCGCGCGCGGATGAGGCAGCCGGGGAAGGTGGGCTCCGCCAGCAGGACGAGGCAGTCGAGCGGGTCGCCGTCCTGCCCCAGAGTGTCGTCGATGAACCCGTAGTCGGCCGGGTACTGCGTGGAGGTGAACAGCGTCCGGTCGAGCTTGATGCGGCCGGTGACGTGGTCGACTTCGTACTTGTTCCGCTGGCCCTTGGGGATCTCGATGGTGACGTCGAAGTCCATCTCTCACATCCTTGTCATCGTCGGCTCATCCTTGTCGGCGGCTCATCGCTGTCGGCTCAGCACGGTCGGTGAGTCTCCGGCCCAGAGTCTATCCAGGAGCTAGTGTCCTTACATGGTCGGCTTCTCGCTTGGGGAGCCCGATGACGATGATCGTGGATCGCCCGGGACCCTCCCCTACCGGCCGCCAGAGGCCGGCGGCGTGGCGGCGAAAGTGCTCACGGCAGTCATCGTCGTCGGCCTTGCGGTGGGCGCGGTCGCCTACTTCGCGCTTCCGGCAAGCCGCATCGACGGGCCCACGGCGCCGACGACCAGCGGCCCCCTCGGCCAGCCGCCTGCTACGGGGAGCGGGCTCAGCCTCAAAGCGCCACCCGCACCCGCTGCCGTTCTCGCGGGAGTGGCCGCCTCGCGTTCGGTGGACGCCCACAGGCTGGAGCACCTCGTCGGCCGAACGTTGACCTCGCCCCGGCTCGGCCACCATCTCGGCTTCGCCGTCGCAGCCCTGGGCTCGACGCACCTCGCGATGAGGGCGGGGGGTCCTCAGCCGATCACACCTGCCTCGACCACGAAGCTGCTGACGACGACCACGGCGCTGACGATTCTCGGCCCCGACCACCGGTTCGCGACCACCGTGAAGCAGGGTGGCTCGCCTCGGCGGATCGTTCTGGTCGGTGGGGGCGACCCATTGCTCACCGACCGGCGCACTCCTGCCGAAGAGGCCGCGGAGTCGTACCCCCGGCCGGCGACGCTCCAGCAGCTGGCGGCTCGGACGGCGGCAAGCCTTTCGAAGGCGGGCGTGCACCGGGTGTCGCTGGGATATGACGACTCGCTCTTCACGGGGCCGGCCGTCAACCCGCAGTGGCCCCACAAATACATCCCGGAGTCCGTGGTGAGCCCGATCTCCTCCCTCTGGGTCGACGAGGGTCGCGCCGTCGCCGGCCTGGCTGCCCGGGTCGCCGATCCGGCGGCCGAGGCGGCCAGCCTGTTCGGCGCCCTGCTCGCCGAACAGGGGGTGGCCGTCGACCCGACGGTGCGAGACACGCGCGTCTCGCACACGGCCGCGACCTTGGCCACGGTCGAGTCGCCGCCGCTCGCCGAGATCGTGCAGCACATCCTCGCGCTCAGCGACAACGAGGGAGCCGAGGTCCTGCTCAGGCAGGTGGCGATCGCCGCCGGTCGTCCGGGCTCGTCGGCCGCCGGCGTGCAGGTCGTCCGGCAGACGATCTCCGGACTGGGGATCGACCTGCGACACGCGGTGATCTACGACGGCAGCGGCCTGTCGCGCCACGACCGGCTGCCGATCCAGGTGCTCGTCGACGTCCTCCAGGCCGACGCCGCCGCCGACCACCCCGACCTCCGGCCCGTGGTCACGAGTCTTCCGGTCGCCGGCTTCACGGGCACCCTCGCCTACCGCTTCGTCGACGACGAGCCGTCGGGCCTCGGGCTCGTCACCGCCAAGACAGGCACCTTGACCGACGTCCACGCCCTTGCGGGCGTCATCACGGCCCGGTCCGGGGCTGTCCTGGTCTTCGCGGCCGTTGCCGACCGCGTTCCGGTGCCGAAGACGAACGCTGCCCGGGCCCAGCTGGACCGGATCGCGGCCACCCTCGCCTCCTGCGGCTGCTGACCAATCGCTCGAAAGGAACGGGCAGGCCCGAAACGCCCTGACCGTCCGCCGACCCAGGGACACCGGCGGCCCATCACCCACCCGAAGATGGCAGGACGTACCGTTGTCGCCATGGCGGGCGATCCGGGCACCTCAACGAGCGGCGAGCACGGCGCCCCGACACCGGACGACATGGTGGACTGGGACCTGGCCGTCATGGCCGCGAAGCGACTGATGCGGCCCGGTCCCGAAGTGAGTCGCACCGAGGCGCGGGCAGCAGTCGACGAGCTGAGGAGCTGCGCGACCCGCGCGGAGGCACACGTCCGGGACTTCACCCAGCTGGATGCCGAGTCGGCCACCGCGCCGGTCCTCGTGATCGACCGCGGCGGCTGGGTGCAGGCCAATGCCGACGGCTTCAAGGAGGTGCTGCGGCCCCTCATCGCCAAGATCCGGGCCAAGCGCGGCGACCCGGGGGCCCTGTCGACGGCGATCGGCTCGCGGGTGACCGCCTTGGAAGCGGGAGGTCTGCTCGCCTACCTGTCCAACAAGGTCCTCGGACAGTTCGACCCCTTCTTCAGCGGACCCTCGGGAGTGGGCGGCGGCACCTACGGAGGCCGGTTGCTGCTGGTAGCACCCAACATCGTCCACGTCGAGCGTGAGCTGGAGGTTAAGCCGCGTGACTTCCGGCTGTGGGTCTGCCTGCACGAGGAGACGCACCGGGTCCAGTTCACCGCGGTGCCCTGGCTGCGACAGCACCTGCTCGACCAGATGAGCGGACTCATCGAGAGCACGGAGCTGGACCCGCAGAAGCTCGCGCGGATGATGCGCGACGGCATCGAAAGTGTCGGCAGACTGCTCCGCGGCGACTCCGAGGTCTCGCTGATCGACATCCTCCAGTCCGGCGAGCAGAAGGTCGTCGTCGAGCGGTTGACAGCGGTCATGTCACTTCTCGAGGGCCACGCGGACGTGGTGATGGACGGCGTCGGGCCTGACGTCGTGCCGTCCGTGAAAGCCATCCGAGCCAAGTTCACCGTGCGCCGCGCAGGAGCCAGCCCCCTCGACATGATGATCCGGCGGCTGCTGGGCTTCGACGCCAAGATGCGGCAGTACCGAGACGGCGCAGCCTTCGTGCGGGGCGTCACCGAGAAGGTCGGCCTCGACGGTTTCAACGCGGTCTGGACCAATCCCGACACGCTGCCGAGCAAGGACGAGATCGCCGACCCGGCAGCCTGGGTCACGCGCGTCCACGGCTGAGCGCTGGGAACGGACCGGGCTCGCCGCGATGGGCGGACGCCTCGACCCCGCGGTAGCAGCCGTACGGCGTGCGGTTCGTGTCGGATGCGCCGACCTCGAACCCGGCCAGCGCGTCATCGTCGCCTGCTCAGGCGGTCCTGACTCGATGGCGCTGGCGGCGGCGACACTCTTCGAGTCGCGCGCGGCCGGCTGGCAGGTGGGCGTCGTGATCGTCGACCATCAGCTCCAACCCGGCTCGGGCCAGGTCGCTGCGGCGGTATCGCGGCGACTGAGCTCGCTCGGGATGGATCCGGTCGAGGTGATCGCGGTGCAGGTCGGTCGCCACGGCGGTCCCGAGGCCAGCGCCCGAGCCGCCCGCTATGACGCCCTCGTGACCCGCGCCGCCCTCGACGGGTCGCTGGTGCTCCTCGGCCATACCCGCGACGACCAGGCGGAGACCGTCCTGCTGGGGCTGGTGCGGGGGAGCGGCGTGCGCTCGCTCTCAGGTATGCCGGCGGTGCGGGAGCCCTTCCGCCGGCCGCTGTTGGGGGTGTCCCGCGCCCAGACCACACAGGCGTGCGAGGCGATCGGTGTGGAGGTCTGGAGGGACCCGCACAACGATGACGAACGATATGCCCGGGTACGCGTTCGCCACCAGGTCTTGCCCATGCTCGAGCGGCTGCTCGGGCCGGGCGTGACCGAGGCGCTCGCCCGTACCGCGAGCCTCGCCCGCGACGACGCCGACGCGCTCGACGGGCTTGCCGCCGAGCTTCGACACCGTGCCGCCGCGCCGAGGGGTGGGCTCGAGGTCGCTGCCCTCGGCTCGTCTCCTGCCGCCTTGCGCCGCCGGGTGCTGCGCGGCTGGGCGATCGCCGCCGGTGCTCCCGCAGGTGACCTGTCGGCCACCCATGTCGACGGGCTCGACCGGCTGGTGGTCGGCTGGCACGGCCAGAGTGGGGTGGACCTTCCTGGGCGTCTGGTGGCGCGCCGGGAGGCTGGGGTGCTGCGCGTCTGCGGCCGGACGAGCCCCGGATGAGCGAGCGCGCCAGCCCGGATACGTCGGCCGTCGGTCGCTGTGGCAGGCTGGCGGTTGCCGGTCAGCCTGCCACCACCCTGGAGCCAAGCAGTGGACGACAGTCACGTCGGGAACGACCTCGCGACGGTCTTGATCACCGAGGAGCAGATCCAGCAGCGGCTGCATGAGCTGGCCCGAGACATCGAGGCCGACTACGACGGCATGGACCTGCTCGTCGTCGGCGTGCTCAAGGGCGCGGTGATGGTGATGGCCGACCTGGTACGAAGTCTCGAGCGGCATGTGTGCATGGACTGGATGGCCATCTCGTCGTACGGCTCCGGGACCACATCGTCGGGAGTCGTCCGCATCCTCAAGGACCTGGACACCGACATCACCGGGCGCCATGTGCTCATCGCCGAGGACATCATCGACACCGGCCTCACGCTGTCGTGGCTGGTAGCCAATCTCCAGTCGCGCGGCCCTCTCTCGGTCAACATCTGCACCCTGCTGCGCAAGCCCGATGCCCAGCGGATGGCCGTCGACGTCAGATACGTCGGCTTCGACATCCCGGACGAGTTCGTCGTCGGGTACGGCCTGGACTACAACGAGCGCTACCGGAACCTACGGTCGATCGCCACCTTGGCGCCGCACGTGTACTCCTGACGACGACCGGTCCGGTGCCCCACGCACAGCCCTGACGTGCGCATTTGAGCCGGACTGGTACGGCTGTCAGAATTGAGCGTCTTCGCACGTGGATTCCACCGAATGATGGCCGGTGAGCCACAATGGAGCGAAGACGTCACTGACTGGCAGGAGGAACGGGACCCCGGTTCCGGTTGAGTAGCGTGAAGCGTTGGGTTCGTGGTCCCTGGCTCTGGGTCGTCCTCTTTGCGATTGTGACCCTGGTCGTCCTGCAAGTGGTGTCGTCACACGGTGGTTACCAAGACGTCAACACGTCCACGATGGTGAAGACGCTCCAGGGGAAGGTCTCCGGCAAGGAGGTCAAGAGCGTCACGTTCATCGACGGTGACCAGACCATCCAGGCCACCCTCACCGACGGCAGCAAGATCGCCTCGAAGTGGCTCGACAACCAGGGCAACCAGCTGCAGAGGCTGGTGCAGCAGCAGGTCTCCAAGGGCAACATCGCAGACGGTTACAACGTCCAGGTCCCGACGCCGAGCCTGCTCTGGACCTTCATCTCCAGTGTGCTGCCCTTCGTCTTGATCATCGTGATCTTCATCTTCTTGATGAACAGCATGCAGGGCGGCGGCGGCCGGGTGATGCAGTTCGCCAAGTCCAAGGCCAAGATGGTCAGCAAGGACACTCCGAAGACGTCGTTCTCCGACGTCGCCGGATGTGACGAGGCGATCGAGGAGCTCGGCGAGATCAAAGAGTTCCTCCAACAGCCGGCCAAGTTCCAGGCCGTCGGGGCCAAGATCCCCAAGGGCGTCCTGCTGTACGGCCCTCCCGGTACCGGCAAGACGTTGCTCGCTCGCGCCGTGGCCGGCGAGGCGAGTGTGCCGTTCTACTCGATCTCCGGCTCTGACTTCGTCGAGATGTTCGTCGGCGTCGGCGCCTCGCGGGTGAGGGACCTCTTC
>JBBSET010000060.1:0-21102 GCA_038239485.1 Propionibacteriales bacterium
GACGGGCCGTGCCAGCCGTACGGGACCGTGACCACGTCACCCGACCGGACCTCCGCCAGCACGTCGATCTCCGCACGCGCACGGCGCCCGTAGACGCGCTGGTACGCCAGCCCCGGCCCCGCGGGTCCGGACGC
The DNA here is from genome assembly GCA_038239485.1 of Propionibacteriales bacterium. GTDB lineage: Bacteria > Actinomycetota > Actinomycetes > Propionibacteriales > Nocardioidaceae > DASQEH01. The sequence continues at coordinate 135 of JBBSET010000060.1, forward strand.
CCCCGCGCACTAGTAGATATGCTCGAGCCGGCGCACGCGCGGGGCGGCCGGTTCGCGCTCCCGTCCGCGGTCTGTGAGGCGACGCTGCCGTTCCGGTATGCGCCGGCCGCGTCGGTGCCGGTCGAGCTCCGCGGTGCCGGCTCTGCCAGCCGCCAGATCAACAACTTCTGCACTCCCGGCGTCTTCGAGACCGACAAGCTGATCGCCTGCGAGGTCCTCACGCCCGGCGGGAACTGGTCGTCCTACCCACCGCACAAGCACGACGAGGCCGGCCCGAGCGAGAGCCGGCTCGAGGAGATCTACTACTTCGAGGTGGCGTCCGGACCCGCGGGTCCGGGGCTGGCGTACCAGCGCGTCTACGGGCGCCGTGCGCGTGCGGAGATCGACGTGCTGGCGGAGGTCCGGTCGGGTGACGTGGTCACGGTCCCGTACGGCTGGCACGGCCCGTCGATGGCGGCCCCCGGGTACGACCTCTACTACCTCAACGTGATGGCTGGTCCTGCCGACGAGCGCGCCTGGCTGATCACCGACGACCCGGACCACTCCTGGGTCCGCGAGACCTGGTCGGCTCAGCAGGTCGACCCCAGGCTGCCGTTCGGCGGTGCAGGAGCGCGATGAACGGCGACGGCACAGAGGGGAAGGGCAAGCGCCGATGAGGATGACCGGGCGCTGGATCGACGGCGGCGACCTCTGACGGGATCGGGTCGGCTCCACGATGCATGACCCCCATTGACCCTGGTGGAGACCGTCGGCGGGACCCTCGTGACCGTCGAGGTCCTCGTCTACGCCGTAGCCCGAGGCCACCGTCAGTGCGCGCTCCGGAAGCTGGGCACGAGATCGCGGGCCAGCTGCTCCAGGAACAGCCCCACGTCGGTGACGATGCCGCGTGCCTGCGACGAGCCGCGGTCGGCGAGCTTCACAACGGTGGCCGGGTTGATGTCGACGCAGACCAGCGGCACCGACGCGGGCAGGATGTTGCCGGTCGCCACCGAGTGGAGCATGGTCGCGACCATCAAGCAGAACCCGACGTCGGCCAGCTCCGCACGCATGGCGCGCTGGCCCTCGATGACGTCGGTATAGACGTCGGGCAGCGGACCGTCGTCGCGGACGGACCCGACGAGCACGAACCTCAGCTGCTTCACCACCAGTGCGTGCATGATGCCTCCGGTCAGCACCCCCTGGTCGACGGCCATGGCGATGGAGCCCGCCTTGCGGATGGTGTTGATGGCCCGGATGTGGTGCTCGTGACCGTGCTCCACCCCTCGGCCCTGGGCCAGGTCCACGCCCAGTGACGTGCCGTACAGCGAGGACTCGATGTCGTGGGTCGCGAGGGCGTTGCCGGCGAAGAGCACGTCGACGTACCCCGCCTCGATCATCGCCACCATGGCCGGGGCGGCGCCGGTATGGACGACACCGGGGCCGCCGACCCACAGCACCTTCTTGCCCGCCGCCTTCGCCTCACGCATGCCTTCGGCGACCTGGTGGACGAGCAGGGTCTGCGGCTTCTCGCTCGAGACGTCGGACTCCATGAAGCCGAACACCTCCTGCTCGACTCCGCCCGCCGGCTGCGGCGTGGTGACGCGCACGCCGGCCGCGCCACAGACGATCTCCATGCCGGCCACGACGTCGGACATCGGCAGCGTGTAGACCCGGGTTCCGCCGCCGCTGCGGTCGATCGCGAGCCCGCAGTCCATCTCCGGGTTGTCGACGTGATACCAGGCCCCCTCGATACGGACCCGGGTCTCCAGGTTGGTCGTCGAGTAGAAGCCGTCGGGGAAGACTCCGTCGGCGTCGGCGGTCGTGAGGGTCACCTCGCCAGGGTCGACCAGGTTGACCCCCCGGGTCTGCAGCCGCATCAGGGTCCGCTGCAGGGTGTCCTCGTCGTCGGCGGTCACGCAGATGCGGGCATAGGACGTGTCGGCGGCAAGGTGGCCGAGGTCGAACCTCTCGATCCGGTGGTCGCCGCCGTACTCGCGAATGTCCTCGAGCACCCGCGACAGGATCCCGCTGTCCATCAGGTGCCCGGTGATCTCGACGGTCTCGGTTGCCTGCGTGGTCACCCCGCCAGGCTAACGGGTCAGGCTCAGACGACGGCCCCGTTGTCGGGTCCCCAGTCACCATCGGTGTCGTCACCCATGGTGGCGACGAGGGTGATGAAGCCGCCGATGAAGCCGATCACCCCGAGGAACGACAGCCAGCCGGGCGGGCTGAACCCGAAGACGGCGACCACCAGCAGCAACAGCGGGCCGGCCACCACGCCGATCCAGGCGGCCAGGCGGTGCGGCGCGATCGTGGGCAGCGGCGGAGGCGGGTCCGGGACGAAGCGGTCCTCGTCGTCGTCATCGGGCCGGGCCGCGGTGGTCGAGGTCGACGCGAGGAAGTCGATGTCGTCGAACGGGTCGCTGTGCGGGGCGCCCTGGTCGTCCGACGGGTCGGGTGCCTGCGTGCGAGGGTCGTCGACCGGCCGGCTCCGGGTGAGGCCACCGGCGCCAGCGGTGCGGTCCGTGAAGGGCATGACGACGTCGTCCTGCCCGCCACCGGACGATGTCGCGGCGCCGGGCCCCGTGTCGTCCCCGGGCGCCAGGTTCTCGATCTCGGGCCATGGCCTCGACCCGGTCTTGAGAGGCAGGTCGAAGCCCGCGACGAGCTGGGCCCAGGTCAGGTCGTCGTTGTCGTCGAGGAGGTGCGGGTCGCGCTCGGAGAGCAGGTCGCGGACCCGGGCGTACGCGGACGCGTCGACGTACAGCCGGTCCTTGACCCGGTCGCGGAACTCGGGTCGGTCGAAGCCGGAGACCGTCGTCGACTCGACCGGCTTGGTGTAGGCGGCGACCCCCTGGCCCTTCAGGTCGTCGAGGAGGGCGGTGGCGAGGACCGGGTCGAGGTCGGCGACAGGGGTGTAGGCCGGTGCCGTCAGGCCGTTAGAGCGCATCGTCGCCGCCTGGGACGTGCTTGTGGATGAACTCGACCGAGTCCGAGAAGATCGTGCTTGCGTCGTTGTCGAGGGTGGCGACGTGGTAGCTGTTGTCCAGCACCCGCTCGGTCACGTCTCGCGACGAGACGCGCTGGGTGATGATCTGGGCCGACAGCGGCTCGACCACGTGGTCCTCGACCGACCGGAACACCACGAGCGGGGCGGTGACCTTGGGCAGGTCCTCGCGGGTGACCTTCCACATGGCCCGCATCGAGTCCAGCGCGCGCAAGGGGACCCGGTCGTAGCTGCCCTCGACCGTCCCGGGCTTCTTGATGTCGTTGCCGATGCCATTGAGCGACCCGACCAGCCGCTTCAGGACCGGAAGGGCGGCGAACCGCTTGTCGCTGCTCGCCACCGAGGGGTTGACCAGGAGCAGTCCTGTCACCTGGTCCGGTCGCTCGGCGGCCAGTCGAAGCGCCAGGCAGCCGCCCATCGACAGGCCGGCGACGAAGACGTGGTCGCAGGTGGGCGTGAAAGTGTCCAGGCTCCGGGCCGCCTCGGCATACCAGTCCTGCCAGCTGGTCCGGTTCATCTCCTGCCACGTGGTGCCATGTCCGGGCAGCCGGGGCAGGTCGACGGTGTAGCCGTTCGCGGCGAGGTACTCCGCCCACGGTCGCATCGAGTGCGGCGATCCGGTGAAACCATGGAGGAGCAGAACCCCGGTACGCCCACCGCCGGCGTGGTACGGCTCAGCTTGGGACAAGACCGGCACTGCGGCTCCTGGTTGTCGGTACAACGACGCGATCCTGTCATCGTGTCACGGCGCGAGCGCCTTTTCGACCCCTCCACGGGCGCGCGGCGGGGGGACATGAAGATGTCTCGGCCGACACTCCGTGAGAGGGTTCCCGCATAACGGCATGTCGTTGCTTGTGCGGAGGGGTGACCTTAGGGTAACTCGCGTCTAGGGAGGTCGCTGCGTGTTCTACTGGCTGCTGAAGTGGGTCTTCGTCGGACCGCTTCTCAAGCTCGTCTTCCGGCCGTATGCCGAAGGCACCGAGAACGTTCCGGAGGAGGGCGGCGCGATTCTCGCGAGCAACCACCTGTCGTACTCGGACTGGCTGTTCATGCCGCTCACGATCCCCCGCCGGGTGACCTTCGTGGCGAAGGCGGAGTACTTCACCACCCCGGGGCTCAAGGGCTGGCTGCAGAAGACGTTCTTCTCTGGAGCGGGACAGGTTCCGCTGGACCGGTCGGGCGGCCGCGCGTCCGAGGGCGCGATCCGGACCGGGCTGCGGATCCTGGCCGGCGGCGACCTGTTCGGGATCTACCCCGAGGGCACCCGCTCACACGACGGCAGGCTGTACCGGGGCAAGACGGGCATCGCGCGGATGGCCCTCGAGGCCAGGGTCCCGGTGATACCGATCGCCGTGATCGGGACCGACATCGTCGCACCGCCCGGTCGGATGTTCGGGCGTTACACCCGACCACACGTGCGGTTCGGCACCCCGCTGGACTTCTCGCGGTACGAGGGGATGGAGTCCGACCGGTACATCCTGCGCTCGATCACCGACGAGATCATGTACGAGATCATGCAGCTCTCCGGCCAGGAGTACGTCGACGTGTACGCCAGCAAGGCGAAGGAGGAGCTGCAGCGCGAGGCGAAGGCAGCATCCGCCGCGGCGAAGGCGGAGGCCAAGGCGCTCAAGGAGGCGAAGGCTGGCAGAGAGGCGAAGTCGGGTAACGACGCGGAGGGCACCGAGGAGTCGACGGGGCTCGCGCAACAGCCCACCGGCGCCGACTCCGACCCGGCCTCGGTAGAGATCGAGGGCCTGCCCGGCTCGGCGTCTCCGCCCGACGAATCCGAGTCCGGCGGTGTCGGGGCTGCGTGAGCCTCGATCTGCGAGTGGTGTGGATCGCTCGACCTGAGCCAGCCGAGCCGGGCGAAGGTCGGGCAGGCAGACGATGCCGACTAAGGTGATCGATGGGGATCGCCACACGAGCTTGAGCCGAGGGAGCACCATCGCATGCGCGTCGGAGTTTTGACCGGGGGCGGAGACTGCCCGGGGTTGAACGCTGTCATTCGTGCCGTCGTCCGCAAGGGCGTCGGCCAGTACGGCTACGAGTTCGTGGGGTTCCGCGACGGTTGGCGGGGACCCCTGGAGAACATCACGATACAGCTCGGTATCCCCGAGGTGCGCGGCATCCTCCCGCGCGGCGGCACGATCTTGGGGTCGTCGAGGACCAACCCGTTCAAGATCGAGGGCGGTGTCGAGAAGATCATCTCCACCCTCCGACACAACGAGCTGGACGCGCTCATCGCGATCGGCGGCGAGGACACCCTCGGCGTCGCCACCAAGCTGTCCGACCTGGGCATCAACGTCGTCGGGGTGCCGAAGACGATCGACAACGACCTCAGCGGCACGGACTTCACATTCGGGTTCGACACGGCGGTCAATATCGCCACCGAGGCGATCGACCGCCTCCACACGACGGCTGAGTCGCACCATCGCGTCCTCGTCGTGGAGGTGATGGGCCGCCATGCCGGCTGGATCGCTCTGCACGCCGGCCTCGCCGGCGGCGCCAACATCATCTTGATCCCCGAGCAGCCGTTCGACATCGTGCGGGTGTGCGAGCTCGTCGAGCAGCGGTTCAAGCTGCAGTACGCGCCCATCATCGTGGTGTCGGAGGGTGCCGTACCCGCGCACGGCACGGAAACGACGGTGCTCGGCGAGGTCGACTCCTTCGGTCACGCTCGCCTGGGCGGCGTCGGTGACCGGTTGGCGCACGAGATCGAGACGCGCACCGGCAAGGAGTCACGTGCGGTGGTCCTCGGGCACACGCAGCGCGGCGGCACCCCGACGGCGTTCGACCGCTGGCTCGCCACACGCTTCGGCCTCCACGCGATCGAGGCGGTCCACGACGGCGACTTCGGCACCATGGTGGCGTTGCGCGGCACCGCTATCGTCCGGGTGCCACTGATCGAGGGCACCAGGGAGCTGAAGACCGTCGACCCGGCGCAGTATGCGGAGGCAGAGGTCCTTTTTGGCTAGCCCGGCTGTCGCAGGACCTAGGCTGCACGCATGAGCATTCCCACGCTGGCGGAGCTGCACGGCCTCGGAGCGCGCCAGCAGCCTCTCTGGCCGGATGACGCGCGACTCGCCGACGCGGTGGCGACTTTGCGCTCCCGGCCGCCGCTGGTGTTCGCCGGAGAGTGCGACGACCTCAAGAAGCAGCTGGGCGAGGTGGCCGCCGGGCGGGCGTTCGTCCTCCAGGGCGGTGACTGCGCCGAGACGTTCGACGGGGTCACGGCCGAGAATGTCCGGGCCAAGCTCCAGGTGCTGCTCCAGATGGCGGTCGTGCTGACCTACGCCGCATCCGTCCCGGTGGTGAAGCTCGGCCGAATCGCCGGGCAGTACGCCAAGCCGCGCTCGAGCGACAGCGAGACTCGCGACGGTGTCACCCTTCCCGCCTACCGTGGCGACGCCGTCAACGGGTACGCCTTCACCGCTGACGCCCGGGTGCCGGACCCGGCCCGGCTGGTCGAGGTCTACAACTCGTCGGCCGCCACGCTCAACCTCTGCCGGGCGTTCCTGCAGGGCGGATACGCCGATCTGCGCCAGATGCACGCGTGGAACGCCGACTTCGTGAAGTCGAGCCCGGTCGGCGCCGCTTACGAGAAGATCTCCCGCGAGATCGACCGTGCGCTGGACTTCATGCGCGCGATCGGCGCCGAGTCCGAGGAGCTGCACCGGGTCTCCTTCCACAGCAGCCACGAGGCGCTGATCCTCGAGTACGAGCACGCGCTGACCCGGATCGACTCGCGTACCGACCTGGCCTACGACGTGTCCGGCCACTTCGTCTGGATCGGCGAGCGGACCCGTCAGATCGGCGGCGCGCACGTCGAGTTCGCCTCGCGCGTCCGCAACCCGATCGGCGTCAAGCTCGGTCCGACCGCGACCCCCGACGACGCGCTCGCGCTGGCCGCAAAGCTGAACCCGGACAACGAGGCCGGGCGGCTGACCTTCATCACCCGGATGAGCGCGCAAAAAGTACGAGATCTGCTGCCGACGCTGGTCGAGAAGGTCACCGCCGCCGGGGTCGAAGTGGCCTGGGTGTGCGACCCGATGCACGGCAACGGCTTCGAGACGTCGCGCGGATACAAGACCCGCAGGTTCGACGACGTGATCGACGAGGTGCGCGGCTTCTTCGAGGTCCACCGCGACCTCGGCACCTGGCCGGGAGGCATGCACATCGAGCTCACCGGCGACGACGTCACCGAGTGTCTCGGCGGCGGCGAGATGCTCGACGAGGCGGGACTGGGGCAGCGCTACGAGTCGGTCTGCGATCCGCGCCTGAACCGGACCCAGTCGCTGGAGCTGGCGTTTCTCGTCGCGGACATGCTGAGCGAGAGCCGCGCATGACCGCTACCTGCGTCGCGTGATCGACCTTCGCAGCGACACCGTCACCCGGCCGTCGCTGCCGATGCGCCATGCCATGGCTGAGGCCGAGGTCGGCGACGACGTCTACAGCGAGGACCCGACTGTCCGCGAGCTGGAGGAGCGCGTGGCCGCCATGCTCGGCTTCGACGAGGCCCTCTTCACCGTGACGGGGTCGCTGGCCAACCTGCTGGCGGTCCAGGCTCTGGTCGAGCCAGGGGCTGAGGTGCTCTGCGAGTCCAGCGCCCATATCGCCAGGGCCGAGCTCGGCGCCCACGGTGCGGTCTCTGGCATCACCATGCGCACCTGGAGCGACCCGCGCGGCCAACTCGACCTCGACGCCATCGACGCGCTGGTGGCTCCCGACCTCGGCCCGTTCTTCGTCCGCACCCGGTGCGTGTCGGTCGAGAACACCCACAACTTCGCCGGTGGCACCGTCCAGCCGTACGACTCGCTCGAAAGGTTGGGTGCTTTGGCTCGACGGCACGGTATCGGGGTCCACCTCGACGGCGCCCGGATCTGGAACGCCCACGTTGCCACCGGTATCGCCCTCGACAAGCTGGCGGCGGTAGCCGACACGGCCGCGGTATGCCTGTCGAAGGGACTGGGCGCTCCGGTGGGGTCCCTGATGCTCGGCAGCAGCGACCAGGTCGCCCAGGCCCGGGTATGGCGAAAGCGCCTCGGCGGCGGATGGCGGCAGGCGGGCATCCTGGCGGCGGCCGGCCTGTACGCGCTCGACCACAACATCGACCGCCTTGCCGCCGACCATGCCAACGCCCGCAACATCGCAGCAGCGGCCGGCGTCGACGCCCGCGAGGTCGACACCAACATCGTGGTGGTCCGGACCGATGACGCCGCCGGGCTGGTCGAGCGATGCAGGGCCGGGGGTGTGCTCGTGTCGGCCGTCGGTCCCCGAGTCGTCCGGGCGGTGACACATCTCGACGTGAGCGACGACGACGCCCACCACGCCGCGGAGGTCATCGCGGCGGCGCTGGAGGGCTAGCTGTGATGTCGGGGCACGGCTAGACCGAGAGATGGGTGACCTCGGGTCGGGACCGCTGCCGCGGGCCGAGCTCGGCCAGGTACATCGCGGCCAGCACGAAAGTACCGCCGACGAGCATCCGCGCGGTCAGGCTCTCCCCGCCGAACAGCACCGCGAAGAAGGCAGCCCAGACCGGCTCCATCGTCATGATGATCGCCGCCCGCGTCGGTGCCAGCCGCGCCTGCGCCCAGGTCTGCCCGAGAATGGTGAGCGACCCGGCGACGACGGCCATGTAGAGCAGCGACAGCCAGCCGTCGGTGTTGCGGGGGGCGGAGATCCCGTTCGGGGCGCTGACGAGCGTACACACCGCGCAGACGACGGCCATCTGGACGATGGCCAGCCCGAAGACGTTGCCCTCGCCCGACCAGCGGCCGAGGCCGACGATGTGCAGCGCATAGAGCATGGCGGCGGCGAAGATGACCGCTACGCCGGGTGAGATCGCCAGCCCCTGGAGGGACAGCACCCCGAGGCCGGTGGTCGCCGCCACGACTGCGATCCAGACGACGGGGGAGATGCGCTCCTTGAGGAACAGGGCGGCGAACAGGGGCGTGGCCACCACGTACATCCCGGTCACGAAACCCGACACGCTGGCCGAGGTGTGGTGCAGCCCGAGGGTCTGCAGGACTTGTGCCACGCCGTAGAGCAGCCCGAGGACGACGCCGTGCCGCAGCTCGTCCCGCGACAGCCGGAAGACCGCGCGCGGAGCCAGCAGGAACAAGGCCGCAGCCGCGATCGCGAATCGGATCGACAAGAAGTCGAGCACCGAGATCTGTCTCAGCAGGTCCTTGATCAGGAAGAACGTCGACCCCCACGCTGCCGTGACACCGAGCAGGGTCAGGGTCGGCAGCGCCGCAGTGCTGCGTCGCGTCATCACCGAGTCACTCTAGGGGTCAGCTCGCTGGATCCGGCCCCGCCGGCGAGCTCGTGGAGGTTGAGCAGGCCGAACCTGAGGATGAGGAGGGCGCTGACCCGCCGATTGGAGCGGACGCGAGGAAGAACGCCGCCAGGGGCGGGTCTCAGACGAGCACCGGATTCAGACGATCGTGAGGACGATTGTCGACCCGTAGGGTGCCATGTCGCTCGGCGATGGCGATTGGTCGACGACGAAACCGAGCCCGAGGTACGGCGAGAAGTGCTCCACCCTGTACGCGAAGCCCGCCTGGGTCAGGGCTGACTCGGCGGCCGAGATGCCCGAGTGGTAGACGTCAGGGACGGCGACGAGGTGAGGTCCCCGGCTAACCACCAGCGTGACCTTGTCACCGGCGTGGCGGATGCCATGGCTCGGCTGCTGCGAGATCACGGTGCCCTTGGCCACCGAGTCGTCGTAGGTCCGGGTCACCGTGACGACCAGACCCAGCTTCCGCAGCGCTCCGCGGGTGGACCCGGCGTCCTGCCCCGAGGAGTTGTGGACCCTGATCGGCTCCGGACCTTTGCTCACGACGAGCCGTACGACGGCGTCGCGGCGCAGCATCTTCCCCGCTCGCGGCGAGAAGGAGATGACATTGCCGTCCTTGACCTTGGCACTCCATACCCGCTGGGTGTGACCCACCGCCAGTGAGTCGTCGGTGATCTGTGTGATCGCCTCGGACTCGGTCGAACCGGTCAGGTCAGGCATCTGGTGGCGCTCGGGTCCCTTGGACACCACGACGTGGACGGTGCCGGACTTGAGCACCTGATCGCCGGCCGCGGGATCCGTCGACACCACGTCGCCCGACGGGACCTTCTCCGAGTACGCCGTCCCGGCGACGGTGAACCCCAGCCCCGCGGCCTCGATCCTGGACTGGGCCTGACGCTGGCTGAGATGGATGACGTCCGGGGTCGGCTGGAACCGCCCCACCCCGTAGTACCAGCCGCCCGCCGCCGCGGCGGCGGCGAGCAGCACCACCACGACCAGCGCGATCCAGCCACGCCTCCGCCCGCGCCAGTAGCGCGGCCGGGACTGGCCTGCCGCCGGGGGGACGGGCGACCGCGGCCCGGCGACCGTGCTCCCTGCGCCGACTGCCGGGGCCTGGATGGGCTGGGCGAGACTCTCGACGGGGACCGACGGTGCCCCGACCGTCATCGTGGTCTCGCCGCGTCGCGCGCCGGCTGCGCCACCTGGGACCGGCGCGAAGTCGTCGTAGGCGTGGACGTCGAAGACCTCGTCACGGCTCGACGGAGGGCGCGAGAGGATCGGGGCCGAGGTCTCCGTGGCGGCAAGGGTGGACAGTGCGACGGTCGGCGTCAGGTCCTCGGTCAGCTCCCGGTCGTCGATGACGCCGTGGTCGAGGGCATGGCGCACGCGGCGCAGCTGCTGCAGCATCACATGCGCATCTGCCGGCCGCTGGTCGCGCTGCCGGCTCGTGGCGCGCGCCACGAAGGCGTCGAGGTAGGGCGGGATCGAGGCGATCAACGACGACGGCGCCGGGACGTCTTCGTTGACGTGCTTGTAGGCGACCTGGATGGGACTCTCGCCGGAGTGTGGTTTCCGCCCCGTCAGGAGCTCGAAAGCGAGCACTCCGAGGGCATACACGTCAGAGCGGGCATCGGCGATGCCGTCGGTGACGAGTTCGGGCGGGAGGTACGACACGGTACCCATCAGCACGCCGCCGGTCGCGGTCGCCGCGGTCGACGAGGTGATCGCGCGAGCCAGCCCGAAGTCGGCGACCTTGAGCTGACCGCGAGGGTCGATCAGGACGTTCTCGGGCTTGATGTCGCGGTGGATGATCCCGGACTCGTGGGCGGCCGCGATGGCCTTCAGGACCTCCTCGAGCAGAGCGAGAGCGCGCGATGCGGGCAGGGGGGACTCGTCGCGGATCACGTCTCGAAGGGTGTGGCGCCCGGCGACGTACTCCATGGCAAGGAACAGCACGCCGTCGTCGTCGCCCTGGTCGTAGACGTTCACGACGTTCGGATGGGTGAGACGCGCGGCGGCGCGTGCCTCCCGCACGAACCGCTGGCTGAAGTCGACATCGTCAGCGAGCGCATGCGGCATCACCTTGACGGCCACGGCACGGTCGAGGCGCAGATCAGTGGCCTCGTACACCGTCGCCATGCCTCCTCGGGCGATCCGCACGCCGACCAGGTACCGCCCGTCGAGCAGCCGCCCGACGAGCGGGTCGACGACCCCACGTCTGTCCACGCAGAGAGTGTACGGAGCGCGACGGGCTGTTCTGGTGAGCCTCGCCGCCACCGGCAGGAGGCCTGAACAGGCCCGGCGTGGCAGGCTGTCGGGGTGGCAGACACCCTCGACTCTCTCGTCGGCTCCTGGCTCACCTACGCCGAGGTTGCCGACCGGCTCGGTCTCAGCTCCAGCAAGGTCCGTCAGCTGACTCGCGAGCATCAGCTGGTCGCGGTGCGCCGAGACGACCTGAAGGAACCCGCGATCCCGGCGGAGTGCATCGCCGACGGCCTCGTGGTCAAGGGTCTGGCGGGGACCCTGATCCTCCTCGCGGACCACGGGTTCGACGACGCGGAGTCGATCGAGTGGCTCTTCACTCCTGACGACTCGCTGCCGGGGCGGCCCATCGATGCGCTGCGGCAGGATCGCGGCAAGGAGGTGCGCCGACGGGCGCAGGCGATAGTCTGAGTCGCTGGGGGACGTCGCCGAGCCGAGAGCTCCGGCGGACGCGGCTCAGTCGGCCCGCTTCGTCACGCGGTCGGTCATCAGCCGCAGCGCCTCGCGGACGTCGGCGGACTCCACTGGCGCATGCCGGAGGGCCGACAGGGACGCCGACGTGAGCTCGGCAATGACCGTCTCGACGGCCGCCAGGGCACCGCTGTCGCGGAGTACCTGCTGAACCGCCCGGATCCCGTCGGCGTCGACGTCGGCGCGTCCCAGATGACGTCTGAGCACGGTGGCCTGCTGCGGGCTGGCCTTGTGGAAGGCACGAGCCATCAACAGGGTGCGCTTGCCCTCCCTGATGTCGTCGCCGCTCGGTTTGCCCGTGACACTCTCCTGACCGAAGACGCCGAGCACGTCGTCGCGGAGCTGGAACGCCTCGCCGAGCGGGATGCCGTACGACGAGAGTGCCGTGAGCAGCCTGTCGTCGGCCTTGGCGATCGCGGCGCCGAACTGCAGCGGGCGCTCGATGGTGTACTTGGCCGACTTGTAGCGGATCACCCTCATCGCATCGGCGGCGGTGCTGCTGCGGCTGGTCTGGGCGAGCACGTCCAGGTACTGCCCCGCCACGACCTCGGTCCGCAGCCTGTCGAAGTAGACCCTGCTCCGGGCCAGCGGCTTCGGCCGGAGGCCGCTCGAGCAGAGCAGCTCGTCGGACCAGGCCAGCAGCAGGTCGCCGAGCAGGATCGCGCCGCTTCGCCCGAACCTCGCCGCCGTCTGGCCGTCGGTCGACGCACACATGAGGTCCCGGAGCTGGCGATGGGCGGCCGGGGCCCCCCGGCGGGTCGCGGAGTCGTCCATCACGTCGTCGTGCACGAGGGCGCTCGCGTGCACCAGCTCGATCGCCGCCGCAGCGGTCAGGACGGCCTCAGCCTTCGCTGGGTTGCCGCCCGCCGCCCGCCACCCCCAGTAGGCGAAGGCCGGCCGGATCCGCTTCCCGCCGGCCACCGCCGAGCGCGCCAGCTCCAGCAGCGGGACCAGGTCCACGCCGACGGCCTCCAGCTGCCGCTCCTTGGCGTCGACGAACGCTTCGAGGGTACGTCTCACCGTCTGCCGCAGCTCGTCGGTGATCGGGTCGACCTCACCTGGCAACGTGGCTGAGACAGGTGTGGACACGCTGGAGAGCCTACGGTCCACGCACCGGACAGCCGGTGATGGGGACGGCGTCGTCCTTACCCTGGGTCGTATGGCCTCGCCTGCGATCTCACGTCTGCCCGACCGTCCCGCGATGGTCCGCGACCTGATCGCGGAGAACGCCCGGACCTTCTCCTTCGAGTTCTTCCCGCCGAAGGACGATGCGGGCGAGGCGCTGCTGTGGCAGACCATCCGGGAGCTCGAGCCGCTGCAGCCGACGTTCGTGTCGGTGACCTACGGCGCCGGGGGATCGACCCGGGACCGGACGATCCGCATCACCGAGCGGATCGCCACTGAGACGACGTTGACGCCCGTAGCCCATCTGACCTGCGTGGGTCACAGCCGGACCGAGCTCCGGGAGATCGTCGGGCGCTATGCCGACGCCGGGGTACGCACCATTCTCGCCCTGCGCGGCGACCCCCCAGGCGGCGTCGGTGAGCCGTGGATGCGCCACCCCGACGGCCTCGACCATGCCGACGAGCTCGTCGCCCTGATTCGCGAGCTGGGGGACTTCTCGGTCGGGGTGGCGGCCTTTCCCGAGGGTCATCCCCAGGCGGCCGACCTCGAGACCGACGCCAGGGTGCTCGTCGCCAAGGCACGGGCAGGTGCGGACTTCGCCGTGACGCAGCTGTTCTTCGACGCGGCCTACTACGTGCGTCTTGTTGAGCGGGTCCGCCGTCTCGGCAGCCGGCTACCGATCATCCCCGGCATCATGCCGATCACTGGGCTGGCTCAGATCTCACGGTTCGCGGAGCTGTCCGGTGCGGACGTTCCGGACCAGATCGTGGCCCGGCTGGAACGTCAGGCTGAGCCTGCCGACGTGCGCCGTGAGGGGATCGCGATAGCGACCGATCTCTGTGACGAGCTGCTTCGGGGCGGGGCGCCGGGGCTGCACTTCTACACGCTGAACCGCTCGCGCGCCACGCGGGAGATCTTCGCCGCTGTTGCCGCCGTGGCCTGAGGCCCGTCCTGGCGGCGTGGGTGCTCATGCCTTCCCGATCGAGCCGGCGATGTGGGCGGCTGTCCATGCCACCTCCGGGATCGCGGCGCCGGGCAACAGTGGTGCGCCGAGCACCGACAGCCCGCGCAGAGGAGTCGCGCACGCGGAACGCCGACGCTGTGCGCGCTCACTGTCCCAGCCGATCGGGTCGGCCGCCTCGCCCGTCTCGGATCGTCGCTGCTCCGGGCTCCTGTCGACCCGGGTCACCACGGCGTCGCGTACGTCGAGGCCCCGGCTCGCGAGCACGGCCAGCACGTCGGCAGGGCCGACGCCGCGTCCGCCAGCCCAGCGGATCGTCCAGGCGCGGTGACCCTGGGGCGCCGAGCCTGCCGTCTCGACGATGGCGACCGGGTCGCCGTGCAAGACGATCTCGCCCGGTAGGCCGGCCGGGTTCTCACCTCGAAGTCCGAGGTGAGCCACACCGGGCGGTTCCGGACGGGCGGACGAGGCGAAGACCTTGGCCGGCCGGGCACCTTCGCGCCCGAGCAGGGTGGAGAACACCGACAGTGGGTCGTTGGTCGCCACCACCAGGTCCGCGGCGACGAACGAGCCGTCGGCGAGATCGACGCCGCTCACGCCGCCGGGACCGGCGACGATGCGAGTCACCGCGGATCCGCAGCGCAGTTCGACTCCGCGCTCCGCCAACCGGGTCACCAGCACCTCGCTGAGCGCCGACAGCCCGGCAGGCAGCGTCCAGACGCCGAACGACCTTTCGACGTACGAGCCGACAGCTCGCGACGCGGGCACGGACCGACGCTTCGTCCCGGCCAGCTCGTAGGGGAAGTCGACCATCCGACGCAGCCGCTCGTCCGGAAGCGCGCGCTGCAGCAGCGTGTCGAGCGACCCTCGTACCGGTCGGCTCCGCTCGGCGGGAGAGGCATTTCCGTCGACGCGACCGGACCCATCACCGAAGCGGCCCGAACCACCGTCGGGGCCGTCCTCGCTGAGCCGGAGCTGGTTCCAGGCAGCCGCCTGGTTGTCGACGAAGCGGCTCCATTGCAGCCCTGCTCCAGCGCCCAGGCCCTCGTCGAGCGCGTGGATCTGGGCAGCGCGCGAGCCCGTCGGAAGATCCACGACGGCGCCGCCTTCGAAGAGGTGCCGCCGGGCCGGAACCCGAAGCCCGAGTGGCAGGTATCGCTCGATCGGCCGGCCGGACTTGCGGAACAGGTCCCGCAGGACCGCCGGCAGACCGACCGATGCCGGCCCGGCCTCCCATCGGAACCCGAGCCGCTCGAGAGCGTGGAGGCGACCACCCGCCTTCGTGCTGCGCTCCACCACCGTGACCCGGTGGCCGAGCTTCGCCAGCCGAGCCGCCACCGCCATGCCTCCGATGCCGGCCCCGACCACCACGACGTCAGGCACCGACAGTTCCGGCTCTCACATCGGGTGCCATCGTCACGGGGCCGAAACCGGTGTTCCACTCTCGGTCGGCGAACTCGCAGAGCAGCACCCCGAACGGAGCGCATCTGTCGCCCGGATGGATCAGGTCGTCGCTGACGGTGAGACGTGCGAAGGCGCCCAGCTCCGCCGGTCCGAGCTGGGCCAAGCCGAGGACCGCATCGTCGTCGACGGCCACCTCGAGCCTGTCCGGACCTGCGGTGACGTCTACCTCGACCGTGTCCGTCGCGGTGACCCCTACCGACATCCCCATGGCGGAGATGAACCGGAACTCGTCCAGCAGCCTCACGGCGTGGGCCTCGATGTCAGCGGCGGGCCTTCCGACGTCGCGGCCGAGGATTGCGTTGACCTGGACCAGCTCGAGGTGAGCCTCCCCAGCCACCCGCGCCAGCCGGCTGACGCCACCGCTGAAGCGCGGGTTGAGCTCGGTCACCCGGAAGCCCTCGGCAGAGAGCACCCCGTCGAGGCCGAACGCCCCTCGATATCGGTGTGTGCGGCGTAGGTGTTCGCCGAAGCGCCGGGCCACGTCGCGCATCTCGGCCCTGTCGGCCGGTGGCGGGTCCCAGGAGGTCCCCAGGCCGCCGAAGAAGAACCGGCCGATGTCCGGCTGGAGGAGTGAGGCGAGCTCGACCGGTCGAAGGACGACCACCCCGTCCGGGAGGACGATGCCGTGGATGCTGCAAGGTACCCCCTCCAGATAGGGGGTCACCCGCACCCGGTCACAGTGCCGGGCGAAGAAGTCGGCCGCGGCAACGGTATGGTCGACGTTCCGGATCCACCGGACGTAGTCACCGGCCCCGTTGATGCCGTCGCGGCTGTCGCCGGCCCACACGACTTCGTCGGCTCCCGACATCGCGAGCACCTGCTCGGTGGCGCGCATCAGCGAGTCGTAGGCCGACCCGCTGACCACGCTGGGGGCGCGGGCGACGCCGATCGCGTCGAGCATCGCGTCGACGACCAGCTTGTCCTCGAGGGCGGCCTGGTCCGGCGGGCGGCCGCCGAGAACGGGCCGGCCCAACAGGGGCGTGTTCGGCGCGATCGGACTGACCCACCACAGCGCTGTACCGGCCGGGTCGTACCGCTCCACCGCGGCCACGGCCGTCGGTGTGAGTCGTGCCGAGGGACTCATTCGCGCCCGTACCTGTTCGGTCAGGCTCGCGGCGGCTTGTGGCTCCATGATCTCGATCTCGGCCTCGTCGACGGTTGGCACCGGGCCGGTCCCGGTGCCTTCCGCGATCAGTAGCGGCCGCTCACATCCCCAGCGTCGGAGCTCGGCGGGCATCCGCGCCATCCCGGCGAGCACCTCGAAGGCGCAGATGACCTTTCGCCCGGTCAGGGGAGCGCAGAGGTAGCTCTCCCAGGCGCTCAGCGCCCCGGCCTCGTCAGGCACACCGCACCCCCGAGGGTGGCGGTGCCGTGCCTGCCGGGGTCGAGAGTCGCGTCGGCCACAGGGTCACGTCGGACACTCTAGAGGGAGTCGCTGCGCGCCTCCCCCGACAATAACCGGGCGAGGACTGACGCCCAGCAGTGATATATCTGCCTGGAGCCCCGCACCGAGCAGGTGCCCGTACCCACCGGATGGAGAGATCGTGGAATCCCTGCAAAGCCTCACGGAGACCGAGGCTCGCGAGCGCGCAGCCCTCATCGCTGTGGAGCGATACGACATCGACATCGACCTCACCGGCCTGCTCGAAGGCGGCGACCTGCGCGCTGTCTCCACTGTCCGGTTCTCCAGCCAGACGCCGGGCGGTACGACCTTCCTCGACTGCGCGGCCGACGTCGAGTCGGCCACCCTCAACGGCATGCCCGTCGATCCGGACGCGATCGACGACGCCCGGATCGCACTCGACGACCTCGCGGCCGACAACACCGTCGTGGTGGCGACCGTGCAGCGCTCGACCGATCAGGGGACAGGCGTGCACCGGTCGGTGGACCCCACCGACGGTGAGGTGTATGTCTGGATGTCGTTCGAGCCCGACGACGCCCGGCGCGTCTGGGCCTGCTTCGACCAGCCGGACCTGAAGGCTCCCGTGGCCTTCACGGTGACGGCACCCTCGGCGTGGCGGGTGGTGAGCAACAGCGATACCCCGGAGCCGGAGGACATGGGGGACTCGCGACGCTGGGCCTTCGCAGACACGCCCCCGCTGTCGACCTACGTTCCGGTGGTCAATGCCGGCCCCTTCCACGAGGTGCGGTCGACCCGTAGCGGCCACGACCTCGGTCTGCTAGCCCGCAAGTCCCTGGCGGCCTGCCTGGACCGCGACGCCGAGGAGCTCTTCGGGCTCACCGAGGCGGGGCTGACGTTCTTCGGCGAACAGTTCGCGATGCCCTTCCCCCAGGTCAGCTACGACCAGGTCTTCATGCCGGACCTGGGCGGCGCGATGGAGAACTACGGATGCGTCACGTACTCAGACACGTTCATCTACCGCAGCGCGCCGACAGCGCAGGAGCGGGAGGTCCGTGCCTCGGTACTGCTGCACGAGATGGCCCACATGTGGTTCGGCGACATCGTGACCATGCGCTGGTGGGACGACCTCTGGCTCAACGAGGCGTTCGCCGACTGGGCCTGCAACTGGGCTGCCGCCGCGGCCACGGAGTTCACCGATGTCTGGGCCGGCTACCTCGCGGCCGACAAGGTGATCGCCTACCCCATCGACCGCGGCTCGACGACACACCCGATCCGTCAGCCCGTGGCTGACGTCGCCGCGGCATCAGCGAGCTTCGACGCCATCACCTACATCAAGGGTGCGAGCTCACTCAAGCAGCTGGTGGCCTATGTCGGCGAGGAGGCGTTCGTCGCTGGGCTGCGGGCGTACTTCGCCAAGCACGCTTGGGGCAACGCCACCCTGAGCGACCTGATCGGCGAGCTCAGCCTGGCCGGCGGCCGCGACCTCGACACGTGGACCCAAGGGTGGCTGGACACCGCTGGCACCGACACCCTGACCCTGAAGCCGGCCGGTGTGGCCGGCTTCACGCTCGAGGCCGTCGGGCCCGGCGGGGGGCCGTCTCGCCCGCACCGGCTCAACCTCGGGGTGTATGACCGCAACGCCACCGGCCTGGTCCGCCGTGACGTGGTGGCGCTGGAGGTCGGGGGGGCGACGACGCCTGTTCCCGACCTGGGCGGGCCGGCAGCGCTTCTGCTGGTCAACGACGACGACCTGACCTTCGCCACGGTGAAACCGGATCCCGAGTCGCTGGCCGAGCTGGTCGAGTCGGCCGGTCAGCTGCCGACCGCGATCGCGCGTGCGCTGGCGATGAGCACGGTCTGGGACCTGCTCATCACAGGAGCCGTACCGGCTGCGGACTTCGTCCGGTGTGCCAACGGTGTGCTGGCGCGTGAGGATGTCGACACGTTGGTCGAGCCGTTCCTCACCCGCGCGGTCGAGGCGGCCGAACGCTGGTCGCCCGACGCGCAGCGCGACGCCTTGCTGGAGGCCATCGCCGAGACCTGTCTGGTGCTGGCCGACAAGGGCGGCGCCAAGCGACTCGCAGCGTTACGGGCGCTTGCCCGAACGGCGGTGACCGACGACCAGATCGCCGCTCTACACTTGGCCGCGACCGGTGACGTCGACCTCGAGTGGCGGCTGCTGACCCGGCTCGCGTCCCTGGACCGGTTCGACGCTGCAGCAGTCGAGGCGCTCCAAGCCAGGGATCCGAACCCGGATGCGTGGGTTCGGGCGCTCACGGTTGCGGCGGCGCGTCCCGACCTGGTGTCGAAGGAGTCGGTGTGGACAGCCGCGGTGGACGAGCGAAAGGTCCCGATGGGGTCGCTGCGTGAGGTCGGCGCGGCCTTCTGGCGGCCGTCTCAGGCAGAGGTGCTCGTGCCGTTCCGAGACCGCTATCTGGAGCTGCTTCCGTCGTTCGGGCGCTCGGCGATGATCCCGTCGATGCTCACGTCCAGCGCGATGTTCCCGTTGGTCGGTGTCGACCACGACTATCTCGACCGGGTCCTGACGGTCGTCGACGGGCCCGACGTGGCGCCGGCGGTCGCGCAGCGGGTCCGCGAGAGGGTCGACCATGTGCGGCTGATGCTCGCTGGCCGCGGGGTCGGCTGAGCGGCTCAGGGGCGCGTACTCGCGGTCTCACTCGACGGTGACGACGGCGGCCCTCGACGAGACGCCCCGGAAGATGTCGCTGACCCGGAACCTGTTGATGCCGGACTGCCCGGTCTCGACGTAGGTGGCGAAGCGGCCGCCGCTGACGGTGGCGGTGGTGGGGAAGTTCACCCACGAGCCACCCTCCTCACGTTGGACCTGCAGCGTCGACCCGTCAGGCGCGTGGTACGTCCCTGACAGGTTGATGCGGGCATACGTCGCCGCGGTCGTGGGGCTGATCGTCAACGAGATGACTGTCGACGGCTGGTGAGTGGGCTTGGTGGTGCCGCCCGTGGTGCCGCTCGTGGTCGGCGCGGCGCCCCCGGGACTGTTGGCGTTGCCCCCCGGGGTGTCGGCGTTGTGGGGAACGTGCAGCCGGCTTGTGGACTTCGCCGTGGAGCTGTCGTTGTTGATGCCGGCGAGACCGGCCACCTTGATACCGGCGAAGGCCACGATCGCGCCGATCAGGGCTCCGACCACCAAGAGCAGGACGAGGCCGATCACCACTTGCTTCTGCCAGCGGCTCTCGTCATCCATCAGAGCCTCCCCCCGTCTGCTGGATCATCTGTTTCCATCGTGTCAGACGCAGGTGGCCGCAGCTGCGTTGTGCGTCGTGGCAGCTGTGAGGTGGTCTTGTAGGGCGGGTCCGCGGGTGGCGCTTCTTCGGGTCGAGGGGTCGGGTCTTCGGTTGAGGGGGTCAGGTGACGTCGATCTCGGTGGCGGCGGTGAGGCGGAGCAGCTCGTCGTAGGTCGTGTCGAAGACGGCATGGGAGTGGCCGGCTGCTGCCCAGATCGTGGGGTGTGCCGCCAAGGCTCGGTCGAGGTAGGTCGGGACGGGGGCCGGATGCCCGACCGGAGCGACGCCGCCGATCACCTGGCCGGTGTGGGCCCGGACGAAGTCCGGGTCGGCCCGTCGCAGCCGCGAGACGCCGATGCCGGCGGCTACCAGCATGGTGTCGACTCGATGGGCGCCCGAGGTGAGGATGAGCACGGGTGAGCCGTCCGCAGCGAAGACGAGGGAGTTCGCGATGGCGCCGACGGGACATCCGAGCCCGTCGGCGGCCTGCTGAGCGGTTCGTGCGGAGCCGGGAAGGAGACGGACCGAGCCGGTCGCGCCGAGGTCCTGCAGACGTCGCGTGACAGTGATGACGCTCGGGTGACGTAGCGGCTCAGCGGACACGCGCACCAGGGTAGGCGATGGCGGACCGTTCTCCGGACGGGTTGACGTCCTGTCGGGAAGCAGGTGTAGTGTCGAGGGGGTGGCTGAAGATTTTGGAAGGCATGATCAACCACCCACCCACACCCCCCCCCCGGTGGCACCAACGGGACGACGCTCAAGGCGCAGCCCCAGC
>JBBSET010000061.1:0-17923 GCA_038239485.1 Propionibacteriales bacterium
AAGAACGGCAGCATCGCCGCGAAGCCGACGAGGTACGAGATGATGCCCCGCCACCCCCAACGGCCGTACATCCCGTTCGGGTTGAAGATCTCGCCGATCGCGTAGTGACCGCGGCGGACGAGGTAGTAGTCGACCAGGTTGACCGCGGTCCACGGGATGAAGAGGTAGAGCACGAGCAGCAGGAAGTCCTCGAAGTCGCTGAGGAAGTTCGGCCCGATAAGCAGCGCCGGGACCACGGACAGCACCGCGGTGATCGTCACGGTGACGATCCGCACCGTGCTGGTCGGACGGACCTGCTTGATCGAGTCGATCCCACTGATCAGCGTCAGCGACCCGCCATACATGTTGAGCGCGGTGACAGAGATGAGACCGAGCGTGGAGAACACCAAGACGATGTTGCCGAAGCCGCTGAACACCCGGTCTCCCGCAGTGCCGAGCGACGAGATCGTGTCGAAGGCGCCCCCGATCCAGGCGGCGAGAGCGGCACCCAGGCACATCAGCCAGATCGCGCCCAGTGCGGAGCCCCAGTAGGTCCAGAGGAATGTCTTGCGCACGGTCACGTCCGGCGGCAGGTAGCGAGAGTAGTCGGACACGTAGATCGCCCAGCTGATCTGGTACCCGGCCACGGCTCCGAACTGAACAAGGAACGGCGTCCACTTGAAGCCACCGAGATCGAACGAGCCGGCCGGGAAGCTCAGTGTGAAGACCGAGACCGTCAAGACACCGAAGATGATGAAGAAGCCGAGGGCCAGCCACCGCTCGATGCTGTGGATCAGGTCGTAGCCGACGAGAGCGACGACAGCGGCGACGATCGTCGCGATGATGACCCAGAGGTTGCTGCTGCCGTGGATCGTCACATTCAGGGAGTCGCCGGCCAGCAGGGTGTTGAAGATGTTGAAGCCGGCGTACTGCAGGTAGGCGAACAGCCAGACGAGCAGGGCTCCGACGTATCCGAACTGCGGACGCGACTGGATCATCTGCGGCAGGCCCAGCTGCGGTCCCTGGGCGGAGTGGAAGGCCATGAAGAAGGTGCCGAGAAGCGCTCCGGCGATGATCGCGATCAGCGACCACACCAGGTTGCCGCCAGCGGTGAACGACAGCACGCCGACCGCCAAGGTGGCGATCTGGGCGTTGCTCATGAACCACAGCGGGCCCTGGCTCCAGACCTTGCCGTGGCGTTCGTTCAGCGGGACGTAGTCGATGGAACGCACCTCGACGCCGCCGCTGCGCGACGAGGTCGAGGGAGGGGCGTCAGCCGACATCGGATCTCCTAGGGGGTGATGGCGTGACGGATGGGGATGGGGAGCGGGTTGGTGCCAGGACAGAGATCAGCTCATAGGCGACGTGGGAGGCGGCGATGCCGGTGAGCTCGGCGTGGTCGTATGCCGGTGCCACCTCGACGATGTCCGCGCCTACGACGGCGAGGTCCACCAGCTCACGCAGCATGGCGAGCAGCTCCCGTGACGTCAGCCCGCCCGCCTCGGGGGTACCCGTGCCGGGCGCGTGGGCGGGATCGAGGACGTCGATGTCCACGGAGACGTAGATCGGGCTGTCGCCCAGCCGCTCGCGCATCCGCTCGACAGCCGCCGTCAGCCCGCGCTTGTCCACGTCGGCGCAGTGCACCGTCGCGAAGCCGAGCCGTTCGCTGTCCGGCAGATCCGTGGCAGCGTAGAGAGGTCCCCGGATTCCGACATGCATCGAGTGCTCGAGGTCGATCAGCCCCTCCTCCGAGGCTCGCCGGAACGGGGTGCCGTGGGTGTACGGCTCTCCGAAGTAGGTGTCCCAGGTGTCCAGGTGGGCGTCGAAGTGGAGGACCGCGAGCTGCCCGTGTCGCTCGTGGGCGGCGCGCAGCAGCGGCAGCGCGATCGTGTGGTCGCCACCGATCGTCAGCAGCCGGGTGCCGTCCGAGCTGAGGCTGGCAGCGGCGGTCTGGATCTGAGCGATGGCGGCCTGGATGTCGAAAGGGTTGCAGGAGATGTCACCGGCGTCGACGACCTGACACGCCCCGAACGGCTCCACGTCCAGCGCCGGGTTGTAGGGCCTGAGCAGGCGTGACGCCTGTCTGACGTGGGCCGGGCCGAACCGGGCACCTGGGCGGTAGCTGACCCCGCTGTCGAAGGGGACGCCTACCACGGCGATGTCGGCCCAAGACACCTCATCGGCTCGTGGCAGCCGGGCGAACGTCGCCGGACCGGCGAACCGGGGTACTTGGGTGGCGTCGACCTGCCCGACCACATCTGCGGTGGTGACGCGGGGTACCGACCCGTCGGATGCCAACCGCCGCCTCCCTCGCTCCGGAGTTATGGCGGGACGCTACACCCCGGGCCGTGACCCTCAGCAGCGGCACGCGCCGGCTGAGCCGACCCGCGTCGGACTGACGCCGAGCGAGGACTCCACCAGCGCGGCGACCAGCTCACCGGATCCGGCCACCGGCCGGGCGGTCGACGCCGCCCATGAGTCGACAGCCTCGAGTGCTGCCGGAGCATCGAGGTCGTCGGCCATCCGAGAGCGCACCACCTGGACAGTCCGGGTTGCATCCGGCCCGCCTGTCGCAACAGCCTCCGCCCACCGCTTCAACCGCTCCTGGCCGGCGCCCAGCAGGGCATCGCTCCACTCCCAGTCGGAGCGGTAGTGCTGGGACAGCAAGGTCAGCCTGATCGCCCGGGGGTCGACCCCCTCGTTGCGCAGCCTCGAGACCAGGACGAGGTTGCCGCGGGACTTCGACATCTTGTGCCCGTCGAGTCCGACCATGCCGGCGTGCGCGTACGCCTTGGCGAACGGCGTACCCGACTCGACGACCTGGGCCTGGCTGGCAGACATCTCGTGGTGGGGGAAGACCAGGTCCGAGCCGCCGCCCTGGATGTCGAGGTTCGGCCCTAGCTCGTGCAGGGCGATGGCGGAGCACTCGCTGTGCCAGCCTGGTCGACCGCGACCCAGGACGCTGTCCCAGCTGGGCTCGCCGGGCCGTTCATGCCTCCAGAGCAGGCAGTCCAGCGGGTCTCGCTTGCCCGGCCGGTCCGGGTCCCCACCGCGCTCCTCGAACTGCCCGAGCATCGCGGCCCGGTCGAGTCCGGACACCTCACCGAAGCGCGGATCGGCCGCGACGCGGAAGTAGAGGTCCCCGTCGACGTCGTAGACGGCGTCGTGCTCGCGCAGCCGCTGGACCAGGTCGACGACGAGCGGGATCGTCTCGACCGCGCCGGCGTAGACGTCGGGCGGGATGACGGCGAGCGCCGTCATGTCTTCGCGGAAGAGCTGCGTCTCGCGCTCCGCGAGCGCCCGCCAGTCCTCCCCCGTCGCTGTCGCGCGCTCCAGCAGAGGGTCGTCCACATCGGTGACGTTCTGCACGTACCGGACCCGGTGGCCGGCGGCCCGCCAGGCCCGGATCGCCAGATCGAAGGCGACGTAGGTGGCGGCGTGGCCGGCGTGCGTGGCGTCGTACGGCGTGATGCCACACACGTAGAGACGGGCCTCGGTACCGGGGTCGGTCAGCCGCGCCGACCCGGTCCGGGCGTCGTACAGGGCGAGCTCGGCGGCGGGTCCGAACCGGTCGACGACCATCGACGAGACGGGTGGGGCCGGCCAGGCTTGCATACCGTCAAGCCTATCGGCGGCTGGTCAGAACGGCGGCCACGGGATCGCCGGCCAGCTGCCTCGCGGCATCGGCATCCGCCCGGCCCGGAGCAGCCTGGTCGCGCGCTTGCGCATCGCCGAGACCTCGACCCCGCTCAGCAGCTCTCGCAGCTCCGCGTCGAGGCCGCTGTCGAGAGTCGCCAGCAGGCGTCGCAGGTTGTCGCCGTCGGCCTCACTGAGCTCGTCGCCACCCCAGCCCCAAAGCACCGTTCGCAGCTTGGGCTCCTCGTGGAAGCTCACACCGTGGTCACATCCCCAGAGGCGCTCCTGCGACTCCGGCAGGACGTGGCCGCCCTTGCGGTCCGCGTTGTTGATGACCACGTCGAGCACGGCCATGTCCCTGAGCCTGGCGTCGTCGCGATGGATCAGCAGGACCGCGTTCCCGACGTGGTCCTCCGATTCGAGGACCGGGAGCCAGCCAGGCTCCTCGAAGGCCTCCCCCACCACGTCGACCAAGGTGATATCGGGGTCGACCTCCACCCAACGTTGACACATTCCCGGCCCGAAGTGACCGTCGTCGCGCAGCACCGTGGGCGGGACCACGCTCCATCCGCCGGCCTGCGACACGAGCCGCGCTGCGCGCTCCCGGCCGGCCAGGGTGCCGTCCGGGAAGTCCCAGAGCGGACGCTCGCCACGAACCGGCTTGTAGACGCACTTCAAGCTCGTCGCGTCGAGCGTCACCTCCCCCAGGAACGACGCGTTCGACGCCGACAGCAGGCGGCCCTCCAGCTCGAGCGAACCCTGAGACAGGATCGTCTCGACCTCGTAGTCGTCGAGTGTCGTCGCCGCGTCAATGGGCAATGCGCTTGAACCCGTTCGCGCGCGGACACAGGTGACCTTCGGGGTCCAGGGGGTTGCCGCAGAACTGACAGGGCGGCCGGCCGGCCGATACCACGCTCTGCGCCCGCCGAACGAAGGAGCGGGCGTAGGCCGGGTCAAGCTTGACGACCAGTACCTCCGACGCCTCGACGTCGACCTCACCTTCAACCATCGCGACCTCGTCCTCGTCGGTGCCGTCGATGCTCTCGGCTGTCGCGACCTCCTCCACCACGGGGAAGAGCTCGACGATCACGGAGCCCTCCTCGGCGTCCCAGCTCAGCGTGATGGTCCCGACCCGGAACTCCTCCACGATCGGCTGGTCGAGCGGGTTGCCGTCGCGAAGACCGATCGGGGCCACCGCGGGGATGGCCGCATCTCCCCCGCTGCGACGCAGTGCCTCGTCGAGCAGCAGGTCCATCCGCTCGGCCAGGATGGACACCTGCTGCTTCTCGAGCGCCACGCTCGTGACCCGAGGCCCGTCCTTCGCCTGGAGGAAGAAGGTGCGCTGACCCGGCTGGCCCACCGTGCCAGCGACAAATCGGTCCGGCTTCTCAAAGTTGTGGACGAGCATCGACATGCCAAAAGAGTACGACGTTGGGGTAACGGCCACGGGCCAAGCCCGAGGCTCAGCCGGCCCCGCCGCCCACCGCGGCGTCACTGTCAGCGGCGCGCCTACGGCGCCGGGGCTTGCGGGTCGACACCAGTCCCGTCAGGTCGCCGTGCTCGTTGCACCTGACGACGAACGGTCGGAGCGGGGTGTACGAAACGACCGAAACGCTGGCCGGATCCACGACGATGCGCTGGAAGTTGTCCAAATGGGTCCCCAGGGCGTCGGCGAGGATCGCCTTGATGACGTCGCCATGGCTGACCGCCACCCAGATGGCGCCCGGGCCGTGCTCGGCGGTCACCCGCTCGTCCCAGTCCCGCACCGCGGCCACCGCTCGCGACTGCATGTCGCGCATCGACTCGCCGCCGGGGAACGTCGCGCCGCTCGGATGGGACTGGACCACCTTCCACATCGGCTCCTTCGCCAGCTTCTTGAGCTGCTGACCGGTCCAGTCGCCGTACCCGCACTCTGTCAGCCGGTCGTCGGTGTGCACCTTCGGCGCCGGCGTCCGTGCGGCCGAGATGGCGTCGGCGGTCTGCTGGCACCGCTCGAGCGGGCTCGAGACGAGCTCGGCGACCGGCAGGACGGTGACCCGCTGCCCGGTGTCCTGCGCCTGGGTCATCCCGAGGTCGTCGAGCAGCACGCCGGGCGTCCTGCCTGCCAGGATTCCCGCGGTGTTCGCCGAGGTCCGGCCGTGTCGGATAAGCAGAACTGTCGCCACGCGCTCACCATAGAGCCAACTTCGGAAAACAGAGTCACAATGTCAGCGTGATCGTCGACTGCGCCGTCTACCGAGAAGGCCTCCGGCTCGAGCTCCCCGGTGGCAGTACCGACATCGGCGAAGCTCTCGACTATGCGAACAGGTCCGGCGACTTCGTCTGGATAGGTCTGCACGAGCCGTCGCAGAACGAGATGGACCTGGTGGCCCTCTCGCTCGGTCTCCACCGCCTTGCCGTGGAGGATGCCGTGCGTGCACACCAGCGCCCCAAGCTGGAGCGGTACGACGGCGACGTCTTGTTCATGATCTTGAAGACGCTGTGGTACGTCGCCGACGACAGCGCCGTCGAGACGGGCGAGATCGCCGTCTTCGTCGGCTCGAACTATGTGGTGACCGTGCGGCACGGCGCCGGCGCCGACCTCCGATTCACCAGACGCGACCTCGAGGAGCACACCGAGGTGCTCGGGCACGGCCCGTTCGCCGTGTTGTACTCCGTGTGCGACAGCGTGGTGGACCATTACGCCAGCGTGGCGGCCGCGCTCGAGGACGACGTGGACAAGATCGAGATGTCGGTGTTCTCGGAGTCGCGGCACAACGTCTCGAAGATCATCTACATCCTGAAAAGGGAGATGACCGAGTTCCGGCGGGCGGTGCTCCCGCTGCGCGACCCGCTGACGAGGCTGGCTCAGCGTCAGGTCGCAGGGATGCCCAACGAGGCTGCCCCGTACTTCCGCGACGTGTTGGACCACTGCATCCGGGTCCAGGAGCAGGTCGAGTCGCTGGACCACCTGCTGTCGAGCGCGCACGAGGCGCAGATGGCGCGCACATCCGTGCAGCAGAACGACGACATGCGCAAGATCTCGGCCTGGGTCGCGATCGCGGCGGTCCCGACCGCGCTCGCAGGCATCTACGGGATGAACTTCGTGAACATGCCCGAGCTCCAATGGCGGTACGGGTACGCCGGCGTCCTGCTTCTGATGGCGACCGTCTGTTCGCTGCTGTTCCGGCTCTTCAAGCGTTCGGGTTGGCTCTGAGCGGTTCGGCCGGCGTCAGGTCGCGGCGATCTGGCCGGTGGCCAGCAGGATGATCAGCACCACGCCGAGGGCGAGCCGATAGGGCACGAACCAGGAGATCGGGTGGTGGGCGACGAACCTCAGAAGCCACGCCACTGCGGCGTACGCCACCACGAAGCTGACGACCGTCGCGACCAGGGTGGACCCCAGGGAGATGTCGCCGCCGAGGGCGCTCGGCAGCTCGTACAACCCGGCCGCGGTCAGCGCCGGGATCGACAAGAAGAACGACATCCGGGTCGCGGCGACCCGGTCGAGCCCACCGAACAGTCCGGCGGAGATCGTGGCACCCGAACGCGAGACGCCAGGTATCAACGCGATGCACTGCACCACGCCGATGACGATGGAGTCCCTCAGAGTGAGGTCCTTCTCGTGCCGCTCCTGGGTCGCGAAGCGCTCCGCCGCCAGCATCACGAAGCTCCAGACGATGAGCGCGCTGGCGACCCACCAGAGATTACGAAGTGCCCCGGTCACCAGGTCCTTGCCCAGCAGGCCCGCGACGACGACCGGGATCGAGCCAACGATGACGTACCAGCCCATCCGGTAGTCGAAGGAGCCACGGATCTCCGGTCGGACGATGCCGCGCACCCAGGTGCTGGCGATCGTCCAGATGTCCGAGCGGAAGTACACGATGACCGCGACGATCGCGCCCATCTGGATCACCGCGGTGAAACCGGTGACCGCCGAGTCGTCGATGGACAGGCCCATGATCTTCTCGGCGATCGTCAGATGGCCCGTGCTCGAGACCGGCAGGAACTCGGTGAGGCCCTCGACGATGCCCAGAATCAGCGTTTGAAGGAAATCCACGGTGCTCAGTCTGCTAGGTCTGCGGCTTCGAATGCCTCAGCCAACAGTTTTATCGTCGTGATCCTCGTCTCCAGGTCGGGGGCGAATGGCGACACGTTGAGCGTCGTGACCCCGGCCTCGGCGTAGGCGTGCAGGCGCTCGGCGATCCGATCCGGCGGCCCGAGCAGCGAGGTCTGGTCGATGAAGTCGACCGGTACTGCGGCCATCGCGTCGCGGGCCCGCCGGTCCAGGTAGAGATCCTGGATGTGCTTCGCCTCGGCCTCGAAGCCCATCCGGCAGGCCAGCTGGTTGTAGAAGTTGTGCTCGCGACTCCCCATCCCTCCCACGTAGAGCGCGGCGTACGCGCGGATCCGGTCCGCGCACTCGTCCACGTCCGCACCTATCGCCACCGGCACCGTCGCAGCGACATCGAAGGGCAGGCCGGCGGCGGGGCCGCGCTCCCGTCCGGCGCGCACGTGCGCCATCAGATCGCCGGAGTGGGCGGGAGAGAAGAAGATGGCGAGCCAGCCGTCGGCGATCTCGCCACTGAGCTCGAGGTTCCTCGGTCCGACGGCGGCCAGATAGAGGGGTACGTGGTCGCGTACCGGGTGAACGGTCAGCCTGAGCGCCTTGCCGGGCCCGTCGGGCAGCGGAAGGGTGAAGAACTCCCCCGAGTGCCGCACGGTCTCGCGCCGCATCGCCTGGTTGACGATGTCCACGTACTCCCGGGTCCGCGCCAGCGGCTTGTCGAACCGCACGCCGTGCCAGCCCTCGGAGACCTGCGGGCCGGACACCCCCAGCCCCAGCCGGAAGCGACCGTGACTCAGCAGGTCGAGGGTGGCCGCGGTCATGGCCGTCATCGCGGGCGTACGGGCCGGGATCTGCATCACCGCGGCACCGATATCGATGCGCTCCGTCTTCGCCGCGACGTAGGCCAGCACGGTCGGCGCGTCGGAGCCGTACGCCTCCGCGGCCCAGACGACCGCGTATCCGAGCTGGTCGGCCTGTTGGGCGAGGCTCACGTAGTCGGCCACGTCGTCGTCGGCGACATACCCCAGGTTCAGTCCGAGCCTCACTCTCACGACCTTAGCTATTAGGGTGCTACCCCATGAAGCAGCGCTACCTCGGGCGTACCGGCCTCAAGGTGAGCAGGTTCGGGCTCGGCACCTGGACGTGGGGCACCGACGTCGACGAAAAGGACGCGGCCGACCAGCTCCGCAGCTTCATGTCTGCCGGCGGGACCCTCGTCGACACGGCGTCCGGCTTCGGCCGCGGCGCCAGCGAGGCTGTGCTGGGGTCGCTGCTGGCAGGGGTCGTCAAGCGTGACGACGTCGTGATCGCCACCAAGGCAGGCATCACGTCGTCGCGGGGCGAGTGGGTCCAAGACACCTCTCGCGGTGCGATGCTGCGCACGCTCGACAGGTCGCTCAGGCGACTCGGCGTCGACGACGTGGACCTGTGGCAGGTACACATCGCGTCCGACGACGTGCCGGTCGAGGAGACACTGTCGGCCCTCGACGCCGCCGTGGTCTCCGGACGGGCCCGTTACGTCGGCATCTCGAACTACTCGGGCTGGAGAACCGCACAGGCGGCCACCCACCAGTCGTCCGTGCCGGGCCGGACCATCCTCGCGTCGACGCAGATGGAGTACTCGCTGCTCCAACGCGGGATCGAGCGCGAGGTCGTGCCTGCCGCGAGGGCGCTCGGGCTCGGCATCCTCGCGTGGTCGCCGCTAGGTCGTGGCGTCCTCACCGGCAAGTACCGATCGGGGATCCCGGCGGGCTCGCGGGGAGCGTCCAACACCTTCGGTGAGTACGTCGCCGAGTTCCTCGACACGAGAGCTGCCCGGATCGTCGAGGCCGTCTGCCGTGCGGCCGAGGGTCTGGAACTCTCTGCGACCCAGGTGGCACTGGCGTGGGTCCGCGACCAGCCGGGTGTGACTGCGCCACTCCTCGGCGCCAGGACGACCGGCCAGCTGGCCCTCGCCCTGGCGGCTGAGAGCGTCGACCTCCCGGACGAGATCGCCGAGGCCCTGGACGACGTGTCAGCGCCGACGATGGGCTACCCCGAGGCTTGATGGCGAGCACGATGCGCGCCTTCGGCCACGGTGTCGGCCGCGTTGAGCGCGATGGCGGCATTGACGAGGGCGAGATGCGAGAAGGCTTGGGGGAAGTTGCCGACCATCCGTTTGTTGACGGGGTCGTACTCCTCCGACAGGAGACCGAGGTCGTTGCAGAGCCCGACCAGCCGGTTCATCAGAGCGTGTGCCTTGTCGATCTTGCCCGCCCCAGCATAGGCAGCGACCAGCCAGAACGAGCAGGCGAGGAAGGGGTGCTCGTCGCCCGGCAGCCCGTCGACGCCGGCGTCGGTGCGGTAGCGCAACACCAGCCCGTTGCGGAGCAGGTCCTCCTCGACCGCGGCTATCGTTCCGACGATCCGCGGGTCGTCACCGGGGAGGAATCCGACCAGGCTGAGAAGCAGCAGTGAGGCGTCCACCTCGGTCGTGTCGTAGTGCTGGACGAAGCTGTTGCGGTCCCGGTTGAAGCCGCGGTCGAGTATCTCGGCGCGCACTTTGTCCCGGACGCTGCGCCAGCGCTCGACCGGTCCGTCCAGGCCGTGGTTCTCGACCCCGGCGATCGCGCAGTCGAAGGCGACCCAGATCATCACCCTGGAGTGGGTGAAGTTCCGCTGCGGTCCGCGGATCTCCCACAACCCGTTGTCCGGCTCCTCCCAGTGGTCCGCGAGCTCGTTGACGAGAACGCGCTGGAGCGCCCACGAATGCCTCTCCTCCCCCTGGCCCCTCGACCGTGCGTGCTCGAGCGCCGCCATCACCTCACCGAGCACATCGGCCTGGCGCTGGTCGACGGCCCCGTTGCCGATCCGCACCGGCCGGGAGTCGGCGTATCCGGCCAGATGGTCGAGCTCGCGCTCCGGGAGGTCCCGGCCGCCGTCGACGGCGTACATGATCTGGATGTCCTTGGGGTCGCCGGCGATGGCCCTCAGCAGCCACTCCCGCCACAGCCTGGCCTCGTCGTCGTACCCGGCGGACAGCAGTGCCTCCAGGGTCAGGGATGCGTCGCGCAGCCAGCAGAAGCGGTAGTCCCAGTTGCGGACGCCGCCGAAGTCCTCGGGCAGCGAGGTGGTCGCGGCCGCAACGATGCCGCCGGTGTCTTGGTGCGTGAGGATCCGCAGCACGAGCAGCGAGCGCAGGACGGTCTCGCGGAACGGCCAGACGTGCGTGCACCTGGCTGCCCACTCCTCGGAGTTCGCGATCGTGTCGGCTATCCCGGAGTCGACGTCGAGCATCGGGGGGATGCCGTGGTGCGACTTGAACCAGGTGGTGGAGAACGTCAGCACGTCTCCGGCGGCGACGTCGAACTCGTCGGCGTGGCGCCCGCCGGACGCATGTGGCAGCCTCGTGCCGCGCAGGACGACCATGTCGGGGCCGGCTGTCGCGGAGATGACCGGATACTGCTCGTCGTCCTTGCGGCGCATCACCCACGGCCGGACCTTGCCGTACCCGAAGCGGACGATCCACTCGTGGCGCATCGCCACGGTGCCCGACAGGCCCTCGACGCGACGGACCAGATCGGCCCGACGGTCGCCGAACGGCATCAGGTCGGTCACCTTGACCACCCCGCTCGCGGTCTGGTGGGTGGTCTCGAGCACGAAGGTGTTGCCGACGTACCGGCGGGTCGTGACGGCAGCCGGATCCTTCGGGCCGATCAGCCAACGGCCGTTGTCCGGAGTGCCGAGCAGGGCGGCGAAACAGGCAGGCGAGTCGAACCGCGGCAGGCAGAGCCAGTCCACCGACCCGTCGAGGCCGACCAGCGCCGCCGTCCCGGTGTCCCCGAGCACGGCGTAGTCACCGATCGGAAGAGCCATGGGGTGAGGGTATGCCGGGTCGTCTCACCATCGGGGACACAGGTCGGCCGACGGGCGCCGCCTTGATGGACGTGTCACCATGGACGCGGTATGGAATACGAGTTTCAGCGCTTCTCGTTGCCACGGACGATCTCACGGTCGGCGGTCCGCCGGATGCTGACCGATCGCGCCGAGTACGGCGGCTGGGAGCTTGCGAGGCTACGGCTGTATCCGGATGGGAGCCGCAAGGTGGAGCTTCGCCGGACCATCATCCGCGTGCGTCCGGTCGCGTCGCATGAGTTCCGCCCGCTCGTGTGAGCGTTCGGTCAGCGGAGTCGCCTAGCTGCCACTGATGACGCTGACCGTGTTGTCAGCCTCGTTGCTGACGTACGCCGTCCCGGTCAAAGGGTTCGTCGCTACACCAACCGGGAACGACCCGACGTGCACGATGGATGCCACGACATCGGTCTGCGCGTTGATAAGAGTCACGGTGCCGTGCCTGATCAGGCGGGTTACCACGACGGTACGCGCCAACGGGTCGACGGCAACGCCCCGGACGGCCGAGCCCACCTGGATGCGGTCGGTGACCTGATCCGTCGAGCCGTCGATGACATCGACCGCATTGCCGTCGCCGACGTACGCCGTGTTCGTGAGCGGGTCCACGGCGACGCCGAGGGCGCCCGGCCGAACCCGGATCGTGTCGCTCAGCGTGTTCGTCCGGCCGTCGATCACGAAAACCCTGTCGTCGGCTGTGACGAAGACCTGATCGGTGAGCGGGTTCGTTGCGAGTCCTGACGGGGAGCTGGGGAGGCGGATGGTCTGCTCGAGCCGGTTGGTTCGGCCGTCGATGACCGACAGGGTGGAGAACTCGTCGTTGGCCACATAGATCGTGTCGCTGATCGGGTTCACGGCGATCGCGCTCGGGGTGCTGTGCGTATTCACCTTCCCGGTAACGAGCTTCGAGGTGCCGTTGACCCGGTAGACGGTCGGGTCGTCGATGTTGACCACGTAGAACCTGTTGGTCAGCGGATCGCTGGCCACGTCGACCGGGTAGCAGCAGCCGATACGGACGGACGCGGTCACCTCGTCCGTGCTGCCGTCGATCACCGAGACACGGTTGCCGTTGGCGTTCGCGACGTAGGCGGTGTTCGTGAGGGGGTTGATCGCGATCCCGGCCGGCCCGAGCCCGACCCGGACGGTGGCCACCACGTGCGGCACCTGAGGTACCTGCGGGGCGGCAGCTCCGGACTGCACCCCCGGGCCCGCGACGGTGAGCAGGACAACAGCCGTGACGACGGGGCCGAGACCTCTCGGCGCGAGCGGACGACTACGCATGGTCGAGGAAGCCGTCGAGTACCCGCGCGCTGAACTCCAGCCCATCGACCGGCACCCGCTCGTCGACGCCGTGGAAGAGCGCAGTGAAGTCGAGGTCGGCGGGCAGCCGCAGCGGCGAGAAGCCGAAGCACCGGATCCCGAGTCGGCTCCAGGCCTTCGCGTCGGTGCCCGCGGACATCAGGAACGGCAGCACGGCTGCGTCAGGGTCCTCCTCGAGCAACGAGACTCTCATCGCCTCCACCAGCGGCCCGTCGAAGGGCGTCTCGAGTGCCGTGTCGTGGACAAGAAGCTCATAGCTCACATTATCTGGGAGCAGGCTGCGCAGCGTCGAGAAGAACTCGTCCTCGAAGCCGGGCAGGAACCGCCCGTCGATGCTGGCGGTTGCCTCCCCGGGTATGACGTTGTGCTTGTATCCGGACGCGAGCATGGTCGGGTTGGCTGTGTTGCGCACGACCGCCGCCAGCATCCGCGCTGCCGGGCCGAAGTGCTCGATCAGGGCGTCGACGTTGTCGTCCACCGTGGCGAAGCCGGTGAGGGCGGCAACCTCCTCCAGCAGGGTGCCCATCGACGGAGTGATCCGGACCGGCCACTGATGGCGTCCGATCGCGGCAACAGCCTCGGCGATCGCGGTCACGGCGTTGTCGGAGTTCCGCATCGAGCCGTGCCCGGCGGTCCCATGCGCGCGGAGCCGGAGCCACGCGAGGCCCTTCTCGGCGGTTTCGACGAGGTAGATCCGCTTGCCGTTGATCGTCGTCGAGAAGCCGCCCACCTCGCCGATCGCCTCGGTACATCCCTCGAGCAGCTCCGGCTTCTGGTCGACGAGCGGATGGGCCCCGAGGATGCTGCCAGCCTCCTCGTCGGCCGTGAACGCCAGCGTGATCGCTCGCTTCGGCGGCTCGCCGACCCGCGCCCGCGCCCGTACGACGGAGAGGATGGCCGCGTCGAAGTCCTTCATGTCGACAGCGCCGCGTCCCCAGACGTAGTCGTCTTGCACCTCGGCGGCGAACGGGTCGACCTTCCAGTCGGAACCTCTTGCGGGCACGACGTCGAGGTGCCCGTGGATCAGCAGCCGGTCCGTCGCGGACGGGTCTCCCCAGTGGGCGACGAGCGACGTCCGTCCCCTGGCGGCCTCGAACATCTCCGACTCGATACCGACCTCACTGAGCAGCCCCGCCACGTGCTCGGCCGCCACCCGCTCCCCCGGTCCGGAGTCGTCCCCATAGTTGGAGGTGTCGATCCGGATCAGGTCACGGCAGATCTGCGTGACCTCCGCCTCGGGCGTGTAGTCCTTGGTCATCCAGCGTCCTCGCTCATACCGCCCATCCTGCCGCATCCGACTTCGGCGCGGCGGCGGACTTTGCTAGGGTGACGGACGCTCACCAAGGCATCGGTGGCACCCACGTCCGGGTGGCGGAATAGGTAGACGCGCTAGCTTGAGGTGCTAGTGCCCCAAAAGGGCATGGGGGTTCAAGTCCCCCCTCGGACACGCGCTTTGGTACATGGTTGTGTCGGTTCAGCTTCAGCGGTGACAGCCCGGCGTTCTGGCGGTTGACATGCCTTCTCTGGCCCTCCCCGGGCACTAGGGGTCGCGGACTTTGCGGTGGTCGTCGTCGGACTGTGCAGAGGGCGGAGGCGACAAGCTCTGCTTAAGAAGGTCCAGGACGCCGGTGTCGTGCCAGCCGCAATGGCGCTGCTTGCGGAAGCCGATGCCGCAACGTCTCGCGGGTGCACCCGGTGGGTAGGTTTCACAATCCAACGGCCGACGATTGGCGCTTTCGGTGGGGGCACGCGGCCGGCTTGCCGTTCATCGGGCTTGGCGCGGTCGGGTCTTGGCTCAGCTGCCTCGCGGCCCTTCCCATTGGTGGCCGGTAGCGGGATCGCGACCATCGCCGACCGACGGTGGACTTCTGTCCGCGATCTGAACGTGGGCTTGCGCCTTGTGGTCACACCCCGTTTAGATCCTGTATGGGTGAGCCCTCGCGACCCGGAGATGCTGCGCATTTGCCCGCGCTCATAGTCTTCACGAAGCTGCCTTCCGCGGGCCGTAGCAAGACACGCCTGGGCCCCCAGTGCACTGCGGAGCAGGCCACCGAGGTCGCTGAGGCCTTACTCGAGGACACGTTCACGCTGCTGGGGAGCTGTGTGGGCCGGGCGCGCCTCGTGGCGGCGGTCGAGACGTACGGGGCCGCGTTGCCGGCGTGGCCTGATCTCGCCGTAATGCACCAACGCGGCGCGGACCTCGGCGATCGGCTGGCGAACGCGCTCCATGACGCGGGACCCCCTGCGCTGCTGCTTGCGAGCGACACCCCGCAGATGGATCCCGCCCTGCTCAACGCGGCGCTCAACCGCCTCCGCGACGGGACATGCGAGTCGGTCGTGGGACCCACCGAAGACGGCGGCTTCTGCTGCGTGGGAGTCCGCGCGTGGCGACCGGACCTCTTCGATGGCGTACCGATGGACTCTCCCCGCTGCTGCGGCCTGCTGCTCGAGCGGTGGGAGCGGCTCGGCTTGGAGCCGATGGTGCTCCCCGAGGTCTACCGCGACGTCGACCGCCTCGAGGATGCGGTCGCCGTGGCGCGCTTGCTCCCCTCGTCGCGGCTCGCCACGGTGGCGCGACACGCGGCAATGCTGGACGGAGAGCGGCTGGCAGCGCTCGGGGGGGCCGCGGATGTTCTGCACGGGTGAGACGGTGTCGGCGCGCGAACACCGAGCTGGGTCGGTCGCCAAGGCGGCGGGGCTTGCACCTGACCTTTTTGAGGCGAGTGGCTGGGTGACCGCCGCCTTCCACGAGCGCCACGGGTGGCGGCTGTACGCGCTGAGCGAGGGCTATGTCCACATCGCGGCCGACCATGACCAGGCCAGCCTCAAGGCGGTCCTGAGATCTGCGTCGGGGCGGCGGACCGTCGTACTCACCAACGAGAGCGATCAGGAGGTCGCGTTCGTGTGGGAGGACGATGAGGTTGCGCACTCCTTCTGTCTGGCCGGTCCTCAGGGTCAGGCGTTGCTGCTCGAGGGCTACCCGGCCGCCATCCCGCCACGGTGGCTGCTCTTCGTCATCATGCGGACGCTGGTGCTCCGCGCCCGACAGCCGGCCCCGGTGGCGCGCTCCGCGCCGTTGTGGCGAGACCTGCAGGTCACCTTGCTCGGTGTGGGTCCCGGAGGCGATGCCCCGCGTCCCCTGCGCGCAACGGCGTTGGAGGGGGCCGAACACGTCGTTGTCTTCGACCGGATCGAGCACCGCGTCCTCGACGGTCTTGACGGACTCCGCGAGATCCACGTGGTGCCCTACCACTACACCGACTTCACCCAAAGCATCGACATGATCGTCGACCTGGTCACCGAGCTCTCCCAGCGCGCCGCGAGCTCGGTCGCCATCGTCGTGGAGGGCAACCCCGAGATCTTCGACCTCGCTCCGAGGCTGTCTCAGCTCACGACGCGGCTGGTGGTGGTGCCGGCCAGGCCCATCGCGTTGCAAGCCGTCGAACGGGCAGCCGCGCTCCTAGGCCGTCCGTTGATCGGCGCGTCCTACGCCATGACCTCGGGGATACCGAGCCGACACCCCGACCTCCGCGACGGACTGCGACGAGAAATGCTCGACTACGTCATCGCGGGGCTCGGCTGCCTTCTCCTGGAGATGTGCTCGGGGGACCGGGAGCTGATCGCCGAGTGGCTGGCCGCGGCGGGCCCGGGTCACGTGGTCGCGGTCTTCTCCGACATGTTCTCTCCAGCGGAACGGATCGAGATCATGGACAGCCCTCAGTTCGCCCGGGCCGTCCTCGACGAGCCGGGCCGGTGGGGCACCCAGCTGGTGACTGTGGCGATCCCACAGGCCGCGATGGCGGCGGCCCTGCAAGTGCCGTGATCGTCCGGGCTAGAAGGCACCGTCCCCGCGCAACCACACCGGGATGGTCCGCAGCGCGATCCGGAGGTCAAGGCTGAGGCTGAACCGGCGTACGTAGGCGAGATCCGCCGCCGCCATGACCTCGACGCTCTGGTGCGCATGGCGGTCCAGGACCTGCCACAGACCGGTGATGCCCGGCTTCATCCGGCAGCGTTCGGCGCTGATGTCGGGAAACGGACGCAGCATGTAGTCGACGACCGGCCTCGGACCAATCAGGCTCATGTCGCCACGAAGGACATTCAACAGCTGCGGCAGCTCATCGCCGCTCGTACGACGCAGCAGCCGCCCCACCTTCGTCACCCGCGGGTCGTCCGGCCGCTTGGTGAACAGTCCCCGCTCGTAGTCGAAGACCTGGCTGAGGTCCATCACCGCCGCCTGGTCGAGAACCATCGTGCGAAGCTTCAAGATCGTGAACGGCCGCCCCGCTCGGCCGACCCGCTGCTGGCGGAAGAACACCGGCCCAGGGCTGGAGACGCGAATCGCCACTGCCGCGGCCAGCAGGACCGGACTGACAAGCACCAGCAGGGCCAGCCCGCCCAGGACGTCGACAAACCGCTTCAGCACCAACTGGACCGGCTGACGCTTGGGGGGACCCACGGCCGCACTCGCTCCGAGAAGGTCCGAGAGCGCCCCCAGGGTGGACATCTCTGCTCCTCGAGGAGTCGGTCGACGAAGTGCCAGCAACCTAACCCACGAGCTCGCGGACCGGCAAGCGGTCGGACGCTCGCGTGCACTACCAGACCTGGCTCGAAACGGTGCCGGGCAGCGAGCGGTCGTTGAAGGCGCACGATTCGTCTTGCCACAGGGCGCCCAGCCGGGTGACCGTGGCCCACGACGGGCCCGCGTCGGTGCCGAACTGCTCGAGCGCCCGCCCGAAGTCCGACGACAACGACGAGAGCCCTTACGGGTACAGCAACGGCAACACCTCAGCTGGAACTACCGCGCCGAGCGCGTCGGGGACGCACGCTGTTTGTGGCATCGTCGGGCGGACTCCAGTGAGCGCGGGCCGCGTACCGCCTCGCTCAGCAAGCCGACCGCAGGTCATTCCGCGCTTATCGTGGGGCCGTGACCCTGCAACTGATCGGCGCTGGCCTCCCCCGAACAGGCACCTCCTCCCTGCGCGAGGCGCTCCGGTACCTGCTCGACGCCCCGATCTACCACATGAGCGAGGCCTTCGCGCATCCCGAACA
>JBBSET010000062.1:0-17442 GCA_038239485.1 Propionibacteriales bacterium
AGTCGGCTGCCGCTGCGCGTGCTGTCGGGGGCGGGGGGGCCGGCCGGGGGGGGGGCGGCGGGGTCGCCGCCCCCGGGGGGGGCCGGCCCCCCCGGGCGGCCCCCCCGCCCCGCGCCCCCCCCCCCGGGCCCCCCCCCCCCCCCCGACCCCCCGCGCCGCGCCCGCCGACTGTGGTGGGGCGGCTGCATGGGGGCCAGCACCGCGGGGGCGGCGAGCCCGGCGAACGGGCCGTAGGCCGACAGGATCCAGGTGCCGACCGACATCGGCGAGGTCAGCTTGACTGTGCGAAGCATGTTGAGGAACCGCTCGGGCCGCCCGAGGTCGTGCACGAGCGCCGACATGCTGAAGGTGAGCCCGGTGACTGCGCCCAGCCGCCCGACCCGCCGCAATCCTGGCCGTCCGGTCAGATCGGCCCCGGCCGCCAGCAGCGAGGAGCCGGCTGCCAGTCCACCGGCGAACAAGTACGCCGGGATATCGGCCTCCCACGGCGACGGCTTGACGATCTGGCGCCCGTAGTACGAGGTGAAGGTGGCGTCCGGCACCATCGACCGATCGCCGCCAGCACCACTGCCGGCCCCGCCGCTGCGCCGACGGCGACCATCCCTGCCCCCACGGCGCCCCTCACGCCCGGATCCGCCGCCACTGCCCTTCGACCCGGGTACCGCCTGGTGCCCCCTGGCGTCGGTCTCACTCGTCATGGCTGGTCACTTCCGCCGGCCGAGGAAGGAGACGGCGGCTCCGGCGAGCAGCATCAGAGCGGCCGTGCCGGCGCGGTTGAACATGTACGGCAGGTCGCGGGTCGTCACGACGGGGTCCGGCGGGAAGCCGTACACCTCGGGCTCGTCCAGAAGCAGGAAGAACGCGCCGGCACCACCGACGCCGTCCATCGGGTCGTTGCCGTAGAGCCGTGCGTCCATCACGCCCGCCTCGTGCAGGGCTTCGACCCGCGTGTTCGCGCGCTCGCGGAGCTCCTCGACATCGCCGAACTGGATCGACTGCGTCGGGCAGGCCTGCGCGCAGGCCGGGGTCTGGCCGGCGTCGAGCCGGTCGTAGCACAGCGTGCACTTCTGGGCGATGCCGACGTTCTTGGCGCCCTTCTCGCCCTGACGGCGCTCGATCACGCCGTACGGGCAGGCGGGCACGCAGTAGCCGCAGCCGTTGCAGATGTCGGGCTGCACGACCACCGTCCCGAACTCGGTGCGAAACAGCGAGCCGGTCGGGCAGACGTCCAGGCAGGCGGCGTGGGTGCAGTGCTTGCAGACGTCGGACGACATCAGCCAGCGGAAATCCGGCCGGTCATCGGTTGCCGGACCGACCGCCGGCATACCGAGGTCGACGGTCGCACGCAGTCCCGGCTCCTGGGAGCCCAGCGGCTTCTTCTGCTCGATGAAGGCGACGTGGCGCCAGGTGTCCGACCCCAGCGCACCGGTGTTGTCGTAGGACATGCCGAGCAGGTCGAACCCGTCTTCGGGCACTTCGTTCCATTCTTTGCAGGCAACCTCGCACGCTTTGCACCCGATGCAGATGCTGGTGTCGGTGAAGAAGCCCTTGTGGGGGGGCGGGTCGACGTATCCCGTCTCCGGAGCCGGGTCGATCGGCCCGAACAAGCTGTTCCTGCCGCGCATCACGAGCCGCCCTTCTGGTCGCTGGGTGGGCTCACGCCCGGCCCCACCGTCACGATCGGTGCGTAGTCGTCGCCGGCGAGACCGGCTCGCTCCAGGTATCCCGCGACGTACGCCGTCAGCTCCCGCCCGCTCGGCCGCCGGCCGGGCTGGACGTCGCAGGTGCCGACCTTGCTCTCCTGGATCAGCACATTCGGGTCCAGGCTGATCCCGAACAGGTCGTTAGCGGAGTCACCGGTCACCAGGCCGGCGGACCCCCAGTGGTAGGGAAGCCAGACCGAGTGGATCGTTCTGCCCTCGACCCGCAGCGGCGTGAGCCGCTCGGTGACCATCACCCGCCCCTCCACCGCCGACCTGGCGGTGATGACGTGGCACCAGCCCATGTGCTCCAGGTCGCGCTCGGCGGCGAGCTCCGGCGAGACCTCGATGAACATCTCCGGCTGCAGCTCCGACAGGTACTGCAGGTTCCTGCTCATGCCTCCCGCCGTGTGGTGCTCGGTGAGACGGCTGGTGGTGAAGATGTACGGGAACACCTCGGCGTGCTGGTCCGGAGGGCTCGGGTTCAGCCGGTTGTCGCGGCGGGCGTACTCCTTGCGGGTCGGGTTGGCCTGCTGGCGGTACAGCGGGTTGCGGAACGGCGACTCCACCGGCTCGTAGTGGGTCGGGATCGGCCCGTCGATCAGCCCCTGCGGCACATACAGGGCACCCTTCCCGTCTCCCTGCATGATGAACGGGTCGTCGCCGTTGATGGCCTCCGGACCGCTGGACCCCTCCGGCCC
The DNA here is from genome assembly GCA_038239485.1 of Propionibacteriales bacterium. Classification (GTDB taxonomy): domain Bacteria; phylum Actinomycetota; class Actinomycetes; order Propionibacteriales; family Nocardioidaceae; genus DASQEH01. The sequence continues at coordinate 2,402 of JBBSET010000062.1, forward strand.
GCGGTACGACGGAGGCTTGGTCTTCTCGAAGTCGGGGACGTCGTACCCGGTCCACTCGCCCTTGTCCTCGTCCCACCAGACGTACGCCTTGCGCTCGCTCCAGGGCCTGCCCTCGGGGTCGGCGGAGGCGCGGTTGTAGAGCGTGCGGCGGTCCGCCGGCCACGCCCAGCCCCACTCGGGCGCCACCCAGCTCTGCTCGCTGCCGGGCTTGCGCCGGGCCGCCTGGTTGACCCCGTCCTTGTAGACCCCGGTGTAGATCCAGCAGCCGCCGAGCGTGGACCCGTCGTCCTTCATCTCCAGGTAGGTCGACAGCGGCCGACCGGTGGCGATGTCGTACCCGTTGATCTCGTTGAGCACGTCGGTGGCGCTGGGGTCGTCGTGCTCGCCGTGGACCGAGTAGCCCCAGTTGAGGTCGAGGACCGGACGGTCCCGGACTCGCGTCGAGTTCGACAGCCGCTCCCGGACGAGCCGGCCGAGGTGGTAGAAGAACCACAGCTCCGAACGGCAGTCACCGGGCGGCTCGACGGCCTTCTCGCGCCACTGCAGCATCCGTTGGGTCTGCGTGAATGTGCCCTCCTTCTCGACGTGGGAGGCGGCGGGCATCAAGAAGACCTCGGTACGGCACTCCTCGGGGACGATCTCACCGGTCTCGATCTCGGGCGAGTTCTTCCAGAATGTCGCGCTCTCGATCTCGAAGAGGTCGCGGACGACGAGCCAGTCGAGGTTCGCCATGCCGAGCCGCTGGGCTCGCCCGTGGGCTGACCCGACGGCGGGGTTCTGGCCAAGCAGGAAGTACCCCTTGACCTTGCCGTCGATCATGTCGAGCACGGTGCGGTACGTGCCGTGGTCGCCGGTGATCTTGGGCAGGTAGTCGAAGGCGTAGTCGTTCTCGACCGTCGCCGCGTCGCCCCAGTACGCCTTGAGCAGGTTGATGCAGTAGGCGCTCGCGTTAGCCCAGTACCCCTTCGACCCCGGATGCCGGACGCTGTCGACCCATTCGGCCAGGCTGGTATGGGACTTCGCGCTCGGCATCGGGAGGTAGCCAGGGAGCAGGTTGAACAGCGTCGGGATATCCGTCGAGCCCTGGATGCTGGCGTGGCCGCGAAGCGCCATGATGCCACCGCCGGGACGGCCCATGTTGCCGAGCAGGAGCTGGAGGATGGCGCCGGAGCGAATGTACTGCACGCCGACGCTGTGCTGGGTCCAGCCGACGCTGTAGACGAGTGCCGTCGTCCGCTCCCGACCCGAGTTGGAGACCCAGGCGTCACACACCTCCTGGAACGCCTCCTCGGTGACGCCGCACGCCTGTGCCACCACGTCGGGGCTGTAGCGGGAGTAGTGTCGCTTCAGGATCTGATAGACACAGCGAGGGTGCTGCAGGGTCTCGTCACGCTCGGGGTGCGCCTGGACCCCGATGCCGTGCGACTCGTGCTGCTGCGCGCTGGCCGTCTCCCGCTGCTCCTCGTGGTCCTGGCCGTGATCTTCGTGAGCCTCCTCATCGAGGAACTGCCAGCTCGACGGGTCGTAGGTGCGGGTCTCCGGGTCGAAGCCCGAGAAGAGCCCGTCGAGGTCGTCGGTGTCGCGAAAGTCCTCACTGACGATCACAGCCGCGTTCGTGTAGGCGACGACGTACTCGCGGAAGTCGAGCTCGTTGCTCAGGATGTGGTTGATGATCCCGCCGAGGAACACGATGTCGGTGCCGACCCGCAACGGGACGAACGTGTCGGCGAGTGCACTGGTCCGGGTGAAGCGCGGGTCGACGTGTATCACCTTGGCGCCGCGGGCCTTGGCCTCCATCACCCACTGGAATCCCACCGGGTGCGCCTCGGCCATGTTGGAGCCTTGGATGACGATGCAGTCCGCGTTGGCGAGATCCTGCAGGAAGCCGGTGGCGCCGCCACGCCCGAAGCTAGTCCCCAGACCGGGGACTGTGGCGGAGTGTCATATCCGGGCCTGGTTCTCGATCTGGATCGCGCCGAGTGCCGTGAACAGCTTCTTGATCAGGTAGTTCTCCTCGTTGTCGAGGGTGGCTCCACCGAGGCTCGCGATGCCCATCGCGCGCCGCACGAAGCTGCCATCGTCGTCGAGGTCCTGCCAGCTGTCGTCGCGGGCCTGCAGGACCCGATCGGCGATCATCTCCATCGCCGTGTCGAGGTCGAGGTCCTCCCAGTCGGTCCCGAAAGGCCGCCGGTACCGGACCTTGTCGAGCCGCAGCGGACTGGTGACAAGGTTCTTGCTGGCCGAGCCCTTGGGACACAGCCGGCCCCGCGAGATCGGGCTGTCCGGGTCGCCTTCGATCTGGACGACCGCCTCGTTCTTGACGAAGACGCGCTGGCCGCAGCCGACGGCACAGTAGGGGCAGATGCTGCGGGCCACCCGGTCGGCGGTGGTCGTGCGAGCGCTGATGTTGTCGGAGTGGGCGGACTTGACGGCCGGGCCGCGACCGAGCCAGTCAGGGCCGGTCAGCTGCCTGACCACCGGCCAGCTGAGGAAGGTCTTGCTCGAAACCACCGGCCGCCTCCTGTCGCGTCGAGTTGCACCCTACCTTCCCCACGGATGGGTCGGAGGGGTCAGGCGCCTCCCAGGGAGGTAGCGCCTGGTCTGTCGTCATGGCGACGAGGTACCCGGCGTGAGCCGGGCTACACGTGCGAGCAGGGCAGTTCTTGTCCGCCCTGCGAATCTCGTCTCCTGCGACGCTGGTCGACGGCATGACACCAGCCCCGCCCGCACGGGCGACCCGCGATACTTGGGCGGGTGATGCTGAAAGCCTGCCTGAACGGCCAACGCCTGCCGTCGGAGCACCCCGCCCTGCCGGTCACTGCTGCCCAGCTCGCGGTGGCGGCAGGCGCCGCGGTCGCAGCCGGGGCAGAGGCGGTCCATGCCCACCCGAAGGACGCCGACGGTCGCGACACGCTGGACGCTGATGTCGTCACGGCCGTCGTCGAGGCGCTCCGGGCGGCTGTCCCCGGTACACCGATCGGGCTCACCACCGGCGCTTGGGCGTCGAGCGACCCGGGCGCCCGACTCGACACGGTCCGGCGCTGGCGGACGCTGCCGGACTTCGCGTCGGTCAACTGGAGCGAGGACGGGTCGGTCGAACTCGCCGAGACCCTGCTGGGCCTCGGCGTTGCCGTGGAGGCCGGTATCTGGACGCCGAGCGACACCGAGGCATGGCGGCGTTGGCCGCGTCGCGACGAGTCCCTGCGGCTGATGCTGGAGGTCAACGACGCATCGCTCCCGCCTGCGGACGCGGTCGCCGCCGCGCGCGAGCTGGTCGAGTCCGTGGGGGCGCAACCCGGGGTGCCCGTGCTCCTCCACGGTCTCGGGGAGGGAGCCTGGGCGGTGCTGGAGGAGGCCGCCCGTCAGGGGCTCGACACGCGGATCGGGCTGGAAGACGCCCTGGTCCTCCCCGACGGCCGACCCGCCTCCGACAACGCCGAGCTGATCGAGGCCGCGCTCGCCGTCATCGGGCGCATCAGCCGTGCGGGGTGACCATCATCGTCGGGCCTGGATGGGGAGCTTGACCGGCTTGCCGCCGGCGGTCTGGAGGATCCTCACGTTCAGCTCGTCGGGAAGCAGCGCGACGCTGAAGTAGTGCCCCTGCGCCAAGTCAGCGCCCAAGTCGAGGACCTGCCTCAGCTGTGCCTCCGTCTCGACACCCTCGGCGACCACGGCGAGGTCCAGGGCGTGCGACAGGTTGATCACCGCCGACACGATCGCACGGGTGGCGAAGTCCGACTCCATGTCGGCGATGAACCCCCGGTCGATCTTCACCACGTCGAACGGGAATCGCTTCAGATAGCCGAGCGACGAGTACCCGGTACCGAAGTCGTCGAGCACCAGCCGGACGCCGAGTTCCTTCAGCTCGCCCAGCACGGACCGGGCGCGAGGCGCGTCGACGAGAAAGACGCTCTCGGTGACCTCGAGGTGGAGCGACGCGGGCTCGATCCCCGACCTGGCGAGGACCTCCGCCACCGTGACCGCGAACGCTGAGCCCATCACCTGGTGGGCCGAGACGTTGACGGCCACGTGCGGCACGGCGACCTCGCCGAAGTCGTCGATCCAGCGGCGCAGGTCGTCGCAGGCCTGATTGAGCGCCCAGGCGCCGAGCGGCTCGATCAGGCCGGTCCGCTCTGCTATCGGCACGATGGCCTCCGGCATCACCCAGCCGCGGGCGGGGTCCTTCCAGCGGAGCAGGGCCTCCACGCCGTCCATCGTGCCCTCGCGGACGTCGACGATCGGCTGGTACGCGAGCCGGAACTCCTCGCGGTCCAGGGCGGTCAGGAGCCCCTCGTGCATGACGTCACCACTGCCACCGGGGAAGGTGCCCCGGTTGATCACCCGGTACTGGGCGCCGCCCGCCCGCTTGGCCAGATACATCGCGAAGTCGGAGTCGCGCATCAGCTTGTGCGGGCTCTCCTCCCCGTGACCCGAGAAGGCCACACCGACGCTGGCCGTCATGTGCAGGACGTACTCCCGGAGCCGGAACGGCTCGGCCAGCGCCGTCTCGATCCGCTCGGCCATCTGCTCGCCCTGCACCGCCGACCGAAGCTGTGCGCAGACGATCACGAACTCGTCGCCGGAGAGCCTGGCCAGGCTGTCGCCGTCTCGTATCACCCCGGACAGGCGCGATGCGACCGCGGTCAGCAGCTCGTCTCCGACGTGGTGGCCGAACCTGTCGTTGATCGTCTTGAAGCCGTCGAGGTCGACGAACAGCACAGCCACGGAAGAGTCGGAGCCGCGCGCCTCCTCGATGGCCAGGTCCAGCAGTGTCTCCAGGTACGAACGGTTCGGGAGTCCGGTCAGCGCGTCGTGCTGCGTGAGGTAGTGCAGCTGACGAGCACGCTCCTTCGCCTCCTCACGGGCGCGGGCGTTGAACAGGTACGCGGCGGCCACGTCGGCGAGGGTCTCGGCTACTGCCTTGTCGGAGTCGTCAAGGTCACCGGGGACGTCTCGATACAGGTCGAGAGCCCCCAGTCGGCCCCCGTTCAGCCGCAACGGGAAGGTGAACACCGCCGCCAGCCCGCCCGCCAGCGCACGAGGGGAGAACCGCGGGAACTGCACGTCCTTGCTCAGGTCGGGAAGCGACACCGGCATCCCGGTCCGGTAGGCCATCAGGCATGGCCCCTCGTCAAGCTCGTTCTGCAGGGACTCGATCTCCAAGATCACCGGGTTGCTGGCGGAGACGAAATGCAGCTCGTCGCCCTTGCCCATCACCATCACCCCGGCTCCGGTGATGGGGATCGCCTCGACGATGCGTTGCACCAGGTGGTCCAGCGTGCGTTGGATCGAGAAATCCGTCCCCAGCGTGTGGGCGAACTCAGCCAGCACCTGTGCCAATTGCGCGTCTCGTGTCACTTTGTCCTCCACAAACCACACCATCTGCGACTAGTTGGAGGCTAAGCGTAATGGCCAGCACAAGATCCCGCTCGCCGGCGCAGCGTCACCGGCCCGTCGCCCCGCTCCGAGCCGGCTCAGTCGGGCGGGTCGGGCACGGCGGTGTCGGTATCCGACTCGTCCTCGTGATCGATCCCGTCCGACAAGATGTCGTCCTTGCCTCCGCTCGGCAGCTCGTCGGCGTCCGAGACCTGCGCGTTGCTCACTGGTTCGCTGGGAGAGGTCGTCATACCAGCGTTGTACCAGTTCCCCGGAGGTCCTGCCTGCCGAAATCCCGATCACGGCCCCCGTCGAACTCCTCGCGCTCGATGTCTGTCCACGCGGTGAGCAAGCTAGCCGTGTCCGTGTGATGGTTGCGATCGGATCAGCTCGTGCAGGCGGTCAGCCATGGCGACGGCGAACTGCTCGTCGTTGACGTCGAGGTCGAGCTCGACCACCTCGACGTCGGTCGCGGACTCGCCGATGCCGGCCAGCAGGGCCTCGTCGGCTTGCGGGTCATAGAACGGCTGGCCCTCGACAGCGATCATCGAGACGCCTCGGCGCGGAATGAACAGCGTTGTCGGACCTGTTGCCGCGGACAGCTTCCGGCCCACCAGCCGGCCGAGCTCGCGGCACTCCTCGGGCGTCGTCCGCATCAGTGTGATCGTCGGGTTGTGGACGTACAGGTTCCGGTCCGAGAACCTCTCCGGGACGGTTTCGCGAGGCCCGAAGTTGACCATGTCGAGGGCTCCGAGCGACACCACCTGCGGTACGCCACAAGCACCAGCCGCCTCGAGCCGGTCAGGACCAGCCGACAGCACCCCACCGACCAGCTCGTCGGCCAGTTCCGTGGTCGTCATGTCGAGCACGCCCGCGAGGAACCCACCGGTGATGAGGTTCTCCATCGACCGGCCGCCGGTGCCCGTGGCGTGGAAGACCAGGACCTCGTAACCGAGCTCCTCGAGCCGCTCACGTGCCCGCGTGACACCCGGCGTCGTCACACCGAACATCGACGCACCGACCAGCGGCTTGTGCTCCATCGGCGGCACCGTCGCCTGCACCATGCCGGCGATCGCCCCCGCCGCGTTGGAGAGGATCGTCGCCGAGATGGAGTTGATCCCGGCGATGTCGACCACCGAGTACGTCATCGTGACGTCGACCGCACCGACGTAGGGACGGGTGTCGCCGGAGGCGAGGGTCGACACCATGAGCTTCGGCACCCCGACCGGGAGTGCACGCATGGCTGTCGTCACGATGGACGACCCACCCGAGCCGCCCAGACCGAGCACGCCTTGGAGACGCCCCCGCTCGTACAGGTCGAGGATCACCACAGCGGCACCACGTCCCATGGCAGCGGTCGCCTCCCCGCGGTCCCCCGCCTCGGCCAGCGCGAGCGTATCCTCGCCGGCCGCCCGAGCTACCTCCTCACGAGAGATGTCAGGCTCGATCTGAGGCGGATAGACCCCCACGTCGACGAGGAGGACGTCAACTCCGTGCTCGCGCACACGGTCGCGCAGAAAGGCGTACTCGCGCCCCTTGGTATCCAGCGTGCCGGCCAGGACGACGGTCGCCATCAGAACGTCACGGCCTTGAATGCCTCGGTCTGCGCCTTGAGGGCCTGCTCCGTCGGCAGCCGCTCCATGCTCGAGGCGCCGTAGAAGCCATGGACGACCTTGGCGCGCTGCAACACGTACGCCGCGTCCGACGGCTCGGCGATCGGACCGCCGTGGCACAGGACGAGAACGTCGGGGCGGACGGCGCGCGCGGCATCGCCCCACGCGTCGACCCGCTCGACGCAGCTATCGAGGGTCGGCGCCGTCTCCGCGCCGATGCTGCCGCCGGTGGTCAGCCCCATGTGACAGACGATGATGTCGGCACCGGCCTCGGTCATGGCAGCCGCGTCGTCGGCACTGAACACGTACGGCGTCGTGAGCAGCTCGAGCTCGCGTGCCTGCTGGATCATCTCGACCTCGAGCGCGTACCCCATGCCCGTCTCCTCGAGGTTCTGTCGGAAGACCCCGTCGATCAGACCCACCGTCGGGAAGTTCTGTACGCCGGCGAACCCCATCGCTTTGAGCTGAGGAAGGAAGATCTGCGGCAGGTAGAACGGGTCCGTCCCGTTGACGCCGGCCAGCACCGGGGTGTGGCGGACCACCGGAAGCACCTCGTGGGCCATCTCCACGACGATCTGATTGGCGTTGCCGTAGGCCAACAAGCCGGCGAGTGAGCCTCGACCCGCCATCCGGTATCGCCCGGAGTTGTAGATGACGATGAGGTCGATGCCGCCGGCCTCCTCCCACCTGGCCGACAGTCCCGTCCCTGCGCCTCCCCCGACGATGGGCTCCCGACGCGAGGCCATGTCATGGAAGTGGGCCACCAACTCGGCCCGGGAGCGCGTCGTCATGCCGACCAACGGACGCGGTCGCACTCGTGCTCCAGCCACTCGCGCCGCTCTCGGGGCGTCAGCTCGTGCAGCGCCGCCGTCAGCACGCCGACAGTCATGTAGGTAGGGTCGGTTGGCTGGATCCCGTCCACCGGAGTTCCTCTCTGGGTTGAGACGGGCGCCGCTCAGCCCGAGAACGCCCAGTTCGGCGGAAGGGCAAGCGCCCACTCGGTCTCCGCGTAGGGCTTCGGTGCCGACCCCGCCAGCGGTAGGACCGTGACCGCGCTGCCGTGAACGAAGCTGACTGAGTTGTAGTCGCCGACCATACGACCCCTCGCGTTGTTCGCGAACCACGTGGTCGGCATCGGAGCTGTATTGATCGTGTACGGTTCAGCCCACGTCTGTCCGCCGTCGTACGAGGTGGCGTACTTCGCGTCGAGGCAGATGCTCGGCGCACAGCTCGTGCTTGTGTAGTAGACGAGCGAGAGCTGTGCGGTGGCGCCGGAGGTGCCGGGAGCGACGGCAAGGCCAGGGTCGAACTTGTCCGCGACCGCACCAGCCAGCGGGACCTGGGTCGGCGCCGACCAGGTCATACCGTCGCTCGAGGTCGCCGTGACCAGATCGTTGGCCGCGCAGGCGGCTTGGAACCGGCAGTCGGCCCAGGCAACCGTGAGTCGACCCTCTTGATCCACGTCGGCGGTGGGCTTGGTCAGAGCCCGGATGCCCGGCACGGTGTGGACCTGCACGGTCGCGAAGGTGACAGGAGGCGACCAGGTGGTGCCTCCGTCCGTCGAGGCGAACGAGATGAGGGCCGACCCGTTGTGACCATTGCCCGTGTCGGTGCCGACGACGACCACGGTCCCATCGGGCCGGACGAGGGGATAGACGTTGTAGCCGGTGGCGTTGCCTCCAAGGCTGTCCTTGACCTGGGCCGGCGCGGACCACGTAGTTCCGCCGTCGACGCTGGTGACGACGGCAAGCGCGTCTCCGCTGTCGAGCTGGGAGTAGGCGACGTAGCATTGACCGTAGTACGGGCTGGTGCTGGTGTTGTCGCAGACTCCCCAGGCCTTGTCCACATTGGTGTCGACCGCCGTCGTGGCTACATTCCACTTCTTGCCGTTCACCGAGGTGTTCACCATCAGTGCCTTCTCGTGGAAGCCGGTGCCGGACGCGACGTACGTCACCGAAGGCACGAGCCACTTCTGGTGTCGGGCGTCATAGGCGACGCTCTGGTTGACGACGAGTGGGTAGTCGGCATTGGGCGTGGGTGAGCTGGCGGTCAACCCCGGCAACAGACCGTGGCTCCAGGTCGCGCCGTCGTCGATGGACGTGGCCCACCCGATGCCCGCGGCGCCATAGCCCTTGGTCGAGCGACCGTTCTGGAACGCTGCGACGATCGTCGACCCCCAGGAGAAGGTGTCCGTCTCGAGTTGGGTGACATTGAAGATGCTGGTGCCGGAATGGTTGGCGATGCCACCCTTGCTGGCCTGCTGAAGGAGTGGAGTCGTGACGGGCGTGCCCCTGGAGGGAGTGGGCACCGCGACGAGCGCCGCTGCGAGGCCGGCCGCGACAACTGCCACCCTGAGGCGACGGGTCGAAGCGGCCCTGCGGGTTTTGCTGTTCCTCATCGCACCCCTCCCGCACCGGGGAGGACGAACGCCCGGAACATTATGGGGACTATACATCGATTTCGTCACTTCTTTGATGCACCAGCCGGGTCAGCTGAGGACCGTGGGGACCCTTCGCCTGCGGCAGCTCCCGGTGACCTGACTAGCTCAGGAACAGCTGGGGCGGTACCCCGGGCTCAATGGCCCCCCGTTGCGCGCAAGCGCCGCGCTGACGAGCTGCTGTACAACCGGGTCGTTGGGGGTCTGGTCATGCTCGATGGGGTCCAATGGGCAGAGGTTCTGGATAATGACGTTGGTGACATGACTGCTTGGACCCGCAAGGGCCTGGCTGGTGTACGGCGTCACGACCTCGTCATGCGTCGTCGAGATCACCGTGTAGAAGGGTCCGGGCTCGATGTCCCTGCCGGCGTTGAGCTTGGTCAGGAACGCCGACCCTGCCATCTGGTCAGTGCATGCCTGGCAGGGCGTCGTCGACACCGCGGGGTTGGACGACCGCGACAACGGCGATGACGGCGGGGGGACCGGCATGGTCGTCGTTCCGTGGTTGGACGGCGCGATCCCGATCAGGGCGTTCACATGGGCAGCGCCCCCAAGGAACCGCATGTAGTAACGCGGCATCATCCCACCCTGGCTGTGCCCCACCAGATCCACCTTCGTGGTGCTCGTGGCGGTGAGCACTCTGTTGACGAAGTGGCGAAGCTGATGAGCTGAATGAGCGATCGGACCGGTGGCTTGCACTCCGTTTGTGGTGCCATAGTTCAGGGCGAACACGCAGTAGCCCTTGGACTTGATGTAGGGCGACATCGTGGCCCAGTTCTTCGCCATGCTCTCGAACGTCCCCTCGACCAGCACCACCGGGAAGGGGTGCCTGACGGTGGGTTGGCAGGACCAGTCATTCGCGCCCGGAGGTGAGACGGCGGTCGCATCCGCCCCTCCCACGGGCACGGCGAGACCAGCCGCCACGACCGCTGCCAAGGCAAGACTCCAGATACGGGACGTGCGGAAAGACATGCCGAGACCTCATCTACGAAGGGCTGTGCGCACTCAACCGCGTGGACTAGGAAGAAATGACCGCTCAAGGTGACGCGCTGCACCTTGCCCCGAGACGTTACGCTACCCCACCCACGGCGCCGTTGCCACCTCACCTGACCGTCACTTCGGCAGGTCGACTGGGGCACCACGTCTGCGTCGGAAGTCCGCTACGTCCTCCGGGCTTCCTCGCGTATCGCAGTACTGGTCAACGCCCTACCCAACCACTGAGGAGCCGGTGACGAGTGCACCCCTGACGGACCGACCGTCATGAGCGACGCCACCGACCCCACCCTGACCTACGACGATGACCGCTCCCGCGATTGGACTCGAACCAATGTTCCCGGGGTCTTGAGCTCACGCTGGTGGATGCCGAAAAGGGCCTGTACGCTGGTCTTTTAGCGGTCCCGTGCGCGGTCAGGATTGGCCACGAGGGCACACATCTGGTCGTTCGCTATTGCACGATATTGCACGCAGGAGAGTCAAGGGCACCGTGACAGGCCGACAGAAGCACCGGACCCGCCGCACGTTCGGGGCTGTCCGCCGCTTGCCCTCGGGTCGGTACCAGGCGTCGTTCATCGGCCCTGACGGCGTCCGGCACGGTGCGCCGCACACGTTTACCGCCAAGATCGACGCCGATGGATGGCTCAGCCACCAGCGCGTCGCGGTCGAGTCGGACAGATGGGAAACACCAAAGCCGAGATCTCGTCCGTTGTCACTCGCCGTGTACGCGGAGGACTGGCTCGCCGGCCGCGACCTCAAGCCCAATACACGTCTGCACTACCGCTGGGCCCTCGACTTACACATCCTGCCGGTTCTGGGCGACGCACTGATCACGGGCATCACCCCAGCGATGGTCCGCAGTTGGCACGCAGATCTTCACACCGGACCGACAGCGAAGGCCCACTGCTACGCGTTGCTCAAATCGATCCTAGCCACCGCCGTAGAGGAGGGGCTGGTCTCCACGACTCCGTGCAAGATCAAGGGTGCCTCCAAAGTGGTCAGGAGCCGAGACATCCGCCCCGCCACGCTCGCCGAACTGCACACGCTGACCGACGGCATGCCTGAGCGACTGCAGTTACTCGTCCCGCTCGCGGCCTGGTGCGCTCTGCGGTTCGGTGAGATCACCGAGCTTCGCCGCAAAGACCTCGACCTCAGAGCCGGGGTTCTGCACATCCGAAGAGGCGTCACCCGTCCTGGTGGACACGTCACAGTCGATACCCCGAAGACGCAAGCCTCCGTGCGCGACGTACACATCCCGCCGCACATACTGCCGGCGATTCGTCAGCACTTCCGCAAGCATGCGCAAACCGGAGCCGACGGACTGCTGTTCTACGGCGGAAACGGCGGCCATCTGGCTCACGCTTCGCTGCTCTACCATTTCCAGCGGGCCAGCACCGCCGCCGGACGCCCAGATCTCACGCCTCACGCCCTGCGCCACACCGGAGCCGTCTTCGCCGCCCAGTCCGGAGCGACACTGGCCGAGTTGATGGCCCGCCTGGGCCACACCACTCCCGAGATGGCAATGCGCTACCAGCACGCGTCAGCAGGCAGGGACAAGATACTTGCCCAGCAACTGAGCCAACTCGCCGAGAGCATTGGGACAAGCGGCTGACACTCAGCGTCTGGGTATGACGATCCATCGAGTTGGAGACGGCAACGGAACGCGCGCGAGCACAGCGACGAGGGCTCGGAGATTTATCATGCGCTCACGGCGTGTCACTCATATCCCGTCACTGGTATGAAGAGCCGGGGGACGGCGTGACACAGACTTCCAGATCGGGATCTACAAGGCGGAGCTGATCGGTCTCGAGGGCCACGGGCGCGACCCCGAGCACGTGGCCCTCGACCTCGAAATGGTCGAGCCGAAGCTGGTAGACCGGCTCTCCACAATCGAGGGTGTAGTCGGCTCTTCACAATCGAGGGTGTAGTCGGGGTCTGAACCCGCCGGACTCGAGCAGTGATCTGGCGATGTAGTTGGTCAGGTTGCGGAAGCCGAGGGCGGAGCCGCGGAGATGCTCGGGGCGGCCGTTGATCGCCTCGGTCGGCCCGTTGGAGGTGCCGGGTCGGTCGAAGTAGGCGAGCACGTCGGCAGCACGCTGCTTCAGGGTCCGCCCGAGCGTGACGACCTCGCTGAGCACGGCCGGCACGCCTTGGCTGACCGACTTGATGAGCTTGACCATCAGCTCACGTCCCTTGGCCCGGTCGGGTTCGCGATAAGCGGCGATCATGCGTTGGTAGATCCCCCAGGTCGCCTCCACCTGCACATACTCATCTCCGGCGAACAAGACCGTGAGTCGGGTGCTCTGCTTGTCGGTGAGGAGATCGGCGCCGGCTCGCAGCAGGTTCCGGATCCCATAGAGGGGGTCGTCGGTGCGTCCACGGTGCCCATGGATGATCTGCTGGATCCGGCGACGACACCGGTCCAGGGCATCGCAGGCCAGGTGAGGTCGGCCCGGGGCGCGGTGTCGGTGTCTCGACCGGTCCGTTTCCTCGGGCCGCCTCCCGAACCGGACGTGCGACTTTCACCGCATCCGGCTCTCCACGAGGTCGTGCCGATGGTTAGGCGGGTGTTGGCTCAGCCCACGGTGTCGCGATGTTGCCTCGGTAGCGGTAGCGGGTGACCGTCACCGCTGCGGGGTCGAACAGTTCGACCCCTGCGTGATGTGGCCACCACCCCTGGGTGGAGTAGCGGCGCCGCAGGGACTTCCAGTTCGTCGTGCGGTGCTTGTTGCGGAGCCAGGTGACTACTCGGTTCCACGTGTAGTGGCGGAGGTAGCCGAAGGCGCGCTTGGACACCCCGTGCTGGAAGTACCGGGTCCACCCCCGCAGCAACGTGTTGAGTTGCCTGAGTATGTCGCTGAGAGGATGGTTCGTGCCTTGCTGGGTGATCGCCTTGACCTTCCGACGCACAGACGCCACCGACTTGCGCGCCGGGAAGGTGTAGACGAACGACTTCGACGTCCCTGGTTTGCGGTGCCGCTGGATGCGGAACCCGAGGAAGTCGAAGCCTTCATCGATGTGGACGACGGTGGTCTTCTCCTGCGACAGACGCAACCCCATCGGGGCCAGCACGTCTGCGGTCTGCTGACGCATCGCCTCTGCGTGTTCCCGCGTCCCCGACACCAGCACGACGAAGTCGTCGGCGTAGCGGACCAGCCGGAACACCGGCTGGCCATGTCGGCGTTGGCGTGAACGGTCGACCCGGGTAGCGCTGGTGGCTTCCCAGACCCGGGCGAAGTGCTCATCGAGCACCTCCAGTGCGATGTTGGCCAGCAGCGGGGAGAGGATCCCGCCTTGCGGAGTTCCGGTGTCGGTGCGCCTCAGGACCTGGTCCTCACTGAGGATCCCAGCCTTGAGGAACGCCTTGACCAAGGCCAAGACGCGCCTGTCCCCGACGCGGCGACGCACCCGACCCATCAGGGCCGTGTGGTCGATCTCATCGAAGCAGGCCGCGATGTCGGCCTCGAGGACCCACTCATAGGAGCGTGAGGCGAACATCTGGATCTCCGCGATCGCATCCCACGCACGCCTTCGGGGTCGAAACCCGTAGGAGGAGGGGTGGAAGTCGGCCTCGAAGATCGGCTCCAACACCAGCACCAGGCTCGCTTGGACGACCCGGTCAGCAACCGTCGGGATACCCAGGGTCCGGTACTTGCCCGGCGACTTGGGGATCTTGCGTTGCTTGACCGGCGAGGGCGAGAACTCACCGGACTTCACCCGAAGGCGAAGATTGTTCAGGAGATCCCGCCAGTCACCCCTGGCCTCAACCGCGCGGGCCGTCAACCCGTCGATCCCAGCCGAGCGTGCCCCGGTGTTACTCACAACCCGCTCCCACGCCAAGCGCAGGAAAGCGGGGTCCACCACGAGGTTGAACAAGTCATCGAACCGCGCCGTGGCGTCCGCGTTCGACCATCGGTGCAACTTGGTCTGCATCCCCAGTACCCGCTCCCGGGCCTCGACGAGGCCCGGCCATTGCTGGTGCGGAGCGTCGATATTCACCGGCGACCTCCTGGCATTGCACAACCTGTGCTGCGATCTCGCTGCCACCCTTCGCCATGTGGACGGCTTTCCCGTCCTCGGACTACTACGGCGGCTCCGCCCCCTGCCATGCCCGTCGGGCGACGGTGGCCCTGCCCGCCGGACTGCTGGCAGCAGGCCGGGTAGGGCAGACACGACAGGGTTCCCATGTTCACTGTGTGACGGTCGGCGGGGTCGGTGTCCAGCTCTTCTCCGGCAGCATCGCTACGAGTACGCCGCAGGCATTCCTCGTAGCCTCCCGCACCGGCATCAATAGCCGCCACGGGAGTCGCCTCCCCGTTCGTCCGTTCGGCGTGCACTGCATACCGGCCCACATCCGCCAGGTTGGAGCCGGCTCCACGATTACGGAGGTTCAACCACTGGTTCACTCTCGTTACACCTTCCCGCCTCGTTCGCCGGGCCCGACCCATCTGGCAGTACTGGGACCGTCCCGGCTTTGTCAGAGCTGCTTCCCACCCTCACCAGCACCTCCTGGCTCAGGCTGCCCTCAACTTCAACCCAGCCGCTGCGACGACCAGGCGATGGAGGTCTCTCACCCCCATCCGTACACACAGCGCCTCATGGCGCACGCGGACCACGTGGAA
>JBBSET010000063.1:0-17357 GCA_038239485.1 Propionibacteriales bacterium
CGCATATCAGCATGACCGCGCGTCGCCAGACACGCTGGGCGCTCACACCCTCGACCGGGAACAGAGGCGGCCTCCCCGAAGCCACGAGGAGGCCGCCTCGCTATGCCCTCTTGACAGACGGGACCCACATATCAGCTGGCCACGACGAGCAGCCGCACCACGCCGAAGACCAGCCAGGCCGCCGCCACCGCGAAGAACGGCCTGCTGGTCACGATCCGAGTCATCGACGGCACCGGCGTACCGGTCACCAGGCCGTTTGCAACCGTCACCACCAACGCGACCGCGGCCACCATCGCCACCAGGCCGAACGGGTTGGCCGCGAACGCGTCGCCCCACCGCCCGTGTGCGAGGTAGACCCACGAGCGCGTCAGACCGCAGCCCGGGCACGGCAGGCCGGTGACCAGCCGGAACGGGCAGACGACCGGGCCGGTGCCGACCGTATCGGGGTTCGCTACCGCGGCGCCCACCAGGCAGCACAGACCCAGGCCGGCGACCAGCGGGGTCTGCGGTCCCTCCGCGGCGGTGAAGTACGGCCGCGCGAGCTCAGCGAAGCGGGCGGCCATCGGCGTCCGGCAGCTTACGCAGCGCGATCAGGATCAGGTCCACGAGAGCCCAGATCCCCACGCCGCCACAGGTGAGGAGCTTCAGCACCCCGAGACCGGTGTAGCCGAGATAGAAGCGGTCGATGCCGAGGGTGCCGAGGAAGGCCGACAGCAGCAGCGAAACGAGCCATTCCTTGTCGGAGAAGACCCAGGGGACCTCGCGCGCAGGGAACCAGCCGCCGCCGCTGGCCCGACGGGTGTTGGCATCGGCCTTCAGCTGGCCGCTCATCGCCATCATCTGCAGGTCCTGCACCGTGTAGGGTCCGTACTCCTGGCCCATCCCGTACAGGTAGAACTGCTCGTCGAACCTCGGTTGGCTCGGTTGCGGCGGACCGGAGTACGGCGGTCCGGAGTACGGCGGCTCGGCGCCGGGGGGCCCGGAGTAGGGAGGACCGGAGCCGGGCGGGTCAGGAATGCCTGAGGTGGTCATGACCTTGGAGCGTAAGGGATGGACCTGCCGGTGGGCGACGGCGCCAGCACATGGCGTTCGACACACGGCATGTGGACAGTGCCGAGCGGCGCAAATTACTCGGCGTAGACTCGAAAACGCAGTAAAAGATGGGGATAGCGGTATCGAAGTGAGGATGCAGTGACCAAACAGGTCAAGCAGCTCGATCGAGTGATCATCCGATTCGCCGGCGATTCCGGCGACGGGATGCAGCTCACCGGAGACAGGTTCACCCAGGAGACAGCGGCGTTCGGCAACGACCTGTCCACCCTTCCCAACTTCCCGGCCGAGATCCGCGCGCCGGCGGGCACCCTGCCCGGCGTGTCGTCCTTCCAGCTGCATTTCGCCGACCACGACATCCTCACTCCAGGAGATGCTCCGGACGTGCTCGTGGCCATGAACCCGGCGGCGCTTCGGGCGAACGTGAAGGACCTGCCGTCCGGCGCAACGATCATCGTCGACAGCCACGACTTCACCAGCCGCA
The DNA here is from genome assembly GCA_038239485.1 of Propionibacteriales bacterium. Classification (GTDB taxonomy): domain Bacteria; phylum Actinomycetota; class Actinomycetes; order Propionibacteriales; family Nocardioidaceae; genus DASQEH01. Next base: position 1,535 of record JBBSET010000063.1, read on the forward strand.
ACCTGAGCAAGGCGGGCTACGATCACAACCCGCTCGAGGACGGGTCGCTGGACAGGTTCAGCCTCCATCGGGTCGACCTCACCACCATGACGGTCGAGTCGGTCAAGCCGTTCGGGCTGAGCCGCAAGGACGCGTCCCGGGCCAAGAACATGTTCTCGCTCGGGCTGCTCTCCTGGCTGTACGGGCGACCGGTGGAGTCGACGGAGACATTCCTCGCCAGGCGCTTCGCCACCAAGCCTGACATCCGCGACGCCAACATCGCCGCCTTCCGCGCCGGCTGGAACTTCGGCGAGACCACCGAGTCGTTCGCTGTCTCGTACGAGGTCAAGGCTGCCCCGATGGCCGCGGGTACCTACCGCAACATCTCCGGGAACCTTGCGCTCAGCTACGGCCTGGTGGCCGCCTCGGTCCGCTCCGGACTTCCCCTTTTCCTCGGTGCCTACCCCATCACTCCGGCGTCGGACATCCTGCACGAGCTCAGTAAGCACAAGCGCTTCGGCGTGACGACCTTCCAGGCGGAGGACGAGATCGCCGGTATCGGCGCGGCGCTGGGAGCGTCGTTCGGCGGCGCTCTGGGCGTGACCTCGACCTCCGGACCGGGGATCTCACTGAAGAGCGAGACGATCGGTCTCGCGGTGTCGCTGGAGCTCCCGTTGGTCGTCGTCGACGTCCAGCGGGGTGGGCCGTCGACGGGGCTTCCGACCAAGACCGAGCAGTCGGACCTGCTGCAAGCCATGTTCGGCCGCAACGGCGAGGCGCCGGTGCCGATCGTGGCTCCGCAGTCCCCGGGCGACTGCTTCGACATCGCTCTGGAGGCGGCGCGGATCGCCGTCGAGTACCGGACGCCGGTGATGCTGCTGTCTGACGGCTACCTGGCCAACGGGTCGGAGCCGTGGCAGCTTCCCGACGTCGAGGCGCTCCCTGTCATCGACCCCGCGTTCGCGACCGAACCCAACCACGAGACGAAGACCGGCGACCACGAGTTCTGGCCGTACGAGCGCGACCCCGACACGCTGGCGCGGCCGTGGGCGGTGCCGGGCACACCTGGCCTCGAGCACCGCATCGGCGGGCTGGAGAAGGCCAGTGGCCACGGCAACATCTCGTACGACCCCGCCAACCACGACCTGATGGTGCGTACGCGGCAGGCGAAGGTCGACCGGATCGCAGATACCATCGCGCCGCTCGAGGTGGACGACCCGAGCGGTCGTGCGCGTCTGCTGGTGCTGGGCTGGGGTTCCACCTACGGTCCGATCGGAGCCGCTGTCCGGCGGCTGCGCGGCCAGGGGCTCCACATCGCCCAGGCCCACCTCCGCCACCTGAACCCCTTTCCCGGCAACCTCGGCGAGGTGCTCAGGCAATACGACCGGGTCGTCGTGCCCGAGATGAACCTCGGTCAGCTCGCGATGCTGTTGCGGGCGAAGTACCTGGTCGACGTCGTCCGCTACAACCAGGTGCGCGGGCTACCGTTCAGCGCCACCGAGCTTGAAGCAGTACTCGCCACCACCCTCGAGGAACTCCACGAATGACCACCGATCTGGACATGCCCGGCCTGCGTCAGGTCCCGACGACCGATGCGCCCGCCACCCGCAAGGACTTCACGTCCGACCAGGAGGTGCGCTGGTGCCCGGGCTGCGGCGACTACATCGTCCTGGCCGCCGTGCAGGGCTTCCTGCCGACCCTCGGTCTGCGCCGGGAGAACATCGTCTTCGTCTCCGGGATCGGCTGCTCGTCGCGGTTCCCCTACTACCTCGAGACGTACGGGATGCACTCGATCCACGGGCGGGCCCCGGCCATCGCTACCGGGTTGGCCACCGCACGCTCGGACCTCTCGGTCTGGGTTGTGACCGGTGACGGCGACGCCTTGTCGATCGGTGGCAACCATCTGATCCACGCGATGCGCCGCAATGTCAACATGACGATCCTGCTGTTCAACAACCGCATCTACGGCCTGACCAAGGGTCAGTACTCGCCGACGTCGGAGCCGGGCAAGATCACCAAGTCCACCCCGATGGGGTCGATCGACCGGCCGTTCAACCCGGTGTCGCTCGCTCTTGGCGCTGAGGCGACATTCGTCGCGCGCACACTCGACACCGACAGGCCGCACCTGACCGGGGTGCTCAAGGCTGCGGCAGCGCATCGCGGCACGAGCCTTGTCGAGATCTACCAGAACTGCCCCATCTTCAACGACGGCGCCTTCGACATCCTCCGCGACAAGGAGGAGGCTGCAGCACGGTTGGTTCGGCTCGAGCAGGGCCAACCCGTCCGCATCGGTGATCGGGAATGGATCCATGACGCCCATGCCGACAACCCGGCCCAGGCGTTCGAGATCTCGCGGCTCGACGACGGCACGATGGCCCACGTCCCGATCGGGATCTTCCGGCAGGTCGACCGCCCGACCTACGACGACCTGGCCCGCGAGCAGGTCTCCGAGGCCAGGGCCACACACGGGCCGGGCGACCTGGCCGAGCTGCTCGCCGGCAGCGACACCTGGTCGGTCAGCTCTGCCGAGGCGTCCTTCTAGCCGCGAGCCCAGCCAGCGAGGAGCCCGCGCCGACGTGTCGAGGGGTCAGCCACGCCTGGTGGTGAACACGCCGCTGTGGGAGATGATGAAGCGCGTACTCGGCGGGGTCGAGATCCGCCAGTAGTACGCACCGTGCCTCGGCGCGTTGAGCTTGAAGCTGTAGGTGCCGCGACTGCTCGTCCGGCCGCTGCGGTAGCGATGCCAGCCGCAGTTCGCGCACGGCCGGCGGTCGAGGTACACCGCGCGATGCCCGTAGTGCGGCGCGATCCGACCGTGGAACTGTGCGTGCTTGTTGACCTGGCCCGTGATGTGGCGATAGACCGAGACGGCGGTCGTGCGGCTCGAGCGCCTCAACTTCGCGTTACCCGGGAAAACGGCCCGGTAGTCGGCGTTGCCGATCATGGCTGTGGGGAACTTGAACCTGGGGTGGACCTGGTGCGAGGTGTACTTGGTCCCCAGGTAGCGCCAGTGCGAGCGGCCGTCGAGCCGGCGGTACACCTTCACCGGTCGACCCTGGATCGCTCCGCCGAGCGACGGGATGGTGATCTGTCCGCGGATGGTCAGGGAGCTACCGAAGCCCTTCGTGTGGTTGAAGTCGAGGAACCGGACCGTCGTCGCATACCGGTGAGCCGCTTGGGTGGCTGCGCCGGCCCCATGGGGAACGGCTGCCGCCGCTACCGGCAGCGCCAGCAGGCTGGCCGCGCAGGCGGTTACGAGGATGGAGCGAGATGTCTTCATACGTGAATACTGTCCAGACCGTGTCGGTGACGACCGCGAGGCCGATTTGCGTTCCTTGCACCGTAGGCGGGACCGCTGCAGATCACCAAACCTGGCAGATCGCGAACCGGCTTCGACCCCCCCCCGTTCGCCGATGATCTTCGTCACGTCTCGCCTGCCATGTCATGACCATACCCAGGCATTGGTCATGACCATGCTCTAGACTGCCGCCATGACCGAGGACCGCCGGGGGCTGCTGTTCGGCACGGTGGCATTCGGGCTCTGGGGACTCTTCCCGCTGTACTGGCCGCTGCTGGAGCCGACCAGGGCGACCGAGATCCTCGCCCACCGGATCGTCTGGTCGCTGGTGCTGACCGGGTTCCTGCTCTTCGTGAGGCGGCGTACGGACGCTCTGCGCACGATGTGGGCAACACCACCCGTGCGCTACCGGATGATCGCAGCGGGGGTCGTCATCTGCTTCAACTGGGGCACCTACATCTGGGGCGTCAACAACGGTCACGTCGTCGACACCTCGCTCGGCTACTACATCAACCCACTGGTGACCGTTCTGCTCGGCGTCGCCATCCTGCGCGAACGGCTGCGCCGCGTGCAGTGGTTCGCCCTGGGGATCGCTCTTGCCGCCGTCCTCGTGCTCAGCGTCCAGGTCGGCCACCCGCCCTGGATCTCCCTGATCCTCGCCTTCAGCTTCGGCACCTACGGGCTGCTCAAGAAGCAGGTCGCGGTCGGCCCGATCGAAGGGCTGGCCTTCGAGGGGCTGGTGGCCCTGCCGGTTGCTCTTGGGTACATCGTCTGGCTAACGCTCGCCGGGCAGGCGACAGCCTGGTCGGACGGCGTCGGTCACGTCGGGCTGCTCGTCCTCACCGGCGTCGTCACCGCCGCTCCACTGCTGTGCTTCGCGGGGGCGGCGAACCGGATCTCGCTCACGACGCTCGGTCTCCTGCAGTACATCGCGCCGACCCTACAGCTGGCGCTGGGGGTGACACTGTTCGGCGAGCCGATGGGAGCCCTGCGCTGGGTCGGCTTCTCGCTCGTCTGGGTGGCGCTCATCATCTTCACCGTCGACTCGCTGGTCGCGATGCGCCGGCGAAACGCGCAGGCAATGATGAGACCCAACGATCGCCCCGACCGCCCCGCCACGGTCACCGCCTGACCGACTTCTGCCGAGGAAGAGCGTGACCCTACGGCGACCGAGCGCGGCCGCTAGGAGGTGCGGGTCGTGACCAGGTCGCACAGCGACACGAGCGCCTCGCGGGCGGGGATGTCCGGCAGCGGCTCCAGCAGTGCCCGGGCCCTCTCGGCCCGTCGGGCGACCACGTCGCGGGCCAGCCCCATCGCGGGGCTCAGACGGAGCAGGTCCAGAGCCTCCGCGAGGTCGGCTTCGCCGGCGATCGGCCCGGACAGAAGCTCGCGCAGCCGACGACCGGCGGCGCCGGTCAGGCGCAGCGCCATCAGGCTGGGCAGCGTCGGGATACCCTCGCGAAGATCGGTCCCTGCCGTCTTCCCCGACTCGGTGGTGTCGCTGGCCACGTCGATGATGTCGTCCGACAGCTGGAAGGCGGTACCGATCTGCTCGCCGTAAGCGGTGAGAGTCTCCTCCATACCGGCGGATACGCCGGCCATCCGTGCTCCGAACCGCGCCGAGGTGGCGATCAGCGAGCCGGTCTTGTCGGCCACCACGGACAGGTAGTGCTCCAGCGGGTCTTCGTCCCCACGCGGCCCGACAGTCTCGCGGATCTGCCCTTGGACCAGCCGGGAGAACGTACGCGCCTGGATCCTGACGGCATCGGCACCGAGGTCTGCCACGATGTCGGAGGCGCGCGCGAACAGATAGTCGCCGGTCAGGATCGCGATCGAGTTCGTCCACCGTGCGTTGGCGCTCTGGGCACCCCGCCGGAGGTCTGCCTCGTCCATCACGTCATCGTGGTACAGCGTTGCCAGATGGGTCAGCTCGACCACGAGTGCGGCAGGCACGACCTCGGCCGCATCAGGGTCGCCGAACTCTGACGCGAGCACGACCAGCAGCGGACGGAACCGCTTTCCGCCGGCGTCGAGGAGGTGCCGGGCGGCTCGGTCGACGAACTCGATGTCGGAGGTCACCGCCAGCGCGAGCGCGGTCTCGATCCCGGTCAGCCGATCTCGCACCCGGGCCTCGAGATCGGGGTCCACGATGGGAAGACCCAGGGACGTCGGCGCCATGATCGGTGTCTCCATCAACGAATGAACTGCCCCGCCTGGCGAGCGAGGTCGAGGACAGGCTGGGGCGCGACGCCCAGGATCAGCGTCATCGCGGCACCGATGGTGATCGTCGCCGTCGTGAGGATGCTCGGGACCGCGACGATCGGGCCGTCCCCGACCGGGTCGGAGAAGAACATCAAGACGATCACCCGGATGTAGAAGAAGGCGGCAACGACGCTCATCAGGACGGCCAGCACCACCAGCGGCCAGGCTCCCCCGGACCAGGCGGAGGTGAAGACCGCCCACTTCCCCGCGAACCCGCTCGTCAGCGGGATACCGGCGAAGGCGAGCAGGAAGAACGCGAATACTCCCGCGACGACCGGCGCCTCGCGGCCGAGCCCGGCCCAGCGTGACAGGTGCGTCGTCTCCCCACCGGCGTCTCGGACGACGGTGACCACGGCGAAGGCCCCGATGGTGGCGAACCCGTAGACGACCAGGTAGAACAGCACCGCCTGGAGGCTGGTGATCTCGCGCCCGGCGACGACGATGCCCTGGTGGACGCCGACGAAGCCGGTCATCAGGAACCCGGCGTGGGCGATCGACGAGTAGGCGAGCATGCGTTTGACGTCCGTCTGCGTGATGGCGACGACCGACCCGATCAGCATCGTGAGCGCCGCGATGATCCACATCATCGGCTCCCAGTCCCAGCGGGCACTGCCGAGCGCCACATAGAAGACCCGGAGCAGGGCTCCGAACGCGGCCAGCTTCGTGCACGCCGCCATGAAGGCGGTGACCGACGTCGGAGCGCCCTGGTAGACGTCCGGGGTCCAGGCGTGGAACGGCGCCGCGCCAACCTTGAACAGCAGGCCCACCGCCAGCATGCCCATACCGGTGAGCAGCAGGCCGCTGGCACCCACCCGCGACGACACGGCCGCGTCGATGTCTGCGAGCTGGACGCTCCCCGCGAAGCCGTAGATGAGGGCCACGCCATACAGGAAGAATGCCGACGAGAAGGCGCCGAGAAGGAAGTACTTCATGGCGGCTTCCTGACTGATCAGCCGTCGACGCCGAGCGAGACCGCAGAGCAGGTACAACGGAAGCGACAGGACCTCGAGGGCCACGAACATCGTCAACAGGTCGTTGGCTGCAGGGAAGAGCATCATGCCGCCGATGGCGAACAGCACCAGCGGGAAGACCTCCGTGTGCTCGATCCCGCGGGCCGAGGCTTCTCGTTCGGCCTCGGTGCCGGGGAGGTTCGCGGCCTGGCCGGCGAACGCGGTGACGCCGCCTTCGAGGTCCCGCTCGGCAAACAGCATGACGCTGATGATCGAGAAGATGAGCAGCGTACCCCAGATGAACAGCGACGGGCCGTCGACGGCGATTGCGCCCATCGCCTCGATGGAGCCGTGCGCCGCGCCGGAGTCGTGGGACGTCAGATGGGTGGCCACCAGGATCACGGCGACCAGCGCGACGAGGAGCCCGCCCAGCGTCAGCACCGCTTGGGCGAGGTAGCGGCGTGTACGCGGCACGAACGCCTCGACCAGGACCCCGATGAGGGCGGCGCCGAAAACGATCAGGAGTGGCGAGAGCTTCCCGTAGGCGATGGTGGGCGCGGTGAACGTGGGCGCGGCCGCGAGCATGCTCACTTCGACGATCCCTCCTGGAGCGCCACCGTCGGCGACGGGTCACTGACGCCGATCTGCTGCAGCAGCGAGTTGACGGTGGGGGTCACCATGTCGAGCGCGGGCTTGGGAAAGAAGCCGAGGACCAGGATCAACGCGATGAGGGGAGCGAGGGCGACGATCTCGCGGGTACCGAGGTCGGGAATGTTCTTGGTCGACTCGCGCACCGGCCCGGTCATCGTGCGCTGGTACATCAGCAGAATGTAGAGGGCTGCCAGCACGATGCCGAGTGAGGCGATGACGGCGGCAGTGATCGAGATGGTGAACGTGCCGATCAGCACGAGGAACTCACTGACGAACGGCGACAGCCCGGGGAGGGACAAGACGGAGAGCCCGGACAGCAGGAACATCCCCGCCAGCACCGGCGCCACCTTCTCGACGCCTCCGTAGTCAGTGATCATCTTCGAGCCCCGGCGGCTGATCAGGAAGCCGGAGACGAGGAACAGGGCGGCGGTGGAGATCCCGTGGTTGAACATGTAGAGCGCGGCGCCCGCCTGGGCCTGGCTGGTGAAGGCGAAGATGCCCAGCACGATGAAGCCGAAGTGGCTCACGGAGGTGTAGGCGATCAACCGGCGGATGTCGTTCTGGCCGACGGCGAGCAGCGCGCCGTACAGGATGGAGATGACGGCCAGGGTGATCACGACCGGCGCTGCCCAGCGCGATGCCTCGGGGAAGATGCCGATGGCGAACCGCATCAGGCCGAAGGTGCCGATCTTGTCGAGGACGCTGATGAGCAGCACCGACGTCCCTGAGGTGCCTTCGCTGGCGGCTTCGGGCAGCCAGGTGTGCACCGGCCACATCGGGGCCTTGATCGCGAAGGCGATGAAGAACCCGAGGAAGAGCCAGCGGCCGGTCGGCTGGGACATCGAGGCGTGCACGAGGTCGCTGAGCAGGTACGAGGGTCCGCTGGCCGACTTGGACGACACGACGTACAGCCCGACGACCGACGCGAGCATCAGCAGGCCGCCGAAGAGGTTGTACAGCAGGAACTTGGCCGCTGCATAGGAGCGCCGCGGCCCCCCGAACCCTCCGATCAGGAAGTAGATCGGTATCAGCGTGGCCTCGAACAGCACGTAGAACAAGAACACGTCGGTGGCCGAGAACACCCCGATGGCAAGGCCCTCCAGGGCGAGCATCCAGGCGAAGAAGGAGTTGACCCCCCAGTCGCGGCCGTCGGCGTCGTTCCAGCCTGCCAGGATCACGATGGGCGTCAAGATCGTCGTCAACAGCACGAGCGACAGGCCGAGCCCGTCGAGCCCGATCGCGTAGTTGGCGCCGAACGACGAGATCCAACTGTGCTCCTCGACGAACTGGTATCCGCTCCGCCCGATCTGGTAGTCGATCGCCATCACGATCGACACGCCCAGTGTCACCAAGGAGATGGCGAAGGCCACCTGCTTGGGCAGATCGGAGTGGCGCGGCATGATCGACAGCACGCCCGCCCCGATCAGCGGGATCACGATCAGGATCGACAGCCAAGGCAGCGAGGTCTCACTTCCGGTCATGCGAGCTTCACCGCCAGCAGTGCCAGCACGACGAGGGCCGACCCGCCCAGCATCGACAGCGCGTAGGACCGCACGAAGCCGTTCTGCCAGCGGCGGACGCGGCCCGACGTACCGCCGACCAGGGCCGCGATGCCGTTGACGGCACCGTCGACTCCTCGGTTGTCGAGGTAGACCAGGGAGCGGGTCAGGTATTGGCCCGGCCGCATGATGACCGCCTCGTTGATCGCGTCGCCGTACAGGTCGCGGCGTGCGGCCGTGGTCAGTGGGGACACCCGTGTCGGAGCCGTCGAGGGGACGGGGCTGCGGGCGTACGACAGGACGGCGACGGCGATCCCGACGACGACGACCACGAAGACGATCACGCTGATGAGCAGCGACGAGATCGGCAGGTCCGCATGCACCTCAGGGCCGACCACTGGAGCGAGCCAGCCGACGATCCAGGAGTTGATCAGCAGCGCGCCGCCCACCACGGACAGCACCGCGAGCACCATCAGTGGGACGGTCATCACCAGAGGCGACTCGTGGGGATGGACATCCTTGGCCCAGCGCTTCTCGCTGATGAAGGTCATGATCATGATGCGCGTCATGTAGAAGGCAGTGATTCCCGCGCCCAGGGTCGCGCCGATACCGATCCAGACGTTGTCTCCGAACGCGGCCTCGATGATCTTGTCCTTCGACCAGAAACCCGCGAAGCCAGGGAACCCGATGATGGCGAGATACCCGCAGGCGAACGTGCCGAAGGTGAACGGCATCACCCGGGCCAGCGCGCCGTATCGCCGCATGTTGACCTCGTCGCCCATCGCGTGCATGACCGAGCCGGCGCCGAGGAAGAGGTTCGCCTTGAAGAAGCCGTGGGTGAGGAGGTGGAAGATCGCGAAGGCGTACCCGGCCGGCCCGATGCCGGCCGCGAGCATCATGTAGCCGATCTGGCTCATCGTTGAGCCGGCGAGGCTCTTCTTGATGTCGTCCTTGGCGCACCCGATCACCGCGCCCCAGAGCAGCGTCACCAGGCCGACGACGACGACCGCGGTCTGCGCCGCGTTGGTCTGGTCGTAGATGGCGTGTGACCTGACCACCAGGTAGACGCCGGCGGTCACCATCGTCGCGGCGTGGATCAGGGCCGAGACCGGCGTCGGGCCCTCCATCGCGTCGAGCAGCCAGCTCTGCAACGGCACCTGCGCCGACTTGCCGCATGCGGCCAGAAGCAGGAACAGGCCCAGCGCTGTGGCGGTGCCGTTGGTCACCGAGGGCATCCCCTGATCCACGCCATTGAACGACGTGGTCCCGAAGGTCTTGAACATCACCATGATGGCCAGCACCATTCCGATGTCGCCCACCCGGTTGACGAGGAACGCCTTCTTGGCGGCCACCGCCGCGGTGTCCTTGTACTGCCAGAAGCCGATCAGGAGGTATGACGCCAGCCCGACGCCCTCCCAGCCGAGGAACAGTGCCAGGTAGTCCGAGGCGAGGACGAGGACGAGCATCGCCGCGACGAAGAGGTTGAGGTACCCGAAGAACCGGCGCCGGCGTTCGTCGTGCTCCATGTAGCCGATGGAGTAGATGTGGATCAGGCTGCCGACACCGGTGATGAGGAGCACGAAGAGCGCCGACAGCGGGTCGAAGAGCACGTTGAACTCGACGTGGAAGCTGTTGACGTCCATCCAGGTGTAGACGTGCTGGTTGAGCGAGGCTGCGCTGCCCCCCCGCAGCTTGAAGAACGCGATCACCCCGATGATGAACGACGCGACGGGGGCCGCGGTCCCGAGCAGGTGGCCCCAAGCGTCGGTCGCCTTCCCACCGATCAGCAGGACGGCAGCACTTGCCGCCGGGATCGCGATGATCAACCAGAGAACGCTCATCGTCAGATCCTCAGTACTTCAACAGACTGGCGTCGTCGACCGAGGCCGAGCGTCGGGTCCGGAAGATCGTCATGATGATGGCGAGTCCCACGACGACCTCGGCCGCCGCGACGACCATGACGAAGAAGGCAGCGATCTGCCCGTCGAGGTTGCCGAACTGATGCGCGAAGGTGACGAGGGCGAGGTTGCTCGCATTGAGCATCAGCTCCACGCACATGAAGACGACGATGGCGTTGCGGCGGACGAGGACGCCGACCGCGCCGATCGAGAAGAGCAGCGCCGACAGCACCAGGAACGGGGTGGCGCTCACGGCCGACCTCCTTCGATCTGCCTGGTCTCGGTCTCGATCTCGCGCTCCGCCGCCAGCTCGGGGACGATGTCGCGCACGGTACCCCGCGCTCGCATCACCCGGGAGATCGACAGCTCGGAGGGCGTGCCATCAGGCAGCAGCGCCGGTGTGTCGACGGAGTTGTGCCGAGCGAACATACCTGGGTTGGGCAGCGCGCCGGGATGCACCCCTCGCTCGGCGTAGTCGCGCATCCGCTGCAGGACGAGGTCGCGCTGGGTCGGACGCGGGGTGAGCCGCTCCCGATGTGCCAGCACCATGGCGCCGAGAGCGGCGGTGATGAGCAGCGCGCTCGTCACCTCGAACGCGAAGACGTACTTGCTGAACAGCAGCTGTGCCACGCCGGAGACGTTGTCGACCGTGCCGTTGAAGCCGACGGCGGTGCCGTACGACGTCTGGGCGATCCCCGTGATGACCAGGGCCGCGAAGACCACACCGAGGATCCCTGCCGCGGCCCGCTGGCCGCGCAGCGTCTCGACCAACGAGTCCGCCGAGTCCACCCCGACGAGCATGAGCACGAACAGGAACAGCATCAGCACGGCGCCGGTGTAGACGATGATCTGGACGGCGAACAGGAATGGCGCGTCGAGTGCGGCGTACAGCACAGCCAGGCTCACCATCACGACCGCCAGCAGCATCGCCGAGTGGACGGCCTTGCGGGAGACGACCATGCCGAGCGCGCAGACGACCATGATGGGCGCGAGCACCCAGAACGCGATCACGCCGGAACCTCTCCCTCGTTCGACGAGTGCTGGGTGCCGGCACCGGCGCCGCGGTAGTACGCCACCTCGTCGTCCCCGAGGCGCATGGGGTGCGGCGGGTTCTCCATCCCCGGCAGGAGCGGTGCCAGCAGGTCCGTCTTCTCGTAGATCAGGTCCCGGCGGTTGTTGTCGGCGAGCTCGTACTCGTTGGTCATGGTGAGCGCGCGAGTCGGGCAGGCCTCGATGCACAGCCCGCAGAGGATACAGCGCAGGTAGTTGATCTGGTAGACGCGGCCGTAGCGCTCCCCGGGCGAGAAGCGCTGGTCGGTGCTGTCGTCGTTGTTGGCGCCCTCGACATAGATCGCGTCGGCGGGACAGGCCCAGGCGCAGAGCTCGCAACCGATGCACTTCTCCAGCCCGTCGGGCCAGCGGTTGAGCTGGTGGCGGCCGTGGAAGCGTGGGGCGGTCGGCTTCTTCTCGAAGGGGTACTCCTCCGTCACGACCTTCTTGAACATCGTCCGGAAGGTGACGCCGAATCCGGCGACCGGGTCCCAGAGCTGTTCCTTCAAGCTAGCCACGGATGGTCTCCTGTTCCGGCATCGGGGGGACCGGGTAGCCGCCGGCGAAGGCGTCGAACTCGTCGTCGTCGCTCTCGAGATCGTCGTCGTCGGCGCGTTCGGGCAAGAAGCCCAGCCCGACGAAGATGACGAGCGCGACAGCCGCCGCAGCGATCAGGTAGGTGCGGTTGATCGGGCCCTCGAGGCTGATCGCCCTGATCGTGCCGACCGCCAGGATCCATACCAGCGATACCGGGATGAGCACCTTCCAGCCCAGCTTCATGAACTGGTCGTAGCGCATCCGCGGCAGGGAGCCGCGCAGCCAGATGAAGAAGAAGACGAAGATGAAGACCTTGGCCACGAACCACAGGAACGGCCAGTAGTTCTCGTTCGACCCGGCCCACAGCGACAGCGGCCAGGGCGCACGCCAGCCGCCCAGGAACATCGTGGTCGCGAGCATCGAGACGGTGACCATGTTGATGTACTCGGCCAGGAAGAAGAACGCGAACTTGATGGAGGAGTACTCCGTGTGGAACCCGCCGACGAGCTCTCCTTCGGCCTCGGGCAGGTCGAAGGGCGCTCGGTTGGTCTCGCCGACCATCGAGATCATGTAGATGACGAACGACGGCAGCAAGATCACACCGAACCAGAGGTGCCGCTGGGCGTCGACGATGCCCGACGTCGACATCGTGCCGGCGTAGAGGAAGACAGCGACCAGGGACAGGCCCATGGCGACCTCGTAGGAGATGATCTGCGCCGACGACCGCAGTGCTCCGAGCAGGGAGTACGTCGACCCCGACGACCAGCCCGCGAGCACGATGCCGTAGATGCCGACTGACGCGATGGCGAGGACGTACAGCACGCCGACGGGCAGGTCGGTCAGCTGGAGGGGGGTCCGGACGTGGCTGAAGGGGACCGTCACCTCGGGTCCGAAGGGGATGACCGCCACCGCCATGAAGGCGGGGATTGCCGACAGCAACGGCGCCACCACGAAGAGCAGCTTGTCGACGGCCTTCGGGACGATGTCCTCCTTGAGCATCAGCTTGACGCCGTCGGCGAGGCTCTGGAGCAGTCCGAACGGGCCGTGCACGTTGGGGCCGAGGCGGTTCTGCATCCGCGCGACGACCCGACGCTCGAGCCAGATGTTGAACAAGGTGAACACCAGCAGGATCACGAACGCCAGGACGACCTTGATGATGATGACCCACCAGGGGTCCTGGCCGAATCCGGGAACGCCGGCGCTCGCCAGAGAGACCGTCTTCATCAGCGACCGCGCCTGTCGACTCGCACGACCGAACCAGCCTGGACTCGCAGGTCGCGGCTCACGTTCACTCCGTCACTGTTGGCTGGCATCCACACGGTGTCGTCGGCGATGTCGCCGACGACTGCCGGCAGCGTCACCGAGCCCGCTGCGGTCGACACGACCATCGTGTCGCCCGGGGCCGCGCCGAACCGACGCAGCGCCGCCTCGGAGAGTACCGCGACCGGACGTCGCGCCGTGGCCTGAAGCTGCGGCTCGCCGTCGACGGCTCTCGAGTCGTCGACGAGCAGGCGCCAGCTGGACAGCACCATCTCACCCTCGCCGAGCCTGATCGGGCCCACCGTCGCCGGTGTGGGGGTGAACCCGGCCCGGTCCCCGTCCCAGGGGCCGATCTCCTGCATCTCAGCCTGGACCTGCTCCACCGTACGGACACCGAGGGACCGGCCCATCTCGTCCGCCACTCCCCACAGCACCCGGATGTCGTTGAGTTCCGTGGTCTCGATCGCGCGGCCGAAGGGCCGCACACGCCCCTCCCAGTCGACGAACGAGCCGGCCCGCTCGGCCATCGGCGCCACCGGCAGGACGACGTCGGCCCGCTCGGTGACCGCGGAGGTCCTGACCTCGAGGCTCACCACGAACTCGGCGGCGTCCAGGGCAGCCAGCGCCGCTGCGGGGTCAGCCAGGTCGTCGACCTCGACCCCGCCGACGACAAGGCCCTTGATCTCACCCGCCGCAGTCGCCGCGATGATGGCGTCGGTGTCGCGGCCAGGTGTCGAGGACACCAGGTCGAGTCCCCAGGCGGCGGCGAGGTCGACCCTCGCCGCGGCGTCGGTGAGCGGCCGACTGCCGGGAAGCAGGTTCGGCAGCAGTCCTGCCTCGAGAGAGCCGCGCTCGCCCGCGCGTCGCGGGACCCAGCCGATCCGGGCGCCCGTCGAGGCCGCCAGCGAGGCGACGGCGCTGAGGGCTCCCGGCGAGGTCGCCATCCGCTCTCCGACGAGGATGACTCCGCTCCCGTCCAGAGCGACGTCGGGGTTGCTGGCGATGGACTCGACCACGGCAGCCTCGGCACCGGGCCGGGCCGCGAGCAGGGACCCGGCAAGCTTCTGCAGCCCCCGGGACGAGTGCGAGGCGACGGAGTACACACGGGTGCCGTGGCCGCGGACGGCCTTGCGCAGCCGCAGGAAGATGATCGGCGACTCCTCCTCGGGCTCGTGCCCGACCAGGACGACCGCGTTGGCGTGCTCGAGATCCTGGTATGTCACACCCGGCCTGGTGGCGACATGCGAGGCGAGGAAGTCAGACTCCTCCGCCGACAACGGGCGGGAGCGGAAGTCGACGTCGTTGGTGCCCAGCACGGCACGGGCGAACTTGCCGTACGCGTAGGCATCCTCGGCCGTGAGCCGGCCTCCTGGCAGGACGCCGACGCTGCTCTGGACGGCTTTGAGCCCTGCGGCAGCGACCGCGAACGCCTCCGTCCAGGCGGCAGGGCGAAGCTCCCCATCCTCGTCACGGACCATCGGGGTGGTGATCCTGTCGTCCAGGCGGGTCGACCGGAAGGCGAAGCGCCCCTTGTCGCAGTTCCACTCCTCGTTGACGGCGGGGTCGTTCCCGGCGAGCCTGCGCATCACCTTGCCGCGCCGGTGGTCGGTACGCAGCGCGCAGCCGGACGCGCAGTGCTCACAGACGCCAGACACCGATACCAGGTCGAACGGGCGGGACCGGAACCGGTAGGCCGCCGAGGTCAGCGCGCCGACCGGGCAGATCTGGATCGTGTTGCCCGAGAAGTACGACTCGAACGGCTCTTTGGCGTAGATCCCCACCTGCTGCATCGGGCCCCGCTCGATCAAGGCGATGAACGGGTCGCCGGCGATCTGCTCGCTGAACCGGGTGCAGCGGGCGCAGAGGATGCACCGCTCGCGGTCGAGGAGCACCTGTGCGGAGATGTTGATCGGCTTGACGAAGGTGCGCTTGGTCTCGGTGAACCGGGACTCGCCGCGGCCGTTGGACAGCGCCTGGTTCTGCAGTGGGCACTCGCCCCCCTTGTCGCAGACGGGGCAGTCGAGAGGGTGGTTGATCAGCAGGAACTCCATGTTGCCCTGCTGCGCCTTCTCGGCGAGGGGGGACGAGTGCTGGGTGCGAACGACCATGCCGTTGGCTGCCGCGAGCGTGCACGACGCCTGCGGCTTCGGGATCGGGCGCCCGTTGCCGGCGTCGGGGATCTCGACGAGACACTGACGGCAGGCGCCGATCGGGTCGAGCAGCGGGTGGTCGCAGAACCGCGGGATCTGCACGCCGATCCGCTCCGCGGCCCTGATCACCAGCGTGCCCTCCGCAACGGTCACCTCGACGTCGTCGATGGTCAGCGTCACCGTCTTGACCGCGGTGGGGGGGGGGGCGCCCCCCCCGCGCCTCCAGGGGGGGGGGCCCCCCCCCGCGCTGGGGTGACCCGGCACGCCGCCGCGCCGCGCCCCCCCCCAC
>JBBSET010000064.1:0-16675 GCA_038239485.1 Propionibacteriales bacterium
ATAGTCTACGCCCAAGGCCACTTCCGGGCCATGGACAACCGCCTCGGCACCCAGGGCTGCGACGGCAAGGACCCCAACTGCTTGGTCCGCATTGGCATCGGTGCCATCGACGCGACCACTGGCCTGGCCCTGCCCTGGGACCCCACCAAGACCCGCGCTGTAGGCGGCAAGGATCTTCTGGTGACCTCCACAGGGCTTTGGGTGGGCTCCGACGGGGCGCTGCTGGGCCACGAACACCACTACGGCATCGGGTTCTTTCCGCTGTCATGACTTCATCGCGGTCTGTTCGGTCGGGAACTGCCCTCTGGCCCGGACCGCGCGGCGGTGGCGGGCGTTCAGGGATTCGATCGCGTTTGTGCTGCACAGCACTTCGACGTCGTAGTCCAGGAACGGGGTAGGCTCGGCCCGGGCGTTGCGCCAGAGCCGGATGATCGCGGGATAGCGTGTGCCCCACGTGTCAGCGATGTCGTCGAGGGCAGCTGCGACGGCGGCGGCGATGACGGCGGCGTCCCGGTCCTTCTTCGACGCGAGCCGGAATGTGTTGCGGGCCGTTCGAGCAGGGTGTCGACCATCTGGGCTGGCTCGCCGACCAAGGCATGCGGGCTCTCGACCAGCACCGCGGGAGTTGCCGGGCCGGGTCCTGGTCGGCGGGCGTGTCGTCGGCCGTGCGCCCGATATAGAAGAGGAGCGCTCCGCGTTCGGGTGCCGAACGGCCCAGCCCGGCCGATGCCTGCTCGAGCACTGCCACCTTCTCGTAGAAGGCGGAGGCAGCCAGCTCGGCCGGGTCCAGGGCAACAGAGCGGACGCGCAACAGCTTGGACGTGTAAACTTACGATGTAAGTACGTGAGACAACGCCGGCGAGTCGAGCCGGGGCGGGGATGGCGCGGGGTGCGGGGTGTGCGCGAGCATGTCGATAGCGGGGCCGTGCACGGGGGCGGCGCAACCCACGGCCGCCGGTGGAAGCGGGTTGCCGTCGTCCTCCTCGTCGTGTTCCTGTTGCTCGTGGGAGTGGACCGCCTGGCCGAAATCCTGGTGGCGCGGGAACTCGCTTCATCGATTCAGACGTCCCAGAATCTCAGCGTCCGTCCCCGTGTTTCCATTGCCGGGTTCCCCTTCCTGACGCAGGTCTTGCAGGGACGTTATGGCAACGTCAGCATCGATGCGATGAACCCGATCGAACGAGACGGCGTGCCGGTCACCGGTGCGTCGGTGCAGCTGAGCGGTGTGCGGGTTGGCCTCGCAGACGCCTTAGGCGGCACCATCGCCAACGTACCCGTCGCGGCTGCCTCCGGGACGGCTGTTATCTCATACTCCACCCTGAACGTGGTTCTTCAGCGGTACTTGGGGTCCGCCGGCGCTGCGGTGAGAATTGTCGGAGGACGTCCAGGGCAGGCCCTCTTGATGGGACCGTTCGGCTTGTCGGTGACGCTTGCGGCGAGGATCACTGACGGGGCGCTCACTTTCGTCCCTCGCGCAGCGGGCCTGCGGTCTCTACCGACGCCGATTCGAGCGCTCGCGACCATAGTGCTGGCACGACCGCTGCCCCTCCCATCGCTCCCGTTCGGCGTGCACATACAGACGGGCGTCTTCCAGCCGGACGGTTTGCATTTGAGCGCATTCTCCAAGCACACCTTGATCCCCATTCACTAGCCCGCGATCCCTGGCGGATGACCCCGACAGTTTGTCGTGATCAAGGGAGGTCGGATACTACCCGGCGAACATCGTGTGTTTTGGGGGCTAATCTCACCCGTGCCGATCTGATTTCGCTGGACCAGCTCCCTGCTGTGCCGCGCGTAGGTGGATTGAGATGAAGCCGGCCTGTTGCTTCATGAAGGCGGCTGCTTGGCGCGACGGCCCATGAATCGGGTCAAGGCTTTTGCGCGGCAACGACGCCCGCGCAAGGGCACGACCAGGCCGATGCGCATTAGCGCGATCAAGGTCACGGGCCATGCCGATATGGCGTCACTCAATCGCGCGTACTCCTCGCGGTGCCGTGGTACCCGACTCGGTCTCGCCCTCGGTGAGGGGTTGGCGGGTCAAGTGGTCCTGCGTGCGCCGTGTTCGGTGCCACCTGTCGTTCCTGATGTCGACGACGTCGCTGATCTTGCTGGCAGCTTTCCCCGGGTCGTCGGCGTCGCCTCACGTCAGACTGCCTCGCAACGTCATCAATCATTCGGTTGACGATTGTGACCCGAAGGGCATACATTCGTCAACCAAGCAGTTGAGGTTCGGGAAGACGAGATGAGTGAACCACTGACGCAGGTGTTCGCGGCCCTGGCCGATCCGACCAGGCGCGACCTCGTGGCGCGGTTGACCGACGGCGACGCCACTGTGGGGCAGTTGGCGGCGCCGTATCGGGTGAGCGTGCAGGCCATCTCGAAGCACCTGCAGGTGCTCGAGCAGGCTGGCCTGGTCAGCCGCGGCGCGGAGGGGCACCGCAGCCCTGTGCACCTGGAGGCGGAGGTCTTCGATCTGATGACGAAGTGGATCGAACGCCATCGGCAGCGGGCTGAGGCCCGGTATGGGCGGCTGGACGCGGTGCTGGCAGAGATAGACGACGACGAGGAGCCCGGGGACCGCTCGGCGCGGGAGGAGACGGCATGAACGACACGATGAAGAGGGCGGTGATCGAGGCGGATCCGACGGTCCCGATCATCCGCATCACCCGAGACTTCGCGGCCACCCCGGCCCAGCTGTTTCGGGCGCACACCGACCCGGAGCTGTTCGTTCGGTGGGTCGGCCCGGACGCGATGACGACCACCCTGGACCGCTGGGACGCCAGTACCGGCGGCTGCTGGCGCTACGTCGCCGCCCGGGACGGGATGGAGTTCGGCTTCCATGGCTGCTTCCACGAGGTCCGGCCGGGCCGGATCGTGCAGACCTTCACGTGGGAGGGCGACCCGGATGGAGTCGCGCTGGAGACGCTCACTTTCGAAGACCTCGGCGACGGCCGCACCCGGCTGCGCGCACAGTCGCTGTGCGACAGCTTCGAGGGGCGAGACGCCTGGCTGCGCAGCGGGATGGAGGTCGGCATGGACCAGGGCTACGCCAGGCTGGACGCCCTGCTCGCCGCCGGGGAGATCGCCGGGACAACCGAAGGAGCGAAGGCATGACCCTCCCCACAGGCCCGGCCGGGCGCCATCGCGCGGTGGCCGCCGGATTTGCCGCTCGGGTGAGGGGCGCCTCCGACTGGGACGCGCCGGCCCCGGTGGCCGCCTGGCGCGCTCGGGACGTGGTCGGTCACCTGGTCGAGTGGTTCCCGGACTTCTTTAAGAGCGCGACCGGTCTGGTGCTCGACCGCGGCCCGTCGCCGGAGGAGGACCCGGTCACCGCCTGGCAGGTGCACGCCGACGCGGTGCAACGGCTGCTCGACGGCCCGGAGGCGTCCACGCTCTTCCGGCACCCGATGGTGGGTGAGATGCCGCTCCCAGACGCGGTCGACCGGTTCTACACCTCGGACGTGTTCATGCACACCTGGGACCTGGCCCGCGCCACCGGCCAGGACGAGCGGCTCGACCCGCAGACCTGCGCCGACCTACTCGCCGGGATGGCGCCGATCGAGGAGCTGATGCGGTCCTCGGGGCAGTACGGGCCCCGAGTGCCGGTGCCGGGCGACGCCGACGTGCAGACCCGGCTGCTCGGCTTCATCGGTCGCGATCCGCTGCGCCGCCCGGCCTGACCAGCACCGATGACGCGCCGATGATTGACCCCTTCCACATCGTCAGGTTGCCAGCGTCGCCCTCGACCGGCACCAGCCGCCAAACCGATGAAGGAGCGGCACGTCAGTCGGTGAGCCGGGCCAGGTAGTGCCCGGCGATTGACACGCAGGCAGTCGACGAGCGCGCTCAACTGCGAAGCGGTCACGAGAGCTCAAGCGGGCGGACCACGAAGCTATGGAGCAGGACGCGCAGGGGGTGTAGAGATCTCCCAGCGGCGATCGCGTCGCCTGGTTCAGCGATCCCGATGGGAACGTTCCGTCTCTCACCGAGTTCATCTGAAGGCTGGTGTGCTCGCACGCTCACCGCGCGCGTCACCAAGACCCGGCTCAGAGCTGCCTCATCGCCGGTTGTGTTCGAGCGAACTGTTCTTCGGCGGGTATCGCACAAGCCATCAAATCAAATCACCTCAAGTCTTCCCGTGGAGAGCCGGGGGTGCGGAGGACAACTGGCCCTACGCTCCGTGGACCCTCGCGGCAATCCACCTCAGTAGTGTCCGAGCAGGGACCTGACCGTTCCCCGGGCGGCTCGACCGGACAGGTAGCCGGTCGCCGGGTGTACGCCGAACTCGACCGTGATTGCGGCCCCCAGGTGATGGGCGTTGTACCAGCCGGTCATGGTCCCGTGGCAGACGCCGCTGCATCGCATGGGCTTGGGTGTCAGGTTGAGATTCGAGGCGAGCCGACGCATCAGGTGCCGGTTCTTGACATGGTCGGAGTCGACGCCGTGCAACGGCTGGTGGAAGGAAACAACGAAGCGAGCGTTCACGCGGTCCAGGAAACGCCGTAACGCACGGGTCTCCGGCTCGCTGAAAGGCCTGGGACCCGAATCGTATTGCCCGGTCTGTCGAACCCACTGGTATCCCCAATTGCGGTTCAGGTCCACCCCATTGGCATTTTGCCGGGTGTGCGCGGCAAGACCGTCGGGATTGACAGTGGGAATAACCCATAAGCGGAGTCCCCGAATACGTGGTCCCGTCCGAATGGCTCTGACCAGCCGAACGCCTGCGGGCTCATCGCCATGCATATTCCCCAGTACGACCGCCGTTACACTCCCGTGCCTGCTGCCGAGCCGATAAGCGAGAAGTGGACGTCCCAGAACACTCGTGCCGAATTGACGTGGCCGTGTCCGTGACGAACCCTGATCCGTCTGGGGCACTTTACGACTACTCAGTACGCCGCCGCTGGACGTCCCCGCCGGGGACGGTCTGGGCGATGGCGCCGCCGTTGGATGACCTGCCGTTTCACCGGCCGATTCACCGGCGAGCGCACCATCGCCACAGGCCGCGCACAAGAGCAGGGTTGTAGTCACCGTGACCCGGATCGCGACGGCGGTCGCGAATCGCCTCACTGCACCCCTGCGCAGCCATGGCTGCGGCTACTCCTCATGCACTTTTGCTGCCACTTGGCCACTCCCCGAAGTCCGATCAGCCCTTTCAGTTCACTCTAGAAACGGCCAGACAAGAGCACGGCAAGCGCCCCGTAAACAGCGCGCAAAGCATGCCGAACCGGATGGCTCAGTGCGGCCGCCGACGGGGCAGCCCCCTCACGGATAAGGCGGGTCCGCGCAGGCGATTCCAGCTGTGGGTAGGTCGGCGCGCCACGGCCGCCCGCAGCGCACCGTTGTGGCTTGAACCAGGATTGAAGTCGTAACCGCCATCGATACCAGCCGAGCGCGTCGAGTCCAATAGGTCAGGCCCGCGCGAACTCGTCCTCAACCCCCACCGCGACTACCAACCCGTCGGCGCCCCCCAAAGGACCCACCCGACCACACCCCAAAAACAGCGAGCCTAACCAAGTAGAGGTCCGGCTGTCGCCTATGTCCTGAGAGAGGTCAGGGATTTGCGGAAGGCAACCCTCGGCAGGTCAAGCACCCTCTGAGCGGTCCCAGGATCGACCCGCCGGAGCCGGTTGACGGCCTCGCCGATGACGTGGAACTGCCGCTCAACGGCCGACCTCCCTATCGGATCCTGCTCGTAGTCCTCGAACGTCCGGCCGTTCATGAATTCAAGGATGAGCCCGGCTGCGCGGCGCGCCTGCCACAGCAGCGCTGGTGCGTCAGGCTGCATAAAGTTCCCGTCCGCTCTTCGTCACAGACGCCGCGAAGTATGGGTTCTCCAACGCTGCGGGAGCAACCAGGTCGACCGGGCGTCCTAGCACCTCCTCAAGGGCACTCAAGGCGCGGCTCGAGGGCCTCTCGCGGCGGACGCGGGCGCGCGACGGCGTAACGCGGGCGGCGGACCTGATCAAGTCGCTCGGGCGGAGGTGACGACCGCGTCGTCCTCGGACGCCCACGCGTAGTTGAGCTTGTGCCGGGAGATGTAGATGAACGTCTCGGACTTGCGGACGCCCTCGACGGCCCGCAAGCGCTCCACCAGACCGAGCAGGCCGGCGTTGTCCCTGCAGACCACCTCGATGAGCAGGTCGAAGCTGCCCGCGCTGATGACGACGTAGGTCGTCTCCTGCCAGCCGGAGACCAGCGCGGCGATGCGGTTGAGGTCGCTGTTGGCCTGGACGCCGATCATGGCGATCACGCCGAACCCCATATTGCTGGGGTCGGTGAGGCCGACGATCTGCAGCACCCCAGCCTCTGTCAAGGCGTGGATGCGCGCACGCACCGCTGCCTCCGAGATGCCCACCGCGCGGCCGATCACCGTGTTCGGGCAACGGCCATCGCGTTGGAGGATCTCCAGGATCCGCCGGGAGGTATCATCTATGCGCATGCGGATCCCCTCTCTCCGACAGCGTATCAGCACGAATATCGAGCCTTGACGTACCTTTTACCACGATGTACGTTACCTCTCAGAGGAGACGGCAGTCTGCTCGGCAACGGTTTCACGCAGCCGGGAGGGCGCCGAACAGAGCCGGGCGCCGCATCACCGACGCCCGACGATCCTGTGGGAGGCCTGACGTGTGAGCGGTGAATCCGAGGCCGAGTACGACGTCGAGTTTCGGGCGGTCACGAAGCGGTTCGGCTCGCTGACCGCTGTCGACGGCGTCTCCCTGCAGGTGCGCAAGGGCGAGTTCCTGTCGCTGCTCGGCCCCTCAGGATGCGGCAAAACGACGTCGCTGCGCATGATCGCCGGTTTCGAGCAGCCCGACGAGGGCGAGATCCTGATCGGCGGCGTCGACGCCGTCGGCACCCCGCCGTACCGTCGCGACGTCAACACCGTCTTCCAGCAGTACGCCCTCTTCCCGCACCTGTCGATACTCGACAACGTCGCGTACGGGCTCAAACAGCGTCGAGTGGGCAAGCAGGAACGCTATCTGCGCGCCCGGGAGGCACTGGAGCTCGTCCAGCTCACGGGTCGCGACAAGCACCGCCCGGCGATGCTCTCCGGCGGTCAGCAGCAGCGAGTGGCGCTGGCCCGGTGCCTCGTCAACCATCCTCGGGTCCTACTGCTCGACGAGCCGCTCGGCGCCCTCGACCTCAAGCTCCGCAAGGAGATGCAGATCGAGCTGACCCGGATCCAGCAGCAGGTCCAGACGACTTTCATCTACGTCACGCACGACCAGGGTGAGGCCCTGTCGATGTCGGACCGCATAGCGGTGATGTCTGAGGGCCGCATCCAGCAGCTCGACGCCCCCAACGTCATCTACGACCGGCCGCTCACCCCGTTCGTGGCCGACTTCATCGGCGAGATGAACTTCCTGAACGGACCCGTGACGCAGGCGTCCCACGGCGAGTTCGAGCTCGACGCCGGAGCCGGGCTTGTCGTCCGCGCCCTCGGGACGGTGTCCAGCGGCACGACTGCGCGGGTAGGCATCCGGCCGGCGCGGCTGCGCATCGTGTCCGCCCAGTCCGGTGCGCGCGTCAACACCGCCCGAGGCGTGGCGGTCACCAAGGTGTACCTAGGAGACGAGGTGCAGATCGTCGCCGACATCGACGGCGGCACACGGATGCTCGTGCGCGAGCAGCGGGCCGGGACGGATGCGTCACACGACGCGATCCGGCCGGGCGACCCGCTCACCATCCAATGGGACTCGTCGGCCCCCGTCCTGCTGGCCGACCCGCCACCCTCCAGAGACGACGAAGGCAGCCATGACTGACAAGCCCGACCACCTGAACATCCTTGCTCCGCAGGCCACCAAGGCCAAGCTCGACGGACTGCACCGCCGGGTCGAGAACGTCGCCGGCCGACGGCTGTCCCGTCGCGAGGCGCTCGGGCTCAGCGGCCTGTTGATGCTGACGGCCGCCTGCGGCAGCACGTCGACCTCCAGCGGTGGCGGCACACCTCAGGCCACGGGCGGCGGCGCGTCGTCACTCACGGGCAAGCCGCTGGAGAACCACCTGGAGATCTTCAACTGGTCGGAGTACGACGACCCGTCGACCTACAAGAAGTTCATGGCGCTGCCGGCCGAGGCGAAGGCCGGGCTGAACATCCACGAGACCTACTACTCGTCCAACGACGAGCTGCTCGCGAAGCTCAACGCGGGCGGGACGACGTACGACATCATCGTGCCGAGCCAGAACGCAGTGGCCCAGCTGATCCAGGAGGGCAAGCTGATGGCGCTCGACTTCGCCCTTCTGCCCAACATCAAGTATCTCGACCCCAAGTTCCGCAAGCCCAGCTACGACACCAGCGGCAAGTTCCACGTGATCAAGGACTTCGGCATCACGATGATCTTCTACAACAACAAGATCGTGACCGAGCACCCCACGACGATGCTCGAGTTCTACAAGCTGCTGCCCAAGTACGTCAGCAAGGGGCGGACCAATGTGCTGGACGGCGCAGAGGAAGTGGTGCCGCTGGCGTTGATGGCCCTCGGCCTGGACCCGAACACCCAGAGCGCGTCCGACTTCACCAAGGTGACGAACTTCTTGATGTCCATCCGCAAGGGCGTCACGACCATCTCCTCGTCGTCGTACATCGACGACGCGATCGCGGGCAAGATCATCCTGAGCCAGGGCTGGAACGGCGACGTCCGCCGGATCGTCCAGGGCCGCCAGAAGGAGGGCGACATCACGGCCGTCCTGCTGCAGGGCGCGTCGGAGATCTGGTCCGACAACTGGTGCATCCCCACGACCGCTCCTGACCCGGTCGCTGCTCATGCCTGGATCAACTGGCTCCTCCACCCCGCGACGGCCGTCACCGAGATGGAGTACCACAACTACCCGATCCCGATCCCGTCGGCGGTGTCGAAGGTGCCAGCGTCGCTGCGCACCGACCCCCTGTTCAACGTGCCCAGCAGCTACACCGACAACTACCACTACATCCTGAACGTCAGCCCGCAGGTCGTTCAGCAGCGCACCCAGATCTACACGCAGTTCCGCGCCGGCTGATGGTGGGAGATACCAAGACACTGCCGGAAGGGCGTACCCGCAAGCGCCGGTCGTTCCACCCGCGCTACCCGGCAGTGCTCACGTCACCGTCCCTCATCTACTACGCGATCTTCTTTCTAGGCCCGCTCGCGATCCTGGTCAGCTTCTCGCTGGCGACGCAGACCGGGTTCAACGCGATCAGCTACGGTTTCGACACCAGCCAGTACCACCTCATACTGCAATCGCTGTGGCTGAAGATCTTCGAGCGCACCCTGGTGATGGCTGCCGCCGGGTCGATCCTGACGATCATCGTCGGGTATCCGATCGCGTACTGGATGGCGCGTCACCTGTCGACGTACAAGATGCTGGCGCTGATGCTGGTGCTGGTGCCGTTCTGGACCTCGTTCCTGATCCGGACCTACTCGCTGAAGATCATCCTGGACTCGAACGGCTATCTCGCGAGGTACCTCGGCATCAACATCATGTACACCAAGTACGCCATCGGCGTCGGTCTGGTGTACAACTACCTACCGTTGTTCATCATCCCCGTCTTCGCATCCCTGGAGCGCATGGACTGGTCACTGGTCGAGGCCGCAGAGGATCTGGGCTCCAATGCCTTCAGTGCGTTCCGCCAGGTGACCTTCCGCCTCACGCTACCCGGCATCGTGACAGGGGCGCTCCTCGTGTTCATCCCGATGTCCGGGGAGTACATCATCCCGGACATCCTCGGCGGAGGTAAGTACGAGTTCGTGGGCAACGTCATCGGCGACCAGTTCACCTCGGCGCAGAACCAGCCGTTCGGGTCGGCGCTGTCGATCGGTCTGATGGTCGCCCTCTCGGCCTTCGTGGCCGTCTATATTCTCCTGGCGACCAAGGAGGAACGGTTCGGTGCGTAAGCTGCTCAGCGCCAAACACGGCTTCACCGCCTGGGCCGTCTGCGTCTTCGTGTTCTTGTACCTCCCGATCGCGGTCATGGTGCTCTTCGCCTTCAACAAGCCCACCGCGAGCGCCCTCGCCGGGTTCCACGGGTCCAACGTCTGCGACATCCCGCCGACCCAGCTGGGCAACATGACGGTCTGGAACGGCTTCACCACGTGCTGGTTCAGCGCCGGTCTGCACGACCCGACCTACATCCCCGCGATCGTCACGAGCCTGAAGATCGCCGCGGCCGCGGCCATCATCGCGACCGTGCTCGGACTGTGCGCCGCGCTGGCGCTGGCGCGAATGAACAGCTGGGTGCGGGTGCCGTTCGATGCGATCGTCTATCTGACCCTGGTCGTTCCCGAGATCGTCATCGCGGTCGCGTCGCTGATCTTCTTCGTCCAGCTCCCCCGGTACGTGCCGTTCTTCCCGCCTCTCGGTGGGTGGACCATCCTGCTGGGCCAGATCGTCTTCAACGCGTCGCTGACGATGCTGGTGATCCGGGCGCGCTTCGTGGGCATGGGAGACATGCTCGAGGAGGCGGGCTACGACCTCGGCTCGGGGCGGCTCTCCACCTTCCGCCAGATCACGCTGCCACGGCTGATGCCCGCGATCGTCGCCGCCACGCTGTTGTCGTTCACGTTCTCCTTCGACGACTACGTCCTGCCGGCCTTCACCAACGGGACCACCAACACCTGGCCCATCGTGTTGTTCTCCGCGGTTCGCTTCGGAATCACCCCAGCAGTGAACGCTCTCGCGACCATCATGCTGAGCGTGACGATCGTCGTGATCGTCATCACCGGGCTGGTGCTGCGCCGCTCACGCGCCACGACCGCCGCGCCCGCCCAGGAGCCGGCCAAGGGGCTCGGCGCGTCGCTCGGGCTGGGCTGACATGACGGCCCGCGGCGTCAACTCAGGGCAGCACCTCGACGAGGGGTCCGAAGACATCATCGAGCAGCTGCAGAAGGACGGACGGTGCCGTATGCCACCATCGGCAAGGCCGTAGGGCTGTCGGTGGCAGCCGTACGCCAGCGGGCAGCGGCTGCTCGACGCCGCGATGATGCAGATCGTGCCCGTGACCGACCCGCTGCAGCTGGGCTTCGCCCGTCAGGCGATGGTCGGGATCCACGCCATGGTGGCGTCGAACCGGTCGCCGAGGGCCGTCGCGACGATGGCCGACGTTGACTATGTCATCGTGACGGCGGGGTCGTTCGACCTGATGGCCGAGGTGGTGTGCGAGAGCGACGACCACCTGCTGACCTGGCTGTCCAAGCGCATCCGGGCGCTCGACGGCGTTCGCAGCGCCGAGACGTTCGTGTATCTCAAGCTGCACAAGCAGACGTACTCCTGGGGAGTGCGATGAGCTACCGGTCGTTGCCGCTGTGGCATGAGACCTGCGGCGTCGACCTGACGCCGCGCGCCGCGCTGTCAGGAGACCTCGAGGTCGACGTCGCCATCGTGGGGCCCAGCTTCGCCGGATTGTGGACGGCGTACTGCACGCCGCGGAGTCGGCGTACGTACGCGTGCGGAGCTTGAACGCCGGCGGTGTCCCTGCAGGTGCGCGCGGTACGTCATGTGGCGCGGCCTGGTCGACGGGTCGAGGGCGTCATCGACAGGCTTGTGGGGTCTCTCCCGGCGCCAAATCATGCCTGATCGGCCAACAAGGTTAGGCGCACCGTCAGTTGGGTAGCCCTTAGGTATGCAGCCGGACATTATCGCAGGTCGGTACCGCATCGTGCGTCCGGTCGGTCGAGGCGGGATGGGAACGGTGTGGCTGTGCGTCGACGAAACCCTTCACCGCCATGTCGCTGTGAAGCAGATCGGAGCACTGCCCGGCGAGACACCAGGAGATTCTGCGCGAGCCATGCGGGAAGCCCGGCTGACGGCCGCCCTCAACCACACCAACGCCGTCTCCCTGTACGACGTCGTGGAGCACGCCGGAACGACCTGGCTGGTGATGGAGTACATGGCCTCGCGGACGCTGTCGCAACTCATCGCGTCCGAAGGATCGCTGCCGCCTGACCGGGTTGCCTCCATCGGTGCACAGATAGCCGCAGCGCTCAATAGTGCCCACTCCCTCGGCATCATCCATCGCGACATCAAGCCGGGCAACATCCTGGTCGGCGACGACAACGAAGCCAAGATCAGCGACTTCGGTATCGCGCGCGGTCACGCTGACCTGCGCCTCACCCAGACCGGGATGGTCACCGGAACACCAACGTTCTTCGCCCCCGAACTCGCCCGCGGGAAAGAGGCCTCATTCGCCTCGGACGTCTGGGCACTCGGCATCACGCTGTACACCGCCACCGAGGGAGCGCCCCCGTACCCGCCTCACACCAACCCGTTGGCCATGCTGAGCACCATCGCCAACGAGCCCGTACCGCACCCCCAACACGCCGGACCGCTGACCGCGGTGCTGACCCGCATGCTCGACCCAGATCACTCCCGACGACTCACGATGGCCGAAGCGCTGGCGTCCCTGCATCGAATTCGGGAGGAGACCGCGTCGACCCCTTCAATCGCGCCAGCGGACGATCCTGCCACTAAGCAAGCGGCACCCACGCAGGCGCTGACCTTGGAGAGCCCGGTTGAACCCGACTACGAGCAGCCGGTCGTCCTTCCCTCCGAGTTCGGCCGCTGGATCGACGGCCCGACTGCTTCCAGCGACGAGCCCGCCAGTCGACATACGACGGTGGGGCGCTCGGTGCGTGTCGCCCTCGGCATCCTGGTGTTGGTAGGCGCCGGCGCCCTGATCTTGAGCGTGCTCGGCTCCTTATCCGGCAACAACCCCTCGACCTCTGGCGGTGCCCAGGGCACCGTCCCGACGTCGAGTTCCGGCGCCCGCCACCACGCCGGCAGCTCATCGAGCTCCACCTCCAGCGGGTCCGTGACAAGT
Source organism: Propionibacteriales bacterium (assembly GCA_038239485.1). GTDB lineage: Bacteria > Actinomycetota > Actinomycetes > Propionibacteriales > Nocardioidaceae > DASQEH01. The sequence continues at coordinate 12,797 of JBBSET010000064.1, forward strand.
TCACAGACCACCACGACCTCTTTGACCACCCCCTCCTCCACTGCATCGTCCACGTCCGGGCCTCCGGACACCACTTCTACTCCCCCCGCGTCGGCATCGGTGCCGGGCGGCACCTCCGCATCAAGTCCCGAGGACTTCACCCAGCTGTACTACCGCACCGTGCCAGGTAACCTCGATGCCGGCTGGAGCATGCTCGCCCCGAGTATGCAGGCAAACGTCGGTCGGGCGTCCTACGACGGCTTCTGGCACACGATCAAGGCCGTGAGTGTGTCGTCGGCCGACGCGGTCGACTCCTCCACAGTGCGCTACCGCATCACCTACACGTTCTACAGCGGCAAGACGTCCGTAGAGAACAAGCAGCTTACGCTGACGCGAACCGGTAACGAATATCGCATCACAAGCGACGCCGAAGCGCAGTAAACCGGCTGCTGGAGCCGTCGATCAGCTGATACTCGCCACCTAAACCCCCGTCTCAACGTTGCGTGCATATGCGGCTGCCCGTCTATGTGGGGCGCAAGAACAAGGAACGCAGCGTGGAGCGGCAGCGAGTTCGGGCACAGGAATTGCGCGAGCAGGCATTGCGCGACAACGGGGCGCCGATCTCCATCACGAAGAACACATACAACCGGCGCAACCCCACGGTGCCGACATACAGGAAGTCACACATAAGCAGACCGATGGCCTGGGAGGGTCAAGGTGCGCAGCATCCAAGCTAGTCGCGGCTCGGATCGTGGCTGAACGCTCAGGAACCCCGGCTGGCAACTCGCTGATATCGGTGGCGCGGGCTTCTCCCCTGATCACGGTTCGCTCACTCGGCCTCGACTTCTGGCACGTCGGGTCGAATGTGATAGTCGCTGGCTTCGCTGACCCACCAAGCTTGCGTCGTCCTCAAACCTGTGGGTGGGTTCAGGGCACCGGCGCAGATGGAGATCCTGTCCGGCGCGCTACTCGACCGCCAGAACAGGGACGATCCGCAGGTTCGACAAAACGCATACCCAGCGTCGTCGACGGGGAAGTACCACTCGAGATTCGCGCCGGTGTCGATGATGACGAGGTCCGCGATCCCCGTAGCGGTCACCGCCATGTGGTGGCCCGTGAGCCGTCTGCACCGGTGGCAATGGCAGTTGAAGACGTCGCGAAGCTCGCCGAGCGTGCTGAAAGTGATGGCGCCACACAGGCACTGACCAAAAGCATGTCGACGTTCGTCCATCTCGATCCGTTCTGGGCGCACCCCGGCCACCAGCAGTCACACACTGACATGTTGGGTCCGTGTCCGCCAGACTCGCGTCCAACCGCGTGTGACGGTCAAGCGATGGGCCCGCGAAACCAGGATTGAGCAGGGGCGCACTCGAGGGTCGCAGCCGCCAACGCTCCCTGCGAGTTGCCGCTGATCGGCGTGGGGTCGCAGACCCCCCTCCGTTTGGGTCACGGCCGAGCTGTGAGTCGGACCACCCGCTTTGTCGGTTTCGGCGTCTCACCACCGAGCAGGTACGCCGCACCGGACGCGGTTACGGCGCCAGCGTCCGACAAGGGGTAAGGAAGCCGTCCTGCCCGGCGCAGACTGGACACGTTGGGGTTGAACCACCACATCTGTGAGGTCACCGTGCTCGGGCCGGTGCGTCCACCAACGAGCAGAATCTGCCCGTCGAGAATGACCGCGGCGCTATGGCCCAGCGGCTGTCCGAGATGCCCGACCACGCGACTTCGCCAGGACTCGATGTCGACCCGCTGGATCGCGCTGGCAAGGTGCCCGTCGTGCTCTCCCCCGAACAACCACACGGCACCGTCGGCGACGGCGACGGCGGGGTAGCGCACGGCGATGCCCAGTGCGCCGACGACGCTGACGTGGCCGCCTGGCGAAAGCGCCACGATGCTTCGCTGTGACATGGTGCCGTCGAAACCGCCCAACACGACAAGACGGTGGTGGATGGTCACTGCAACGAGGTCGGACCGTGGTTGCGGCAGGTTGGTGACGGTTGTCCACCCGCGGGTGCGACCGAATTGCTGGACGGCTGACTGCTCGCTGGCGTTGCCACCCCCCACTACGAACGAGTGCCCGCCCAGGAAGCCGCCGGCGGCGTCGTGCACCGGGATACGGAGGGCGGGGAGCCTCGATCGGCGACCGGTCTGGAGGCTGATCCGGTACGTGCGGGCAGTCGACCTGTCACCAGCAACCAGGGCGGTCTGGGTCTCGTGGCGCAGCACTACTCGAACGTGTTTCGCGATGACAAGCGTCTTGCCGCTGCGCCTTTCGGCCGCCGTGGCCGATGCGTGTCGACGTCGAAGAAGGAAGTTACAGCTGGCAAGAACCGGGGTGCGGACACGTCGTCGACGCCGCCCGGTCGGACGACGTGCCGCATTAGCTGGTTGTCCTGGGTGGCATCGATGTCGCCGCCGTGACCGTTCCTTTGCCGGCGGCCATGCGGCCGCGCGTGCGGCGCTTACCGACACGGCCGACCGGTCGCTCGTCGGCATGCCCGAGGCTACAGACTGGAACTGTTGGTGTTCGAGACCGTGCTGTAGGGCATTCAGATCCGACATCCCTCAAAGCGCTGGGCTGCCGTAAGGGGCGCAGACTCGGTCTGGTCCCGGTTACTGGTGGGGCGTCGACGTGTGCCGGGGTGAGTAAAGCCAACAGGCCGGATAGGTCTCATGAGGTTCAGTGTCTCCACGGACGCCCGGGACCAAAGTCCCGGCAACCGGCGCCGCCTGGCCCTGGGCACGGCAGCGAGAACACAGGACGGTGTTACCAACGCCCAAGGAGGAGTAGCGCTATGTCAACAAGCCCTCACCACGACGATCACTCAGCCGAGCCCCGAGGATCCGACCATGACCGGGACGAATCAGCAGCGTTATCCGTGGTGGTCGGCGTCGACGGCTCAGAGTCCAACCAGGACGCCGTACGTTGGGCACTCGCCGAGGCAAGGCTCCTCGGCGTTCCCCTACGTCTTGTCCATGTCGTGGCCGCTGAGCTTGACCGCGCGGCCCACTTCGACAAAATCGTGATCCACGAAGAGGTGCAGTCGATTCTGCACAGCGCCCAGACGACCGCGAAGACGCTAAACGAGCAAGTCACGATTATCGCCGAAGAGCTGACCGGGTCGTCGCCCGCGAGCACCCTGATCAACGCCAGCCGCCATGCGGAGTGCGTCGTCGTCGGCCGTCGCGGTCGCGGTACGTTCACTCAGCTGCTGTTGGGGTCCGTGTCGACCGCGGTCGCTGCTCGCTCGCTCGTTCCCGCCGTGGTCGTCCCGCCAGGATGGGACCGCGCTGCACATGAACAACAACCCGTCGCCGTCGGCATCGAAGGCGACTCAGGCTCAGCCGCGCTGCAGGAAGCATTCGCCATCGCCGACCGGTCCAGCCGGAAACTCCACGCGATATCCGCCTGGGACGCCGTGAACGTCTACGGACGAGACACCGCCGCCATGGGGGGCCACTACAACCGGTGGCATGAAGATGCCCTGACGATGTTGGACAGCGCGACCCAAACCTTGCGGAACAAATACCCCGCTGTCGCCGTGACAAATCTGCCGCGCCACGGACAGGTCGTCGCCGAGCTCGTGCAGGAGTCCACTCGCGTCCAGTGCCTGGTGGTGGGTGGCCGTCGCCACCGGACCCTCACCGGCTCCATGATCGGGTCTACTTCGATCGGCGTCCTGCATCACGCGACCAGCCCAGTCGTCGTTGTTCACGAGCCCTAAACGGTCCAGCCAGGTCGTCCAAATCTCTCCGGCTCATGCAGATCAGATGAACAGTAGTTGGGCGCCTGCGGTCTTCTCGATGAAGTCGCTGGCGCTGATGATGGCTTCGACGTCGTCGTAGAGGTCAGCTTCGGTGAGGTGGTTCATGTCGGCCGACATGCGGCAGGCCCACAGG
>JBBSET010000065.1:0-16109 GCA_038239485.1 Propionibacteriales bacterium
ACAACGCCACCGCAGAGATCACTCCCAGCTGCGGATGCTCGTGGTCGGCGGCGTATTCGCTTTCGTGCGCAGAGTGGATGAGGGTGAGCTTCTCCACGCTGTGGAAGCCGAGGAAACCAACGATCAACGCGATCATCGGTAGGGTGAAGTCCGTACGCGTATGGTTAGTCAGCTTCACGATCTCGGGTAACAGGTCGAACGCGACGACCGCGATGAGGACGCCAGCGGTGAAACCGAGGATGCGGTGCAACTTGTCCCGGAACCGCAACGCGAACAAACCACCCAGACCTGTGGACAGCGCCGTACCGAGGGCGACGAGCACCGCGATCATGCCTAGCGCCTCCGCTCTCACGGTTGGGTTGCGCCCGGCGGGGTGCCAGTATAGGGCCACGCTGGCGAGTCGCGGCGTGTTGATTCCTCGATCAGGCCGGAGTCGTGTCGCCTATATGTGCGGGCCGCGTCTGAGCTGTTCGGGCAGCGCCGGCGCCATGTCGCTGCTGCCGGATTGCCTTGACGCGCAGTTAGACCGCGACGGCCACGGCGATGAGCAAAAGCGCGAACAGGACCCCCGACAGCCCTGCTGACAGCAGCAGGCCAGCCCGACCGCCGGTATCGAGGTGATGGAAGCGGAGGCGCCCACCGCGCCGACCGGCACATCGCCCTCTTGAGCTCGGCGATTGTCAAAGGTCCCGCCGACTCTCGTCGAAATGGAAACCACCTGGGACGCAGCCCGAATCCGCGTACCTGTGCCGCTGGCCTCGCAGGCACGCCGCAACAGGGCCGGCGGCCGCGAGCGCGATGTGATCGCTCGGGGCTTGAGCGTTCGTGATCCGGTGGACGAGGTGTGGGTCAGAGCGTCGTTGACCTGGTTCCCACGTTTCCATCCCGTGCCGGAGTGGTACCTCGAGGATCGCGTCCGCGATGGGGTCCGCACACCAGCGAATGAAATCGCGCCCGTCGTCGAGCATCGCGATCGGCACCAGCGCCACTCCATGCGGCTCAGCAGCAGGTAGACCAGATCCTGAGGGTCAGGACCGCCGGCGGCAAGCTCGCCGGATGGAGGCGGACGCTGGCGTGGAGAGCCGCCGCCAAGGCAGCTATCCCCGCGAGAGCAGCTGGCACCGGCGGCGTCACCGCTGGGAGCACGCGGAGCGATCACGCGAGATGTGTGTGGCGCCGACCTACGAAACTCGTCTCGAACGTGGATCCCCCGCGGAACAACCCGCAATGATCCCGGCGACCCGCGCGACGCGGCCGAGCTCGTTCCGGTAGCGGATCCCCTACCGGCTTGAGCTGACGGCGCCAGGCGAGTTTTCCCGACATCAGTCCTACGTGGCGCTGGCTGCAACACGGCGGCCGGTTTGTGGCCGCTCAATGAGCGTTGCAGCGCACAGTGCTAGCAGCATGACGGTGGCGAAGATGGCGGCGAGATGCGCGGATAGCGGGCCGGCGTCGTACATCGTCGTGCCGACTGCGACCAGTGCTAGGACAATGAGCAGGAGCCCAAGTGAGCTGATCCGTCGAAGACCCACGATCAGCAGAGCGGCGGGCACAGCAAAGGTGGTCATGCTCACCGCGCCAAGAGCGTTGATTTCTGCCACCACTGTCTGAGTGCCCGGAATGAACAAGATAGTCGAGCGGTAGAACATCGCGCCGCAGTGGAAGGCCAAACCAAGCACCCCGAGGACGGACAAGACGACATCGACGAGATCGAGTCGGACACTGACTCGACGCCACGGCAGTACCGGCAGCACCATGCGGGCCGGGCCGATGGCCACCACAAGGACAACCAGAGCCACTACGTAAGCGGTGGACATGACAGGAAGCGTACTGGCGTGCAACCACCCTCAAGGTCTCCCCGGTGCTGCTGGGCAACGGTCACCTCAAGTGTCAGATGACGATCCGCTATAGGGATCAGGTGCCTGGTGGAGGTTCGCTCAGCTGGAGGGCGTCGATTGCACGGTCGAGCCATTCGGCCATGAGGTGTCGTTCGGCGTGGCTCAGCATATCGAGCCTCGGCGCGAGTGCCCGGAAGGCGACTGACGTGGCTATCGGCCCGTCGTAGGAGCGTTCGGATGCAGCCGTGAGGATCTGTTGGAGAACTGCCTCGTACATGGCGTCGGCGAGACCGGGATCGCGGTGCTGTAACGGTGTCGACAGGAGCGCCTGAATCGTGCCTGTTCCGGCCGCCTGGACGAGGTCGACAGCGCGTCGTTCGCTGACACGCAGGCGGCCGGTCAGCGCGACCCGGTGGACTCGCGATTCCAGAACCTGCTTGCCTGATCGCAGTGCGGGCGAGCGCATCACTCGGTCTGGGTCACTGAGAAGACGAAACAGGGTCGGGTTAGCGACGCCGAAGTTGATCTGGGTCTGCCATCCGGTGCGCAGATCCTCGAGCGGATCGACGGCATCTGCCGTCGCCGCATCCACGATCGCAGCTTTGGCGGAAACGTAGGTGGCCATCACGTGCTCGGCCACGGCCTCTAGTAAGCCGTCTTTATCTCCGAAAAGACGGTAGATCGCTGGTGCCTGCACCCCGGCCGCCTCCGCAACCCCGCGTGTAGTGACCGCGGCCGGCCCCTGCTCGCGAAGCAACCGCGCTGCGACCTCAACGAGCTTCGCCCGCATGTTGCTGCGGCTGGTGACGACATCGACCATGAACCAACGATAACGCACTCGTGCTATCCATATGTTACCGTTGAAACTGTCCAAACGATTCCGTCGTTAATAGGAGCCTGGTCATGATTATCGTCACTGGAGCGACCGGCGCCCTCAATGGCGCCACCGTCGAGGGCCTGCTGAACCGCGTACCTGCTGACGAGATCGTCGTGGTCGCCCGTGACACGGCCAAGGCCCAGCCCTTCGCGGCTCGAGGTGTGACCGTCCGGCGTGGCGACTACGCCGACCCGGATTCCCTCCCGATGGCGTTCGATGGTGCCGATCAGCTGTTGTTGGTGTCGTCCAGCGACCCAGGTGCCGACGCGGTGAGCCTGCACCGCGCCGCGATCGACGCCGCCGTCACCGCAGGAGCCCAGCGCATCTTGTACACCAGCCACCAGGGTGCTGCGCTCGACACCCCGTTCGGCCCGGGGCGCGACCACGCCGCGACCGAGCAACTCCTCGCCGACTCGGGCGTCGCCTGGACCTCGCTGCGTAACGGCTTCTATGCCCACAGCCTCAACTGGCTGATGGGCCCGTGGCGAGAGACCGGTTCCATTGCCGTGCCCGCGGACGGACCGGTCTCGTGGACCGCGCGCGAGGACGCCGCCGAAGCAGCGGCCGTCATCCTTGCCTCCAACGGCGCCTACGACGGCCCGACGACGCTGACCGCCAGCGCCGCGCCGACGTTTGAGGAGATCGCCGCGATTGCGTCGGAGGTGACCGGTCGCACCATCGAGGTCACGGCGATGGATCAGAACGACTGGGTCGCCGCCCAGGTCGCCGCAGGGCAGAAGGAGTTCATGGCCCGCTTCACCCTCGGCCTGTACCAGGCCGCTTCCGAGGGCTTCTTCGCAGGTGTCGATCCGCTGCTCGGCACACTGCTCGGCCGCGAACCGCAGACCGTGCGCGACCTCTTCACCCGACCGACCGTTTCGTAGCGACACGGCCGTGGCAGGTCGCCCGGACAGCCGGCGAATCGTATGCGTGCACGCAACAGGGCGCGCCTGCGACGGGCCGCCGCGGTCCGTCCCGTTAGGGATCCTTGACTGGAACTGAGCCAGGCGGTGCACCCGACAGCACGGTTCTGCGCCATGATTCTTTCTCTCTCTAGTGTCGCGTGTCGTTGGTGAGTGCACCATCGGCATTGGGCCGATTGAGGAAATCGGATACTTGATGGACGCGCCGGGTACGTGCGCTGAATGCCCCGGGTCGGTGGCGGGGCATTCAGCAGGAGCTTCCTACGGGACGATGTTCTGGTTGAGGTGGAACAGGTTCTGCGGGTCGTATGTGCGCTTCGCCTCGCGCAGCCGCTCGTAGTTGGTGCCGTAGTTGTCCGGGACTCGTGCTTGGTCGTCGGCGGCGGCGAAGTTGATGTAGCCACCGGCCGCTGAGTGCGGGGCGATGGCCGCGTAGTAGTCCTTCACCCACTTGGTGTTCGCCTCGTTATCGGCGGGATCGGGCCACATGCCAGCGATCACTGTCGCGAAGGAGGCATCCCGGTGCCCGAACGCGGTGTCATCGTCCGCGACGTCGTGGCAGGCCCCGTTGATCGGGTAGATGTGCATGGTCGAGTTCATGGCTGGCACTCCCGGGCCGTGCACGAAGTGGGCGTCGATGGCGTCGTCGGTGAGCTCGGTGACGAAGGCCGCTTTCCAGTAGTGCTGCAGCCCGCGCGGGACCAACCCGTCGAAGAGGGCGTTGACGTCCGCGAAGGGCATGACTCCGACATGCTCGGCCACCGGGGTGGCTACCTGCCGGAACGAGTCGATCAGGGCCTCACCCTCGGCCACGTCGCCGGTCCAGCAGTGCATCACCGCGCACAGCGGCTCGCCGACCCGGTCCTCGGGAATGAACGGCAGTGGGGGCGCCTGGTTGAACAGGGGGAAGCCTCCGTATTGCCGTGGCGCGTCGGCGATCAGGTCCCGGTAGTGCTTGAAGACCGCCGGTCCGTCAGCGAGCTCGAAGAACATCGGGCCTGCCAGGACGTCGGCCACGGGGTGCAGCCGGAATCGGAACTCGGTTACGACTCCGAAGTTACCTCCGCCGCCCCGGGTCGCCCAGAAGAGGTCAGGGTTCTCCTCCTCGGAGGCAATGCGGACCTGTCCGTCCGCGGTCACGATCTCCACCGAGACCACGTTGTCGACACTCAGCCCGTACGCCCGAGACAGGTAGCCGATGCCGCCTCCGAGCGTCAGGCCGCCAACACCGGTCGTGCTGATGATCCCACCCGGGGTGGCTAGACCGTGGGCGCCTGTGGCGACGTTGACGTCGTTGAAGGTGGCGCCGCCCTGGACGTAGGCGACGCGAGCGGCGGGGTCCACTCGGACTTCGCGCATCCCGGAGAGGTCGGCGACGACGGCTCCGTCTGCGGTGCCGAACCCGGGCACGCTGTGCGATCCGCCCCGCACGGCCAGGTCGGCCCCTTTGTCGCGGGCATAGTTGACCACGGCGACGACATCGTCGGTCGATGTGCAGACGGCCACAGCTTCGGGTCGGCGGTCGATCATGAAGTTGTAGACGGCTCGCGCCTCGTCGTATCCCGGATCGTCGGCGGCGATCACCGTTCCGCTCATGTCGTCGCGAAGCATGTCCGGGGTTGTCATCAGGGTTCTCCTTGCGGCCGATAGGGCCGCTACTTGGGGTGTGGGTATTGACCCTAACGACGCTACGGACAGCGCAGCGCCTGCACATGACCAGAAGTGCTCGTCATGGCAGCCGATGGGTGCCCGTGCCTGATCAGAAATGCCTATGCCCGCCAGCCCTGTGCGAGTCGTGGACAGTCCCTTGCTGAGCTCTGATTCTCGCCAGTGTTCGTGGCGTTCGCTACCTTCGAGACATGTCTGCCTGGGTCCCTCCTGCGTTGCCCGCGTGGTGGGCCAGGTCGAGTGGGCCGGCATTCGTCGGCCGACAGAGGGAGTTTGACACGCTCGAGGAGATCTGGGCCGCCGCCCAGGGGGGTACCCGTCAGGTCGTGTTCGTCGGCGGTGAGCCCGGGGCTGGCAAGTCCCGGTTGGTGAGCGAGGCGGCGGCGGCACTCGACAGGGCGGGGGTGGCCGTCCTGGTCGGGCACTGTCTGTCGGACTCGCCGGTGGCCTACCAGCCCTTCCGGGACCCAGTCCGGTCGCTGATCCCCGCTGTTGATTGGGTGATCGCTGCCGAGTCGCGGGGCGACGTCCGAGACCGACTGACGTCGCTGGTGGGGCTCGACCGGCAGGAAGTCGGTTCCGTCGAGCGCGCCGGGCAGGCTCGGGACCTCTACGACGCTGTCGTGGAGACGCTGCGTGGGGTCGCCGCGGTCCAGCCGGTCGCGCTGATCCTGGAGGATCTGCACTGGGCCACGCGATCCACGCTGCAGATGCTGTCCTACCTGGTCAACCACCTGACCGACGCCCGGCTGCTGATCGTCAGCACCCATCGACCAACTCCACCCGATCGATCCGAACCGGTGGTCGCGACCATCACGGACCTGTACCGGAACCCCGGGGTCCATCGGCTTGACCTGGAGGGGCTCAACACAGCCGACGTCGCGGAGTTCCTGCGGCTGGAAGCGCACCTTTCGTCGGATCGCGCCAAGCCGTTGGCCTCGCAGTTGCGTGACGAGACCGGTGGGAACCCGTTTCTCCTCCAGGAGATCTGCCGCGACCTGGGCTCCGACACCGGGTGGTCTACCGGCGCGGGATCGCCGCGAGTCCCGGGGACGATCCGCGACGCGTACTCGTCGCGCCTCGGGCAGCTGGACCAGTCCAGTCGCGAGATGGTCGAGCTGGCCGCGGTCCTGGGCGAGCGAATCCCAGTCCCGCTCCTGCTCGGCGCTTCCCCGATCGATGAGGAGACGACTCTGGCGTGCCTTGAGCGGGCGGTCGAGGGTGGGCTGCTCGCGTCCGTCCCCGGCGGACTGGACTACCGGTTCGCCCACGCACTGGCGCGACAGGCCGTCGTCGACGTGATCCCCCCACTTCGCAGGTCGCGGCTCCACGCCCGCGCGGGCCACGCGCTGGAGGCCCGCCAGTCACCGGGGCTGACCGGGACCCAACAGCTGGCCCACCACTTCTCGCACGCGCTGGGTGATGAGATGTCAGTCAAGGCGAGTCACTACCTGATGCAAGCCGGCGTGTTGACCGAACGAGCGCTGGCCCACGAGGAAGCAGCCCAGTACTTCCAGCAGGCTGCCGACATGACCGACGATCCCGTCCAGCGTCATGAGGCACTCCTGCTCGCCGTACCGTGCTTGGTCAGCGCCGGCCGATTCACCTCGGCAATGGAGTTGAGCCGCCAGGTTGCCACGGAGACGGCGGACCCGGTAGCCAGGCTGGCAGCGGCCACGGCCCACGAGGGCGCCGGGAGGCGCTACGGTGAAGCGACGTCGGCCGCGTTGTTGATCGACGCCCTACGCGACTACGACGCGGACCACGATGATCCGGCATACGTGCGCGCGCTGGCCAGCCTCGGTCGCGCCATTGGATTCGTGGGGCTGACCGGGGACTCCGTCCAACTCAGCGATTCGACTCTCGCCCGGGCCCGGGAGATCGCAAACGACGAGCTGCTGGTGCATGTTCTTGACGCCGGTCTCTGGCACGGGCTGAGCCCCGAGCGTGCTCCCATCACGCTGGCACGTGCCCAAGAGCTCGCGGATCTGGCCAAGCGTCTGCGCGACTACGACTCGCTGGGATCCGCCGGCTTCTTCCGCTGCACGCTGGGATACATGCTGGGCGATCGCAAAGAGATCGACCTGGCATCCGCGGACATGAGGTGGGCCGCCGAACGCAGCGGCCTGCCCTACTACGACTTCTGGGTGGCAACGATCAGCTACGGCATGCGGTTCATTCGTGGGGACTTCGCCGGCGCTGAGCGTGACGCCGAGCAGGTCCGGCGCATCAGCATCGACTGGGAGGGCGACGACACCGAGGGGCTCTTCGGTGTGCAGATGTTCATGGTCCGACGTGAGACTGGGCGGCTGGAGGAGATTCGCCCCTTCATCACCGGCGACGAGGACCCGGACGAGCATTGGGCGCCCGGGCTGCTGGCCCTGTACACGGCCCTCGAGATGGCCGAACCCGCATCCGCGCTGCTGAATGCGTTGACCGACGACATCACGGACGCCGCACGCAATTCCGCGTTGTGGCCCGCGGTACTGGGCTTCCTCGTCGAGGCGGCCCTGTTCGTCGGTAACGAGGCCGCCCTCCGCCGTTTGCGGCCTTTGCTGCAGGAGTACCACGGCCTCAACCTTGCCTCCGGGCAGTTCGTCGCCATGCTGGGCAGCGCCGACCGCTACCTCGCCTGCGTGGACTCAGCACTTGGGGAGGGCGACCCGGTGCCCCTGTTCGACGCGGCGCAGGCCCTGGACGCCCGGTCGGACTCGCGGGTGCACCTCGCCACCACCCTCGCAGCCCGGGCCCGGCATCTGGCCGCCAACGAGCGCACAGCCGACCGGGTGGAGGCACGCGCCGCTGCCGAACGGGCCCGCGCGCTCGCGGAGCCGGTAGGTCATCGGCGGGTAGTGGCCATCGTCGACGACGTGATCGCATCACTGGACCAGCCGGCCCCTGTCACAAACGCTCCTCGGCTGCTCAAGGGAGTGCGCAGGGCGGAGCGGGACTTGGACCTGACCTCGCGGGAGTTGCAGGTGCTTACCCTGTTGGTGGGTGGCGCCTCGAACCAGAGCATCTCCGAGCAACTGGTCATCAGCCCGCACACCGCCGCGAACCATGTCCGCAGCATCCTGATCAAGACAGGAGCGGCCAACCGGACGCAGGCCGCGATGCTGGCCATAGCCAACAGCTGGGTTGACGCAGGTCAGTGACGCCTGGGCCATGCCGGTGTTAGGTGGAAGGCCGCGCTGAAGTCAGGGGTGGGCTTGCCTGAACTAAGCTGTACGTCCCGTCCGGTTGGATGGTCTGGCTGACCTCGATGATCACGTCAGCCGGGATCCCTGCACGCTGCGCGGCTGCCCGGATTGCGTCCCCGGACTCCGCCTCGTACAGACAGTAGGTCTTGCGCTTGTCCTTGGACAGGAACGAGTACAGCCACTGCACCTGCGCCTCGTCGTTGATCTGCTTCAGACCCGGCGCATCGACGGACTCCAACTCCTCGGCGAACTGCCGCTCGATCATGAAGACAGGCATATATCTACCTTAGGACGCTCGGCAGGATCACGGAAACCCAGGGACCGCCTCCGCGGCCCTGCGCCGCGCCGCGCCAACCATGATGTATTGGAGCCTTCCCACGTGGGTCGCCCCTGCCCGGTTCCGCGACCGGGTTCCTCGGGTCGGATCGGGTGGTGGTCCCCCCGGGCACCTGCGGCTTTACCACGCGGCTTGGCCGCCGACGATCCGTGGCCCACCAGAGTCCAAAGTCCTGGCCAGCGCCCTACGTCCGAACGGCTCTGGAACAGCCGGACCGGGAGGCTTCCAGGGCAGCGACGTGACCGCGTGTAACCACGTATGTATGGCAAGCGCAAGGCCCGGCGCCGAAGCTCGTGTCCTTTGCTGTCCCGTACGCCGATCCCGTTCTGGTCACGCTGCGACGATCCCATATCGGCATGGAGGACTGCGGCGAACCATGCGGTCAGGCGGTGAGGCGGGCAGCGATCGGCTCGAGCCCGGCGACCAGCTCTCGCAGCTCGGCGTCGGTCAGGGCGTTGTAGGGCGCCTGAGCCAACTCGTCGGTGAGAGCTTCGACCCGGTCCTTCGTATCCCACCCGACGGCGGTGAACCGGCCGTTACCGTCGACCAGGCCCCGGACGCGCAGGCCTTCCTCGATCGCCACCAGCTCGGCGCGGGGGCGGTGGTGGACGCGCCCGAAGTCAGCTCCAGGCATCCCCACTGCGATGGCTGCCAGGAAGTGTGACTCGGTTCCGCCGATCCCATGGCTGACCAGGGCTGCGATGTGGCAGTCGCCGCGGTGCTCGCGCAGCAGAGTGGCGGCCCGAAACAGGCGAGCCAGCGGCTCCTCAGGCAAGGGGAAGCCGCGTAGCGCGGCGTACATCGCCCTGCCCTCAGTCGGGGCGCTCGTTGCCGCCTGCGCCAGCAAGTCGGCCGCGCGTGCGACGCCAGGTGTCGTGGCGACATCGTCGAGGATGCCCCGAAGGGCTCGTGCACAGCCGTCCTCGCGGGCCGCGAACGCGGCCTCAGGCGTCGTCACCTCCCATACGCGCGGGATATGGCGCGCCACCTCCCCCGGGAAGAAGTTGTAGAACAATGCGTGCACGACCTCGGCCGACACACAGCCAAGCGCCGCGGCGCGGCCGGCGAAATACCCATCCCAAATATCCCTAAGACCGAGCGCCTCGACGACGTCGCCCAACGCGTCGTCGCCGTAGGGCAGAACGCCGATCGGCTCCACCAGCTCGAACATCCGGCGGGCCGTCGGCCGCACCATGATGACACCGTCGGCACCCTGCGCCATGGCGAGCTCCTCACTGTGATGCATTCACCACGAAAGACCGCGGCCAGGCGACGAACTCATCGAAACTCACCGACAGCGTGGCCGAGCCGGATTCAAGTTGCGTAAGCCGCACTGTCTGCCGCATGCCGAACGCTTACTGGTACGGGCCGCGAACTAGGACTCTCGCCGTGCCAGGGTCTGCTCGCGCAGGATGTCAGCATGACCGGCGTGCTGCGCAAGTTCACGCAACACTTGTAGGTACAGCGCCCACACGGGACGCTCCCCGCGACCATCGACAACGTCGGACAGACGAAGGTGGGCGGCCGCTTGACGAGAAGCCTTCGCCCGAGCCTCGCACTCGGCGGAGATGGACGCCACGGTGTCGGCTTTCGTCAGGGTGAACGAGCGTTCGGGTGTCGTCGCGACGCCAATGTCGGCATAGGAGCGGCCGGTCAGAGCTTGATCGAACCACACGCCCTCTACGTAGGTCACATGTTTCACCAGCCCCAACAGAGTGGTTTTCGACGGCACGAGGTGCAAGCGCACCTCTTCCTCCGACAGGCCAGCCAGCGAATCGAGCAAAGCTTGCCGGTACTCCTCGAGGAGCTCGTCGAGACGCCGCCTCAGGTCATCGGTCCAGCTAATGGTCTCATTGTCGTTGGCGCTCACTGGAGCATCGTAGAGCGGGCTTCATGTGGGACGTCCTAGAGCATGACCGCGTCGTGGCGGTCGCCACGACTATCGCACGGTGTACCGCAGCGGATCCCCTACCGGACGAGCCGCCTACCCTCTTGTTGCACCGTTTGGAATCCGAGCAGTGCGGCGCATGCAGCGTGCCATGCAGGTCAGCGTCGAGGCGAGCGCAGCGTCCGGGACACCAGCACCGTGGTGGCGAACAGCAGGACGGTCGTCAACGCCGCCGCAAGGTGGAGGCCGTCGACGAAGGCGACCTGCGCCGACGCCAGCATCTGATCCGCCGGGCCACCCACTGCCCGAGCAACTTTCACCGCACCGCCGATGCTGTCCCTTGCGGTCTGCGCGTCCGCGGCTCTCAGGCCACCCAGAACCAACCCGTGGCGATAGACCGCCATGCCGACACTGCCGAGTAGCGCAACACCAGCGGCGGCGCCGAACTCCATGGCCGTCTCGGACAGCGCCGATGCCGACGCGGCCCGTGCCGGGTTCACCGCCTCGACTACCACGCCGGAGGTCAAGGTGAGCGCACTCCCCGTGCCGTACCCCATCAGGGTGAAACCCACGAGGTAAGCCATGGCCCCTGACTCCGTGCCTACGGAAACCAATATCGCGGCGCCGACAGCTGCGATCACCAGCGGCATCGTCAACGCTGACCTGGTGCCAAATCGCCGCGCTAGCGGTGCCACCAGGAGCGAGCCGAGCATGCTCGCGAAAGTGCCCGGCAACATCAGCAGTCCGGCAGGCAAGGGCGAGAGCCCGAGCACCAGCTGAAGATACTGCGCCCCGAAGAACAGCACACCGGCCACGCCGAGCACCGCCAGCAGGTTGGTCACGATCGCCGTCGCAAAGACCGCCCTACGGAAGAGCTGCAGGTCGAGCAAAGGGTCACGTGAACTGTTCTGACGCCGCACGAATACCCAGCCGGCCGCCACACCGACCAGTGCGATGGCCACCCGTTGCACGGAGACTCCATGGACTGCTATTTCCTTCACCGCGAACACCACAGGGAAGACGGCAGCCATCGAGAGCCCAGCGCTGACCAGGTCGAACCGTGCCGGACTCGGGTCGCTGGACTCCCGAATCAACTTGGGCGCCAAGACGACCAGAACGACCATGATCGGCAGATTGATCAAGAAGACCGATCCCCACCAGAAGTGCTCCAACAGCCAACCACCGAGGACCGGGCCAGCCGCCGACCCACCTCCCCACATGGCGCCCCACACGCCGATCGCCGTACCCCGCTGCCGGGCATCTTGAAAGTTAGACCGGATCAGGCCCAACGTGGACGGCATCAAGGTTGCACCGGTCGCACCCTGCAGGACGCGGGCGCCGATCAGCACACCCGGGTCGGTGGCAAACGCAGCAAGCACGGAAGACAAACCGAATCCGACGGCGCCGATCATCAGCAAACGCCTGCGACCGATCCGGTCGCCGAGGCTCCCCATCGTGACGAGCAGAGCGGAGATCACGAAGGAGTAGACGTCAACGATCCAGAGCAGCTGCGTGCTCGAGGGACGCAGGCTCTCACTGATGAACGGCAGCGCGATATCGAGCACCGTGACGTCCACGGCAATCAGCAGTACTGCCAAGCAGAGCAGCGCCAGCCCAAGCCATTCCCGGGTGCCTGCACGGCTCGGCGCCGAAGAGGTCACCAGCAGACTTCATCACAGCCGGACCCGCACCTCACGCGTGGCCCCCGACCCCGCACGCCTCGCTCCAGCAACAACCCACCGCCACCTCGGCGACGTAGCCACCAGCGGCGCCCGCCACCTCCAAGACGTCTACATGGAGTACGACGACCTGATGGCGCGGCGCCGAGTGCTGCTCGGCACTCACAAGCCGATGCCGGCCACGCCTGGTGTCGCGTGACCCCTACGCCTTCGGGAAGCCGCTCGGCTCAGGACCGAGTGGCTTCCGCCCGCTGGGGCAAACGCGAGGACATGATCGCGCACGGAACCGATCCGTACAACGCCGAACCGGCCCCGCACGCCCTCGCCGGCCGACACCTCACACCGGTCGACACCTTCTACACCCGCAACCACGGTCCCGTCCCGACCCTCGACCCGGCGACCTGGCAGCTCCGCATCGACGGACTCGTCACCACGCCGCTCGAGCTGAGCATGACGGCGCTGCAAGAGGACTTCGAACACCACACCCTTACCGCCACCCTTCAGTGCGCCGGCAACCGGCGCGCAGACCTCAACGAAGTACGTCACGTGCCCGGCGAGGACCCATGGGGACCAGGTGCCACCTCCACCGCCACCTGGACCGGCGCCCGACTGGCCGACGTCCTACGAGCCGCAGGCCTCCAGGAGCACGCTCGTCACGTCTGCTTCAGCGCCCCCGACAGGACCGAGCCAGCGACCCCACGTCCACACCTACGGGTCGTCCGTCGAGATCCAGAAGGCACTTTCCGACGAGGTGCTGCTTGCCTGGCAAATGAACGGACACGCCATACCCGCCGTGCATGGTGCCCCGGTCCGGGTCGTGGTACCGGGATACATCGGGGCCTGCAGCGTCAAGTGGCTCGACCGGGCCACCGCCTCACTGCGCCCGTCGGACAACTACTTCCAGGAGACGGCCTACCGGTTGCTCCCCGCCAACGGCACCCCCGGACCAGGGATCGGAATGTCGCTGGGGCCGGTCCCGTTGACCTCCGCGATCCTATGCCGGCTGACAGCACCACGATCCCTGGCGGCCTAACCGAGGTCCATGGCTACGCGTACGCCGGCGACCGAGACATCGCGCGCGTCGACCTATCGCTCGACGACGGCGCCACCTGGATCCACGCAGAGCTGGACAACCAGGCAGGGCCCCTGGACCTGGTCCCTGTGGCGGATCACGCTGCCGCTTCAAGAAGGAACAGCGAGGATCAGCGCCCGAGCCTGGGACACCGCCGGCGCCACACAGCCCCGGTCAGCCAGCGAGGTCTGGAACCCGAAGGGATACCTCAACACCTCCTGGGCCCGAGCCACGGTCACCGTCCTAACTGCGCAAGAACGGAGTCACCCGACCTGAGCCAATTAGGTATTTTGAGCGAGCTAAGCAGGCGCGACTCGTGCTGCTCGGTCAGGATCTGGCGGGGACGGTCAACCGTACGCACATCAGCATGTTCGGACGTTCCGCAAGCCGAACCCTGCCAGGACGCCGAGAGTGCCGCAGAGGAGATTCGTCTATGGTGCGGGATGACGCGACATCAAGCTTCTTACCGATGATTCTGCCCGGTGCACACAGTCGGTATCGACGAACCCCGATCCGGAAGGAAGGGTGCCATGTTCGACCTAGGACCGGCGGCGCAGGAGATGAGCCGGCTGGTGCGCGGCGTACGCGACGATCAGCTCGACTACCCGACCCCCTGCCCCGACTGGTCCGTGACCGATCTGCTCGCGCATGTTCACCTGTTCGCGACTGTCTTCACCCACAACGCGCGAAAGGAGCAGCCGCGGCCACCGAATGATCTTGTCGACGACTGGCGCGTGGCGATTCCCAACCAGCTCACGAACTGGCCAGCTCCTGGCGCAAGGAGACAGCTTGGAAGGGCAGGGTATCGGCCGGAGGCGTCGAAATTGACGTCCCGGACAACGCCGTGGTTGGGATTGAGGAGCTGACGGTGCACGGCTGGGACCTTGCCCGGTCCACTGGCCAGGCTCTCCGCGTCGACGATGCCCGCCTAGACCAGGTGGACAGATTCTTCGAGCTGTTTGCGCACCAGCTCGCCACTGGCGAGGGGCCGTTTGGTCCCGTGGCGACTGCGCCGAACAGTGCGACGCGGCTCGAGCGCACCGTGGCACGCACGGGTCGCGACCCGATGTGGCAAGCAGCCCGCTGATGGATCACAGGGCGCGTTTACAAGTAGCGCGAAGCCACGTCACGTTGGCGCCACCGCGCGTGACCGATAGCCGATCCCCGATCGGGAAGGGGACGGTTACGGTCGGGGCCGGCGCGGCGAAGGCTGTGAGTCACCATTGGCCGTTCAGCTTGCGAGACGCCTTGAGCCGGATCGGCGAGGAGGCTTCGACTGCGCGAAACGCGGCAGCTTCGTACATGGGGCGAGACCAGAACGCGCCGCCGGTCGAGGTGCATGGCTGGCTTACGCCAGTCGAAGTACGGTGACGGTGAACGGCGCATCATCGCGCCACGGCCGCAGATCCCAGGTGGCGAACCGGTGCTCGAGCCGCAGACCTGCACCTGCGGCGTGGGTGTCGAAGTCGCTGAGGGAGTACCCGCGATCGAGGCCAAAACCCACGACAAGGAACCCATCCTCGCGCAGGAGCGCAGCGAGATTGGTGAGCACCGCCTGCTCACTTCCCGGCGCCAGATACGGCATCACGTTGCCGGCGACGACTGCGGCGTCGAATGGCTCCGACTCGCCGGCGGCAGCCAGATCGAGGTCGGTCAGGTCGGCGACGAGCCACACCGGGCCCGGGTGATCGACCTGCGCCGCCTCAATGAGCTGTCGATCAGCGTCCACACCGACCACGTCGTGCCCACGGATGGCCAACTCAGCGCCGACCCGGCCGGGACCGCATCCAGCGTCCAACACCCGGGATCGCCGCGCGAGCATGGCGTCCAACAGTCGAGCCTCGCCGGCGAGGTCGGCCCCTTCGACAGCCATACGTCGGAAACGCTCGACATACCACTGGGAGTGACCGTCGTCGTGCGCCGTCACCCATCTCGTCGGTTCACCCACGCCGCCACCGTAGTCGACCGCCGACGGAGACCGCCGTGAACCGGGGCCCGCAGCATGTGCCCCACTCAGCGATCCTGATGCGGGCCGCTGCTGGCCTTGTGGTCGTGGCGTCGGGGCGGCTTGCTGGTGGAGTCGGGCATGGCCCGGTGCCCGAGCCGGCCGTGTCCGGCGGCGCGACCGGGCCATTCTTTGGAGGGGCGCCATGAGCGCGCTGCTTGTCGGGTACGCCCGATGCTGTACCGATCAACAAGACCTCACTGCCCAGCGCGACGCCCTGCTCGGCCTCGGCGTCGAGGCTGCGCGGATCTACGTCGACCACGGCCTGACCGGCACCAACAGGGAGCGACCCGGGCTCCGCGAAGCGCTCGCGGCCTGCCGAGCCGGCGACACCCTGGTCCTGACCAAGCTCGACCGTCTCGCCCGGTCCCTGCCCGACGCCCGAGCGAGCCGACGAGCTCACCGCGCGGCAGATAAGCCTGAGTCTCGGCGGGTCGGTTTATGACCCAGCCGACGCGGTCGGCCGGCTGCTGTTCAACGGCCTCGCCATGGTCGCTGAGTTCGAGTCCGACCTGATCCGACTCCGGACCCGCGAGGGCATGAAGGTCGCGAAAGCGAAGGGCCGGTTGCGCGGCAAGCAGCCCAAGCTGAACCGGAAGCAGGAAGCCCACCTGGTGTCGCT
>JBBSET010000066.1:0-16006 GCA_038239485.1 Propionibacteriales bacterium
ATCAGGGGGATGCTCCGAGGAGCTCGCGAGGGCGCAGCCTCACTAGGGGACCGAGATGGCTTTCATGGGCGGGGTGTGAACGCGGCGCTGTCCCGCGTTGTAGCGCCACCCGTGCTTGAACTCGGCATGCACGGTGCCGTTGGTCGCGCGCGCATCGGCCGCCGTGAGCCCTAGGCTTGCCGAGCAGGCGGGCCACGCGCCCCAACCCTGGTTCTTCAGGACCTTCTCGGCGATGATGATCTGCTCCGAGCGGCTGGCCAGGTCGGCCCGGCTGGCGTACTTCCCGCCGCCGTACGCGAGCCAGGTGCCGGCGTTGAACTGCACACCCCCGTAGTAGCCGTTGCCGGTGTTGATGTGCCAGTTGCCGCCGGACTCGCAGCCTGCCAGCCGGTTCCAGGTCTGGTCGGTGGCGGCGGTGGCGCTCGACATCGTGGAGGAGAGAGGTGCGGCGACGGCGGCGGCAGCAGCCACGGCGAGGGCAGCTGTGCGCACCGACCGCCTTGCTGCTGGTCGCGGGGTTCCAGTCGTTTTTTGGGCGCGGTGACGTGGCTCATAGGCCATGGATTAGCCTTCCCGCCGCCTACGAAGTGAGCTGTCGGGTTCGGGCGGAAAGGTGCGCCCGGTCGCCTGCCGTGATGGCCAAGCAACTTCACCCCGAGGCTTCTGCGACCGTGGTCGCCGAGGCCGTGTTCACGGGTCCCCCGCTCCTACCCAGTTCGGTGTTTGGTCGTGGCTGCCGTCTGCGGTGGGTAGGATTCGGCGTCCCGCTCGCGGCGTCCCTCCCGGTGGAGGCACCCGCCAGACCCTACGCGACCTCTTTATAACGGGCAAGTCACGGTCGCCTCTCAGCGGCATCGTGTGGCGCGTCTCACCGCGTCTCACCCGCGTGTCCTTGGAGTGCCTGTCTTGACCTGTGAACAACGCCGCACGCGGGCACTGCCAGGATGGCCGAGTGGAACTGTCGACGCTCAGCGACCGGGCCTGGGAGCGTGGACGGCTGTCGCTCGCGGCCAGGCTGCGACGGCTTCAGTCGAAGGGCTGGATGATCGGGCAGTGCGCGATCGCAGCAGGCGTCGCCTGGCTGATCGGGCGCTATCTCTTCGATCACACGACGCCCTTCTTCGCCCCCGTTGCCGCGGTCCTCTCGCTCGGCACCTCGTACGGCCAGCGGCTCCGACGGGTCGCCGAAGTCTCCGTGGGCGTCTCCATCGGCATCGGGATCGCCGACCTCTTCAGTCACGTCTTCGGACATGGTGACTGGCAGGTCGCCGTCATCGTGGCAGCCGCCATGTCGGCCGCCGTGCTCCTGGACGCCGGCGTGCTGTTCGTCAACCAGGCCGCCGTGCAGTCCATCACCGTCTCCCTCCTGCTGCCGCTGGACGGCGGGCTGAGCCGCATCGAGGATGCCCTGATCGGTGGCGGCGTGGCACTGGTGGCCGCGACGATCGTGCCGGCCGCGCCGCTGCGCAAACCGCGCGAGACCGCGGCGAAGGTGACCTTCGAGCTGGCCCGGCTGCTCAGGTCGGCGAGGGAGAGCGCACGCCAGGTCGACCTGGAGCAGGCCTCGGAGGTACTCGCCAGAGCGAGGGAGACGGAGTCGTCGCTGAATGACCTGCGCGCGGCCGCCCGCGAGGGGCTGGAAGTGGTGCGCTCGTCGCCGTTCCGCCGACGGGCCCGAGGACACGTGCGGTCGATCGCCGAGCTGGTCGGGCCGCTGGACCGGGCGCTGCGCAACACCAGGGTGCTGATCAGGAGGATCGAGGTGAGCGCGCGGCTGCAGGAGACGATGCCGCCGGACTACCTGATCATCATGGACGAGCTTGCCGGTGCGACCGAGATGCTCGCTCGCGAGTTCGCCGAGAACCGGCCCCCGGAGGCGGTTCAGCCGCGCCTGGTCGAGATCACCGACGTGACGGCGACCGCCAGCGAGCCGTTGACCCTGTCGGCAGCCGTCGTGCTGGGCCAGATGCGGTCCCTGGCTGTCGACCTGCTGGAGCTGTCGGGGCTGAGCCACGAGGAGGCAGTCGGCCTCGTTCCTCCGCGGGTATAGACCGACGACCACGGCTGCTGTCGCGTTGAGGCTTTAGCCTGATTTGCGCTGTGACTCAGGTCACAGCGAAACAGTTTGGCACCGTTCGGGCAGCGGAGTAGCGTCACCTTATGAAACGGAACAGTTTCGTTTCATCGAGGTGAACGGAAGGTGACGCGTGATCGACCCCAGTCTGCGCTCGTCACCCAGACCTTCATCACGGCCACGCATCGAAGGTGCCAGAGAGAACGAGATTCTCGATGCCACCGTGACGCTTCTCGCCTCCGTCGGCTACGACCGGCTCACCATGGACGCCGTCGCCACCGAAGCCAAGGCGAGCAAGGCCACGCTGTACCGGCGGTGGGAGTCGAAAGCCGAGCTGGTCGTCGACGCCATCGCCAGAGCCAAAGGTTCGCCGCACCCGAGCATCATCGACTCCGGCAGTCTGCGCGGCGACCTGGTCGCCATGGCCTGCCACAAGGGCGGCGGCGGTCTCAACGACCCGCACGCCCTCAACGTGGCGTCGAGCGTCATCACCGCACTGCAGCACGACGAGGAGTTCAGCGAGGCCTTCCACGCTCGCTTCCTCGATCCGATGGAGGCTGCCATGCGCGGCGTGTACGAGCGCGCCCAGCGTCGAGGCGAGATCCCCGCAGACGTGGACCTCGACCTGCTCGCGTCCGTGCTCACAGCGGTCATCCTGCACCGGGCGTTCGTCCTGCGCCTCTCCGTCGACGACGCGATAGTCGAGCGGATCATCGACGAGGTCGTCCTCCCGGCAGCCAGGTGCGCGTCGGTCACGCCGCTACCCGTACCCAGGCAGAGCTGACAACAGCGCCGTCCCCATCACCCCCCCAACCGCTCCACCAGCACCTCGACTGCGCTCATCGCAGGACCGCGCGCCCTCGACATGTGACGACTCGTCCCCCCCTACAAGCGACCACGACCCCCAGACAAGGAACCCCCATGACCACCGATCTGCAAGCGAGCGGGCAGGAGGAAGCCACCCAAGGTCACCGACACCTGGGTGCCGCCCTGGTGGTGATCTCCATCGCCCAGCTCATGGTGGTGCTCGACAGCACCATCGCCAACATCGCCATCCCCTACATGGCCAACGACCTGCACTTCAGCAAGGCCAACCAGTCCTGGATCATCACCGGGTACACCCTCGCCTTCGGCGGTCTGCTCCTGCTCGGTGGCCGTCTCGGCGACCTGTTCGGACGCCGCAGGATCTTCATGCTCGGCGTCTCGCTCTTCGCGTTCGCCTCGCTGCTCGGTGGAATCGCCCAGAACCAGGAGATGTTGCTCGCCGCGCGAGGCGTCCAGGGTCTCGGCGCCGCCATCGCCAGTCCGACGGCGCTGGCCCTGATCACGACGACGTTCCCGGCGGGTAAGCAGCGCAACCGCGCCTTCGCGGTGTATGCCGCGATGTCGGGAGCCGGCGCTGCCGTCGGCCTGATCCTCGGTGGATGGCTCACCGAGTACTCGTGGCGCTGGACCTTCCTGATCAACGTGCCGATCGGCATCACCGCCGCGGTGCTGGCCCCTGTGGTGCTGGCGGAGAGCGCGCGACGACGGCTCGCACTCGACCTGCCCGGAGCGCTGTCGGGTACCATCGGCCTGCTGTCGCTGGTGTACGGCCTGACCCGTGCCGCCGACGCCAGCCATGGGTGGGGCGACCCGTGGACCATCGCGGCGCTCGCCGCCGGAGCGGCGCTGCTGGCCTCGTTCATCTTTATCGAGAGCGTCGTCAAGGAGCCTTTGATGCCGCTGCGCATCCTGGCCGACCGGACCCGCGGCGTGAGCTTCCTGGTCATGATGCTGGTGCCCGCCGCGATGTTCGCGATGTTCTACTTCCTCAGCATCGACGTCCAGGACGGGATGGGCTACAGCTCCCTCAAGACCGGCTTCGCGTTCCTGCCCTTCAGCGCCGGCATCATCGTGTCTGCCGGGATCGCCTCGAACCTGCTCGCCAGGGTCGACGCCCGGTGGCTCGCAGGCTTCGGGACCGCCCTGGCAGGGGTCGGCCTGTTCGGGTTCTCCCGGCTGCCGTACTCCGACTCGCTGCCGACACTCGGTGTCCACGCGTCGTACGTCACCGACCTGCTGCCGTGGATCGTGATCATGTCGTTCGGCATGGGCTTCGTGTTCGTCCCTCTGACCTTGACGGCCGTGCACGGCGTCTCCGGTGACGACACCGGGATCGGCTCCGGCGTGCTGAACGCCATGCAGCAGGTCGGCGGGTCTCTCGGACTCGCCACCTTGAGCACGGTGGCCGTCCATGCCACGACGAGCAAGGCCAACGAGATCGTGGCCAGCGCCCATGCGCAGCTCGGTGCCACCCAGACACCGCAGCAGCTGCAGGCCTTCAAGAGCTCGGTCGTCAACGTGGCGTTCGCCTACGGCTCCACCCACGCCTTCATCGTCGGCGCGATCATGATCTGGGTCGGCGCGCTCATCGCCTTCCTGTTCATGCGGGTGAGCCACCAGGAGCTCAACGACACCGAGGTGACGGCCGGCGTCGCCGTTGGCTGATCTGCTGTGACCCCTGTCATGTGATGGGGTGAGGCGCCTGTCCCGGGTCATCGGGGGCGGGCGCCTCTTGGCTTCACCAGGTCCGAGCCAGCGCCTCGTCGGGATGGGGGAGTACTCAGGAGGAGGTGTCTGCGTCCTTGGCCCAGAAGAAGCAGTAGACGCCGAAGCAGCCGATACCGACCGCGACCACTGCTAGCAACCATGGCCCGAAGCCCTGTCTCAGCAGGGTGTGCAGGGCGACGTCGAGACCACCAGCCTTCTTGGGGTTGTACGTCACCGCTGCCCAGACGAACAGTGCGCCCACCACACCGAGCGAAAAGCCCTTGGCCGTATAGCCCGCCTGCCCGAGCTTGACCACGACGGACCCGGTGTCTCCCGACGTCGCCTGGGGCTGCAGATCGTGCTCGAAGGACCGCCGCACCGCTCTGGAAATGAGGTAGCACCCGATCGCGATGATGCCGATTCCGACCAGCGCTACGATCACCTGACCGAACGGCCAGCTGAGGATCTTCGCCGTCAGTCTGCTCTTCTTCGAGCTGGAACTGGCGCCGACAGCGGTCTTGACCGCGCTCGAGGCCAGCACGAGGTAGACGACGACCTTCCCTGCCGATCCGAGCCGCTTGACGACCCGCTTGCCGCCGTCGTGCTTGGTGTGCCCCCAGAGCGCGTCGAAGAACTGCCACACCGCCAGCGCCACGAAGCCGGCGGCGACGATCCACAGGAGGGGCTTGCCGAAGGGTTGCTGGGCGAGCTGCTGCATCGCGCCTTGCTGGCTCGCTGCGCCCGAGCTGCTCCCGAACGCCAGTTGAAGAGCCAGCCAGGCGATGAGAAGGTGGACCACGCCGTACGACACCAGCCCGACCCTGATGGCACGCTCGAGCCACTCGCTGTTGTCGACCTGTCGAGCCGCGCTCTTCGTATTGCTCACAAAAACCCCTTCGCTGGGAACTCTGACGGACTCTAGTGTGATTCGAGCCGATCTGCCCCAGTCGGGACACGGTTTTACCTAGGTTTGGCGAAGCGCCCGCTCAACGCGCTGCACGGATACCGGCCGTCCGGTTCCCAGCCGTTGCGCCCACAGGCTCACTCTGAGCTCCTCGAGCATCCAACGAACCTCCACGAGCTCGTCACCGGCAGGGACCCCGGCCGGCAGCGCCTGCACCGCGTGCTGGTAGGACGCCTGCACCCCCGCCATCGAGGCCATCAGCACGCCGTCTCGCCGGGGGTCCTCGGCCAGCCGGTCGAGCCGCTCACCCATCGCGGCGAAGTAGCGGGGGTAGCTGCGCAGCGCCGTCCGGCCCGCGGCGGCCACGAAGCCGGGATGCAGCAGACCAGCCCATTGGCTCTTCATGTCCGTCAGCGCCGGCAGCAGCGCGAGCTCTGCCCGTCCGGACAGCCGGCGGTCGATGTCGTAGGCCGCGAGCAGCGCACCGCGGACCAGCCCCACGATGTCCGCGACAAGGTCGGGGACACGGCTCGCAGCCGTTTCACGCAGGGTCTGGAACCCGGTCTCGTCCCAAGGCGGGCCCCCCGCGTCGGCCACCGCGACGTCGAGTGCGGCCGCGAAGCAGTCGTCGAGCAGTGCGCGGACGGTCCCGTCGGGGTTGACCCCGAGGGCGAGCTTTTCGGTGTTGCTGAGGTTCCTGAGGATGACGGGAGCCGCCGAGGGCACTGCGAGAACGAGCAGCCGCCGGACCCCGAGACGCATCGACGCGGTCTGCTCGGCCGTGGTGCCGAAGACCCTGATCCCGACCGTCGAGCCTTCGTCGACGAGCGCGGGATACCCCGTCACCTCGTGGCCGGCCCGGGTCTGGGAGTACGTCGTCGGCAGCTCGCCGACGTCCCACGTCGTCAGTCCGGAACGCTCCAGGTCGGACGCGACCGTCGATATCGCCTGGTCGGCGCTGGAGCGCAGCCGGCGCTTCAGCGTGTCGAGGTCGCGGCCCCTGCCCAGCTCGTCGCCCGCCGTCGACACCACGCTGAACGACGGGCGCAGATGGGCCGGCACCTTGTCCAGGTCCCATGCGTCGCGCGAGACGACTACTCCGGTCGTACGCCTGAGGTAGCGCTCCAGCGCGACGAGCAGCGGCTCCTCCCCCGGCGTGACTGCGGCGAGGAAGGCCTTGGCGACGTTCGGTGCGGGCACGAAGCTGACCCGCAACGGCTTGGGCAGCGATCGGATCAGTGCCACGACGAGATCGAGGCGCTGGCCAGGCACGGGCCAGGAGAAGTCGTCTGCCTGCACCTGGTGGAGGGCGGTGACCGGGATCTGGACCGTGACCCCGTCGGACTCCGCGCCAGGGTCGAACTCGTACACCAGCGGCATCTCCGCGCCGCCCTGATGCCAGACGTCGGGGAACTCGGTCAGGTCCACCGGCTCCGCCGTGTCGTGCAGCGCCTTCTCCAAGGTGAGCGTCAGCAGGTCGGGATCGTTGCTTCGTACCTGCTTCCACCAGCTGTCGAAATGGGCCGTCGACACGACATCCGGTCCGACCCGCTCGTCGTAGAAGTCGAACAGCGTCTCGTCGTCGACGACGATGCCGCGCCGGCGGGCGCGGTGCTCCAGCTCCTCGGCCTCGGCCAGGGTTGCCTGGTTGGCCTCGAAGAACCGGTGCTGCGTCTGCCACTCCCCCTGCACCAGCGCATGCCGGATGAACAGGTCGCGCGAGGTGGCGGCGTCGATCCGCCCGTAGTTCACCTTGCGGTCGGACACGATCGGCACGCCGTACAGCGTGACCTTCTCCAGCGCCGCCACCGAGCCGCGCTTCTTCTCCCAGTGCGGCTCACTGTAGGAGCGCTTGACCAGATGAGCGGCGATCGACTCCGCCCACTCGGGGTCGATGCTCGCGTTGACCCGCCCCCAGAGCCGGCTGGTCTCGACCAGCTCGGCCGACATCACGTACGGTGGCTGCCTCTTGGCCAGCGCCGAGCCTGGGAAGATGGCGAACCGGGTGCCGCGCGCACCGAGATAGTCGCGCTTCTCGACGTCCTTCATCCCGACGTGGGAGAGCAGCCCGGCGAGCAGGGACCGGTGGATCGCCTCGGCCGACGCCGGCGTGGAGCTCAGCGAGAGGCCGAGCTGCTTGCAGACCTCGCGAAGCTGGGTGGTGAGATCCTGCCACTCGCGGATCCGGAGGTAGTTGAGGTAGTCGGTCCGGCACAGCCGCCTGAACGCGCTGGACGACAGCTCCTTCTGCTGCTCCTTGACGAAGGCCCAGAGGTTGAGGATCCCGGCGAAGTCCGATGTCTGGTCGGCGAAGCGGCGATGCTTGGCGTCGGCGAGCTCCTGGCTGTCGGCCGGGCGCTCCCGCGGATCCTGGATCGACAGCGCGGCCACCACCGCGATGACCTCGCGCAGGCACCCGTTGCGGGCGGCCTCGACCACCATCCGCCCGAGGCGGGGGTCCACCGGCAGCTCCGCCAGCTGCCTGCCGACAGGGGTCAGGTACTGCTTCGGTGCTCGGCCCGACGTCGTCGCCTCGGCCCCGGGCGACCCTCTGCCAGGCCCGCTGTGCCGGCGGCGCCGACTCGACCGCGGCGCTGTGGTGGTGATCGCGCCGATCTCCTCCAGCAGCTGGATGCCTGCCTGCACGCTGCGGGTGTCAGGCGGCTCCATGAACGGGAAGCGGGCGATGTCGCCGAGCCCCAACGCCGTCATCTGCAAGATCACCGACGCGAGGTTGGTCCGCAGGATCTCCGGGTCGGTGAACTCCGGGCGGGCGTCGAAGTCCTCCTCGGCGTACAGCCGGATGCAGATCCCGTCGGAGAGGCGCCCGCAGCGGCCCTTGCGCTGGTTGGCGCTCGCCTGCGAGATGGGCTCGATCGGCAGCCGCTGCACCTTCGTCCGTGCGCTGAACCTAGAGATCCGGGCCAGCCCCGTGTCGACGACGTACCGGATCCCGGGAACCGTCAGCGACGTCTCCGCGACATTCGTCGCCAGGACGACCCGACGGCCGCTGTGCGCGGCGAACACCCGGTGCTGCTCGGCCGACGACAGCCGTGCATACAGCGGCAGCACCTCGAAGGTGTCGGTGACCCGCGCCGGCCGCAGCCTGCGCAGCGCGTCGGCGGCGTCGCGGATCTCCCGCTCCCCGGACAGGAACACCAAGACGTCGCCGGGCCCGGCCGCGATCAGCTCGCGGACCGCGTCACAGATGCCCTGGGTCTGGTCGTCGACGAGCTCCCGGTAGCGGACCTCGACCGGGTACATCCGTCCCGACACCTCGATCACCGGCGCATCGCCGAAGTGCGCCGAGAAGCGCCCCGGGTCGATGGTCGCCGACGTGATGATGAGCTTGAGGTCGGGGCGTCGCGGCAGCAGCTGCTTGAGATACCCCAGGATGAAGTCGATGTTGAGGCTCCGCTCGTGTGCCTCGTCGACGATGATCGTGTCGTAGCGGCGCAGGTCGCGGTCGCGCTGGATCTCTGCCAGGAGGATCCCGTCGGTCATCACCTTGACCGCGGTCTGGTCACTCGACCGGTCGGTGAACCTGACCTTGTAGCCGACGACCTGGCCGAGCTCGGTGCCCAGTTCCTCGGCGATCCGTTCGGCCACGGTCCGCGCGGCGATACGCCGCGGCTGGGTGTGCCCGATCACCGAGGGCGACTGCCCCCGTCCGAGCTCGAGACAGATCTTGGGCAGCTGCGTGGTCTTGCCGCTACCGGTCTCGCCCGCCACGATGACGACCTGGTGGTCCCTGATGGCCGCCGCGATGTCGTGGCGCCGCAGCGTGACCGGAAGCTGCTCGGGGTAGCTGATCGGCAGCGACAGTGTCGAGGTCATAGCCAGCCAAGTCTAGGGAGCGGGCCGACCGGGCAGCGCACCTAGCCGAGCACCTCGTGCACGTAGCACCACTGCCAGGCCTCGCCGGTCTCGATGCTCCGCATCACCGGGTGCTCGGCCTCGTGGGCGTGGGCTGCGGCATGTTTGCCGACCGACGAGTCGCAGCACCCGACGTGGCCACAGGTCATGCACATCCGCAGATGCACCCATTGCAGGTCCTGCTCCAGGCAGGCTCCGCACCCGTCGGGTGTGTCGGGCGACGGCGGCGGCCCGAGCTCGTCCATGTGCTCGCATCCTTTGTGCACCCCGGGCGACAGCAGGTCACTGTCGCGCGTCTCGCTGCTCCACGACTCGGCCAGGTCCAGGACCGTCTCCTCGATGTCGATCGAGGAGATCACACGCCTCATCACCTCGTCGGGGATGTATCCGGAGTCGCGCAGCCGGATCAGCTCCTGGCGCTCGGCGGAGATCATCTCGATCCGGAGCCGGCCGTATGCCTGGCTGGGTGTCTCGTCGCCGCCGCCGAGTCGCTCCCACATCGCGTCGGACCGCTCACTGCTTCGCCGGCGGAGCCGGTCGACGACCTCGCTGCTGTCGGTGTCGGTGATCAGGGAGTCCAGCCGCGCCAGTCCTGCTGCGGCGGCGCGCTGCTGGACGCTCGCCGCCTGGAGTGCGTCCTCGGCCGGGTCCGGGCCTGTCACGCCGAGGTGTCGGAGTACCCACGGCAGTGTCGAGCCCTGCACCAGCAAGGTCGCTCCGACCACGACCAGTGCGATCAGGATCAGCACCTCGCGGTTCCGGGTGTGCACAGGCAACACGAACGCGGCCGCCAGCGTCACCACCCCGCGCATACCGGCCCAGGAGATCGCGGCCGGGCTGGTCCATGACGGCACCGGGTCCGTGTCCCTGATGGCCGGAATGAGCCGCGGCAGGTACGTCGCCGGGAAGACCCATAGCGGCCGGACGAGCATCACGGTCAGTGTCACCGCCAGACAGGCGGTAAGGATCGTGCTCCAGCCCAGGTTGCTGTGGCTGGCCGAGCTGACGATCTGGCGTACCTGCAGCCCGATCAGCAGGAACACGGTGTTCTCGAGCAGGAAGTCGACGGTCGTCCAGGTGGTGCGTTCGAAAATCCGGGACGACGCCGACTGGACGAGGTGCGACTTGTGGCCGAGCAGCAGGCCGGTGAACACCACGGCCAGCACGCCGGAGAAGTGGAACTGCTCCGCCAGCAGGTACGAGATGAAAGGCGTCATCATCGAGACGGCGGTGTTGGTCGTCTCGTCTTCGATGTGGTACCTGACGCGACCGGTGACGTACGCGACGAGGATCCCCACCGCCACACCGCCGACGGCCGTCTCCACGAAGTCGTACCCGATCTGGAGCGCCGACACCGAGCCGCTCAGGGCGGCGATCGCTGTCCGCAGCGAGACCAGGGCGGTGGCGTCGTTGACCAGGCTCTCGCCTTGCAGGATGGTGACCATCCGGCGCGGCATCCCGACCCGGCGGGCGATGGCGGTGGCGGCCACCGCGTCCGGGGGGGCCACCACGGCACCGAGCGCGAAGGCTGCCGCGAGCGGGACCGGTAGCAGCCACCAGACGACCAGGCCGACGATGACGGTGTTGGCGATCACCAGGCCGACCGACAAGAAGGCGATCGGGCGGATGTTGCGCTTGAAGTCGAGCAAGGATGTGTTCAGCGCTGCCGAGTACAGCAGCGGTGGAAGGAAGCCGACCAGAACGATCTCGGGCTTCAGGTGGACGGTCGGGACGCCCGGGAGGTAGGAGGCGACGAGGCCCACGACGACCAGGACCAGCGGAGCCGGGAACACGAACCGGCGCGAGACCGCGCTGACCAGCGTGACCACGGCCACCAATGCGACGATCCCGGCGGCGACATGCACGGCCTCAGTGTCCCAGGCTGCTCAAGCTCTTCGGCGCAGCTCGCATGATCAGTACCGACGGCCGCTGGCGCCGGACCCTGTTGTAGCAGTCACCGATGATCTGGTGTACACCTCGACCACCCGCCTCCCGATGTTGCAAGCGCATTTGGGGTAGGACAGGATGCGCCCATGACGACCGAGGGGGGCGACGACTCTAGGCCGGGCCCGACCGGCGGCGTCCCGGCCGAGACGTATGGTCCGGTCACAGCCAGCAACTTCGTCACGCCGGGGGTCCGGATCGCGTCGGAGTGGACTTGGCGGCTCGGTGTCGTCGCGATCGGCATCTACCTGGTCAGCCGAGTGTTCGCCAGGTTCTCGGGGATCCTGATCCCGGTGATGGTGGCACTGCTGCTGGCTGCTCTGCTCCAGCCGCTCGTCGAGCGTCTCGCCACGGTCACTCATCGCGGAGTCGCCTCGATCACCGTCTTGCTGGGAGCCTTGCTCCTGGTGCTGGCGATGTTCGCCCTGGTCGGGCAGCAGACCATCAGCGGCTACCCCGACCTCCGCAACCAGGCGGTCGACGGCCTCGACAAGGTCCAGCTCTGGCTGTCGACCGGACCGTTGAACCTGTCGGCGGCGAAGCTCAGCGACTACGTCAACCAGATCGGCGACACCCTCTCCAACAACAAGGGCACCATCGTCTCGGGAGCTGTGGGCGTGGCGTCGACAGCCACGCACCTGACCGAGGGCTTCTTCATCACGATGTTCTCGACCTTCTTCTTCCTGGCATCAGGTCAGCGGATCTGGGCCTGGCTGCTGGGGCTGCTGCCCCGGGCCGCTCGGGTACCCATGGACGACGCCGGACGCTCCGGCTGGGTCACGCTGAGCCACTACGTGCGGGCCACCCTCATCGTTGCTCTCGTGGACGGTATCGGGATCGGGGTCGGCGCGTTCGTTCTCGGTGTGCCGCTGACAGTGCCGCTTGGCGTCATCGTGTTCCTCGGAGCCTTCATCCCGGTCGTGGGTGCCACCCTCACCGGGATATTGGCCGTTCTCGTGGCCCTCGTCGCGAACGGCCCCGTGATCGCCCTGGCCGTCCTGGGCGTGGTCCTGCTGGTGAACCAGCTCGAGGCGCACGTGATGCAGCCGTTCCTGCTGGGCCGGGCCGTCTCTGTCCATCCACTGGCGGTCATCTTGGCCATCGCCACTGGCGCTGAGCTGGCCGGCATCGTCGGGGCACTGTTCGCCGTTCCTACGGTCGCCGTCGCCAACACGATGATCAGCTCGCTGGTCGGGCGTGGGGCCGGTGACCCGGGCACCGACATCGACTCCGACGATGCCCCGCTGTCGCCGGACGCTCCGGAACCCACCGAGGTCGACGATCCCTCGGACATCACTCATGGAGAGGACCAGCAAGACCCGACTCTTGCGTAGCCGCCGCTGCGACCGGGTCAACCGGTGGTCAGGCCGTACACCCGCCGGGCATTCTGAGCCCCGATCAGCTCCCCGATGTGCCGGGCATCGGTCTCCCCCATCTCGCCGTCGCTGACCTGCTGCTCCAGCACCTCGGAGAGGCCGCGGCGGAAGAGGACAGCGCCCAGCAGGTACAGCTCGGCGAGCCCGAACGCGTCCGACGAGTACAGCATCTTCGCGAACGGCACCAGCTCCAGCGACTCGGAGATGACCGCACGCGAGAGCGAGCCGGTGTTGTGGACAGCCAGGCCGACATCCATGAAGACATGGTCGAACACTTGGGCGAGGTAGCTCGCGTGCCGGTGGAACGGGTAGTTGTGCAGCAGCATGACCGGCACCGCGCGCTCCTGGGTCGCGCGGAGGAACCCGGTCAGCAGCAGTGGGTCACAGCTGCGCAGGTCGACGTCGCTGTCGCCGTACCCCACGTGGAACTGCAGCGGCAGCCCCTGCTCGACCGCCGTCCAGGCCAGGTACCCGTTGACGACCGGGTCCGCCAGCCTGATCCGGCCATCGGCCGCTGGCTCGGCCCGGCCGAGCGCGGCCACGAGCTGGTCGTCGGTCGGCTTCGTGGAGGGGAGCTCGAGCCCGACGCGGTACGCCGCGATGCTCTTGGCGCCGACAGCGGGCGATGCCTCCAGCGCTGCCAGTAGTCGCTGCGGGAATTCGCCCGCCTCGGTCCCGCTGGCGAGCAGCGCCTCGGCCAGCGCCTCCAGTCGGACCACCTCGTGGCTTGAGCCGACGCAGAGGTCCGCCAGCTCGGCGGCGGACGTGATCGGCTCGGGCACATAACCGGTGTCGACCACGAAGTCGCTGACCCCGGCCGCCGTGACCAGCCGGCGGTTGACCTCGTCGCTGCCCAGCTCGATGCGCCGCGCGACATAGTCCTCAGGGGCGGCCAGCGGCTCGAGGTCGAGGATCGGGGCACACCACCGGCGCACCGCGAGCCCTAGCATCGAGTCGAAGTACGTCGTCCCCAGCGGCCCCGGCGCGACCCCCTCGTTGAGCAGCGACTCGAACGCCGCTCGGTCGAGGTCGCGACGAACCAGGCCGTGGCAGTGGTGGTCGACCAGGTGCCCGGTCACGAAGCGAGGGGGTAGCGAGCCCGACCTGCTCATCGGACGGCGGCGCTGCTCATCGAGACACGCGCTCGCCCTCGTCGGCCGCCGCGAGTCCGTGGGTCAGCCGTCGGGCCAGTCCGGGGACGGCGACGACGACGACCGTCACGAGACCGAGCCAGCCGAAGGCCACGACGGGCAGCCACCGTCCCGGGTTGCCTTGCGGGTACGGATGCACATTGCGATAGATCGTGTAGCCGAGGATCACCAGCGCCAGGATCGGGATGACGACCTGCCACTGGGGCACGCTGAGCCTCTTGTCGACGAAGACCAGCTTGATGCAGCCGAGCGTCGCCAACACGTACGCGACCAGCAGGATGAGGGTCCCGATGGTGCCGCTCCACAGGAACGTGTCGAAGGGGTGTGCCCCGAAGAACACCGCGCAGACCAGGCCGATCAGGGCAACGAGCGCCGAGACCGCGACCGTCGCGACGACCGGCGAGCCGTCGTCGGCTGTGCGGCCCAAGGCCGAGCCCGGTGACACGTCGCGCGACATCGCGAACAGCAGCCGTGCCGCTCCGACCACGCAGGCCAGACAGCACGCGAAGGCGCTGACCGTAGCCCCAAGGGTGATCACGTCGCCGACCCAGGCGCCGATGTAGGACGTACCGAGGTCTCCCATCAGAGCGGTGGAGTGGACGAAACGGTTGACGCCCTGCTTGTCCGGCCCGAAGGCCATCATCTCGATCGCGGTCACCACGGTGAAGTAGACGCCACCGAAGATCGCCGTGCCGAGGATCGCCCGCGGGATGTCGCGGCGCGGGTGGTGGGCCTCCTCGCCGAGGGTCGCCGCCGCCTCGAAGCCCGCGAACGACAGCAGGCCGAAGATGATCCCGAGGAACAGGTCCGAGCTGGGCGTGCCCGGCGCGACCTTGAAGACCGTCATCGTGACGTGTGCGTCGCCCGGTGCGTTGCCGGCCAGCATCTTGACCAGCACCACGGCTGCCACCAGCACGATCAGAGCCACTGTGACACCCTCGACGGTGAGCAGGATCGACGTCGACCCGCGGGCCGGGAGGACCGCGAGCACCAGCGCGAGGAGGAGCGCCAGCCCGCCGATCAGGAACCCGGACCACAGCGGTGGGTTGTTCCAGATACCGACCTGGTCGAGGAAGCCCGAGCCGAAG
Organism: Propionibacteriales bacterium; assembly: GCA_038239485.1. Lineage (GTDB taxonomy): Bacteria > Actinomycetota > Actinomycetes > Propionibacteriales > Nocardioidaceae > DASQEH01. The sequence continues at coordinate 14,946 of JBBSET010000066.1, forward strand.
TACCCGGCCGCCGAGGACGTGACGAGGCCGTAGAAGACGTAGGTCCCGAACAGTCCGAGCCCCGCGACCGCCCCGGCCCTCGCGCCGAGGGTGGCACCGGCGAAGGCGTACACGGATCCGGCGTGCTGGTAGTACTGACACAGCCGCACGAAGACGTAGGCGATGAGCAGCACGGCGACGGCGGCCAGGAAGAAGTCGAGCGGTGTCGCCCGGCCGACCAGGCCGGCGGTGCCCTGGGGGTTGATGTTCGCCGCCATGCTCGGCGCCATCAGGGCCACGGAGATGCCGATCGCCTGCCAGACGGACAGGCTGCGGCGAAGGCCAGGCTTGGTCTCGGTCTTGTCGGTGCTGGTGGCCATGCGAGCTCCCTCGTCCGTGGCGCCTCGACTCGTGTCCGACGGTCGATATCCGACCGGTGAAAGTGCGAGTGTGAGGCCGCTGAGTAGCGTTTGTCCAGACGCGAGAGGATTGGCATGGACATCAGCGACCGCGAAGCTCGGGCAGAGGCTGCGCACGCCGTCAAGGCGACGCTCCAGACGCAGCAGGTCGTCGCGATGGCGACCACCTTCGTCGACAACTCGGGCATCACCCGGGTCAAGACCGTGCCGCTCGCCCGGGTGACGCAGCTGGCCGCGTGGGGAGTCGGGATCTCTACCAGCTTCGACCGGTTCAGGTTCGACGACTGGGTGGTCGGCCCGACAGACGGCTCGGCGCCCGTGGGCGACCTCCGGATCCTGCCCGACATGAGCCGCGCCGTCGCGCTCGCTGCTCAGCCCGGCTGGGCCTGGGCCCCCGGTGACCGCTACCAGCAGTCGGGACGGCCGCACGCCCAGTGCAGCCGGCTGCTCCTTCGTCGGCTCTGCGCCTACCTGGCCGAGCAGGCGATCACCGTCAAGGCCGCGTTCGAGATCGAGTGGGTGGTGTCGCGGGGGCTGGGCGACGACTTCACACCCGCCGTCCAGGGCCCGGGTTACGGCATGACCCGTCTGGTCGAGCTGTCGGACTACTCCCGCGACCTGGTATCCGCACTGGCCTGCGAGGGGGTCGAGGTCGAGCAGTTC
>JBBSET010000067.1:0-15799 GCA_038239485.1 Propionibacteriales bacterium
GCCGCGGTCGAGGTTCCCTGGCCAGCATGGCGCTCGGCTCGGTCAGCCACGGTGTCCTCCACCACGCGACCGGCCCGGTCGCGGTCGTCCGCTAGGGCCTGCCGCCCTCGCCGCCCTACCCGAGCGTCATGTGCTCGTAGGAGAGGTAGGTCTGCGCCACCCGTGATACGCGGTCGGCGGCGAAGTGCCGCTGAAGCGCCCGGTTACGGAGCGCGTTGTCCAGCGACGCCATGATCATCGACTGGTCGAGGACCAGGATGCGGTGCCCGACCTTGCCGGTCGCCGGGTTCACCGCGTCGAAGAAGCCGCGCGAGCCGTACACGCCGGGGTAGAGGTTGCGAAGCCGCTGGATGTTCGCATAGGCCGCCTGCGGGGTGACGTCGAGGGCGAGGAACGAGGCGTGTGGAGTGACGACGTCCTCCGTCGCGCACGTGTGGCACTGCGACAGCCCCTCGTTGGGGTTCGCCCGGTTCGCGCCGGTGGCCTGATAGGGGAAGGTCAGCCCCTCCACGCCGTACCCGCTGTAGCCACCCGTGTCGTCGGCTGTGCTGGACGGCGACATGCCCCAGACCGGGAAGTGCAGTTGCTGCCTGGTGTATCTGATCTGCACGCGGGCCAGTCGCTTGTCCGCGAGCCCGAAGCTGTGGGTGCCCCAGGATGTCTCGGGGACGACGTCGTTGGCCATCAGGCCCTCGAACATCCCGCCGCCGAACGTGGGGATGAACCTGAGCTTCGAGTCGGGGTAGGTGTAATGGCCCTCCCAGACGTTGAACGTGCGGTGCGACTGGGGGTCCTTGATCTTCTCCCACCTGCCATGCGCCGGCCACTGGCCCTGCCAGGAGAAGTCCGGATCCGTGCTCGTGCAGTCGGCGAACGGCGCCTTGGGCGGCAGCTCGCGCCAGGTCCGCCACCAGACGTTGCCCGGCATCTGGTGCAGACCCATCCCGATGTAGGCGCCGATCCTGGGATCGCTGTAGAGCGCGCCGTTGTGGTACATCGGGCCGTCAGCGGGACCTTGGCCCTTCATCGACCCGACGTAGTAGCCGCCGTACATCTGCCCCGTCGGCTCGTTGCCCGTGATCGCCGGGTTGGTGTTGCAGTGCGTCTCCGCGCGGCCGTCGTAGAAGAGGTGGAAGTTCATCGGCTTGAGCAACCGGTTCGCCAGGTGCCGGGCGGCCGGCAGCGCCTGCCGCACCTCGATCAGCCCCGAGGCGTACCAACCGTTGTCGACGTTGGACACGAACGAGCAGTTGTCGAACGTGCCGGTCGTCGTCGTGCACGGCGCCTGACCGGGGTTGGTCAGGACCTTCCCGTTCACCGTGCTGTACCACTGGTAGAGGAAGCCCTTGTACCGGTCCAGCTTGTGCACCGAGCGCAGCGTGGCGCGGACACGGTGGGTGGCCTGGTGCGCCGTGATCAGGCCGAGGTCGCGGGCCGAGACCACGGCCCACAGGTAGACGCCGATGTTCGCCGACGAGGTGTACATGCCGAGCGAGGTCGGGGTGCTGGAGCCTCGGGCGTACGTCAGGTTGTCCATCGGCAACTGGGTGGCGGCGTCGATGTCGTCGCCGTAGAACGCCCAGCTCTGGCGAGCGATCGCCATCAGGTTCGCCCGCTGCCGCGGCTTCAGTCCGGTGTAGCGCGCCACCGAGTGCCGGTGGTCGAGCGCGGGGCGGGCCGGGCTGGCCGCGGCGACGCCTGCCCGGGCTGCCGGTGAGCGGCCGACCGGTGCGGCCGCGGACGGCTGCAAGGTCAGAACGGTGAGGCCGAGAACAGCTGCCGCGACGGCTGCCTTGACGGCGGAGCGTGGAGTCGATAAGGACATGGATGGCACCTTCTTCGTTGGAGGTGGGCTAGCGGGCGGGGGTGGCGATAGCGTCGAGGAGCTGGACGGTGTAGCTGTCGGTCGGGTGCTGGAGGACGTCTTTGGTGACGCCCCGCTCGACCACGCGCCCTTTGTTGAGCACGAGGATCTCGTCGGTCGCGACCCGTGCGCTCAACAGGTCGTGAGTGATGTAGAGCAGGCTCAGGCCACGCTGCTCCCGTAGGTCGGTGAGCAGCCTGAGGACGCCCGCGCGTAGGGAGACGTCGAGCATCGACACGGGCTCGTCGGCCACGATCAGCTCCGGGTCACAGGCAAGCGCCCGGGCGATGACGACACGCTGGCGCTGCCCGCCCGAGAGCTGGTGAGGCAGTTTCGCGGCGTATTGGTCGGTCGGCGTGAGCCCGACCGTCTGAAGGATCTCGTGCGCGCGGTCGCGCGCCTCGGTGGCCGACAGCCGCAGGAAGTTCTGGAGCGGCCGCACCACGGTGTACTCGACGGTGTGCAGGGGGTTCAGCGCGCCGTACGGGTCTTGGAACACCATCTGGACCCGTGAGTGGAAGTCGCGCAGGCCGGATCCGCGCAGGCCGCCGACCTCGATGTCGCCGAACCGGATCGAGCCGCTGGTCGGGCGCAGAGAGCCGGTGATCATCCCGGCCAGCGTGCTCTTGCCGCTGCCGCTCGCACCCACCAGGCCGATCGCCGCGCCAGGCGGGATCGTGAAGGAGACGTCGTCGACGGCGACCAGCTTCTCGCGGCCGCGGCCACGCCTCGTGAAGACCTTGGACACGCCGCGGATCTCCATCGGGGCGACCGCGCTGCGGTTGACTGGGGTGGCGCCGGCCGGAACTGGGCCGTCGTCGGTCGGTCGGTCCTCAGACATGGGCGTCGTCCCTCTGCTCGGTGACCTGTCCGGCTCGTACGTGGCACGCCGCGCGGCCCGCGCCGAGCGGCATCAGCGGCGGGTCCACGTCTCGGCATACCTCCACAGCCAGCGGGCAGCGCGGGCTGAACGAGCAGCCGGCTTGCGGCAGTGAGAGGTCGGGAGGGGATCCGGGTATCCCCCCTAGCTCGATCTCGTCGGCACGGGGGTCGGCGTAGCAGCCCAGCAGCGCCTCCGTATACGGGTGGTGCTGGCCGGACAGCATCTCCGCGGACGGCTGGTCCTCCACGATCCGCCCCGCATACATCACCATCACGCGATCGGTGGCGTCGAGGACGACCCCGAGGTCGTGGCTGATCAGGATCGCGGTGAAGCCCCGCTCGCGCTGCAGGGTCTTGATGGTCTGCATGACCGCCCCCTGCACGATCACATCGAGGGCCGTGGTGGGCTCATCGAAGACGATCAGCCGAGGGTCGAGAGACAGTGCGAGCGCGATCGACACCCGCTGGCGCATGCCGCCGGAGAGTTCGTGCGGATAGCTGCCCAGGACGGACGGCTCGAGGTCCACGCTCGCGAGCATCTCCGCGCCGCGGTCGTGGGCGTGGGCGGGCGACGTGTCCTCCCCGTCGCGAGCGTGGGCTCGAAGGATGTCCCGGAAGTGCTGGCCCACGGACCGCACCGGGTTGAGCGCGTTCATGCCGCTCTGGAGGACCAGGGCGATCCCCTCCCGGCGTTGGTGGCGAAGCTGCTCGCCGTCGAGGCTGCTCAGGTCGACGCCGGCGAAGTCGATGACACCCTTGTCGAGGCGGGCCGGCGGTTGAAGCATCCGCGTCAGGGCGTACCCGAGGGTCGACTTGCCGCACCCGGACTCGCCGACCAGTCCGACGAACTCGCCCTCCTCGAGGCTGAAGCTCACGTCGCGGACCGCCCATACTCCCGCCCCGCGGCCAGGCTGGTAAGTGACGTTGACGTCGGTTGCCTGCAGAAGGGCCATCAGCGCTCCCGGAGTCGTGGGTTGGAGAGGACGTCGACGCCGAAGTTGATCAGCGTGAACGACGTGGCGAGCAGCGCGATCGCGAGGCCGGGTGCGAAGACCAGCACCCACTGCCCGGTCAGCAGCGAGTTCTGCTGCTCCGCGTAGTACAAGATCGTTCCCCAGCTGACCGTGCTCGGGTTGCCGAGGCCCAGGAACTCCAGGCTCGCCTCAGCCATCACGGCGGCCGTCGCAGCGCCGAAGAAGCTGCCCGCAACCAGCGAGGTCATGTTGGGCAGGATCTCCCGGAAGACGATGCGGAACAGCCCCTCGCCCGAGAAGACAGCGGACGTCACGAACTCACGGCTGCGAAGCGTCGCCGCCTGGCTGCGGATCACCCGCGCGCCGGTGGCCCAGCTCGTGAACGCGACGACGAGGACGATCGTCCACACCGACCGGTTGGGGATGTAGGCCGCCAGGATGATCATCAGTGGTACGCCAGGGATGACCAGGGCGAGGTTGGTCACGAAGCTGAGCACCTCGTCGACGAAGCCCGGCCGGTAGCCGGAGACCAGGCCGACGGTCACCGCCACGAAGGTGGCCACAGCACCCGCTGTCAGCCCCACCAGCAGGGAGACCCGGGCGCCGTAGAGCAGCTGGGAGAAGACGTCCTGCCCGTTGCCGGTGGTTCCGAACCAGTTGCTCGAGCTGGGTCCCTGGTATGGCTTGAACGAGGTGGACGTCGGCGAGTGCGGTGCCAGCCACGGCGCGAAGATCGCCACCAAGATCATGACCGTCAAGATCACGATGCCGATCCTCGCCTTGCCGTTGCTCCACAGCGAGCGGAAAGCCCGGCCGACGAACAGGGCAGGCCCCGGAAGATGGCCACCGGACGGGGGGGGCGACGCCAGTTCGGCGGCCGGGTCCGGTGGCGGGGTGGTCATGGTCGTGAGGCTCATCGGCGTACCCTCGGGTCGAGTCGGACGTACAGCAGGTCGACGACGAAGATCGCTACCAGCATGCTCACGCTGATAACGAGGAACAGCGCCTGCATCAGTGGGAAGTCGTGGTTGGTCACGGCGACGTAGAGCAGGTTGCCGAGCCCGGGATAGCCGAAGACCCCCTCGACCAGGACCGAGCCGCCGACGACGGCCCCCAACGACAGCCCGAACGCCGTGACGTTGGGCAGCAGCGCGTTGCGGGCGGCGTAGAGCAGCGCGATCGTGCGGCTGTGCAGGCCGTTGGCCTCAGCGAAGGTGACGTAGTCCTCGCCGAGCGTGTTGATCATGTTGTTGCGCATGCCGAAGACCCAGCCCGACAATGACGTGATGGCCAAGGTGACGGCCGGGACGATGCTGTGGGAGACCGCGTTGCTCAAAAAGCTCAGGCTGAGGTTCGGTGTCAGGCCCGGGCTGTAGCCGCCCTTGATCGGGAACAGGTTCCACTTTGAGGCGAGCACGTAGAGCAGCAGCAACCCGAGCCAGAACGGGGGGAACGACGCGAAGAACGTCGCCCCGATCGTGACGGTGGCGTCGGCCGGGGTGTTGCGGCGCCATCCGGCGTAGACACCCAGCAGCGTGCCGATGACGAACGCCACGATCGTCGTCGTCCCGACCAGGACCAGGGTCCACGGCAGGGCGCTCTTGATGCTCTGGGCGACCGACTGGCTCGGGAAGGAGTACGAGTTCCCGAACTTGAACTGGGCCATGTTGGCCAGGTAGTGGACGTACTGGCTGGGCAGGCTCTCGTGCGGAGAGCCGAGCTGGATCTCGACGGCTCGGCGTTCCGCGTTCGTGATCGGCTGACCACCCTGAGCCAGCTTGGCGAGGGCGGCGTCGACGGGCGAACCCGGCATCAGCCGTGGCAGGATGAAGTTCAGCGTGATCGCCGCCCAGAGGGTCAGCACGAACAGGACGGTCTTGCGGACCACGTATCTCATCGCCACCTCCTCTCAGCGTGTCTCACGGCTGACCACTCATGACTTCTTCAGATGGGTGAGCACAGTCAGCAGCGAGTTGTTGTAGTTGGTCGGCAGGGTGTACGGGTCGCTCGCCGACGGCCACCCGGTGAAGTTCTTCGTGGAGAACAGACCCCAGCTGCCGCCGTAGTAGAGCAGCTCGATCGGCACCTGGCTGTACATCAGCTGCTCGAGCTTGTCGGTCGCCTTCTGCTGCGTGGCCTGGTCGGTGCTCGCGGCCAGGGTGCTGAGCGCCTGGTCGACGGCCGGGTTCTTGAACCGCTCGAAGTTGTTGGCAGTCGGGGTGTTGACAGGCGTCGCGAACGAGCTGTTCAGCGCGTTGTTGAAGTCGGTATAGGGGTCACCGGTCCCTCCGAAGCCACCCATCGCTGCGTCGAACGTGCCGGCCTGGGTCGCCGAGATGTACTGCGCCGCCTGCGGAAGGTACTCCTTGACGTCGATCCCGGCTGCCCCGAGCTGGTTGGCGACTTCCTTGGCCGCCGCCACCCAGTCGCTGTAGTTCACGGGCATGGTGATCGTCATGGTGGCCTGCTGGCCGGAGGAGTTGACCAGCTTGCCGCCCGACATCGTGTAGCCGGCCTTCTTGAACTCCGCCATCGCGGCGGAGGTGCTCTGGGTGATGTTGCCCGAGTCTGGGATGCTCGGGTCCAGCCACTTCTGCAGGTTCGGCAGGATCAGCCCCGCCTGGCTTGCCTGGTCGAGGTACCCGTTGACCGCCTTCGTGGCGATCGTGCTGCGGTTCAGCGACATCGAGATTCCCTTGCGGAAGTCCACGTTGTCGTACGGCGCCTTGGTCAGGTTGAGGAAGAGCCCGATCGCGCCGCCCGGCGGGAACCAGTAGATGTTGTGCTGCGGGTCCTTGGACACGAAGGTGGACTTGACGTCGGGCAGGTAGTTGTAGGCCCAGTCGAACTTGCCGCTGGTCACGTCGAGCTGGTTGGTGCTCTGGCTGCTCGACTGCGCAGGAAAGACCACCTCGCTCGGCGCGATCTTGTCGGCCTGCCAGTAGCTGGTGTTCTTCTTCAGCGAGTACTGCGTAGGCGCGAACGAGTCGAGCATGAACGGCCCCGTCCCCACCGGTGCGGTGTCGGTGTACTTCGTCGGGTCCTTGATCGACGACCAGACGTGCTCGGGGACGATCGGGATCGACGCCACGACCCCGGCGAAGGGGACGTTCGGCTGCTTGAAGGTGAAGGTGACCGTGTTGCCCGACGACGACACCTTGGCGATCTGGGCCCAGATGCCCGACGTGTCCAGGGCCGGGAACTGCTTGAGCAGGTTGAAGGTGAAGACCACGTCGCTCGCCGAGAAGGGCTTGCCGTCGCTCCACGTCACGCCCTGGCGGATCGTGTACACGAGCGTCTTCGGGTCGGTGAACTTGTACCCCGTCGCCAGGTACGGCGTGAAGGAGCCGTCGATCGGGCTGCGGATCTCGAGGGGCTCGTAGATCAGGTATCCACCGTGCAGCTCGGTCGCTGACATCAGTGGGTTGAAGTTCTCCACCAGAGTCGGGTTACCGAGGTCGCCCTGGATCGTAAGGGTGCTGCCACCCGACGCCGCCTGATTGTCGCTGCCGGCGCAGGCGCTCACCACGCTCATGGTGAGAGCGAGGGCGACGCCGGCAAGCAGCGGTTTGGTTCGGGCCAAGGGCTTCGGCGACCGACTCTTCATAGTGTTCTCTCCTCATCCTGGGCGCCCGGCAGGTCGCCGACGCGTAGGCGGATCCGGGCGATACCCGGTTGGGGTAGGTCGAAGTCGAAACTTGTGGGGCCGGCTGACGGGTCGAGCGCGCCCAGGGGCTCGGTATGCAGCACGTCGCAGGAGCGGAGCCGCGCGAACGCCTCGTCATCGGGCCAGTCGACGTCGTCGGGCGTGCCGCGCAGGATGTTGGAGTGATCCTCGTCGACGCGAGCGAGCTCCACGTCGTACCGCTCTGCGGTCAGGCCGGTGACGGTGAGGCTGATCCGACGCCTCAGCCGACGGTCGCCGGCCATCAGCTCGGCGTTGATGGTGCCGTTCCAGACCAGGACGTCGACGGTGTCGTCGTCGTGGCGGGCCGCCCAGGCCTGGACGAGGACGTCTGCACCGTCACCGTCAACCGTGGAGCGGAGCACCTGGTCGCCGAGGTGGGCAGCGAGGTGGACGGCCCAGTAGCGCGGCTTGCGCAGGTTGCCAACCGTGAGCAGCCCGAAGCCGTCGTGGAAGAGCCGGGGCGGGCGGCCGAGCTCCTCGAAGTGGTCGCTGATGACCCAGTACGCGAGGGCGTCCAGTCGGCCCTGGGCGCTGGCGAAGCCGCTCAGCACGAAAGGCGCGCCCGCGACGCTGTCATGTATCCGGCCGAAGTGGGTCGAGCCGACCCCCCACTCGGTCCACCAGATCGGGGCGCCGGCGAACCCGTGCCGGGCCAGCGCCGGCCGGACGTCGAGAGGGAGGTTTCCGTAGGTGTGCGTGCTCACGAAGTCCAGCGGCAGCCGTTCGCCTTCGGCGAACTCGGCAAGCGACTCCACCCACTCGGTCGCCGCGGTCGACGGTCCGCCCACCCTGAGCCTCGCGTCGACGCTCTTCACGGCGCGCGCGGCATCGGCGTACAGCCGCAGGTACTCGTCCTTCGTGCCGGTCCAGAACACCTCGAGATTCGGCTCGTTCCAGACCTCGAAGCCCCACTCGGTCACCTCGTCGATGCCGTACCGGTCCACGAGGTGGCGGGCCAGGGCGCCGACGAGATCGCCCCACTCCGACCAGTCCTTCGGCGGGGAGATGATGCCCTGGTAGGTGAAGACGGTCTGCGTGGGGTCGGACGCCATCGCGGCGGGCATGAACCCGAGCTCGACGACCGGCCTGACTCCCATGGCGAGCAGTTGGTCGTAGAGCGCGTCGACACCGTCGAAGTCGAACTGCAACGAGCCGTCGTCGGCCCTCGTGACCACGTGGTTGTCGTCGTGGAGGATAGCGTGGGCCCGCACGTGGGTCACGCCGAGATCATCGTGCGCCTGGGCCAACGCGGCCGCGAACTCTGCGCCGATATCGTGGCCGCCGGTGTCGAGCCCGAAGCGCAGCTGCGTCAGCCGCTCGGACCCGGCCAGACGCCAGACCCGGTCCGGCGAACCGATGATGGTGTCGGCATCTACGGTGACCGCTACCGAATCGGGGGCGGCGCCTGTCGTGTGTGACCTGACTGGTGCGGACCAGTTCCAGGCGGGATACTCCGCACCCGCGACGGCCCCGATCCGGTAGGTGTACTCGATACCGTCGCTCAGCCCTGTGTCGGCGAACGAGCATCCGGCGACGGCCGGGACGTCACTGCCACCGTGGCCCACGATGTGCGGTGCGCCGCCCGCTGCCGCCCTCCGCTCGATCAGGTAGCCGGCAGCCTCGGGGACCGGCTCCCAGTCCAGCCGGACGAAACCGGCGCACGAGCCGGCGCGGACTCCGCCCGGAGCCGGGAGCTCGGTTGCCGGGCTCGCATCCGCGGTGTCGGTGAGCCTCCGGTAGATCCGCCGCTCGAAGTCCTGGCGGACTGCTACGGCCTCGGGTGCCGCGGCCTCCGGCGCAGCGGCTTGGTCGGTCATGCCGCGCCTGCCTGTGCGGCCACGGCCTGCCCCGCTCCACAGCCGCAGCTTCGGCGGATGACGACCTTCGTCGCCAGCGTCACTGTGCGTAGAGGTGACCGAGGCTCGTTGAGCCGGTCCAACAGCATCCGGACGGCCGTCTCACCCATCTCCCGCATCGGTTGACGGACTGTGGTGAGGGCTGGGCGTACGTGCTGAGCGAACGAGATGTCGTCGAAACCGGTCACGGCGACGTCCGACGGCACCCGCAGCCGGCGGCCACGCAGCACCGACAAGGCGGCGATGCCCATCTCGTCGTTGCCGACGACGATCGCCCGAGGCGGGTGGCGACGGGTGTCGAGCAGCTCGTTGACGGCGCGCGCCCCGCCGGCCTCGGTGAAGTCGCCCCGCGCATCGGGGGAGTCGGGAACGGGGAGCCCCGCATCGGCCATGGCCAGCCGGTATCCGGCGAAGCGCTCGTCGGAGTCGGCCGAGCGCGTCGGCCCGCCGATGAAGGCCAGTTCGGTGTGGCCGTGCACATCGACCAGGTGCGCCGTCACCTGGCGGGCGCCACCGCGGTTGTCGGAGCCGACGGAGTCCAGCTTGCGTCGGGTCGCCCGCGTGGCCAGCAGGACGACCGGAACGCTCCGCGCGATACTCGCGATGTCCTTCTGCGGCAGGCTCCCGGCGAGGATGACCAGACCGTCGACCTTGCTCGCCACGGACCAGGCGAGGTCGCGGCCGACGGCGCTGTGGGTGGACGCGATGAGGACGGCGTCGCCGGCCAGTGTGGCCGCCCGTTCCGCGCCACGGATCACCTGGTCGACGAACAGGGGTGCGTCGTTCTCAGCCTCGGTCGGCGCCCCGAGGTCCGGGAACAGAAGGCCGACGATCCCCGCCCGGCGCACTGCCAGTCCGCGGGCCGAGTTGTTCGGAACCCACCCCAGCTCGTTCGCCACGGACAGGACGCGCTTGCGCGTCTCAGCCGACGATCCCGGCCCGTTGCGCATCACGCGCGAGACCGTCGCGGTCGACACGCCACTGCGGCGGGCAACCTCGTAGATCGTGGACTTCGCCACTTGACCTCAACTCTGAGTAAGCGGTTACGTTAGTTAACCGCTTACATTGGCACCGGTGGTTGCCTGTGTCAAGGGTCACACTCGGTCACCTTGGTCCGACCAACATGCCCGCCAGGCCGGCACGCATCACCGAATGGACCCGCGACCCAGCAACGACCCTGTGCCTCTGGCACCAGTCCCCAGACGGGGCGCCCGCAAGCACGCAAACTGCCACTTTCGCCAGTCCCACAGCCAGCTAGATTAGGCTCGTGCCCCCGCGACGACAGAACCGGCGGATCCTGCGCAGCCGTTCGCCGAGAGGCCCCGTTCTTGCCCGGGCCGTCACCGTGGCGAGGCGGGCGACGCTGGTCGTTATGGGCGCCCAGCTGCTCGTGGTGGCTGCCCTCACGCTCGTCGACTCGTACCGTCGTCGCGGCAGGACGCCCAAGCAGTTCCCGACCGTCGCTCCCCTCCAGGCGCCGCTCGGAGACGGAACGGTCACGACCTACACCTTCGGGTCCGACCTGTTCGACGACATGCTGGCCGCGATCGAGGGGGCGCAGCGGCAGATCCTCTTCGAAACCTACATCTGGAAGGGCGACGAGGTCGGGAACCGTTTCAAGCAGGCACTCACCGAAGCGGCTGAGCGCGGCGTTGAGGTGTACGCGATCTTCGATGGCTTCGCGAACATCGTCGTGGCACCGGGGTTCAAGCGCTTCTCCCCCCTCGTGCGTGTGCTCAAGTATCCGGCCTACAGTGCCGGCTGGCACTTTTTCGACCCTCGCCGCTATGGCCGGGACCACCGCAAGATCCTCGTCATCGACACCGAGGTGGGCTTCGTGGGCGGCTACAACGTCGGGACCGCCTACAAGACCCAGTGGCGCGACACCCATGTGCGGGTCACCGGTCCAGGGGTCTGGGACCTGAAGCTGGCCTTTGCCGACTTCTGGAACATGCAGGAGAACCAGAAGCGCGGCCGGCGCCCGCTGCTGTTGGACACCGTCGCCGACTGGGAGCCCCGGCTGCGGTTCACCGCAACCTCCCGAACCAGTGGAGCTTTCCGATCCGGGCCATGTACATGGAGGCGATCGGCCGAGCCCACGACCACATCTACGTCACGCAGGCGTACTTCATCCCCGACGGTGACTTCGTGGCGGCTCTGACCGGTGCGGCGCAGCGCGGCGTGGACGTCCGCCTGTTGCTCCCGGCGACTTCGAACCACGTCGTCGCCGACTGGCTGTCGCGGGGGTACTACGAGCAGCTCCTCGTGAGTGGGGTGCGGATCTTCCTCTTCCAGGGAGCCATGGTCCACGCCAAGACAGCCACGATCGATGGGCAGTGGTCGACGGTCGGCACCACGAACCTCGACCGCTTGAGCATGACCGGCAACTACGAGGTCAACATGGAGTTCATCGACGCAGGCATGGCGGCGCGGATGGAGCAGATCTTCACCAGTGACCTGACCAACTGCCGCGAGCTGTCGAGGTCGGAGTGGGAGGCTCGCGGGGTACATCGGCGCTTCACAGAGGCCCTGCTCGCGCCTTTGCGTCCGCTCCTCTGACGACCGGCGTCGTCGGCCCGATGCAGGCACGCGGCCGGCGGCTGGCCCGGGCCGGCGGCTGGCCCGGGCCGGCCGGAGCTGACCGGCCGACCCGAGCACGCTGCCCCCGCCTGCAACGGCAGGCTCTGCGACTCCGCTCTACGCCTGAGCTCTGCAACTAGTGGGTTTGCGACGACAGGACGACGATCCCCATTGGAGCGGTCCCGGACGGGAGTGGCGTCGGGGAGCTCGCCAGCTCGGTCAGGGTGCCGCCGTGGACGGCGAAGGTGCTGACCACCAGGCCAGCGCCGCCAGTGACGGACAGCGTCGTACCGTCGGGGGACAACCGGGCGTCGACGGCTCCGACACCGTTGGTGAAGGGTGTCGTGCCGAGCAGGGCGAGGGCGCCGCCTGGCTTGATCCGGTAGCTGGAGATGGTGGCCGATCCGGTGTTGACGGCGAACAGGTACTTGCCGTCGTGGCTGATCTCGGTCCAGCAGGGCGCGGTCTGCCCGTCCGGGAAGGGCGAGTCACCGATCGAGCTCAGCACGCCGCGGTGGCTGACATGGAAGGCAGACACGGTGCCCAGCCCGGCTCCCGCATGCGCGTTGGTGACGTAGAGCTGGGACGGGTTGGTGGGACGGAACTCCGACCCGATCGGGCCCAGGCTCTGCGCGGCGAAGGGAGACCCCGGAGCAGCAACGAGCCGACCGTTCCTCCGCACGGTGAAGCTGTCGATCAACGACGGGTTGTCGCGGGTACCCACCAGACGGTCTCCGGTCGAGTTGAAGAGCACGTCGCCCACGCCGGAGCCTTCCGGCACGGGCACGGTCGACCTGGGGACCGGGACGAGCCGACCCCCTCGGGTCAGCCAGAACCCGGTGTAGTTGCTGCCGCCGTTCCCCACATTGGCGACGTAGACAAGTCCGCGTCGGCTGACGGCGATACTGACAGGCTCGACCCCGCCCGACGACACGGGTCGGCCCACCAGTCTCGGCGCCCCGTCGTGGCGGATGCGCAGAACCGAGATCTGGTTGCTGCCCGCGTCGACGGCCAGCAGGAACCTGCGATCGGGGCTGGCTTGGATGGAGCCTTGCGAGCCGAGCCCGGCGCCCAGCCCTGCTCCGCCGATCGCGAACGGTGAGCCTGCCATCGGCGTCAGGGAGCCGTCGGCGTGTCGGTCGAACGCCGCGACGGAGTTGTCGCCGGCGGCGTTGTCGTTGACGTAGGTGTGCCCGACGACTCGTGACTCGCCGCTCGGCTGCGGTGCCGGCGATGCGTCAGCCGACGTCGCGGCGGCCGTCAAGCCAGGCGCCGCCGCCAACAGGGTGCCGCAGGCGGCGAGATAGATACGTGTGCGCATGTCACTCTCCAGATGATCGGGTCGACCTGAGCTGGCCGGCACTGGTGAGTCCCGACGATCTGGTCCTTGTTACACAGATCGGCCCGAAACCGGGCTGACGTCCGCGTTTCGTAATCTGTCTCGACAGTTGGGCTCGCACGCTCCTCGCTTACCCTCGACGACATGGACGGATCCCGGTCTGAGCAGGCTCTTGCCGACCAGGATCTTGTCAGCCGGCTGCGCACTGGTGACGAGGACGCCTTCGTCGCCGTGGTCGAGCGCTACCACACTCAGCTGGTCCGGCTTGCGAGTGCCTTCGTCTCCGGATCGGGAAGCGCCGAGGACGTCGCCCAGGAGACCTGGCTCGCGCGGATCACCGGCATCGACCGGTTCGAGTCCAGGTCCTCGCTTCGCACCTGGCTGTTCCAGATCTGCGTCAACCGGGCGCGCTCGGTCGGTGAACGCGAGCACCGCAGTGTCCCGGTCGATCACGTCGAGGCGTCGGTGGATGCCGAGCAGTTCACGCCGACGGGCGCCTGGACCTCGCCTCCGGCACCATGGCCGGACTGGTCGGGAGACCCCTCTGACGACGCCGACCTCGTGGCAACGATCCGGATGGCGATCACCCGGCTTCCCGGCATGCAAAGACTTGTCGTGACGATGCGCGATCTCGACGGCCTCACGAGCGGGGAGGTCTGCCAGGTACTGTCCATCAGCGAGGCGAACCAGCGCGTCCTCCTGCACCGGGGTCGCGGGAACGTCCGAGCCAGCATCCAGAGGGCGGTGACAGGCCGATGAGGTTGATCCGGCGGCGCCCCGACATCACCTGCCGTCAGGCGGTCGACCTGATCACCGGCTATCTCGACGACGTCCTGCCCGCAGACGTGCGCAGCCGGCTGGAGACCCATCTCGCCGACTGCCCCCACTGTGCGGAGTACATCGCGCAGATCCGCGCCATCATCGCGATATCTGGGCACGTCGAGACCGACGAGCTCACCCCGCGGGCTCGGGAAACGCTGGTCCGGCTCTATCGGCAGACTCAGGGGGAGTAGGGCCGACGCCGCGCGACACGGCGGGCGAATCGCTGAGCGAACCAGCCGCGGTCGGTCAGGTCGGCGAGACGAGTGCCGGTCGGCTGAGCGTGGGCAGGGCGCTTCGGCGACCGGCGAATGCCCACCCGACCAGCAACGTCGCGCCCATCGCGAGCTCCGTCGCGAGCATGAACATCCGGTACAGCACGACTCCCGCGACGGCTCCGGTCGGGTCCAGGCCGGTGGCGATGAGCCAGGCCACCGTTCCCAGCTCTGCGACACCCGCGCCGCCAGGTGTCAGGGAGACAAGCGTTCCGAGCCGTTGGATCGCCGCCGCCGCCACCAGCGCTGTGACCGGAACGGCCAACCCGACGGCTCCCAACGAGACACCGAGCAGGGCGATCTGAGCCACCGAGCAGGCCAGACCGCCCCCGAGCAGCGGCGCCCAGCTGCGCCGGACGACATTCAGGATCTGATCGCCCGAGCCGGCGAAGAAGCCGGCCCATGCCCAGCGCGGACGAAGGCTCGCCGTTGCCCTTCGGTGAGTGGCTGCCCACATCACGGCACCGGCAAGGAGCACGAGGGCAGCCGCACATCCGCCGCAGGCCCACCACAGCAGCGCAGGGACGCGTGCTGACTGGCTCAGCAGCCCGCCCAGGGCAACCAGGGGAATCAGCAGCTTCATCAGCACGGCGAGGCCATGAGTCACCGTCGTGTACGCGACGAAGGCCGCGTTGGACCGACCCCATCGCCTGGTCAGCCGCCAGTTGACGGCCGCAGCCAGAGCGCCTCCCATCGGGATCGTGCCCGCCAGTGCGCTGCCGGCCAGGGTAACCGTGACGGTTCGCCGCATGCCGAGCCCCGGAAGCGCCAGAGAGACGATGGCGCAGTGCACGGTCATGGCGGCGGCCCAGATCAGCAAAAGCAGGCCCAAGTGAGCAGCGTCGACGGCTGCCATCGCATGCACGACACTGCTGAGGTGGACGCTGGGTTCGCTGTGGCGGTAGATCGCCACTGCCACGGCCACCAGGGCAGTCGCGAGGGCTGATCGCAGGTACCAGCGTCTGCGAAGACCCGGTCCAGCCACGCACACCCTCTTCTCACCGCCGACTACGTCTTCTCGACGGTAGACGCCGTAGTCGCGCAGCGTTGCTGAGAAAGGTAAACGAACGGCAATCTCTCGCGGCGCTGTTGCTGGCTCCAGGCGCGCCGCCGGGACTCAGGCAGCCGGGACGGCTCGTACATGCTCCGGGTGGCGTTGTAGAGGAACGACGACGAAGACTTCTTGCCCGTAGGCAGGTCGTGTGGTGAGCATGCCCAGCTCGCCGTCGCCCATGCCGACGAGTGCAAGAGCCGGATAGGACGGTGAACGGTCATGCCTGCCTCGATGGCACACACGTAGCCTCGGGCATCTGCACGCGTAGCCGGAGCCGTCTATCGGAATCGAACCGATGACCTTCTCATTACGAGTGGCCGGCAGGTATGTCCGTGGCCATGAAAAAGTCCCCACTGGTGGCCAGGTCGGGGTCCCCGGTTTTGGCCATCTGAAAGTCCCCACTCTTCGTTCGTCGTGTCGCATGGGTTGGGAGGCCCTGCGTGGTGACGGTGGCGGTGCCAACCAGCC
>JBBSET010000068.1:0-15610 GCA_038239485.1 Propionibacteriales bacterium
GCTGGTGCTGGCGATACCGACGATGGTGCCGGTGATGTAGCCCTTGCCGTATGTGCTGGCCTGGTCGTCGGGCACCGGGAACGGGGCGACGCCGTAGTTGAGACCGGGAACGGCGGCATCGATCATCCCGGCCCGCCACTCGCCGTCCAGCGACATGGCCACCTGCCCGGTCATGAATGGGTTCTTGCTGCTGAACTCGTCGCCGAAGGTGGAGCGGTACTTCTCCAGCTTGTCGAAGCCGCCGAGGGCGGCGACCATGGATTTCTGCCACTGGTAGCTCGCCATCAGCGCCGGGTCGGTGCCCACGTTGGATTTGCCGTCGGAGGTGAAGTACTCGGGACCCCACATCGCCGCGTAGTGAGGGACCGTGGTCTCGTAGCCGTGGTAGTCGGGCATGAAGCCCAGCTGCGAGTAGGAGTCGCCGTTGGACTTGGTCAGCTTGATCGCGTCCGCCTTGAACTCCGACATCGTCTTCGGCGGACCGCTGATCCCGGCGGCCTTGAAGTCGTCCTTGTTGTAGTAGAGGCCATAGGCGTCGCTCAGCAGCGGCAGGGCGCACTGGTCGCCCTGGTACTGCGTGTAGTTGAGCAGGGCCGGCGGGAACGTCTTCTTCGCGTCGACATGCGACTTCGCCAGGAACGGCGTCAGGTCGGTGAAGACCTTGGACGAGCAGAACTCGCCGACATTGTCGGTCGTGAACGACGAGACGACGTCGGGGGAGTCGGCACTGTGCACGCGCAACGCCTGGTTGATCTTGTCGTCGGTGATGTTGCCGACGGCCTTGACGGTGATGTTCGGGTACTGCTTCTCGAATCCCTTGACCGTCGCGTTGATGGCCTTGAGCTCGCTCGGCGCGCTCCACCCGTGCCAGAAGGTGATGGTGGTCTTGGCGTTCGGGTTGTCGGTGGCACTACCCGTGGTTCCGCCGGTGCAGGCGGTGCTGATCAGGGCGAGGGCGACGGCTGCCGTCGCTCCGGTGGCCATCCGTTGGAACCGATGCATTGCGATCTCCTCTGTCGATGGCGTGCTCGTGGCTGGGCTGTACGACGGTCAGGTGGTACCGGAAACGGCCGGGGTGGTCTGGTTGGTGTCGAAGGCGTCGTCGCGGGTCGCTGCGAGGGCCGTGTGCAACGCGCCGGTGAGGACCGGCCGGCCGGGTACGCCGGAGAGCTCCAGCCGGGGCCGGGGGACCGCGAGCGCACCGAGCTCGCTGCGCACAAGCGAGACCAGCCGTTCACCGCCCGCGGAAAGCACCCCGCCGGCCAACACGATCAGCTCGGGGTCGAGCACCGAGACGACCGCGGCGAGCCCGAGAGCGAAGCGGTGCCCGAGCTGTGCCAGCAGCCGGTCTCCAGCGCCTGGGGTCGCGAGTGCCTTCGTGACGGCACCGTGCGGCGTGCTTGCACGCAGGCCGAGCGAGCGGGCCAGGTCGAGGACGGCCTTGCCGCCGGCCAGCTCCTGGAACCCACCGGCGTTGGTCCGTCCGACGTCTCGGACCAGCGGGGTGCCCGGCAGCGGTAGGAAACCCACCTCGCCTGAGCCTCCGGTGGCGCCGCTGTGCAGCTTGCCGTCGATGACGATGGCGGCTCCGAGGCCCTCGTCGGCCCACAGCAGCACGAAGTTATCGACGCCTCGGGCGTGTCCGACCTCGCGCTCGGCGACCGCGGCCAGGTTGACGTCATTGCCGACTTCGAGCGGGCATCCGACCGCCTCGCCCAGCTCGGCGAGCACGTCGCGGCCGTGCCAGCCCGGTAGGTGGCGGGCGTAGCGCAGCTGTCCGGTGCTCGGGTCGAACGCGCCGGGAGTACCGATGACAGTCCGGTGCAGCTCCCCCCGGGACAGCCCGGCCTGCTTGGCAGCGCCGTCGACGGCCCTCAACACCCTGGCCACCGCCGTCTCGCCGGAGCGCCGCGGTGTGGCCAGCTCGTACTCGCCCTGGATGCGGCCGGTGATGTCGGCGACGGCGGAAAGGATCCGCGCCGGTGTGACGTCGAGGGCACAGACATAGGCGGTCGCCGGGTTGATCTCGTACAGCTGGGCCTTGGGACCCGGCCGGCCCGCACTGTTCCCGCTCGCGATGACCAGCCCGGCGTTCTCCAGTCTGGCGAGCAGCTGCGAGGCGGTGGGCTTCGACAGGCCGGTGAGCCGCCCGAGCTGGGTACGCGAGAGAGACCCGTGCTCCAGGAGCAGGGCCAGCGCCGCCTTGTCGTTGATCTCCCGGAGCAGCCGAGGGGTGCCGGCCTGCGTCACGATCGGGCCTCCCTTGGTGCTGGTGCTGATGGACTGCTCGGCCGGATGACGCGGCTGGTGCCCTGATGGCGAGAGGAATATAACTGTTAGGAAAGTTTCCTAACCATAGGAAGATACGGCCGCCCGGCGCCGCATGTCAACGGTTGGACGGCGGCAGGATCCTCGCGTGCGGATGGAGCTGAAGCTGGGCCGCGGCTGCGATGATGGCCGCCCCAGTCATGTCGAGGGCCGGCTCGTCGGTCTGCCAGGAGCGGACGTCGTCGACATAGGAGCTGCCGCGTCCGTCGAACTGGGCGAACACGTTCTTTCCCGATGGTGGGCATGCCACCATGCCGTCCTGGTAGCCACCGAGCCCGCCTGCGAAGATGCCGGCCGCGTTGGGACCGTTGACGACGGCTCCGACGTCGAGAGGCGCGGTGCCGTTCCTGCTGCCGTCGAGGTTGGCGATCTGGTGCTGCATGCAGTCGGGGAACCTCGTGCCTACCCCCACCATCGCGCTGACGCCCCACGGGTTGCCGCCGAGCAGCCAGGTGCGCTGCTCGGTCGCGAACCGGTCGAACCGGGTCTGGCCGGTGAGCCGGTGATAGACACCCGCTGTCGCAACGAGGCCGAACGTGTGCGAGTTGACGTCGAAGTTGTCGTAGACGCCACCGGCTCCGAAGGGGTCCTGGCGAGCCCGCGCCACCCCCGTGTCGAGCTGGCTGCGGAGGTTCGCGACCAAGTCGGCCCGGGTGACCGGCAGGCCGCTCAGATGTGTCCGCGCCATCGCTCGGGCGAGGTCGGCGTGGGCGAGCGCACTGGTGTCGTAAAGGTTCAGGGTGTCGCTGGAGCCCGCGTGGATGTAGCCGCGAGCCCAGTGCGCCGCGTCGCGCACGAAGCGGTCAGCGTGCAGCCCAAGCCGCAACGACGCGAGGGCGATCTCGGCGCCTCCCAGCTCCATGTCGTCGCGCCAGGTGCTCTCCGGGTAGAACGCGTGCGGCAGGGCCGTCACCAGCGGTTTCGGCGGGCTCGCCGTGTCGGCACGGGCGTACAGTTGGCGCGCAGTCCCGAGCTCGTGGCGCGCGCGGGCAGGGTGACTGGAGGCATCGATCTGGGCCGCCAGTGCGAACGACGCCGACACCCGGCCGACCAGGTTGGGGCTGATCGGCCGGCCCGGCTTGGCGGCCTCGAAGACCGGCCGGTGCGAGACGAACCTGTCCAGCTTGGCGGTGTCGTGGTCGTCTGCCTGCGGCAGCCGCCAGCCGTCGTGGTCGCCGCGGAAGGTGCCCTGTTTGTTGCCCGACCCGATGCCGACCTGGATGTACAGCGTCTTGGTCCGGGCGTCCCACATCTTGCGGAGCCAGGCGAGCCCGTGGCGCGCCTCGCCGGTCAGCGCCTTCGGGGCGCGCCCGCCGAGCATCCTGGCGCTGGTGAAGAGGAGCACGTCGTTGTAGGCCGTGCTATGGGTGAACTTGAGGTAGTCGCCGGCGTCGAACCAGCCACCTGCCACGTCGACCGGCCCACCGATCGGTCGCAGGAACTTGTCAAGGATGAGGTCCGAGCCGCGCTGCATTGTCGGCCACGCATAGACGGTCGCGCTCCTGTCGAGCAGGTGCGAAGGCTTACGGCCGAGCGCGCCGGGGATGACGTTGCGCCCGTCTCGCTGGACCTGGTCGAAGCTCACGCCGGCGTCGAGGAGGCGTCCATAGAGCCGCCCCGCACCCTCGACGCGGAAGGCCGTCGAGGTCGCATGCACTCCGCCGCCCCGCGCCTCGATGCGGTATCGACCAGGCGCCGTCAGGGAGGAGAAGGCGAGCCGGTAGACCGTGTGGTAGTTCGTGTTCCA
Source organism: Propionibacteriales bacterium (assembly GCA_038239485.1). Classification (GTDB taxonomy): domain Bacteria; phylum Actinomycetota; class Actinomycetes; order Propionibacteriales; family Nocardioidaceae; genus DASQEH01. The sequence continues at coordinate 4,076 of JBBSET010000068.1, forward strand.
TCGCCCGACCGGGCTCGCCGGGACCGGGCGACGCAGGACCACGTCGCCGTGCGGGTCGACGACCGCGAACGATCCGCTCGCCGTCAGCGGCTGAGCGGTCATCAACCGTGCCTGCTTGACCTCGTTGGGCAGGTAGCCCAGTTGGTCGAGCCGGATCCTGGCCGCCGGGCCGGCTTCGGAGGCGACGGGCGGGCTGACGTCGGCTGACGCCGTGCTGAGGGGTGCTGCCAGGCCGGCCACCAGGGCTGTCGCGCCGGCAAGTGCGGAGAGGATACGGGTCGCTGACACGGCTGGTCCCATCGTTAGGAAACTTTCCTAACGAATTGGACACCGTGACACTCCCCAAGCGCAACCCTCTGGACCTACGGTTGGTTCCATGCCGGCCAGCCCGTCGCCCCGCCCCTATCCTCGGCGTCTCCTGCTGGCTGGCTTCGGCTGGCCCGACGACAGCCGTGCCTGTGCCGAGATCGCAACCTTCTGCTCGTCCAGGGCGATCGGAGCTGCCCCGCTCGCGACGATCCCTGACGCCGCGGTCGCGATCAGCGGAGCGGAGGTCGGGTAACCATGGAGGTCGTGATCCTCGCCAGCAGCGACCAGATCGGCACGGTCGGTGCTCTGCCCATCCTGGCCGGGCTGGCCGACTCCCCGGACCTGGTGGTCGGGCTGGCCACCGGCTCGTCACCGGTGCCCGTCTACTCCGCGCTCGCCGCGCATCGGGCCGCGGGGGTCGACTTCTCGCGGATGCGCGGCTTCGCCCTGGACGAGTACGTCGGGCTGCCGGTCTCCCACCCGGCCTCCTACCACGACGTCGTCGCTCGTCAGATCGTCGAGCCGCTGGGACTGGACCCGGCCAACATCACGGTGCCGGACGGGCTGGCAACCGACCTGCCGGCGGCTTGTGCGGCCCTCGAGGCAGCCATCCGGGCAGCCGGGGGAGTGGCCCTGCAGATCCTCGGGATCGGCAGCGACGGACACATCGGCTTCAACGAACCTTCGTCGTCGCTGGCGTCGCGGACCCGGATCAAGACCCTCACGGGCCAGACCCGGGCCGACAACGCCCGCTTCTTCGACGACCCCGGCGACGTACCCACGCACTGCGTGACCCAAGGCCTCGGCACGATCATGGAGGCACGCCACCTGCTTCTGGTGGCACAGGGGGCGGGAAAGTCGGCCGCCATCGCCGCCGCGGTGGAGGGCCCGGTCTCCGCGAGGTGCCCGGCCTCGGTCATTCAGCTGCACCCCCACGTGACGGTCATCGTCGACGAGGCGGCGGCCGCTCGGCTCGAGCTGGCTGAGTACTACCGCAGCACCTACCACGCGAAGCCTGGCTGGCAGGGACTCTGACAAGCACTGTCGGCCTCGTCATCGCCTCGAGGTACCCGCTGCCGTCAGTGCTTCATGGCAGCCTCGGCACTTCGGGATGCGTGCCGTCACGGCGGCGCGTCTCGGTGCGCTGGGATCGCCACTCGAGCGACCTCCGTGCCCGCCGAGAAGACACGGGTGACCTTCCAGTCGGCATCGAGCAGCACCAGGTCAGCCCGATAGCCGATACTGATCCGCCCGCGTCGGTCGCCCAAGCCGAGCACATCCGCCGGCACGCTCGTCACCGCAGCGACCGCGTTGACGGGCTCGATACCGGTAGCCACCGCCCGACGCAGCGACTCATCGGACGTGATGGTCGAACCGGCTAGCGTCGCTGTACCGGACAGCGTCGCCGTACCGTCGACCACCGTGACTTCGCGTCGGCCCAGCAGGTAGCGGCCGTCGCCGAGGCCCGCCGCCGCCATCGCGTCGGTGACCAGAGCGACCCGGCCGGGAGCCTGGGCGAAGGTGAGAGCGACCACCCTCGGGTCGACGTGGTGGCCGTCGTTGATGATCTCCAGGCTGACCCGCTCGTCGTCGAAGGCCGCGACGACCGGGCCGGGGGCGCGGTGACCGATCTGCGGCATGGCGTTGTAGGCGTGGGTCAGCAGCGTCGCGCCGGCGTCGAAGGCGGCGCGAGCCTGATCGTAGTCGGCTTCGGTATGCCCGACAGCCGCGACAACGCCGGCAGCCACCAGTCGACGGATGGCGTCGAGCGCGCCGGAGAGCTCCGGGGCGATCGTGAGCTGGCGCAGCGATCCCCTTGCGGCCCTGAGCAAGGCGCTGATCTCGCCGGGGTCGGGCTGACGCAGCATGGCGGTGTCATGCGCGCCGCATTGGTGCGGCGACAGGTACGGACCCTCGAGGTGCGACCCGAGCACGAGCGGGTCGTGCCCTGCGAGCTCGGCCACGTCTCCCAGCGAGCGGGCCAGGCTGCCGAGATCGCTGCTCGCCAGGCTCGCCACCAACCCGGTCGTCCCGTGGCGTCGATGCACGTCCAGCGCCGCACGAAGCGCGACTGGGCCGCCCTCGAACCGGTGGCCGCCGCCGCCGTGGGCGTGCAGGTCGATGAAGCCCGGCACCAGGTGGCCGCCGCCGGCGTCGACCACGACCGTCGCGTCGTCGGAGACGCCACCAGGAACGCCAGACCAGGACCGACGCCAGGTATCGCCCGCGCCGAGGGCTTGGATCTTTCCCTCCGACGCATAGAGCCAGCCGCCGCCGACTCGCCTCGCACCAGGGTCGTACCTGAGCGCGTCGTAGATCAGCAGCGACACCGCGCGGGCCTCACCAGGACGTCCTCACCGCCGGCTGTGGCCGGTCCAGTCCTTCTCGCGGAGGACGAACTTCTGCACCTTGCCTGTGCCGATCCTCGGCAGCGCATCGAGGAACTGCACCGAGTCCGGCGTCTTAAAATGGGCGATGCGGGTGTCGACGTAGCTGAGCAGCTCCTCGACATCCACCGTGCGGCCAGGACGCAGCACGACGAACGCCCGTGGGCGCTCGCCCCACTTCTCGTCCGGGATGCCGATGACCGCTGTCTCGAGCACCGCCGGATGGGAGTCGACCGCGTGCTCGATCTCGACGGTGGAGATGTTCTCGCCACCGGAGATGATGATGTCCTTCGCCCGGTCCTTGAGCTCGACGTAGCCGTCGGGATGCTGGACCCCGAGGTCCCCCGAGTGGAACCAGCCGCCACGAAACGCCTCCGCCGTTGCTTCCGGGTCGTCGAAGTACCCCTTCATGACGTTGTTGCCGCGCATCACGATCTCGCCCATCGTGCGCCCGTCCGCTGGTACGTCGGCCATCGCTTCGTCAACCACCCTCAGTCTCTCCGCCTGTACCATGCCGACGCCCTGCCGGGCCTGGAGGTAGGCACGCTCCTCTTCCGGTAGGTCCGCCCAGGCCTGCTGCCACTCGTTGACGGAATACGGTCCGTACGTCTCGGTCAACCCGTACACGTGGACGATCCGCGCTCCGAGGTCGCTCATCTGCGCGATCAGCGTCGGGCTCGGCGGAGAGCCCGCCACCGTGACAACGAGCTCGTGGTCCAGCGGATGGGCCGCGGAGGCGTCGGCGATGGTAGCGAGCACCGTCGGTGCGCCGTCCAGATGGGTCACGCGTTCGGAGTCCAGGAGCCGCCAGACCACATCGGCACGGACGTCGCGCAGACAGGCGTGGGTTGCCCCGATCCCGGTCACCGCCCACGTCGTGCACCAGCCGTTGCAGTGGAACATCGGCAACGTCCACAGGTAGACCGACTCAGGCGTGAAGCGGGAGTGCAGGATCTCGCCCATGGCGTTCAGGTAGGCGCCGCGATGGGTGTACATCACCCCCTTCGGCTGTCCCGTCGTGCCTGACGTGTAGTTGATCGAGATCAGGGCGCCCTCATCTGTGACCGCCCAGGGCAACGCGTCGTCCGACCCGCGGGCGAGCAGGTCGGCATACGGAGTCAAGATCCGCTGAGCCGTCAGGTCCGCTTGCGGTGGGCACTCGGGGTCGTGGACGGCGACAACCTCGCGGACGCTCTCGAGGCTGTCGAGAACGGCGTCCAGCCGGCCGAGCAGGACTGAGTCGGCGACCAGTATCGTCGCGCCCGAGGCGTTGCACACATGTCGGACCTCCTGCGGGGACAGCCGAGTGTTGATCGCGACCAGGACGGCACCGGCCAGCGGCACGGCGAAGTGGGCGACGAGCAGCTCCGGGATGTTCGGCGCGAGGTAGGCGACCCGGTCGCCCGGCCTCACCGACGACGCCTGCAGGGCCCGGGCCAGCCGGTTCGCCTCCGCGGCAAACTCGCGATACGTCAACCGCCGCTCGCCGTGGACGATCGCCGTCTTGTCGGGAAAGACCCTGGCTGAGCGTTCCAGGAATGCCAGCGGCGTGAGCTGAGTATGGGAGATCTCGGTCGTCGGCACCGCTATTGGCTGGCTCACGGCTTCACCCTACCCACGGCAGCTGTCAACCCACCGAACTGAGGTGCCGACTGGGGGACTTCGGCCTTCGGCACAGAGGACTTTCGGCCCTAGCCCGGTCACGCACAGCGATTAGATTTCATGTCACCGGACATTGCGTTTCCGCCAGACGGCGGGTTTGCCTCTCGCCTCGCCCGTCCAGGCATCATCACGCGAAGTCGAAGCGAGGAAATGTGTCGTCGCTGACCATCATCGCACCGACAAGCTCCGAAGGGCTCGACCTCGAGCGCGATGTGCTCGCCCACATGGGCGTCCACCGTGATGACCACACCGTCATGGCGTCAAACCCGAACCCTGACTCGAGGAGCATGAGATGGAATTCGACCTGAGCGACGAGCAGGACCTGACTCGCACGATGGTGCAGGAGTTCGTCGCGTCCGAGGTGGCCCCCATCGCCGCCGCCATCGACCGCGACCACCGCTTCCCCGACGAGCTGCTCCCGATGCTGGCCAAGATGAGCCTGATGGGCATGCCCTACCCGGAGGAGTGGGATGGGGCCGGGGCCGACTACGTCAGCTATGTCATCGCGCTCGAAGAGCTGGCCAGGTCGTGCGCCACCACCTCGCTCATCGTGTCCACCCACACGTCGCTCGCCACGTGGCCGATTTTCGAGTTCGGCACCGAGGCGCAGAAGGAGCGGTATCTGCGCGATCTCGCCTCAGGCCGCAAGCTCGGGGCCTTCGCCCTGACCGAGCCGGCTGCGGGCACAGACGCGGCCGCGGGCACGATGACGGCCGCCCTCGACGGCGACGAGTACATCCTCAACGGCTCCAAGATCTTCATCACCAACGGCGGGTACGCGGAGGTGTTCATCGTGATGGCCAAGACGGACACGTCTGCGGGGACGAAGGGCATCAGCGCCTTCATCGTCGAGAAGGACACCCCCGGCTTCACGGTGGGGGAGGGCGAGCACAAGCTCGGCATCCGCGGTTCGAGCACACCGCCGCTCTACTTCACCGACTGTCGCATCCCCGCCGGCGCGCTGCTCGGCGCGGAGGGCAAAGGCTTCAAGATCGCGATGCAGACCCTGGACGGCGGCCGGATCGGCATCGCCGCCCAGGCGCTCGGCATCGCGCAGGGAGCGTTGGACGCCGCCACGGCCTACGCCAAGCAGCGGGTACAGTTCGGCAAGCCGATCGCCGCGCTGCAGGCCATCCAGTGGATGGTCGCCGACATGGCCACCGAGATCGACGCGGCCCGGCTGCTGGTCTACCGGGCCGCCTGGCTGAAGGGCGAGGGCCGCCCCTACGGCACGGAAGCGGCGACGGCCAAGCTGTTCGCCGCCGAGGCCGCGACCAGGGTCACCGGCAAAGCGATCCAGATCCACGGCGGCTACGGCTACACCGAAGGCTATCCGGTCGAGCGCGCCTACCGAGACGCCAAGGTCACCGAGATCTACGAAGGCACGTCCGAGGTCATGCGCATGGTGATCGCTAGAAATGCGTTGCGATGACCACACAAGTACCTCCCTATGAGACGACATCTCCACGCGAAAGGAATGGTTATGGTTACTGAGCTGGTCTATTCCGAGATCAAGGTCGGGGACGAGGCCTCCTTCTCCAAGACGATCACCGAGGCCGATATCGTCAACTACGCCGGTATCACTGGCGATTTCAACCCCATTCATATCGACGCGGAATATGCCAGCAAGTCGATGTTCAAGGAGCGCGTGGCGCACGGCATGCTCGTATCGGGGCTGATCTCGACCGTGCTGGGGACCAACATGCCGGGACCGAACTCGATCTACCTCGGCCAGAACCTGTCATTCACCGCTCCGGTCAGGATCGGCGACACCGTCACCGCCCTGGTCACGGTGACCGAGAAGCGCGACGACAAGCGCATCATCAAGCTCAGCACGACCGTGTCGAACCAGCGGGGCGAGGTCGTCGTCGACGGTTCCGCGGTCGTCAAGAAGGTCGGCCTCTGATGCGGGTCGCGGTCGCGTACAAGTGGACGTCGGACCCGCAGGAGGCCTCGGTCGGAACTGAGGGCAGCATCGACTGGAGCCGTGCCAAGGCCGGCCTCAGCCAGTACGACCCGGTCGCCATCGAGCTGGCGCGCCGGCTCGCCGACGAGACCGGTGGAGAGGTTGTCGGCGTGACGGCCGGGGCCGCGGCCGCCGGCTCGCCGATCGCGTGCAAGACCGCCCTGTCCCGTGGCGTGGACCGCCTGGTGGTCGTCACCGACGACAGCCTGGGGGGTGCCGGCACCACCGCTGTGGCCGAGGTGCTCGCCGCAGCGGTACGCCACATCGGCGATGTCGACCTGGTCGTCACTGGCGACTCCTCGATGGACATCGGCGCCAAGATGGTGCCGACGGTCCTCGCTGGCCTTCTCGGTTGGCCGGCGGTCGCCGATGTGACGGCGGTGACGAGTGGCGGTGGCGGGGTCCACGTCGAGCGGGAGGCACCGGGCGGTGTCGAGGTCCTCGAGATCACCGGCTCCGCGGTCGTCGCCGCCACCGCAGACGCCGCGGTGCCACGGGTCCCCGGCATGCGGGACTTGCTGGCCGCCGGGAAGAAGCCGGTCGAGCACCTTCAGCTGAGCGACCTGGGGCTGCCCGACGCGAGCTCACAGGTGACGGTAAGAGCCAGCTCACGGCCGGATACGAAAGTCCGCAAGGGCCAGATGATCGACGCCGCCGACCCCGAGGCTGCCGCCGGTGAGCTGGTCAGCGCCTTGCGCCTGTCCGGAGCACTGTGACCGTCGCGATTGCCACCAGCAACCCCGTCACCGAGCACGACGAGAAGAGGACTTCACGATGAGCACAGACACCTGGATCGTCGTCGGGGGGCAACCGGGCATCGCCAACCTGGTCGAGGCGGCCCGATCCCTCGACGCGAGCGTCACCGCCGCTGTGGTGGGACCGCGTTCGCTGGCAGACTCCGTTGCCGCGAGCGGCGTCGACCGAGTCGTCTGGTTCGGTGAGGACCGCGAAGCACCGGTGGAGGCCTACGCCACGTCGGTCGCTGCGGAGGTGGCGGCCGCCGAGCCGCGGGTCCTGCTCGGCGGCCGTCACCCGGCCGAACGAGTCCTGCTCGGAGCCGTGGCCGCGTCGCTGCGCGCAGTCGTGCTGACCGGCGCCCAGTCGGTCTCCATCGAGGGAGCCGACGTGGTCGTCGTGCAGGCGGTCTTCGGAGGCATCGCCGAGCAGACGGTGGCGGTGACCGGTCCGCTGGCGCTGGTCCTCGACGGTGGGGCTGTCCCGCCGCTCTGCGACCCAGTTCCCGTCGAGGAGGTCGACGCAGCGCCTATGGCGATGACGGTGATCGAGAACAGGCCGTCGGAGTTCGAGGTGATCGACCTCGCCGCCGCACCCCGCGTCGTCTGCGTCGGCCGCGGTCTCAAGGCCGAGAAGGACCTGACCCTGATCGAGTCCCTGGCGGGAGCCGCCAAGGCCGAGGTCGCCTGCTCGCGGCCGCTGGCGGAAGGGCTCAGCTGGCTGGGCAAGGACCGATATGTCGGCAGCTCCGGCCAGCACATCGCCCCTGAGCTCTACATCGCCGTCGGGATCTCCGGACAGCTGCAACACATGGCCGGCGTCCGCGACGCCGTCACCATCGTGGCCATCAACTCAGACCCGGAGGCGCCGATCTTCGCCGAGGCCGACTACGGCCTGGTCGGAGACCTGTACACGCTCGTGCCCGCCATCACCGACGCACTGTCATGAGCCGCCGCTCCCGCCTGACGCTCGGCTCCCATCGAATGCTCTGCTCCTATCAAGGGCTCTGCTGCCATCAAAGGACGTCTCATGCCGACAGAGACTGAGCCCGACTTCGACGTCATCGTCGTCGGTGCCGGCATCGCGGGCTGCGTCGCTGCCTACCAGCTCGCCCGGCACGGCAGCTCCGTCCTGCTGGTCGAGCGCGGGGAGGCGCCGGGCACGAAGAACCTGTCCGGCGGCGTCTTCTACTGCCGCGGCATCGAGAGGGTCTTCCCGGACTTCCTCGCCGAGGCACCGGTGGAGCGTCACATCACCCGCAACTACGTCAGCTTCCTCAACGAGGGCAGCTCGGTCGGCATCGACTACCGCGACGATCGCCTCGCAGATCCGGTCAATGCGGTCACCGTGCTCCGCGCCAAGCTCGACCCGTGGCTGGTCGAACGGTGCGAAGAGGTCGGCGTGATGGTCATGCTGGGCGTGCGTGTCGACCGCGTGCTGACCGAGGACACGGCCCCTGGTAAGCGTGTCGTCGGCGTCAAGGCCGGAGACGACGAGCTCCGAGCGCGCGTGGTCATCGCTGCTGACGGCGTGAACTCGTTCATCGCCCAGGAGGTCGGGCTGCGCCAGAAGGCTCCCCTCAACCATCTCGCGGTGGGTGTCAAGTCCGTCGTGTCCCTGCCGCGGAAAACGATCGAGGACCGCTTCAACCTCACCGGGGACGAAGGTGCGGCGCTGGCCGTCGTCGGCGACTGCACCCAGGGCGTCGCCGGTGGCGGGTTCGTCTACACCAACACCGAGTCGGTCTCCATCGGCGTCGTCCTGCGGCTGGACGACCTGACAGCGCAGAAGCGAGTGGCCACCGACGTCTTCGACCACTTCCTGGCCCACCCTTACATCGCGCCCTACCTCGACGGCGGTGAGGTGCTCGAGTACGGCTGCCACCTCGTCGCCGAAGGAGGCCTGGACATGGTCGGCGACGTGATGATGGACGGCATGGTCGTGGTCGGCGAGGCTGCCGGCCTGACCCTCAACACCGGGCTGACCGTGCGCGGCATGGACCTTGCCGTCGCCTCGGCGGTCGCCGCCGCTGATGTGATCATCGTGGCGCTGAAGGAGGACGACACGTCCGCGCAAGGTCTGGCCGGATACCGGCAGCAGCTATTGGCGTCGTACGCCGGCAAGGACATGCAGACCTACGCAAAGGCGCCATCGTTCCTCGAGCGTCAGCGCCTCTACCGCGAGTACGGCGAGCTCTTCGCCGACGTCCTGCACGACACGTTCGACCTGGACACCCAGCCCCGGCGGCACCTGCTTTCGGTGGCTCGTACGGCGCTGAAGCGGTCGCCGCTCACGATCAGACAGCTGATCAGCGACGGCCTGGCGGGGGCGCGAGCGCTGTGAAGCGGCTCTCGGTCCCCGACCGCCTCGCCAAGGACCGCTTCAACCTCGACGAGGAGCAGTCCCATATCGAGGTCAACCAGGATCTCGCGAAGTCCAGCGGGACTGGCAAGGCGATCGTCGCGTGCTGCCCCGCCCACGTCTACGCCGAGGAGGCCGACGGGACGATCTCCGTCGACTACGCCGGCTGCCTCGAGTGCGGCACCTGCCTGGCGGTCGCCGCCCCCGGCGCTCTGACCTGGCACTACCCCCGAGGGGGCTTCGGTGTCCAGTTCCGCGAGGGATAGCAGCACCACCGGCTTGCGGCCCCAGATCCGGCAGCGACCGGCTGGGGGTACAGCTCGACGCTGCTGGTGATCCTAGGCGGGAACCTCTTGCAGAACTGGCCCTGGGAGCTCGTGAAGAACCGCCACGGCCGCGCCGCCGCACTCGTCACCAGCCTGGCCGGGGCGTCGGTGACTCCTACCTTCTGCTGCCGGTCGCACGGGCCCTGACCCCCGCGAACATCAAAGGATCGCCCGCCGCCTGACTCCGGGCGTGGGCGTAGGTTTCACTGTCGGGATCGCTGACAGGGGGCCCACAGTTGAGTACAGCTGCTGCTGAGTCGGTCGCGATCGTCCTGCTCCTCGCGGTGCTGGCCTTCGCGGTCGCTCGCCCGCGCGGACTGCCGGAGGCGGTTGCCGCGGTACCTGCCGCACTTCTGCTGATCGCGACCGGAGCGATCTCCTGGCAGCACACGTTGGACGAGGCCTCTCAACTGGGGTCTGTGATCGGGTTCCTGGCCGCGATCCTCGTCCTGGCCAAGCTTTGCGCCGACGAAGGGCTCTTCAGCGCCGCCGGGGCCTGGATGGCGGCAGGCTGCCGCGGCAGCCCGCGCGCTCTGCTCGGCTGGGTCTTCGCGGTCGGGGCCCTCGTCACCGCGGTGCTCAGTCTCGACGCGACCGTCGTGCTGCTCACGCCGGTCGTCTTCGCCACCGCCGCCTTGGTCGGAGTGCGCCCGCGACCGCACGTCTACGCGTGCACGCACCTGGCTAACTCCGGCTCGCTGCTGCTCCCGATCTCCAACCTCACCAACCTGCTCGCCTTCTCGGCCAGCGGCCTCAGCTTCACACGGTTCGGGGCCCTGATGGCCACACCGTGGCTGCTGTCAGTCGGCGCCGAGTACGCCGTCTTCCGGCTTTTCTTCGCAGCAGACCTCGCGTCCGACGGGGACCCGGCCCCGGATACCGGCGACAGGACGGTTCCCAGCTACGTGATCGTGACGCTCCTGTTGACCTTGCTCGGCTTCGCGTTCTCCTCCTTCATCGGCCTCAACCCCGCCTGGGTGGCGTTCGCGGGAGCGGTGCTGCTCGGAGTTCGTGCCCTCTCGCAGCGGCGCACCCCGGTATCGGCGATCGGGCGGGCGATCGGCGTCCCATTCCTGTTGTTCGTGCTCGCGCTGGGCGTCGTCGTCCGGGCGGTCGTCGACAACGGCCTCGACACCGCCCTCGGACACGTGATCGCAAGGGGTGGATCGCTGCCTGCCCTGCTGGCAGTCGCAGCCGTGTCGGCTGGGCTTGCCAACCTGATCAACAACCTGCCGGCTGCGCTGGTGCTGATCCCCCTTGCCGCGGCGTCGGGACCCGCGGGAGTGCTGGCCGTACTGCTCGGCGTGAACATCGGCCCGAACCTGACCTACGCCGGTTCGTTGGCCACCCTGCTCTGGCGCCGGGTGCTGCGCGAGCACGACGTGGACCCGTCGCTTGGCGAGTTCACCCGGCTCGGCGTGGTCACGGTGCCTGTTGTGCTGGTCGTTTCGGTCGTGGGACTGTGGGGTGGCTTGAACGTCATCGGAGGCTGAGAGCATGAAGGTCGTCGTCTGGATCGTCGAGGGGACCTGGCGGTCATGCGTCGACGCCGCCGGCTTGCTGGCGCCTTCCGGCTCGGACGTCACTTTGCTGTACGTCGTCGACGACGAGATCTCGAAGGTCGCGCACGGAGCGTTCGCCGGCCTCATCGGTCGCGGTCGCCCGGAGCGGGACCCTGGCGTCCTGGGCGATGACATCGCCGCGAAGGCGGCGGGGGCGCTGCTCGATAGGGCCTCCGAACGGCTGGGCGCGGCCAGCACGATCGACGTGGGGGGGGGGCGGCGCGGCC
>JBBSET010000069.1:0-15535 GCA_038239485.1 Propionibacteriales bacterium
GACGACGACGAGATCTCCGCCCGGGTGGACCACGTGTCCCAGCTCGTCGAGGAGCTCACCGCGCAGCGTGCGGAGGACCGCATCGGCCAGCGGGTCGACGTCCTGGTCGAGCGTTTCGACGGCGCGATCGCGGAAGGCAGAGCCGACTGTCAGGGGCCGGAGGTCGACGGCTCGACGACGCTGACGGCCGTCCCCGCGACAGTGGTGGTCGGAGATATCGTGGCGGCAGAAGTCGTGGCGGCCACGGGGGTCGACCTCGTCGCCACCGTCGTCGGACCTTAGGTTGTCGCGCATGCCGGAGTCGTCACCACCGCCGAGCAACTGGAACCTTCCGAATGCTCTGACGACTCTGCGCATCCTGCTCGTTCCCCTCTTCGGCTGGGTGCTGCTGAAGGACGGTGGCCACGACAACAGCGTGCGGGTATGGGCCTTCGCTGTCTTCCTGGTCGCCATCCTGACCGACAAGATCGACGGTGAGATCGCCCGCAGCCGCAACCTCGTCACCGACTTCGGCAAGCTGATGGACCCGATCGCCGACAAGGCGCTCACGGGGATGGCCTTCGTCGGGCTTTCCATCATCGGTGAGCTCTGGTGGTGGGTCACGATCGTCGTCCTCGCCCGCGAATGGGGGATCACCGCGCTGCGCTTCTGGGTGATCCGGTACGGCGTGATGCCGGCCAGCCGCGGCGGAAAGATCAAGACGGCACTCCAGGCCACCGCGCTCTGCGGCCTGATCCTGCCGTTCAACCATCTGAACGGCACGATCGGCGTGATCGGCACCGCCCTGTGGTGGCTGGCGGTGATCTTGATGGTCGGTGCCGTCGCGATCACCGTCACGACCGGCTGGGAGTACGTCCGTGACGCGGCCAGGCTCCGCCGCGAGGGCCAGCCCGCGTCGCCGTCGCGCACATGAGCGGACTCGCTGCCCGATGCCTGGCGCAGCTAGCCGCCCGTGGTCAGACGCTGGCGACTGCCGAGTCTCTGACCTGCGGGCTCGTCGCGGCCACGGTGGCCGAGGTACCTGGGGCGTCGACGGTCCTGCGAGGAGGGCTCGCGGCCTACGCCACCGACGTCAAGGTTTCGGTGCTGGGCGTCGACGACGGCCTGGTCGAGCGGTTCGGGGTCGTTTCGCCGCAGTGTGCCGAGGCTATGGCCACACGAGCTCGGGTCCTCTTCGCGGCGGACTGGGCGGTGGCGACGACCGGCGTCGCAGGTCCCGACCGGCAGGAGGACCGACCAGTCGGCACGGTGTTCGTCGCCGTGGCCGGACCGGACGGGCTCGTCCACAGCCAGGGCCTGCACCTGAGCGGCGGGCGGGCCGAGATCCGGGGATCGACAGTGACGGCCGTCCTCGGGGCACTGGAGGTGGCGTCGCGGTCCGGCTGACGACGAAGGCTCCGCACATCGTCGGGCGAGCCGCAAAGGAAGATCGGCGGCCCGCCAGGCGTTCAGTGGTGTACAGGGCGACGGCAGCCGGCGACGGGTAGCCTTGTCGAAACGGCGCCACGCCGCCTGGAACCACCCGCTCAACAGTGCCGAGGCACACTGCCCATACGGAAGGGAGCGCCAGATGATCTTGGTTCGGCGACTGCTCGGAGACGTGTTGCGGCAGCAGCGGATGCATCAGGGTCGGACGCTGCGTGACGTGTCCGCCGCCGCGAAGGTGAGCCTCGGTTATCTCTCGGAGATCGAGCGCGGACAGAAGGAGGCCTCCTCGGAGTGCCTGGCGGCGATCTGCACCGCCCTGGACCTGCCCCTGTCAGTGATGATGGCGGAGGTGAGCGGTGAGCTGGCGCGCGAGGAGGCCGCCACCGTCGGCGTCGCGTCGTTGCTGCGGGCCGCGCCCACGCCGATGAGAGCACAGGTCACCAACGTCGCCGCGTAGACTCCCGCGCAGGTAGCCAGCGGAGGCGAGGTCGGCGATGACAGACGTCAGGCAGCACAAGGTCCTTCTCGACGAGGACGAGATGCCGACCCGCTGGTACAACGTGCTTCACGACCTGCCGACGCCACCCCCGGCGGTGCTCCATCCAGGGACCGGCCAGCCGGTCGGGCCGGACGACCTGGCGCCCCTGTTCCCGATGGACCTGATCATGCAAGAGGTGTCAGGGGACCAGTACATCGACATTCCCGACGAGGTGCTCGACGTCTACCGGCTGTGGCGGCCGAGCCCCATGTATCGGGCCCATCGGCTGGAGAAGGCACTCGGTACGCCCGCGCGTATCTACTACAAGTACGAGGGCGTCTCGCCAGCCGGCTCGCACAAACCCAACACGGCGGTCCCGCAGGCCTTCTACAACGCCAAGGCAGGGATCCGGAAGCTCACGACCGAGACCGGCGCCGGGCAGTGGGGTGCCGCACTGGCCTTTGCGTGCGCGCAGTTCGGGCTCGAGTGCGAGATCTGGCAGGTCCGGGCGTCGTACGACCAGAAGCCCTACCGCAAGATCATGATGGAGACCTTCGGCGGCGTCGTGCACCCGAGTCCCTCGGAGCTCACTGCGGCGGGCCGGATGATTCTCGCCGATCATCCCGACTCCACCGGCTCGCTCGGCATTGCCATCAGTGAGGCTGTCGAGGTCGCGGCGCAGGACCCGGCCACCAACTACGCGCTCGGAAGCGTGCTCAACCATGTGCTGATGCACCAGACCATCATCGGCGAGGAGGCGCTGCTCCAGCTCGCCAAGCTCGGTGAGACGCCCGATCTCCTCGTCGGTTGCACCGGAGGCGGGTCCAACTTCGGCGGCCTGATGTTCCCCTTCCTGCGCGAGAAGTGGGCCGGGCGGATGGACCCGACCGTACGAGCGGTCGAGCCGGCGGCCTGCCCGTCGCTGACACAGGGCACGTATGCCTACGACTTCGGCGACACCGCCGGGATGACCCCGTTGATGAAGATGCACACGCTCGGCCACGACTTCATCCCCGACCCGATCCACGCCGGCGGCCTGCGCTACCACGGGATGAGCCCGTTGATCAGCCACCTGTACGCGTCCGGCGAGATCGAGGCAGTCGCCAAGCCGCAGAACGAGTGCTTCGCCGCCGGTGTGCTCTTCGCCCGCACCGAGGGGATCGTGCCCGCCCCCGAGCCGACCCACGCCCTCGCGGCAGCGGTCGACGAAGCCGTGCGGTGCAGGGAGTCAGGGGAGGAGAAGGTGATCCTCACGGCGTTGTGCGGCCACGGCCACCTCGACCTGCCGGCCTACGAGTCCTACCTGGCCGGCACCATCGTGGATCACGACTGGGGGGACGCGACCAACCAGGCCGCCGTCAGACTGGCGCTCTCCAGGCTGCCGGTTCTGGCCTGAGCCGGCTCCTCGTCAGGCCAGCGTGAGGATCGTCGTCTCGCGCGATCAGCTGGTGGCTCCGAGGGCTCAGACGTGTACGCCGGCCAGTACCAGCTGGAGCATCCGCTCGTCCTGCTCGTCGGTGCCGCCGGGCATCATCGTGCATCCGCCGATCAGCCGAAGCAGGTCGCTCGCCTCGACCTCGGGTCGAGCGACGCCGGCTTCCTGCGCCCTGCTGAGCATGGCTCGCGAGGAGCCCTGGATCACCCCGCGCGAATGCGTCAGCAGCTCGGCGTCCTTGCCGATCTCAGCGATCAGCTCGTGGAAGAGCGAGCGCTTGGTCGTCGCATAAGAAAGGAACAGCCGCAGCCAGGAGACCAGCGCGTCCCAAGGCTCCGCCTCCTGCGTGAGCCGCGTGGCGCTGGCGCCGAGGTCGTCGACCTCGTCGCGGTAGACGGCCTCCATCAGAGCGAGCCTGGTGGGGAAATGGCGATACAGGGTCCCGATGCCGACGCCGGCGCGCTTGGCGATCTGCTCGAGCGACGTGTTGCCCTCGTTCTCACGGAACGCCTCGCGGGCAGCAGACACCAGCCGGTCGTAGTTGCGTCTGGCATCGGCGCGCATCGGACGTCCAGCGGCCGCGGTCTCCGTCTGCGTCATCGCTGCCACCTCCTCGTCCTCACGCGACTCTAACCGACTTGCTAACCGGAGGATACCTCCGTATAGTTACCGGAGGCATCCTCCACATAGTAGCGGAGGGCCCATCCACTTTCTACTGTACCTCTGGAGGGACGTCACCATGACCGTCCAAATCTCTGTTCCTTCCATCGACGAGCGGGTCGCCCCCGCTCGTCGTCCCTCTCGTCGCGGCAACCCTCACGTGGTCCTCGCCGTCATCTTGGTCTCCCAGCTGATGGTGATGCTCGACATGAGCATCGTCAACGTCGCGCTCCCCAAGATCCAGGGCTCGCTCGGCTTCTCGTCTGCGTCGTTGTCCTGGGTGCTCAACGCCTATACCCTCGCCTTCGGCGGCCTGCTGCTGCTCGGCGCTCGCGCGGGAGACCTGCTCGGTCGCCGGCGCAGCTTCATCGCTGGCGTCAGCCTCTTCTCCGTCGCCTCCCTTCTCGGTGGCCTGGCAACCTCGCCTGGGCTGCTCGTCGCCGCGCGCACCGCCCAGGGCGTCGGCGCTGCCCTGATCGCACCGGCAACCCTCGCCCTGCTCACGTCGATGTTCCGTGAAGGCCGCGAGCGGACCCGTGCGCTCGGCCTCTACACCGCCGTGTCGATCGGTGGCGCCTCGGTGGGGCTGATCGCCGGTGGAATGCTCACCCAGTGGGCCTCATGGCGCTGGGTGATGTTC
Source organism: Propionibacteriales bacterium (assembly GCA_038239485.1). Lineage (GTDB taxonomy): Bacteria > Actinomycetota > Actinomycetes > Propionibacteriales > Nocardioidaceae > DASQEH01. Next base: position 4,642 of record JBBSET010000069.1, read on the forward strand.
GTCAACGTGCCGATCGGCGTCGCGCTCCTGATCGGGGCCGCGGCCTATCTGGTCGAGACACCACGCCAGCGCGGACGCTTCGACCTCGCCGGTGCACTGACGTCCAGCGTCGGCATGAGCGCGCTCGTCTACGGTTTCGTCCACGCGGCCGCGCACGGCTGGTCGAGCGCGCAGACGCTGGAGGCATTCGCGGTCGGCGCCGGCTTGATGTCCGCCTTCTTCTGGGTGGAGACCAAGGCCGAGGCTCCGATAACGCCGCTGTCACTCTTCGCGGACCGGCGTCGTAGCGGCGCCTACCTCGCCCGGATGCTCCTGATCGCCGGTATGACGGGGATGTTCTTCTTCTTGACCCTGTTCCTGCAGGACGTGCTCGGCTACTCCTCACTGGCGACGGGCTTCGGCTTCCTGCCCATCACCGCAAGCCTCTTCGTCGCCTCGCAGACGAGCGCGCGGGTCCTCGTCGAGCGGTTCGGCGACAGGAGCGTGATGATCGCCGGGATCAGCCTGTCCACGCTGGGGATGTTCTGGCTGACGCAGCTCAGCGCCGGCAGCGGGTACCTGGACGTGCTGGGTCCCCTCGTCCTGGTCGGTCTGGGCAACGGCTCGGCCTTCGTCCCGCTGACCTCAGCGGCGCTCCACGGCGTCGACCAGCGGCACGCCGGAGCGGCGTCCGGCCTGGTCAACGTGATGCAGCAGATGGGCGCGTCGCTCGGCCTCGCGGTCCTGGTGACGATCTTCGGGTCGGCCAGCCGGGACGCCGCTTCGCGGGTACCCGCCGGCGCGGACCTGGCCGACCAAGCCCGCTTCGTCTTCGTCGCTGGGACGCACACCACCTTCACGGTGGCGGCGGCACTGCTGCTCGGCTGCCTCGCGGTCGTCATCGCGGCCATCCGGCCGGAGCCCGCCGACACGGCCGCATCGCCTGAGGTCGTCGTCGCAGAGCTCTGACACCCGATCGAGCTGACACCCGATCGAGCTGACACCCGATGCGCCCCGACCGCCACCCGGTCGGGGCGTATCTTCTCGTGCATGGCCGACCTACATGACTTGACCGCCCTCGAGCAGGCAGCCGCCGTTCGTCGCCGGGACATCTCTCCGGTCGAGCTGGTCGACCACTGCCTGGCGCGCATCGAACGCCTCTCCGACGACGTCGGGGCCTTCATCACCGTCACCGACGAGGCCGCCCGGATCCAGGCACGGGCGGCCGAGGCGCGGTTGGGCGAGTCGGACCTGCCGCCGTTCTTCGGGGTCCCTACCGCCGTCAAGGACCTCAACTCGACGGCCGGCGTCCGCACCACGTTCGGATCGGCGGCCCTGGCCGACAACGTCGCGCAGGTCAGCGACGAGGTGGTCCTCCGGCTCGAGCGGGCAGGGTTCATCAGCCTGGGGAAGACGAACACGCCGGAGTTCGGCTCACCCTGCTACACCGAGAACGCCATCGCCCCACCCGCGCGGACGCCGTACGACCTCGAACGGATGGCCGGTGGGTCGAGCGGAGGCGCGGCGGCCGCCGTGGCCGCCGGACTGGTGCCGGTCGCGCAGGGATCGGACGGCGGCGGGTCGATCCGGATCCCGGCGAGCTGCTGTGGGCTGTTCGGCATCAAGCCCAGCCGGGGGCGCATCAGCGCGGCGCCGATGTACGGCGACGCCATCGGCCTCGGCACCGCTGGGCCTCTGGCGCTGACGGTTCGAGACGCCGCCGCCATGCTCGACATGATGGCCGGGCGTACCGTCGGCGATCCCAGCTGGGCTCCCGCGCTGCCGGTTGGCGAGAACTACCTCGGCTGGTGCGACGAGGAGCCGGGTCGGCTGCGGATCGGCCGTTTCAGCACCCCGGTCATCGCCGACGCGCCGGTGCACGAGGAGGTGCGGACGGCTTACGACGACGCCAGCCGGCTGCTGGAGTCGCTCGGGCACGACCTCGTCGACGTCGAGGTACCGCTTCCGCCCGAGGCGGTCGCGACCTTCGAGACGTGCTGGTCGGTCTCGGCGGCGATGGCCGTCGTCCCGGCCGGCCGGGAGCAGCTGCTCCGGCCACTCACACAATGGCTTCAGGAGCGGGGGCGGGCGGTGTCCGGTCCCGCGTTCGGGCTGGCGATCGGCGAGCTGCGCCGGATCGCCGCGGGTGCGCTGGCCCGGCTGGCGCCCTACGACGCGGTCCTCACCCCGACGCTTGCCCAGCCGCCGCTGCGCATCGGGGAGATACGCGATGACAGCGACCCTGCCCAGGACTTCGAGAACCAGAAGGCGTTCACACCGTGGACGTCCGCGTGGAACCTCACCGGGATGCCGGCGGTATCGCTGCCGCTGCACGTCACTACGGCTGGTCTCCCGGTGGGGATCATGCTCGCGGCGCGCCCGGGCGAGGAGCACGTCCTGATGGCACTGTCGGCCCAGGTGGAAGCGGCCGCCCCGTGGAAGGACCGTCACCCGGACTGCTGGTAGCCGCCGGTCGCGGTCGCCACCGAACCCGGCCGTCATCTGGTAGCCGGTTCCGGCTGACAGGTGGGGCACCAGAAGCTCTCCCGGGCCTGGTCCTGGTCCGGCCACGCCGTCGGCGACTGGCGGCGTTCGGTGTGTGCAAGCGAGGCGAACACCTGCCGACGGATCTTGGTGCCGCACCGCCGGCACGGCTGGCCCCGCCGGGCATAGACCCACATCTCGCGACCTCGGCGCAGGTCACCTGTGGTGGACTGCTCCGCGCGGTCCTTGTTGAGGTCGAGCAGCTGACGGGCTCTCTCGACGAGGTCGGGGAGCTTCGCGACGTCACCGACCGGTGTGACCGGGTGGACACCGAACAGGAAGCACACCTCGGCCTTGTACATGTTGCCGATGCCTGCGAGGTTGCGCTGGTCCAGCAACGCCTCCCCAACGGGTCGCTCGGGTCTCTCCCGCAGTCGGCGCAAGACGTCCGAAGCCGACCAGTCCGGCCCCAACAGGTCAGGTCCTAGGTGTCCGACCGCTCGATCCTCGTGCTTGCGGGCCAACACCTCGACGGTGCCGAGGCGGAACCCGACGGCCTGTCGCTCGCCGTTGGCGAGCACGACCCGCGCCTGGAAGGCTGGCGAGCGCCAGGTGCTTCCCACCCGGTACACGTGCCAGGACCCCTCCATCTTGAGATGCGAGTGGATCGTCTGGTCACCGACCCGGATCAGCAGATGCTTCCCGCGGCTGACGGCTTCGTCGACGACGCGACCGCGCAGGTCGACCTCGGCATAGGCAGGGACCCGGAAGTCACTGGTGGTCAGTACGCGCCCCGCCAGCGCTCGGTCCAGGCGGCGGGCGGTGAGCCAGACGGTGTCACCCTCGGGCACGGCGGCCGTCTCCCCGGCGGGCCGTCATCGCCGCAGCCGCAGGCCACGGGGCGTCGCATGGAAGCCGGCGGACTCCAACGCGGCCGAGAGCGGCGAACCGAGGATGTGCTCACCGTCGGCGCGCTCGACGGTCAGCTTGCCGAGCGCACCGTCGCGCACGGCCAGCGCCAGAGCGTCGACCGCCGGCTGCACCAGCTCCGGTTGCTGGCTGAAGGTCAGCAGTGTCCGGCCACCACGCTCGACGTACAGCGCGAGGACGCCGTCGACGATGGCTACCACCGCACCTGCCTTCCGGCCGGGACGGTGGCCGGCGTTGGCCACGTCGGTCGCGCGCTCGGGCCAGGGGAGCGCGGCGCCGAACGGGTTGGCCGGGTCGGTCGCGGCCAGGACCAGGGTACGTGGCGCCGCACCACCGTCGACGGACTCGCCGGCATCAGTGTCGCGTGCCAGTGACCTCAGCCGGTCGACCGCTCCGGTCGCGCCGAACTGGGCGGCCCCGAGACCGGCCACGAAGTACCCCCGCCGACAGCGTCCGGCCTCCTCGAAAGCGGCGAGCACCTTGTAAGCAGCGGCGAACCCGCCGGGCGTACGTTCGCTGACGACGGCTCCGCGAGTGACCACACCGTGGCGTTCGAGCAGCGCTTCCGCGGCCGCATGTCCGCGACGGGTCGGGTCCTCGTCGCGAGGCGGCGTCAGCGACCATCTGCCCGCGACGTTGGGCGGGCCCGTGCGCGCGGGCATGGAGACCCGGCCGGTCCCCCTGGTGAGGGCGCGTGCGCCGAGCCGGGCCCGGGGAGCGGCTCGGCGGGGCCGGTGGGTGCCCCGCCCGCTGAGGTGTGCCCTGAGAGGAGCCAGCGTGTCGTTGGTGAGGTGACCGGCCCAGGCGAGGTCCCAGACGGCGGCGGCCAGCTGCTGGTCGTCGGTGGACGAGACGGCGTTGGAGAGCTGCCGGAAGAAGTAGCCGCCGCCTCCCGACAGGACGTCCAGGATGTCGCGATGGGTGTCGGAGAGCTCGGTCTGGACGATGTCGGGCAGCGTGAGCGGAGCGGTGTCGGCGAGGTGGAGGCTGACCCATCCGTCAGTGCCTGGCAGTGCACCCGCGCCGGTCCAGATCACATCGCCGGACGAGGTCAGCTCGTCGAGCATTGAGGGCTGGTAGCCGACCAGGCGGCCGCTCAGGATGAACGGCTCGAGAGCCGACGCAGGGACGGCGCAGCCGGCGAGCTGCTCCACGACCGACAGCACGCCATCGGGGCCGCGAAGCCTGCTGCCGACGTTCTGCCACGTGGGCAGGAAGCGGCCCAGCGTCGCCGCCGATACCGGCTCGACCTCCTTGCGGGCGGCCGCGAGCGACCGGCGACGGATTCGCCGTAGCACCTCCGCGTCGCACCACTCGCTGCCGTGCGCTCCGGGGCGGAACTCGCCCTCCGCGACCCGCCCCTGGGCCAGCAGCCGCCGCAGCGCGTCGTGCGCGACGGCTTGACCCAGCCCGAACCGCTCGGCCACCTCGGCGGTCGTGAAGGGGCCATGGGTACGGGCGAAGCGGGCGACCAGGTCTCCCAGGGGATCTGCGACCGACTCCACGAAGGCGCCCGGCACCCCGACGGGCACCGGCACCCCCAGGGCATCACGCAGGCGGGCGGCGTCTTCGACGGCCGCATGCACGTCGCGGCCCGCGATCCGGACCTGGACCAGCCGGCGGACGCTCGCCAGATCGCCCAGCCACCCGGACACGTCGGAGTCCGCGACGGACCGCTCCGCGATCTCGGCCGCCGTCAGCGGGCCGAGCATCCGGACCAGGTCGGCCAACCCCTCCGCGCTGCGCGTCAGCCTGTCGGCTGTCAGCCGCTGAAGCTCACGCTCCGTCTCGTCCACCACGTCGGGGTCGAGCAGGTCGCGCAGTTCGGTGCGGCCGAGGAGCTCTCCCAGCAGGGCCGGATCGAGCGCCAACGCTGCCGCCTTGCGTTCGGCCAGCGGCGAGTCACCCTCGTAGACGAAGGCTGCGATGTAGCCGAAGAGGAGCGAGCGCGCGAACGCGCTGGGCGTCGTGGTCTGGACCTCCACGACCCTGATCCGACGTGCTTCGATGTCGCGCATCAGGCTGACCAGCGCAGGCAGGTCGTAGACGTCCTGAAGGCATTCGCGCACCGCTTCGAGGACGATCGGGAACGAGCCGTACTTGCTCGCCACCTCCAGCAGGGCCGCGGAGCGCTGCCGCTGCTGCCACAAGGGTGATCTCCTGCCGGGGTCTCGACGGGGCAGCAGCAGGGCCCGGGCGGCACATTCGCGGAAGCGGGAGGCGAACAGGGCCGAGCCGCCGACCTCCGTCGTGATGAGGTCGTCGAGCTCGTCGGGCTCGAAGAGCACCAGGCCCGCACCGGGAGGCTCGGCGTCGGTCTCCGGGATCCGGATCACGATGCCGTCGTCGCCGGCCATCGCCTGCGCGTCGATGCCGAACCGCTCTCGAAGCCTGGCCCCGATCGCGAGCGCCCACGGTCCGTGGACGGCGGCACCGTACGGCGAGTGGACGATCAGCCGCCAGTCGCCAAGCTCATCTCGGCACCGCTCGACGAGGAGCTGGCGGTCATGGGGGACGTAGCCGGTGTCGCTCAACTGCTCGGTGATGAACGAGACGAGGTTCGTGGCCGCGAAGGCGTCCAGCCCGGCCGCGGCCGCCCGCTCGACCGCTGCCGGCGCTTTGAGCGAGGCCAGCTCCCGCACGAAGGCCCCGACCGCGGCACCGAGCTCGGCGGGACGTCCGAGCGAGTCGCCTTTCCAGAAGGGCAGCCGGCCGGGTTGTCCGGGGGCAGGCGACACCAGCACCCGGTCGTGCGTGATGTCCTCGATCCGCCAGCTCGACGCGCCAAGGGCGAAGATGTCGCCGACCCGTGACTCGTAGACCATCTCCTCGTCGAGCTCGCCCACCCGGGAGGCCTTCTCCCCGACCAGGAACACCCCGAACAGTCCGCGGTCCGGGATCGTGCCGCCCGAGGTGACAGCCAACCGCTGGGCTCCCGGTCGACCGGCGACGGTGTTGGCGACACGGTCCCATACCACGCGTGGTCTCAGCTCGGCGAACTCGTCGGAGGGGTATCTGCCCGCAAGCAGGTCGAGCGTGGCGTCGTACGCCGACCGGGGCAGGACAGCGAAGGGTGCTGCTCTGCGGACCACCGCGAACAGGTCGTCGGTGTCCCACGTGTCCACAGCGACGCAGGCCACGATCTGCTGGGCCAGCACGTCGAGCGGGTTGGCGGGAACCTTCAGCGCCTCGATCTGACCGGCCCGCATGCGCTCGACCGTGACCGCCGTCTGCACAAGGTCGGCGCGATGCTTCGGGAAGACGATGCCGCGCGACACCTCGCCGACCTGGTGACCGGCGCGCCCGACCCGCTGCAGGCCGCTCGCCACTGACGGCGGCGACTCTACCTGGATCACCAGATCGACAGCGCCCATGTCGATGCCGAGCTCCAGGCTCGAGGTGGCGACGACGCAGGGCAGTCGGCCGGCCTTGAGGTCGTCCTCGATGAGTGCGCGCTGCTCCTTGCTGACCGAGCCGTGGTGCGCCTTGGCCAGCACGGTCCCGGCGCCGGCCGACGCACCGCTCTGAGCCATGATCTGAGCCGGTTGGCCGATCTCGGCCGTCGCCTCCCCGCGGCGCTCGGCAGCGATCTCGTTGAGCCGGGCCGTCAGGCGCTCCGCCAGCCGCCGGGAGTTGGCGAACACGATGGTGGAGCGCTGCTGCTCGATCAGGTCGACGATCCGCTCCTCGACGTGCGGCCAGATCGAGGCTCGCGGGGCATTGCCAGCCGCGGGACCTTCGACGTCGTCGGCAGGACCTCCGAGCTCGGTCATGTCCTCGACCGGGACGACGACTTCCAGGTCCCACTGCTTGGTGGAGGCCGGGGCGACCACCTCGACCGGACGCGAGCCGCCCAGGAACCGGGCTACCTCCTCGACGGGTCGGACCGTGGCCGAGAGCCCGATCCGTTGGGCGGGGGAGTCCAGGAGCTCGTCCAGCCGCTCGAGCGAGAGTGCGAGGTGGGCGCCACGCTTGGTGCCTGCGACCGCGTGCACCTCGTCGAGGATGACCGTGTCGACGCCTCGGAGGGACTCGCGGGCTTGGGACGTCAAGATCAGGAAAAGGGACTCGGGCGTCGTGATGAGAATGTCCGGTGGGGTGCTGGACAGCCGCCGCCGGTCGGCAGGGGTGGTGTCGCCGGAGCGTACGCCCACCGTGATCGACGGCATCTCGAGGCCGAGGCGGGCAGCGGTCTGCTGCATGCCGGCAAGCGGCGCCCGCAGGTTGCGCTCGACATCGACGGCTAGCGCCTTCAGCGGCGAGACGTACAGCACCCGGCAGCGGCGTTGCTTGTCCTCCGGCCGGGTCGTCGTCGCGAGCCGGTCGAGCGCGAAGAGGAACGCGGCAAGGGTCTTACCCGAGCCGGTCGGCGCGACCACGAGGGCGTTGCGGCCGGCGGAGATGCTCTGCCAGGCGCCCAGCTGAGACGGTGTTGGTGCCGCGAAGGCGCCGCCGAACCACGAGCGGGTGATGGCCGAGAAGCCGACCGGCCCGGAATCACTCATGGCGCCATCTTGTCCGATGGCTCCGACAGTTTTCCGGCGGCCTTCAGAGGTGGGTGGCGTAGCGGCTCCACTGGGAGCCACCGAGCTTCGTACGCCAGACCTGCCCGGAGGCATCGATCAGATACCCGATGTGCTCGTTGGTGAAGCCGGCATAGGTGATGTCGGTCGCGGGCGTCCGCGAGATGGCGGTCGGTCCTGCATCCGGGCGGAGCCGGTAGACCGTCGTGGCCGTCACCGCCAGCCCCCTGTCGGGGGTCACGCCGACGAGGAGGAAGGGGACCGCGGGAGCAGCGAGGGTCGTCCAGCTCACCCCGTCCGTGGTCATCTGCACCGTGGCGTCGGATCCGGTCCCGCACGACACGAACATGGAGGCCACGCCGGCCGACAGCTGTGCCGACGATGCCCCGGGGCATGCCAGCGGGGTCGTCACCCAGCTGGCACCGTCGTCGGTGCTGACGCGGACGCGGGCCCGACCGTTGTGAGCGGTGTCGACGAACCCCGCCATGCCGTTGGATGCCGCCAGCGCCTGGAAGGTGCCCGTCCCGCCCTGGACGGCGACCGGTTTCCAGTCGTCCCTGCCGACCGGCGAGCGCAGCAGCTGCGGCGATGCGCCGTCCGCGGTGGCATAGACGTAGTCCCCCCACGCCTCGAGGTGCGTGACGACGTCGCCGGCCGGGACGCCCGCCACCGGTCCCCAGGTACGGCCGTCATCATGGGTGCTGAGCAGCGCCCCCCCGAACGCCCACCCGTCCGCCTCCGCGGTCGGGCTCTTCCTGGCGAAGCGGATCTGGTCGACGCCGTCGGCCGATCCCGACGTGCTCAAGGCGACGCCGATCGGCGTGGGGGCCGACCACGACCCGCCGCCGCCGGAGGTGCTGTAGACAACCGCACACGGTGGGGCGGAGCAGCTACCGTCATCCTTCGCTGCGAGCACCCACTGGTAGGCGTCGCCCGTGGCGGTCAGCGAGACGATCGTGCCGTCGGCCAGTGTCGACCCTATGGTCGCCGTCGCCCCGTCGGTGCCCACCGAGGTCGTCGTGGGCCCGAACCCCGCAGAGGTGACGTCTGCCGTCGGCGCGGTGTCGGCCGAGCTGGCGGCGGGGGTCTGCCGCCCGTCGAGCACGGTGCCCGACACGAGTGCGACAGTGCCTGCTGCGACGAGCGCGACGGCAGCAGCGGCACCGGCGACGCGCACGCCGCGACGACGCCGCGCCCCCTGGTGGACCGCGGCGAGGAACCCGTCGGAGTCGACCGGAGTCGAGTCGTCCTGGCGGTGCACAGCCGGGTCGTGCAGGGCGCGGCGCAGGCGGTCCTCGAGCGGGTCGTGGTCGTTCATCTGTCCACCGTCACGATCGCTCGGAGCTTGGCTAGCGCCTTCGAGGCCTGGCTCTTGACCGTTCCCACCGAGCACCCGAGGATACGTGCGATGTCGGCCTCCGACTGGTCCTCGTAGTAGCGCAGCACAACCACCGCCCGTTGCTTCGGCGGAAGCGTCTGCAGCGCTCGCCAGAGGTCGTGGTCGAAGTGACGGTCCTCGCGCCCGCCGTCGTAGATCTCGTCGGACGGGTGCTCGCGCCCGAACTTGCGCCAGATGCTGATGTTGCGGTTGACCATCACCCGGCGGACGTAGCCCTCGGGATCGCCGCGCGACTCCAGCCGTCCCCAGGCCAGCATGGTGCGTTCGAGCGCGTCCTGGACGAGGTCCGCACCAGCCGCGCTCGACCCGGTCAGGGCACGACCGAAGCGCAGCAGATGCGGCAGCCGCGCCCGGACGAAGCCATCGAACGCGTCACGCTCGTCGTCGCGCACGTCCGCTCCTGTGACCACTCTGTCCTTGGTGAAGACCGCGTCGTGGTCTCCCCTGAGGACCGCGTCGTGAGCGTCGTACGCCGATATGAGTGTCGTCATCTCATCTCCGAGGACGCTCACCGCGTCGCGTCGGTTGCCTACCGAGGTTGGCTACTTCGCGTGCGTATTGTGCCACGGACGGCACCGGCCCTCGAATTGTCCCTCCCAGTCGTTAGGGTCGGGCCATGTCCACAGAACCCGCCCTGGATGCGGCGCGGCCGGCCGCGGGCGACTCCTCGGGCGACTCCTCGGGCGACGTGATGATCTCCGCGCGGGGGCTGCGCAAGACCTACGGGGAGTTCGAGGCCGTCAAGGGTATCGACGTCGACGTGCACCGGGGTGAGTCCTTCGGCTTCCTCGGGCCGAACGGGGCCGGCAAGTCGTCGACGATGCGCATGATCGCCGCCGTGTCACCGCTCACCGGCGGCTCACTGGAGATCCTCGGCATGGACCCGTCGCGGCAGGGGTCGAAGATCCGGGCCAGGCTCGGGGTCTGTCCGCAGGACAACACCCTCGACACCGAGCTCAGCGTGTTCGAGAACCTCGTCGTGTATGGCCGCTACTTCGGCCTCCCGAGAAGCCAGGCCTCGCGCCGCGCAAACGAGCTGCTCGAGTTCGTGCAGCTCAGCGACCGCGCGAAGGCGAAGGTCGAGACACTGTCGGGGGGGATGAAGCGCCGGCTCACGATCGCCAGGTCGTTGGTCAACCAGCCCGACCTGCTTCTGCTCGACGAGCCGACGACCGGCCTGGACCCGCAGGCGCGTCACCAGCTGTGGGACCGGCTGTTCCGGCTCAAGCAGCAGGGCGTCACCCTCGTCCTCACCACCCACTACATGGACGAGGCCGAGCAGCTGTGCGACCGGCTCGTCGTCATGGACAAGGGGGTCATCGTGGCCGAGGGTTCGCCGGCCCGGCTGATCGTCGAGCACTCGACCCGCGAGGTGCTCGAGCTACGGTTCGGGGCCGGCCTCAACGAGTCGATGGCCGAGCGTGTGGGTGACCTCTCCCAGCGGCTCGAGGTGCTCCCCGACCGCCTGCTCCTCTACACCGACGACGGGGAGGCGACGGCCAGTGCCGTCCACGCCCGGGGGATCGCGCCGGTCTCGTCGCTCGTGCGCCGGGCCAGCCTCGAGGACGTGTTTCTGCGC
>JBBSET010000070.1:0-14853 GCA_038239485.1 Propionibacteriales bacterium
ACGCCCAAACCGGATATTCAGTGTTCTACGGCCTGCAGTGGTCCCGGTGCGGGACGATGAGGCTCGTCGAGGCGCTCTGAAGGTGGCACCTCTGTCCGTCCGTGTCGATCTTCAGGAGACAGCATGTCCGACTCAACACCCCCACCACCTCCACCCGACCCTGAGCCGCTGGACCCGACCGCGCCCCAGCCAGGGTTGGGCGGCCCGCCGCCGCCCTACACCGGGCCTCCGCCCGGGGCCTCGCCGTCGACTGACGCCTCGCCTCCGCCACCGGGGTACTCGGCGCCGCCTCCCGGAGCTGGCACACCTCCGCCTCCGCCGGGGTACTCGGCTCCGCCCCCACCGGGGTATTCGGCGCCGCCTCCCGGAGCTGGCACACCCCCGCCTCCGCCGGGGTATTCGGCGCCGCCGCCTGGATACTCCGCTACCCCGCCGCCTCAGTACTCGGCTCCGCCTCCGTCCGGGGGCGGCGTGTCGTCGATGAGCGGTGATCAGGTCAAGACGGCGTTCCAGAGCGCGAACCCGCTGGACCTCGGCATCATCGGCGCCGGCGTCCTGGTGTTCATCTTCTCCCTCTTCCCTTACTACACCGCCAGCTTCGCCGGGATCCACGCGTCGGCCAGCGTCTGGCATGGGTTCTTCGGGTGGTTCGGGGTGCTGCTCGCCTTGGCTGCGGCAGCGCTCGTGGCGGTGCACCTGCTCAAGATCGCCCTCCCCGTGCCAACTCGGCTCGCGGTGCTCGGGCTGTTCGGGGTGGCGACGCTCTGCACGCTGCTGGCGCTGTTCATCGTGCCGGGCAAGGGTGACTGCCAGGGTGTCGCGCTCTGTGAGAACGCCGTCAACTACGGCCACGGCTTCGGTTACTGGGCGACGTTGCTCTTCATGCTGGGCGGCTTGGGGCTCAGCTACGTACGCAAGGACGCCACCGACTGACCGGTCCGAAGGCACCCTCGGCGCAGGATGCACTGGTGGCCCCGCGACACACAGTCACGGGGCCGCTAGTTTGATCCCATGAGCGACAGCTACTCGGCCTACCTCGTCTCCTATCTGCCGCTGCTCGCCATCATCGTCCTGGGCAGCCTGCTGGTCTCCTCCATGCTGCTCGGCAACGTGCTGCTGCGTCCCACGAGGCCGTCCCGGCAGAAGTCGCTCACGTACGAGTGCGGCGTCGACCCGGTGGGATCGGGCTGGGCGCAGGTGCACGTGCGCTACTACGTCTTCGCCTACTTGTATGTCGTCTTCGCCGTCGACGCCGTGTTCCTCTTCCCGTGGGCCTCGGTGTATGCCTCACTCGGCTGGGTGAGCGCGGGGGAGATGGGCGTGTTCATCGCCGTGGTCGCCGTCGGCCTGGCCTACGCCTGGCGCAAGGGCGTCCTGGCATGGACCTGAGCGAGCCCGCCAACCATGCCGTCGACCTGCCGATGCCACGGCCCCGGTCACAGGTAGGCGCGCTGCAGCGCCTCGCGCCGGAGCCGGCCCGGTATGTCCTCAACTGGGGCCGGAAGTACTCCCTGTGGGTGTTCAACTTCGGTCTGGCCTGCTGCGCCATCGAGTTCATCGCCACCTCGATGGCTCGCCACGACTTCATCAGGCTGGGCGTCATCCCGTTTGCGCCAGGCCCGCGCCAGGCGGACCTGATGGTCGTGTCGGGCACGGTCACCGACAAGATGGCGCCCGCGATACAGCGTCTCTACGAGCAGATGCCCGACCCGAAGTACGTCATCTCGTTCGGCTCCTGCGCCAACTCCGGCGGTCCCTACTGGGACTCCTACTGCGTCACGAAGGGCGTCGACCAGATCATCCCCGTCGATGTGTACGTCCCCGGCTGCCCCCCTCGCCCCGAGGCGTTGCTCCAGGGGATCGTCAAGCTCCAGTCGAAGATCGCCGGGGAGTCGCTGGCCGAGCGCTACGCCTCCCCGCCGACGGTCGGTGGACGCTCGCTGGTGGCACGGCTGACCCGACCGTTGCTTGGCCCCGGCGGGTCCGACCGATGACCTGGCTGGAGGAGGTCGCCGCTGCCTATGACACCCCTCCCGACCTGGGCTTCGGGCCGCCGACAGTCGTCGTCGAGCGGGACGACTGGTTGGACGCCCTGCGAACGGCCCAAAGCTCTCTCGGCTGTGGCTTCTTCGACTTCCTCACCGCCGTCGACGAGCTGGACGACGGATTCTCGGTCGTGGCGCACGTCGCCAGGCCCTCGGTCGGCGCGGTGGACTCGCTGCTGGTTCGTACCCAGGTGCCACGCGAGAAGCCGTCCGTCGCGTGTGTCTGCCCGCTCTACGCCGGCGCCGGGTGGCACGAGCGGGAGACCCACGAGATGTTCGGGGTCGACTTCCACGGCCACGACTCGCTCGAGCCGCTGCTGCTTCCGGAGGGATTCGCGGGCAACCCTTTGCGAAAGGATTTCGTCCTTGTGTCACGGGTCGCAAAATCGTGGCCCGGCGCCAAAGAGCCCGGGGAGTCCGAAGGGGAGGCATCGCCGAGCAGGCGGCGGACGAGGCCCCCAGGCGTACCTGACCCCGACCAGTGGGGACCGGGGGGCGCGACCGGGAGGGGTAAACCATGACATCAAGGTCGGCCAGCTCGTCGCCCTGAGTCGACATCGACTGCGACGGTACCCGTGAGGCGTCGGTCGCGAACCGACGCTTGATCGCTAGGGTGTGGAGCGGCGAAGGGTGCGGCACTCGGCGAGGGTAGGCGGCTCGTGATCGACTGGTGGGACCTGGCTTTGCGGATGGTCGTGGTGCTGGTCGCCTTCCTGGTCCTGCCGCTCCTGGTCGGGCAGACCGAGCACAAGGCGATGGCGCACATGCAGTCGCGCGTCGGGCCGATGTATGCCGGCGGGTTCCACGGATGGGCCCAGCTCGTCGCGGACGGGGTGAAGTTCGTCCAGAAGGAGAGCATCGTACCGACGGCCGCCGACGGCCCGGTCTACCGGCTCGCGCCGGCCGTCGCGCTGCTGCCGTACCTCATCGTCTTGGTGGCGATCCCGGTCGCCCCCGGCCCCGGCGCGGCGTCCTTCTTCGACTCGAGCCTGTTCTTCGTGCTGGCCGTGATGAGTGTGGGCGTGCTCGGCTCGCTGATGGCGGGCTGGGCCAGCGCCAACAAGTTCTCCCTGCTCGGCGGCCTGCGGGTCGCGGCCCAGCTGATGTCGTACGAGCTGCCCTTCGTGCTGGCGGCCGCGTCGGCGGCGATGGCGGCGGGCACGCTGTCGCTGGCCGGCATCGCCGCGGCTTGGACGCCGTGGTGGCTGCTGTGGCAGCTGCCGGCGATGGCGGTGTTCTTCGTGGCGGGGCTGGCCGAGCTCCAGCGCCCGCCTTTCGACATGCCGGTCGCGGATGCCGAGATCATCTTCGGCCCCTACACCGAGTACACCGGCATCCGGTTCGCACTCTTCCTCCTCGCGGAGTACGCCGGCATCGTCGTGCTCTCCGCCCTGACCACGGTGCTGTTCCTCGGCGGCTGGCACGGTCCGCTGCCCCACCAGCTCGGGTGGCTCTGGACCCTTGCCAAGACCGGTGTCATCTCGTTCCTGGTCATCTGGCTCCGGGTGGCCTACCCCCGGATGCGCGAGGACCAGCTGCAGAAGCTGGCCTGGACCGGGCTCGTACCGGTGGCCCTGGCCCAGCTGGCGCTCACGACGGTGGGGGTGTTGGCGACGTGAGCGGCTTCGGGCGCGGGCTTGTCAACGGGCTCGTCGTGACGTGGCGCACCATGATGAAGCGGTCCGTGACGGCTCACTATCCCGACCAGCTTCCGGAGCTGCCGCCTCGCTCGCGAGGCGTGATCGCGCTGATGGAGGAGAACTGCACGGTCTGCATGTTGTGTGCCAGGGAGTGTCCGGCGTGGTGCATCTACATCGACTCCCACAAGGAGACGTCGCCGCCCGCGACACCGGGCGGCCGCGAGCGCAGCCACAACATGCTGGACCGCTTCGCGATCGACTTCTCGCTGTGCATGTACTGCAGCATCTGCATCGAGGTCTGTCCGTTCGACGCCCTGCACTGGTCGCCGGAGTTCGAGTACGCCGACTTCGACATTCGCGGTCTCACCCACGAGAAGGACCGCCTCCAGGAGTGGATGTGGACGGTGCCGCCGCCCCCGGCGGTGGACCCCGCGGCCGCCCCACCCAAAGAGATCGCCACCGCCGAGAAGGCCGCAGCCAGGCTCGAGGCAGCTGACCGGGTCGACGAGGAGCGCTCCGGAGGAAGCCGGTGACCTTCGTCGACATCCTGTTCCTGCTGCTCGGCGCGTTAGCGGTCGGGTCGGCGCTGCTGGTCGCCGTCAGCAACCACCTGGTCCACTGCGCACTGTGGCTCGTGGTCACCCTCGGCGCCCTGGCCGGCTGCTACCTGCTGCTCGCAGCAGAGTTCGTCGCCTGGGTGCAGGTGCTCGTCTACCTCGGCGCCGTGGTCGTCCTGCTGCTCTTCGCCCTGATGCTCACGCGCGCTCCTACCGGCGCGGTCCCGGACCTGACCAGCGGCACGAGGATGCTGGCGGCGCTCACTGCCACCGTGACTGGCGCCGCGCTGGTCACCTGCTTCGTGGCCGGGTTCCACGGCTCCGATATCAATGTCCGCACTGCGGACCTCGGCCGGTCGTCCAGCCTCGGCTCCAGTCTGTTCGGTTCATGGGTGCTGCCGTTCGAGGTGCTGAGCATCGTCTTGCTCGCCGCCCTGGTCGGGGCGATCGTGCTGTCGCGCCGACCGAAGGGCGACTGATGCCGATCCTCTACCCGCTGGTCGTGTCGTCGCTGCTCTTCGCCATCGGCACGTACGTCGTGATGGCTCGCCGGCACGCCGTGCTGGTCCTCATGGGCGTCGAGCTGATGCTCAACGCCGTCAACCTCAACCTGGTGACCTTCGACGCCTGGTGGCACGACCGGCTCGACTCCGGCCAGGTGCTCGCGCTGTTCACGATCGCGATCGCGGCCGCCGAGATCGGCCTCGGGCTGGCGATCGTCCTGGTGGTCTTCAGGTCGCACTCGCACATCAACGTCGACGAGCTGCGTGAGCTCGCCGACCGCGACGAGGCACCCATCCGATGACGGCCCTGCTGGTCGTCATCCTGCCGCTGCTCGGGGCGGTCGCCGCACTCGCCATCGGCCACCGGGTCGACTGGGCGGCGCCGCTGGCCGGGGTGGTCTCCTGCGGCGCGGCATGGCTCTGCTCGCTGGCGGTCGCCATCGGCCACGTCGGCCACGCCGCAGCGAGCGTCCTCGGCCCTTACGAGATCCGCACCGGCGGCATCCCGCTGCAGGCCAGCCTCTACGTCGACCAGCTGAGTGCCTCGATGCTGGTGCTGGCCACCACCGTGGCCACCCTGGTGCAGATCTACTCCGTCGCCTATCTCCGCGGCGACCCGCGCTATCCGTCGTACGCCGCCCTCGTCTGCCTCTTCACCGCCGCGATGGCGCTCGTGGTGACCGCCGACGACCTGTTCGTGCTGCTCGTCGGGTGGGAGGTGATGGGGGCCTGCTCGTACTTCCTGATCAGCCACCACTGGGAGCTACCGGAAGCCAGAGCCGGCGCCGTGAAGGCGTTCCTGATGACCCGGCTGGGCGATGTCGGGCTGCTTTTCGGCATCTTCGTTGTCGGCCAGGCGGCCGGTACCTACCGGATCAGCGGGATCGTCGAAGCGGTAGGCGCCGGCCGGATCAGCAGCGGACAGGCCACGGCGGCCACCCTGCTGCTGCTCTGCGGCGTGGTCGGCAAGTCGGCGCAGTTCCCACTGCACTCCTGGCTCCCCGATGCCATGCCCGGCCCGACGCCGATCAGCGCACTCATCCATGCGGCCACCATGGTCGCCGCCGGAGTCTTCCTGGTCGCGCGCCTCCTGCCGCTCTTCGAGCTGTCCAGTGTCACGATGACGCTGCTCGCGGTCATCGCGACGGTGACGATGCTGGGCAGTGCGCTGATGGCGTGCGTCGCCCCCGACCTGAAGCGGGTGCTGGCGTGGTCGACGGTCAGCCAGCTGTCCTATATGTTCGCCGCGCTGTCGATCGGCGGGTACACCGCAGGCGTTCTGCATCTGCTCTCGCACGGCGCGTTCAAGGCACTGCTCTTCCTGGCGGCCGGCTCGGTCATCCACGCCGTAGGCACCCAGCGGCTGGACTCGATGGGGGGCCTGCGGTCGAGCATGCCGGTCACATTCGTGACGATGACCATCGGGTTCGCCGCGCTGGCGGGTCTGCCGCCGTTCGTCGGGTTCTTCTCGAAGGACGCCATCCTCGGTGAGGCCGCCGATACCGCCTTCCACGGACAACAGGGCGTCCGGCCCTGGCTGGTCCTCGTGGTCGGCCTGGTCGTCGCCGCTCTCACGGCTGGGTACTCGACCCGCGCCTGGCTGCTCATCTTCTTCGGCCGGCGCCATGCCGCTGCCGGCGCGGTGGAGCCGCACGAGCCGGGCTGGCTGATACTGGGCCCGCTGGTGTTCTTGGCGACGATCTCGACGGTGGGTGGCGCTGCCGTCGTCGCGCCCGGCTTCCTCGGCGTCCAGGCAGACCCATGGCATCTGGCGATGATGGTCGTGAGCGGGCTCGTCGTCGTGAGCGCCACCGCCTTCACCGCCTCGGAGTGGTGGCGGCTCGACGGCCGCGACCCGGCCCGCCTGCTCGGCAGGCTGCGCCCGGCACTGGAGGGCGAGCTCGGCTTCGACCGAGGCGTGCTCGCCACCGTGGTACGGCCCGTCGGCTTCCTCTCGGCGACGGTCGTCACCAACGAGTCGCGCATCATCGAGCCGTACCCGAGAGGCGCTGGCTCCGGGGCGCAGTGGGCGGGCCGGCTGCTCCGGTTCCTGCACAACGGCGACGCTCAGCGCTACGTCATCGCCGTCGTGCTCGGCGCCGTCGCCGTCGCCGTCGTGGTGGGGGTCGTGCAGTGAGCGGTCTCGACCTCCTGCTGGC
This sequence comes from Propionibacteriales bacterium, assembly GCA_038239485.1. Classification (GTDB taxonomy): domain Bacteria; phylum Actinomycetota; class Actinomycetes; order Propionibacteriales; family Nocardioidaceae; genus DASQEH01. The sequence continues at coordinate 6,905 of JBBSET010000070.1, forward strand.
CCTCCCGGCGCTCGGCGCGATCCTCGTCATCGCCCTGCCCGTGAGCAGCGGGCGCGCCACCCAGCTGGCCATCGGGCTCGCCACCGTCGTCCTCGCCCTATCGGTCGTCGCCGAGATCGCGGTGATGCGCGGTCCGGGCGGCTTCCGCTGGCAGACGGACGCCGCATGGATAGCGCCGATCGGCGTGCGGTGGCGGCTCGGCATCGACTCGCTGTCAGCGCCTCTTGTGGTGCTCACCGCCCTGCTCACGTGGTGCTGCCTGGTGGCTCTGCTGAGGCGAGCGCCAGAGTGCGGCGGCAGACGCGGCCTGGTGACGCTCGTCCTGCTCATCGAAGCCGGCAGCATCGGTACGTTCGTGGCGCTGGACCTGATCGTCTTCTTCATCTTCTTCGAGCTGGTCCTGATCCCGATGTGGTTCGTGATCGCCAACTGGGGCGACGAGCACGACCCCGTCGGTCGGCGTCGGGCCGCCACCAGGTTCCTGGTCGTCACCGTGATCGGCTCAGCGCTCGTCCTGGTGGCCTTCTTGATGCTGCGGTCGAGTACCGGCAGCTTCGACCTCACCGTCATCGCGCGGCGTGCGGCCGGCATCGACCACGGTCGCCAGATCGTGATCGCGGCCCTGTTCATGGTGGGCTTCGGTGCCAAGATCCCGCTCTGGCCGCTCCACTTCTGGCTTCCCGACGCGCACAGCAAGGCCCCGACGGTAGGGTCGGTGCTGCTCGCGGGGGTGCTGCTCAAGCTCGGGACATACGGTCTGCTTCGCTTCTGGTACGACGCGGTGCCGGCCGGGGCGGTGGAGGTGGCGCCGTACCTCGGTGCGCTCGGCGTCGTGGCCATCGTCTACGGTGCGCTGGCCTGTCTCGCGCAGACCGACCTCAAGCGGATGGTCGCCTACTCGAGCATCGGTCATATGGGGTTCGTCGCGCTCGCGATCTCGACCATGACCCCTCAGGGGCTGGCAGCCGCCAACTTCGCCAACGTCGCGCATGGTGCTGTCACCGGCTTGCTGTTCTTCTTCGTCGGTGGGCTGAAGGACCGGGTCGGCAGCAGCGAGTTCAGCGTGCTGGGACGCGGGCTTTACACGCGTTCGCCTCACCTCGCGGCCGTCTTCGCGGTGGCGGCGATGGCGAGCCTGGGCCTTCCCGGCCTGGCGGGTTTCTGGGGCGAGATGCTCGCCATGCTGTCCGCCTACTCGCCCAACCCGGCACTGCCTCGGGGCACCTATCTCGTCTTCATGGTCGTCGCGGGGGTCGGTGTGGTTCTCACCACCGCGTACTTCGTGGCGGCCATCAGGAGGCTCTGCCAAGGCGCCGGCGCGAGCGACGCGCTCGTCGACGTTGCCCCTGACGAATGGGTCGCGTGGTCCCCGCTGATGGTGGTGACGGTGGGTCTCGGCGTCGCCCCGATGGCACTGTTGTGGTCGGCGGACTCCGGGGCCGCGTTGGTCTCGGGCGTGATCGCGCGATGACGCAGGTCGTCGACTGGGGTGCCGTCGCGGCCCCGGTCTGCCTTGTGGCTGGGGCCGTCCTGGCACTGTTGATCGACGCGTTCTGGCCGCGTCGTGCCGTTGGGCTGACTGTGGCTGTCAGCGTGGCCGGAGTCGTCGCGGCTGGCATCGCGACGCTGGCGCTGAGGCACTCGCCCCGAGTCGCCTTCTGCCAGCCGGTGCGTCTCGAGGAGCCAATGAGCTGCTCATGGGTTGTCGACCACATCACGCTGGTGTGGTGGGCGGTCGTGTTGGTGGCGACTGGACTCGTTGTCCTGCTGCTGGCGCCGCTCGCAGCGTCGGGCGACATGCCACCAGGCGAGACCTGCTTCCTCGTCCTCTGCTCGGCCGCCGGCGCGATGGCGGTTGCCGCCGCTCACGACCTGATCACCCTGGTCGTGGCGATGGAGACCGTCTCGCTTCCGTCGTTCGCTCTGGTTGGCCTGCGGCGGCGGGACCGCCGGGGAGGCGAGGCGGCGCTGAAGTTCTTCATCGTGTCGGTCGTCTCGACGGCGATAACACTGCTCGGAATCTCGATCGTGTACGGCGCCACCGGGACAGTTGCAGCGGGCGGCGTGGCGGCATCGGTGTCCAGCGGGGCTGCCATCCAGCCCCTCATCGGGGTGGGCCTGATGCTGACGCTGGTCGGCTTGGGGTTCAAGCTCGCCGTGGTGCCGTTCCAGATGTGGGTCCCCGACACGTATGTCGGCGCACCGATCCCGGTGGCCGCATACCTATCGGTCGTCAGCAAGGTGGCGGGGCTCGCGGGGATCGCCATCGTCGTGGTCCGGTTCTTCCCGACGTACTCCGACACGTGGACGCCGGTCCTGGCTGTTGCCGCAGCGATCACGATGACGGTCGGGAACCTGGCCGCACTCCGCCAGCGGCACGCTGTCCGGCTGCTCGCCTGGTCGTCGGTCGCGCAGGCCGGGTTCCTGCTCGTGCCCCTTGCCGCGGGCGGCCACAGCACGGACATCCGCGCCATCCAGGCGTACGCCGCAATGTATGCCGTGGTCAACATCGGCGCTTTCAGTGTCGTCGCGGCGGCTGCGTCGTGGGGAGCCGTCGACGTGTCGGACTTCGCCGGGCTGGTGCGCCGCACGCCGGCGCTCGGGTTGGCACTCGGCTTCGCCCTGCTCTGCCTTGCCGGGCTGCCTCCTGGCGTCGTCGGCCTGGTCGCGAAGGTGGTGATCTTCCGCAGCGCGGTCGACGGGCACCTTGGCTGGCTCGCCGTGGTGATGGCGGTCAACGTCGCGATCGGGCTGGTGTACTACCTGCGGTTCATCACCACCCTCCTCCGTCCCCCCGAGGAGTTGCCTTCTTCCGCACGCGAAGGGTCACCTTCTTCCTCCGAGGGGCCAAGCTCCTCGCTCGAGGGGTCAGGTTCTTCCGCGGCTGAGGTGCCACAGACCCTGGCGGTGACGAGGTCCGGGCCCACTGTCGAGCTGGTCGCGGTCGCCACCCTGGTCGCCGCGGTCGCCCTGTCGGTCTGGCCGGCAGCGCTGTTCCAGATCCTGTCCTGAGCGCGGCGGAGGTACGTCGTGGCCGCCTTTCGCCCTCTTGCCGACTCGGTGCGGACGGGAAGCGCGGTGTCCTAGGCTCGGTTGGTCCCGGGTCCAGTCGCTTGCGCCGTATTAGCTGAGGCGGACAGGTGCTGTGTCCGCGATGCGCGAGCGCGGGCTGCCCTCGAGGGCCGGTGAGTTGGCCCGGTTCGACCAAACCTCGGTCTCGAGGAAGTGCTGGAAGCGTTGCGCCGCTTCGATAGTGGTGAAGTCGAGATCGATCAGCACGTAGTGCGGATCGTCGACTGGTTGCATGATCCGCTCGCGGAGGACGCCGCCTTGCTTGCGCCGGGCAGCGAACCGGGCGAAAGCGTCGTACCAGGTGTCGAAGTCACTGATGGAATGCTCGATAAGCAGTGTGGGCAAGGTCTCTCCCAGGTCGAGTCGTCTTGGTCATTGTCGACGCTAGGGCCGACCGACGATCGCCACCATCCCAGCGATCTGGGGGTTCGTCCGGCGCTAGGCTGGCAGCGTGAAGGGTCGGGTACGGGCCGCGTACCTGACGTCAGCCGTGGAGCGCGTCGCCGTAGCCGGCGCGGACGACCGAGCATTACGCGCGCGGCTCTTGGACATCATTCAGGCTTTCGTACCTTTTGATGCCTACGCCTTCTTGCTTACCGATCCAGTCACCCGCGTCGGCTGCTCGCCTCTCGCCGACGTCCCGAATCTCCTCGCCCTGCCGGACCTGATCCGCCTCAAGTACCTCACGGCTGTGAATAGGTGGACCGGACTGCCCGCGAGCGGGTGCGCGACCCTACAGCAGGCAACGGGAGGGCGTCTCGAAGAGAGCCTGTTGTGGCGCGAGCACCTGTCGGGGCTCGGCATCCTCGATGTGGTGTCGGTCGTCTTCAGGGACCGTTTCGGCTGGTGGGGGTTCCTGGATCTGTGGCGCCGTGAGAGCTGCTTCACCGACGAAGAAGTAGCGGCCCTGGCCGACGTGCGACCGGCGTTCACGTCCCGCTTACGTGGCGTGCAGGCTGCAGGTTTCACGGCTGGCTCCGCTGCCCCGGCGGCCCACGGGCCCGGCGCGCTGGTTCTTTCCCCCGCTCTCACGATCCGCGCGCAAACCCCCCAGACGCAGGACTGGTTGAGCGCGCTTGTCCCTCCCCACTCGGGAGGAAGTCCCGTACCGGCAAGCGCCTACAATGTTGCGGCTCAGCTTCTCGCTATCGAAGCGGGCGTCGATGCCCTTCCACCGCAGACCCGTGTCCACCTCGGCAGCGGCACGTGGCTCACCCTCCGGGCGGACCGCCTCGGGGGCCGCGCCCCGGTCGAGCAACGAGACATCGTGGTGACCATGGAGGCAAGTTCGCCAGCTGAACGCCGTGACGTGTTCTGCCGCTCGCATGGGCTGACCGGGCGCGAGGCCGAGGTACTCGGGCACCTCGCTGACGGGGTCGACACTCGCACCGTGGCGCGGTTGATGTCGATCAGCGAGCTCACCGTTCAGGATCATCTCAAGGGGGTGTTCACCAAGACCCAGACGTCGAGTCGTCGCGAGGTGCTCGCGGTGTCCGGCGGCAGGTGAGGCTTACGTGTCGGTCCACGTCGAGGATCTGTCGCGTCCAGCCACATGCCGGCGATGAGCACGACGTCCATGTCAGATCCCCTCCGTGGTGGAGCTGATCAGTTCCAGTGCGTCCAGGTCCCGTTCGGCGTAGAGGCGATGGTGCCATTCCTCGTTGACCACGATGAACAGGCACTGTGCCAGCGGGAAGTCCTCGAGCTGCGGCCAGCCCGGCTCGGTCCGGGTCACGGTCTCGTCGAGTTGTGCGGGGGTCAGGGCGGCGATCACGTTGCGGACCGTGGCCTGGCGCGTGCGACGTAAGGCGAGGACCTCGTCCAGCGATGGACGTGCCTCGCGATCCCAGGGAATGCCCTCCCAGCCAGGCGCCTCGTCCCAGGGGAGGTCGAGCGGATGCCAGGGCGCGGGATCGCCGAGGACCATCCGGCCCACCCAGGCGGCACTCGCGAAGCCGAGGTGTCGCAGCGTCTCGATGAACGACCACTCGTCGCGGACCCGCTCGTGCAGGAGCTCGGGCGGGAGTGCTCGGGCACGTACCTCGGTCTCGGCCCAGAGTCGCTCCAGGACCTGCCACGCCTCCTGGAACCCCTTGACCGTGGTTGGGTGCATCTTCGTGCGATCGGGCGTGCGGCGGTCGAGCTCGGCCTCGACCAGCGGGCCGATGTCGACCCCGTTGATCGTCACGCCCTCGATCTCGCCGGTGATCTCGACGTCGACGAGCTCGAGTCCGATGAGGCGGACGTGATGGAAGGAGATGGCCCGCAGGTCCGTGTGCTCGACGTGTGCGCCCCTCGGGATGGAAGCGGTGGATGGGTTCATGGGCCCACCCTAGGAATGGTTCCGGACGTTCGCCTTCCGAATTTCGTCGTCCGATGTCAGTGTGGTCCGATGAACGAGACGAGCCCGACCGCGCGGGCCCTGCGCACCCTGGAGATCCTGCAGAACCGACCGGGCTGTAACGCGGACCAGCTCGCGGAACGGCTCGGGGTCAGCGACCGCGCCGCCCGCCGTTACGTCGCGATCCTGCGCGAGGCCGGCATCCCGGTCGAGTCGGTGCGGGGTCCGTACGGCGGCTACCGGCTCGGCCGCGGAGTGCGGCTGCCTCCCCTGGTGTTCACTGCCGCCGAGGCGCTCGGCCTCGTGATGGCGGTCCTCGACAGCCGGCACGCCGCGGCGGACAACGAGGACCCGGTCGGCTCAGGTCTCGGCAAGATCATCCGCGCCCTCCCGGTCCACGTGGGACGACAGGCGGCAACGATGCGCGAGCACGTCCGCGCAGTACCCGACCGCTGGGTCCGGCCCGACCCCGCCATCACCAGCGCGCTGGTCGAGGCGGTGGGCGAGCAGCGCCAGGTGCGGATCGGCTATCGCAGCGCCGCCGGTCACGGCCACTCCTTCGACGTGGACCCGTGGTCCGTGATCGTGCGCTACGGACGGTGGTACCTGCTCTGCTTCGCCCACCACGCGGATGCCGTGCGGACCTATCGCGTCGACCGGGTGACCGCCGTCGGCGACGGGACCAAGACCTTCGAGCCTCCCGAGGGGCTCGACCCGGTGGCGGTGCTCGAGGAGAACCTCGCGTCCGGCTGGGAGCACGACGTTCGAGTGGTCTTCCACGCGGCGATGACCCAGGTGGCGCCATACGTGCGCACCACGATGGGTCGGCTGGAACCGCTCGGGCACGACCGCTGCGTCCTCACGGGCAGCACCAGCAACCCGACGATGTACGCCGGCGAGTGGCTGGCCGGCATGCCCTTCGAGATCACCGTCGAGGGCGGTCCGGAGCTGCGCGCGGAGGTCGCCGAGGTGGCGGCGAAGATGGCGCGATCACTCGCCGAGTGAGCTAGATTCCGCGACTCGGCACACCTATCAGCTGAATGGCCTCAAGTAGGCTCGACAGTCCTCACCATCACACAGTTCTTGAGCCCCTTGGGCCGGGCGTAGGTGAAGCCCAGCCGCTCGTAGAGGCGACGGGTGCCGTTGTAGAGGAACGACGACGACATCTTCTTGGTCTGCTCGGTCAGGTCGTGCGGATAGCTCTCGACCCGCCCGCCGCCCGCCTGCGCGGTCAGGTCGAGCGCACCGGTGATCGCCAGCTCGGTCACGCCACCTCGCCGGTGGCGCTTGTCGACGAAGACGCAGGTGATCCGGTAGTCGGGGTCCGCGGACTTGGTGGCGTCGTACTCCTTGCGGTGGTGGAGGGTCGGCAGCTCAACCGGGGTGCCGTACTCCGCCCACGCGATGGCCTCGTCGCCGTCCATCACCAGTGCGGCGTGTGCCTTGCCCTGCTCGACGTAGGCTTTCTTCAGCGCGCGGTTGGCCTCGGCACCCTGGCCGCGCTCGGGTCCGTCGGGGTGGAACCAGATACACCAGCAGCCGCCGAAGATGCCGTTGTGCCGCTCGACCAACGCGTCGAACGCCGGCCAGGTCTCGATGCTGAGCGGGGCGATCGTGTACGACGTCTTGGTGGCCACGCCGCCCACCCTAGAGCCGGTTCCGGACGATTCGCGTCCGCGCAGGTCAGCCGTGCGAAACGGCGAGCTCATGTCCCACAGACGATCAGCATTTCGTTACCTTCGGGTCGGCGACCTGCCAGCATCCTCCGACTCGTCCAGGAGCAGCCCACACAGGCGCCGCTCCGTCTCCGATGCGTCGGGCTCTTGGAACACCAACACCGGGGTCAGCCGCCGTGGATCGTGGATGTCGCTGACCCGGCTCGCCGGTTGTGGGGGTACCCGAGTGCGGCGACCCAGCGACTCCGGGGCTTTGGCCACAAACCCAGGCATCGGGCCGGATGCGGATCCGCAGTCGAAACGGAGTGCTGGTTGACTAATGAGATGGTCACACCACCCTCGGAGCCGGACCCGATCATCGATCCGAATGAGCCGGTGCCAGATGATGCCGCTGAGCTGCTTCCCGACGCACCAGATCCACTTCCCCCCGCACCGATCGAATCAACACCTGACGATCCCGGCGGCGACACCGCTGGCGTGCCCGAGCCCGCCTGATCGCTGAATCGGCAGCCGGCGGGGTCGAGCCTCCCCGCCCCCTCACCGTTCGGCTTCCGGGCGTCAGCTCTGCTGAGAGCGCACGTGAAATCAGATCGTTACGACGTGGGCGAGCTCGGCAGTCCGAAGACACCATCACCGTTGCCGTTTAGAGGTCGAGGCCGATGGCGTGGGTTCTGGCGGCGATCAACAGGTCCCCGAACCGGCGTGGCGCCGGCGGCGCAGGTGCGGGAGACTGTCTCGATGGCTGCTGAGTACGCCCAGAGCGACCAGTTCAAGTGTGCCCGTATCCACCTGTGCGACCTTGCTGGCCTCGAAATCCGCGATTGCGAGGTCAGCGGTCTGAAGATCGTCGACTGCTATGG
>JBBSET010000071.1:0-14567 GCA_038239485.1 Propionibacteriales bacterium
CGGCGCCCGCCATCGGGCCGGGCACACGCACCGGCCACTACCGGGTGGGTCTCGAGGAGCCGATCGGCGAGTGGATCAGCGCCGAGGACTACGCCGTTGCGCTCGTCGACGAGATCGAGGTGCGCCGCTACCACCGAACCCGGATCAACGTCGCGCAGTAGCCGCCGGGTCAGGCTGCGCCGCTTGGCCGGGCCGGGCCGGGTGGCACGATCCAACTCCGGCGTCGCCGGGCCACATCGACATCGGATGCCTTGGGGCCGGCGCGACCTCTAGATTCGTACCCCGCAGACACAGCGGGCGGACCCCCGGACGCCCTTGACCACTCGTTCGCGCCAGCTGTCGGCGGCGACGCCTACAGTGAGGCCGTGCGCGTGAGATCTCTTGGGTATCAGACCGACCTGGCTCTGCTGCGCCTCGGCGGAAGCGAGATCGAGGACCGCGGCGACCATCTGGTGGTGCGCAGCCCCCACAACCCGACGTTCTGGTGGGGGAACTTCCTGCTGCTGGACGCCGCGCCAACTGCTGACAAGACCGACCAATGGCTCGCAAGATTCGCGGAGACCTTCCCCGGCGCCGCCCATGTCGCGCTCGGGTTCGACGGGGTCGACGGTTCGCTGTCGGACCTCGCCGGCTTCACGGCGGCCGGTCTGAGCGTCGAGGGCCAGACCGTGATGACCGCCCAGAGCGTGCATGAGCCGCCGCACCCGAACCGCGAGGCGACCTACCGCCCGCTCGACAGTGACGACGACTGGACCCAGGCCGTCGACCTACGCGTCGCCTGCTACGGCGACGGCGCGGGGGTCGGTCGGGACCGCGAGTTCGCCGAGGCCCGGGCGACGACCATGCGCGCCCTGACCGACGCCGGACACGGTGGCTGGTTCGGCGCCTTCCTGGGCGGGCGGCTGGTCACCTCGATGGGCCTGTTCAGGACTTCGACGGGACTGGCACGCTTCCAGTCCGTCGAGACCCATCCCGCCATGCGTGGCCGTGGGCTGGCCGGCACACTGGTGCGCTACGTCAGCTCGTACGGGCTTAGCGAGCTCCAGGCGCACACGCTGGTCATGGTCGCCGATCCCGAATACTCGGCGATCCGGCTGTACCGCTCGCTCGGCTTCGCCGACACCGAGACCCAGCTGCAGGCCGAACGACCACCGGCGTCCGGGGAGGGCTGAGACCGCGCCTCACGCCATGGCGGGAGGCCGGACGTCGCCGCGAAGCGATACCCAGCGGGCGAACAGTGGGTCGATGAAGCGCCAGTCGGCGGACCCTGCGCCGGGTGACTCGACCGTCATCCTGTGGACGTGCTGGCCTTCGCGGCCGAGCTCACGCAGTGCCGACTGGAGGGCTGCTCGGGTCAGCCCGGACCGCTCCGTGGCCCGGGAGCCGGTAGGGCGGATGCCGTCGGCGAGGGATGCGAGCACGGCCTTCTTGCCGGCGCTCAGCGAGTCCCAGATCGCCTGGTGCGCCTCCGTCGTCTGGCGCAAGGCGATCGCGAAGATCTCGTCTGCGAGCGCCAGTCCCTCCGACAGCGGCGCTTCGTTGGTGCCAACCTCGACAGTGCGACGATCGAGCTCACGGTGGAGCAGGTGCGCGAGCAGCATCGTGCGCTGCGGGTGGCCCGCGGCGGCGACGACGAGCGGACCGAGAGCCTCCCCGGGATCCGCCCCGAGCTCGATGAATCGCTCGGCGAGCTCCACCAGGACGTCATCGAGCGGCAACGGCCCCAGCTCCAACGGCTCGGCCTGACCATAGAGCGGTCGCTCCTTGTCGGTGAAGAGCCTGCGCATGAGCGAAGGCTGGGAGCCGGCGTACACGTATGTCGCCGCGTCGCCGTGGTACTGCACGTGCGAGCGCAGCAGGCCGTCGAGCGTCGCCCCCGCGCTGAGCAGGTCCTGGAACTCATCGAAGACCACCAGCGTGGGCTGGGCGTCACGCTCGTAGAGCCGCAGGGGGAGGTCGAGCAGCTCCGCCGCCGCCGTGAGCACCGAGTCCTGGCTCGGCTGCTGCTGACGCGGTCCGAGGCTGATGCCGATACCGGAGGTGGTCAGCGACAGTCCGAGCCTTGCTCCCAACGACTCCAGATGCGAGCGGACGAAGTGATTGTTGATCCGGCCGTACCCGGTGGCGATCCGGGCGCAGACCTCGGCCAGGTTCGTGACGCCGTAGAAGTCCACGTGGACGGTATGCCAGCCGACCGCGCTCAGGTTCGCCGCGTGGGCCAGCAACAGCGACGTCTTGCCGTACCGGCGCGGGCCGGCGAGGCGGACATGCGCCCCGTCCGCGGCGGCGAGGTGGAGCCGATGCAGCTCGTCGCGGCGATCGATGAGAGCCTCACTCGAGACTGGCGTCTCGAACGGGAACGCGCGCAGCATTCATTCACCCTACCTGGCATGTATGCCCTTCTCAATACACGTATGTAGGGTATGGCCCATCACGACAGGATTGAGGGCTCAGTCGCTGGGATACTCGTGGGCCAGTAGACCCGCAGTCGCCGCCCTTTGACATCGGCGGTGTTGGGAGAGGCCGAGGGTACGTGTATCACCGGTGGGGGTGGCGTGAAGGTTCGGGTGATTCTCGAGAGTGGCGGAGGCGGTACCGGCTGGTTGTGGAATATCACGGTTGTGATCCACAGTGCTATCGCCGCGATCCCCAGCATCAGCGCGTAGGCCGCGATGAAGGTCCATCGACCGGCGGCGGCGAGCCCACCCGGCCCTGGCAGCGGCCACAGCGCCCGGCGGTCCACTTCCCGGCGCCGGTACCAGTGACGGGTTCCACGGTCGTCGCCGACCAACCCTTGGTCGGCGAGTGCCACGCGGGCGAGAACCCGGTCGCACAGACCGAGCGCGTCGTCCCAGTCCTCGGGGGCGGCGAATGCGACCCAGGGCGAGACGGCGGCCGCCAGGTCCGCAGCGAGGATGCGAGCAGCTCCGTCGTCGACAGCCTCCTTAACGGCGCTGTCGAACCGGGCGCGACCGAAGGTACCCATCTGCGCAGCATCGGTCAGCGTGACCACGACGACCTGGTCGTCCACGAGCTGGCCGGCATAGACCACGCCCGCGTCGGTGGACGCCAGCCGGCCGTGGATCATCACGGCACCGAGCATGGGCGGGTCATGGCGTTCGAGCGGTCGAATCACGACGCGCGCGCTCTGGTCCATGTCCCTCCGCCCGCTTGCCTCGAGATCGCCCACTCTGGCAATGGGCCTGCATGCAGCACTTGTGAGCGTACGACGACCGGCGCCGATCTCGCGCCGGGCTCCTTGTGGCCACATCCTGGCCGTGAGCCCGGTCGCTGGCCGGACCGGCACGGTCGCGCCAATGGGTGGTGCTGCTGTTGCGCATGAGGCACAATAGGAGGGAGTTCACGATCTGACTCGACTCGCAGCGCGCTGGGGAAGGCGACCCTGCAGTCCCGAGGAGGATCGATGAACCCGATGAGTAAGGACACGTCTCACGTGGTCACACGCGGGGTGCTGTTCGTCCACGCGTCACCGTCGGCGCTGTGCCCGCACATCGAGTGGGCCGTCGGTGGTGTCCTCGGTATGCCTACAGACCTGTCCTGGACACCCCAGCCGGCGCGCAGCGGTACCTATCGGGCCGAGCTCTCCTGGACCGGGGGCGTCGGCACCGGAGCCAAGATCGCCTCGGCCCTTCGGGGCTGGCAACAGTTGCTGTTCGAGGTCACCGAGGAGTCGTCGCCGGTCAGCGAGGGCGCACGCTTCTCCTTCACCCCCGACCTCGGCATCTATCACGCCGTCACCGGGCTGCACGGCGACATCATGATTCCCGAGGACCGGTTGAAGGCCGCCGTGGCCAAGTCGCTGATCGGTGGCACGCCGCTGTTGGACGAGATCGACAAGCTCCTCGGCAAGGCCTGGGACGATGCGCTGGAGGCGTTCCGGCATGCCGGCGAGGGCGCGCCCGTCCGCTGGCTGCACCACGTGGTCTGACCTTCCCTCCACCGCGAAGGGCCGGCTCGGATGCGGGATGTCGTTTCGACTGGGAGACTCACTCATCGATCTTGGAGGAGTGACTGATGTCTGACACCGCCACGAACGTCCCGGCCAAGAAGGCCTCGGCGAAGAAGGCTCCGGCGAAGAAGGCTCCGGCCAAGAAGGCCCCGGCCAAGCAGGCGCCGGCGACGAAAGCCCCGCCGAAGAAGGTGTTGGCGACGAAGGCGCTGTCGAAGAAGAAGCTAGCCAAGCTTGCCCAGAAGCAGGCCTACGAGAAAGAGATGGGCCGACTCCAGCGCGAGCTCGTGAAGCTCCAGGAGTGGGTGGTCCACAACAACCTCAAGCTGTGTGTGATCTTCGAGGGCCGTGACGCCGCCGGTAAGGGCGGCACCATCAAGCGCATCATGGACCAGACGAACCCACGTGTCGTGCGCGTCGTCGCGCTGCCGGCGCCGACCGAGCGGGAGCGGTCCCAGTGGTACTTCCAGCGCTATGTCGTCCAGCTGCCGGCCGCCGGCGAGATCGTCCTGCTCGACCGCAGCTGGTACAACCGGGCCGGCGTCGAGCATGTGATGGGATTCTGCACCGATGCGGAGTACAACGAGTTCCTCCGGAGCGTGCCGGAGTTCGAGGACATGCTGATCCGCTCCGGCATCGTGCTGGTCAAGTACTGGTTCTCGGTCAGCGACGACGAGCAGGAGCGGCGGTTCCAGGAGCGGATCAACAACACGCGCAAACGCTGGAAGCTCAGCCCGATGGATTTGCAGTCTCGGGCACGATGGGTCGACTACTCCAGGGCGAAGGACGAGATGTTCGTGCACACGGACACGGACTCGTCGCCGTGGTGGGTCGTCCAGGCGGACGAGAAGGAGAAGGCGCGACTCAACTGCATCAGCCACCTACTGGCCGTGATCCCCTACGAGGACCTCACATCCGCACCGCTCGCGTTGCCCGAGCGACAGCAGGACGATTATGTGCGACCGCCGGAAAGCACCCAGCGATTCGTGCCGCAGCTGTACTAGCCAGCCCACTGCAGCAGGCGGGCCTGCCCTGCTGGCGGCTAGAGGGGGATGTTGCCGTGCTGACCGCGGGCGCCCGTGTCGGCGGCCGCCAGCGCCTTGGCCAACGCTGAGCGGGTCACCGACGGTTCGACGATCTCATCCACGACGCCGATCTCGACCGCCTTCTCGACCCCACCGGCGATCAACTCGTGCTCCGCGGCCAGTCCAGCCTCAACCGCCGGGCGGAGGTCCGGGTCGACGGCGGAGATCTTGCGCCGGTGCAGGATACGGATAGCGGCGACGGCGCCCATGACGGCGACCTCGGCGCCAGGCCACGCGAAGACCCGGGTCGCACCGAGCGAGCGGGCGTTCATGGCGATGTAGGCGCCGCCGTACGCCTTGCGCGTCACCAGCGTGACCCGTGGGACGCCAGCCTCACCGAAGGCGTGCAGGAGCTTGGCCCCGCGACGGACCACACCGTCCCACTCCTGGCCGACGCCGGGCAGGTATCCGGGGACGTCGACGACGACGATGAGGGGCACGCCGTACGCGTCGCACATCCGCACGAACCGGGCCGCCTTCTCTGCCGACGGTGAGTCCAGGCAGCCACCCAGGCGCAGCGGGTTGTTGGCGATGACACCGACGGTCCGGCCGCCGAACCGGCCCAGCTCGGTGACGATGTTGGGCGCCCACCGCTGATGCAGCTCGACACCCGACGCCGGGTCGAGCAGCGCTGTGACGAACGGGTGCACGTCGTACGCCCGCTTCTTCGACTCGGGCATCTGCAAGGACAGATCCATGTCGTCGACCGCGACGACATCCAGGACGCGCTGGTCGCCGAGCAGCGCGACCAGCCGGCGGCCCTGCAGAAGAGCCTCGGCCTCGGAGTCCGCGAGCACATGAACGACCCCCGAGCGGCGACCGTGCGGCTCCGGCCCCCCGAGACGCAGCATGTCGACGTCCTCCCCGGTCACCGAGCGCACCACGTCCGGGCCGGTCACGAAGATGCGCCCTTCCGGACCCAGGATGACGACGTCCGTCAGGGCCGGACCGTATGCGGCCCCACCGGCCGCGGGCCCGAGCACCACCGAGATCTGCGGGATCTTGCCCGAGGCCCGGGTCATCGCATAGAAGATCAGGCCGACGGCATGCAGCGACAGCACACCCTCCGCGAGCCTGGCGCCCCCGGAGTGCCACAGCCCGACGATGGGAGCCTGGTCCGCCATGGCGCGCTCGTACGCCTTCACCACGACCTTGCAGCCCTGGTCGCCCATCGCACCGCCCATGATTGTGGCGTCCGAGCAGAAGGCGACGGTGTGAACGCCGTCGACGGTGCCGACCCCCGACAGCATGCCGCTGTCGTCGTCGTCGCTGATCAGCTCGAGGGTGCCCTCGTCGAAGAAGGCAGCGAGCCGTTTGTTGGGGTTGCGCGGGTCGAGTTCGCGCGGCACCTTCTCCCGCGGTGCTGAGGGGCCTGGAGCCGCCGAGCCCGGTGCCGCAGCCTGCGGCGCTTGAGCCGGCACGCCCCCCGTGCTGACGGCGACGGACGGGTTGTCGGACTGGACGGTCATAGGCACCTCAGGCTGAGCGGAAGGCGATCGCGACGTTGTGGCCGCCGAAACCGAATGAGTTGTTGAGCGCCGCCAGGTCGCCAGCGGGCAGCGTCCGCTGCTCCGTCGCGATGTCGAGCTTGACGGCTGGGTCGAGGTTGTCGAGGTTGATCGTCGGCGGTACGACCCTGTCGTGGATCGCCATGATGGTCGCGACGGACTCGAGCGCTCCCGCACCGCCCAGCAGGTGGCCCGTCATCGACTTGGTCGACGTGACCACGACGTGGTCGATCTCGCCGCCGAGCGCGGCCACGATGGCCAAGCACTCCGCTATGTCGCCCTGCGGTGTCGAGGTCGCATGGGCGTTGATGTGGTGGATGTCGCGCGGCGCGAGGCCCGCCTCGCTCAGGGCGATCTTGATGGCGCGGGTGGCCCCCAGCCCCTCGGGGTCGGGCTGGGCGATGTCGTGGCTGTCGGCGGTGATACCGGCGCCGGCCACCTCGGCATACACGGTGGCGCCGCGAGCGGCGGCGTGCTCGGCACTCTCGATAACCAGCACAGCGGCGCCCTCACCGAGCAGGAAGCCGTCCCGGGCGATGTCCCACGGCCGCGACGCACGTTCCGGGTCGTCGTTGCGTTTCGACAACGCCATCATCTGCGCGAATGCCGCCAACGGCAGCGGGTGGATGGCCGCCTCCGTTCCGCCGACCACGACCACGTCGGCCCGGTTGAGCCGGATCATGTCGATACCGTGGGCGATCGCCTCGTTCCCGGATGCACACGCCGACACGGGGGTGTGGACCCCCGCCTTGGCTCCCAGCGCCAGCCCGACGTTGGCCGCGGGGCTGTTGGGCATCAGCATGGGGATCGACAGCGGGGAGACCCGGCGGGGACCCTTGTCCCGCAGTGCGTCGTAGTTGTTCAGCAGTGTGGTGACCCCGCCGATACCCGACGCGATCGCCACCCCGAGCCGCTCCGGGTCGACGGTGGTGTCGGTATGCCCGCTGTCGGCCCAGGCCTCGAGCGCGGCGATGAGGGCGAACTGCCCGGACCTGTCCAGCCGCCGAGCCTTGACGCGGTCGAGCACCTCGAGAGGCTCGACCGCGACGCGGGCGGCGATCCGGACCGGCAGTGGCTCGGCCCAGTCCTCGGTGAGCACGCGTGCGCCGGACGTCCCGGCCAGCAGCGCCGCCCAGGTCGACGGCACGTCACCGCCGACGGGTGACGTCGCACCGATCCCGGTGACGACGATTCGTTGAGACGTCATTGGAGTGGTCACCTCGTCTGTTGAGGGCCGGGCTCAGGGCGAGCTACCCGGCGGCGGCGTCGCTCAGGCCTCGCCCTGATGCGTCTCGATGAAAGCGACGGCGTCGCCGACGGTCTTGAGGTTCTTGACCTCGTCGTCGGGGATCTTGACGTTGAAGCTCTCCTCGGCCGCGACCACGACCTCGACCATCGACAGCGAGTCGACGTCGAGGTCGTCGGTGAAGGACTTGTCGAGCTGGACGTCCTCCGCGGGGATACCGGCGACCTCGTTGACGATGTCGGCGAGTCCGGAACGGATCTCCTCAGTGCTGGCCATATAGGTGGCTCCTTCTCGTGACGTGATGTGGTGGACGGTCCCCGAGGTCGTTCGGGGACTCCGCAGACGTGCTGCAGAAACGGGGGGAGGTCACGGCAGGGTGACCACCTGGGCGGCGTACGACAGACCGGCACCGAACGCGATGAAGAGCGCCGTCTGCCCGCTGCTGGCCTCACCGGATTCGAGCAGGGCCGCCGCTGCCAGTGGAATCGAGGCCGCTGACGTGTTGCCCTGGTAGGCGATGTCGCGGGCGATCACGACGTGCTCGGGCAGCCTGAGCGCTCGCGCCATCGCGTCGGTGATCCGCATGTTGGCCTGGTGCGGCACGAAGACGTCGAGGTCCTCGATCATCACCCCGGCCCGGTCGAGCGCCTCGCGGGCGATCTTGGCCATCTCGAAGGAGGCCCAGCGAAACACCGGGTTGCCGTCCATCCGCAACGTCGGCATCTCCGGCGTCTCCATCTCGAGGACGTCGCTCCAGCTCTGGATCTGGCGGATGAAGTCGTACTTCGAGCCGTCCGCCCCCCAGACGATCGGGCCGATGCCCTCGACGTCGGATGGACCGATCACGGCGGCGCCCGCCCCGTCGGCGAAGATGAAGGCCGTGCCGCGGTCGGTCGGGTCGGTGATGTCGGAGAGCCGCTCGACACCGATGGCGAGGACGTACTTCGCGCTTCCCGACCTCACCATGTCGGCGCCGAGGCCGACCGCGTGGCAGAACCCCGCGCAGGCCGCGGAGATGTCGAAGGCGGGAGCCGGCCCGGCGCCCAGCTCGTCGGCGATCAGGGTGGCGACAGCGGGCGTCTGCATCAAGTGCGACACGGTCGCGACGATCACGCAGTCGATCTGAGCCGCGGCGATGTCCGCGCGCTCCAGTGCCTTCTTCGACGCCTGCACGCTCATCATCTGCACTGTCTCGTGGGGTTCGGCGAACCGGCGCTCGATGATGCCCGACCGGGTACGGATCCACTCGTCGCTGGAGTCGATCCGCTCGCAGATCTCCGCATTGGTCACCACCCTGCTGGGCCGGTATCCCGCGATGCTGAGGATCCGGGCGTGCTCGGACCCCTTGGCGGTGGAGATCGTCGCGGTCATCTCATTCGCTTTCCGGGTGCAGTCGAACCAGGGGTTGGCCGGGCGACACGAGGTCGCCGTCCTCGACGATCCACTCGACGATGGTGCCGCCGTAGGGGGCGAACACCGGCGTCGTGCCTCGGAGGTTCGTGACCTCGCCGACAGCACCGCCCGGTGTCAGCTGGACCCCCTGAGGGATGTCGTCGGCGCGGGCGAAGGTGCCTTTGGCCGGGGACACCAGCATCCGCCACGTCGGAGTCGAGTCGATCGGCGATGCGTCGCCGTGCTTCTCCACGAATGCGCGTGCGTCGTCGAGCTGGTCGGGGGTCTTGAGGGCGAATGTCTCGACTCCCTTGAGCTGCCGCTTCGCGATCCCGGTGAGGGTGCCGGCCGGAGGCATCTCGAGTAGCCCGGTGATCCCCAGGTCGGCCATCGTCTGCATGCACAGGTCCCACCGCACCGGCGTACTGACCTGCGTCACCAGCCGCTTGAGCACCTCAGGGCCGCTGTGGATGACCTGGCCGTCGCGGTTGGAGATCAGCCGGGTCCGGGTGTCGCGTGTGGACATGGCCCTGGCGAGTCGGGCGAGCACCTCGACCGCGGGGCGCATGTGCTCGGTGTGGAATGCTCCGGCGACGCTGAGCGGGATCAGCCGCGCCTTCGCGGGCGGTTCGGCCGCGAGCTCGTCGAGCTGGTCGCGAGTGCCGGCCGCGACCAGCTGGCCGGCGCCGTTGTCGTTGGCGGCGACGAGACCGAGGCGATCCAGGGTCTGCAGGACCTCGTCACGGTCGCCACCCAGGATCGCCGACATACCGGTCGCCGTCTTCGCCGATGCGCGGGCCATCGCCTGGCCGCGCTCGCGGACGAAGACCATCGCCTGCTCGGCGCTGATGACACCGGCACCTGCGGCGGCGGCGATCTCTCCGACGCTGTGGCCGGTGAGTCCGCCGAGTCGGCCGAACGCGTCGGCCGGGTGCGGGAAGAGCGAGAGCGCCGCAAGCAGGCTGGCGGCGACCAGGAGCGGCTGGGCGACCGCAGTGTCGCGGATCCGGTCGGCATCCGCCTCGGTGCCGTAGTACTCCAGATCCAGGTCGGCGACCGCCGAGAGCCAGTTGAGCCGGTCCGCGAAGCTGGGTACCTCGAGCCAAGGCTTCAGGAAACCCGGAGCCTGGGCCCCCTGTCCAGGGGCAGCAATGACGAGCACGGCTTCCATCATGCCGTCTCGAAGCACTGGGCCCGGCGTTCAGCGGAGACGAAAGTGAGTGGCGTGTCCTTGTAGGAATCCTACAAAGCGAGCAGCCGGCCCAGCGTCAGGGCGATGCGCAGCGTGTAGGCGTCGCGGGCCTCCGCGGGCGTCAACCCCGTCACGTCGGCGATCCTGCGGAGGCGGTATCGCACCGTGTTGGGATGGACGAACAGCACCCGGCCGGTCGCCTCGATCGAGCCGCTGGCGTCGAGGTACGCCGTCAGCGTCTCCAACAGGCCGGATCCGGCCTCGACCAGAGGGTGGTAGACCGAAGACACGAGCTGGCGGCGTGCATGGCCGTCGCCGGACAGAGACCGCTCGGGCAGCAGGTCGTCGCTGGACACCGGTCGCGGCGCCTCCGGCCATGCGACCGCGGCCCTCAGCCCCGCGACCGCCGAGCGCGCCGAGACGTTGGCACCGAGAAGGTCCTCCACGACGGGTCCCGTCACGATCGGACCCGCACCGAAGTGGTCGGCGATGACACTGGCCGCCTTGTCGAGGTCGTCGACACCACCGAGGACGACGACGAGGCGGTCGCCCTGCACGGCGCACAGCGCGTCCAGCCGCGCTGACCGGGCCGAGCGCTTGATGGCGTCGACGACCTTGGCCGAGTCTCCGCTGGGCGTGAACCCGAGCACGACGCAGACGCCGTTGGGCGACGCCCATCCCAGGGCCGTGGCACGCGAGCGCACCGCCTCGTCTGCTTCGCCGCGCAGCACGGAGTCGACGACGAGGGCTTCGAGGCGGGCGTCCCACGCACCCCGCTGCTCGGCTGCCCTGGCATAGACCGCAGCCGCGGCGAAGGCGACCTCGCGGGAGTACAGCATCACCGACTCGCGGACGCGCGGTGCGTCGGCCGGACCGACCACGTCCTCGACCTGCGCCTCGACCACTCCGATGGTCGTCCGCACCATCTCGACGGTCTGTTGGAACGAGACGACACCCATCAGCTCCTGGGGCGCCGCGCCGAAGATGTCGGCCGTCGTCGCGCTGCTGGATGACGGGTCCCGGAACCACTCCACGAACGACGAGATGCCGGCGCCGGCGGTCAGCCCGATCCACGACCGGTTCTCGGCGCTCAGCTCGCGAAACCAGCCCAGCTGCTCGTGCATCTCGGCGAGCGCCCCCTGCGTCAGCATCCCTATCGATGCCTCGAGCCGCTCGATCGCCCCGTCTCGGCCAGCTGCCATGCCCTGAGCCTACCGACGGCGAGACAGGTACCATCGGCACATAGTTGTGACGACCGGACAAGAGGCGAGACCTACGGCAGGAGCGCAGCGTGGACGGGATCGCGGCATTGTCGGAGGTGGCGTACTGGCTGGAGCGTGACCGCGCCGATACGCATCGTGTCCAGGCATACCGGAAGGCGTCCTGGGCCTTGGCGGAGCTCCCTGCCGACGAGCTGGCGACTCGGATCGCCGCGGGCACGCTGACGGAGGTCGCGTCGGTCGGCACGAAGACCGCCAGCATCGTCATGCAGGCCAGCGCCGGCGAGGTGCCGATGTATCTCGCCGAGCTGAGGGAGCGCGGAGCTGCTCCGCTGGCGCCCGGGGGGGAGGCGCTCCGCGAGGTTCTGCGCGGCGACCTGCACTCCCACTCGATCTGGTCTGACGGAGGGTCTCCGATCGAGGAGATGGTGGGGGTCGCCCGCGCGCTCGGGCACGAGTATCTCGCCCTCACCGACCACTCACCACGACTCACCGTCGCACGCGGACTGACCGAGGAGCGACTCACCGAGCAGCTGGAGGTCGTCGCTGCGATCAACGCCGACCTCGACGACATGACGCTGCTTCCGGCCATCGAGGTCGACATCCTGGAGGACGGGAGGCTGGACCAGACCACGAAGATGCTCAAGCAGCTCGACGTGGTCGTCGCGAGCGTTCACTCGAAGCTGCGCGCGGACTCCAAGACGATGACGCTGCGCATGGTCGGGGGCATCGCCAACCGGTTCACCAACGTGTTGGGACACTGCACCGGGCGGCTGGTGACCGGGGGGCGAGGCCAGCGGCCGGAGTCGACCTTCGACGCCGACGTCGTGTTCGCGGCGTGCGCGCAGTTCAACGTGGCCGTCGAGATCAACTCCCGACCCGAGCGCCGCGACCCACCGTCGCGCCTGATCGCACTGGCACTGGAGGCTGGCTGCCTGTTCAGCATCGACACCGACGCGCACGCGCCTGGCCAGCTCTCCTTCCTGGACTACGGCTGTGCTCGAGCGGTCGCCAACGGCGTACCGGCCGACCGGATCGTGAACACCTGGCCGCTGGACCGGCTGCTCGACTGGACCCATGCGAAGCGGTGACCGGCGTCGGCGTGGAAAGGTAGCGAGATGGCGGTCAAGGCGGTCGTGTTCGACATCGGGGGAGTGCTGGAGCGTGTGGCGGACGAGAGCTGGCTCGGAACGTGGCGGCATCGCGGCATGTCGGACGCCGAGCTCGACGCCGCCTTGGCAGAGATCGACCCTGATGGGCTGATTCCCGTCGGGCGGATGAGCGAGGACGAGTACCTGGACCGGTACGCCAACGCGCTCGGGCTGGCTCCGGACCGGATACCTGACTTTGCCGTGGCCCTGTGGGACTGGTACTGCGGGGAGCTCGACCAGCAGATGTGCGACTTCGCGGCCTCGCTTCGGCCCCGGTACCGCACAGCGATCCTGAGCAACTCCTCGGACGGTGCGCGGCGTGAGGAGCAGGCTCGGTGGGGATTCGAAGAGCTCGTCGACGTGGTGATCTACTCGCACGAGGTCGGGCTGGCCAAGCCCGACCCCTTGATCTACCAGCTCGCCTGCGACCGGCTCGAGGTGGCTCCGGCTGAGATGGTGCTCGTCGACGACGTGCCCATCATCGTGGCGAGCGCGGCGAAGTTCGGTATCCGCGCCGTTCTGCATCGCGCCGCCGGATCCACCATCGCGCTGGTGGAGTCGCTCCTGCACGCGACCGACTGACGGTCGCGCGACCTAGGCGCCGGCGCCCTCCTGCTTGACACCGGCCACCGCGGTCGGGTCGTCGATGCGGTACTTCGTGACCGCCTCGTCGGCCTTCGACCAGTCGAGGTCGCCGCGCTGCGCGAGCGCCTCGAGAGCCCCCACCACGATCGACTCCGCGTCGACGTGGAAGAAGCGGCGGGCCGCCGCGCGTGTGTCGGCGAAGCCGAACCCGTCGGTGCCGAGCGAGTGCCATTCGGTCGGGATCCACTGAGCCAGCTGGTCCGGCACCGCGCGCATGAAGTCGCTCACGGCGAGGGTCGGGCCGGATACACCGGCGAGCTTCGAGGTGATGTAGGGCGTGCGCCGCTCCTCGCCGGGATGCAGCAGGTTCCACGAGTCCGCGGCGAGCGCGTCGCGGGCCAGTTCGTTCCACGAGGTGACCGACCAGATGTCGGCGCGAACACCCCAGTCGTCGGCGAGCATCTTCTGGGCCTTCAGCGCCCATGGCGCGGCAACGCCGGAGGCCAGCACCTGCACCTGCGGACGGTCGTCGCCGTCACCGGACTCGGCGGGCTGGATCAGGTGGATGCCCTTGAGGATGCCCTCCACGTCGACGTTCTCGGGCTCAGGAAGGTGCACGGTGGGCTCGTTGTAGACGGTGATGTAGTAGAAGACCGGCTCGCCGTGTGGAAACTCGTCGCTCGAGCCGTACATCCGCTCGAGCCCGTCCTGCACGATGTGGCTGATCTCGTACGAGAAAGCCGGGTCGTAGTGGATGCAGGCCGGGTTGGTCAGCGCCAGCAGCGGAGAGTGCCCGTCGGCGTGCTGGAGCCCCTCACCGGTCAACGTGGTACGGCCGGCGGTGGCGCCGATCAGAAAGCCGCGCCCGAGCATGTCGCCGAAGGCCCACATCGAGTCGCCGGTGCGCTGGAACCCGAACATCGAGTAGAAGAGGTAGACCGGGATCATGGGTTCGCCGTGGGTGGCGTACGCAGTGCCGGCTGCGATCGCCGACCCCATCGCCCCGGCCTCGCTGATGCCTTCGTGCAGCATCTGGCCCTGCTTGGACTCCTTGTAGGCCATCAGCATCTTGCGGTCCACGGAGTCGTACTGCTGTCCGTGGGGTGAGTAGATCTTCGCGGTCGGGAACATCGAGTCCATCCCGAAGGTGCGGAACTCGTCAGGCGCGATGGGCACGATCCGGTGGCCGATCTCGGGGTCCTTCATCAGGTCGCGAAG
>JBBSET010000072.1:0-14257 GCA_038239485.1 Propionibacteriales bacterium
CGTCCCTACCCATCTCGACCAAGGACTCGGAGAACCGTCACCGGCACCAGCCAGCCGGGCAAGAGCCATACCCCAAATCCCATCCCACAGCACCGCCGACAATCAGCACCAATCCGGCGCCCCATGAAAGACGGGGGCTAAGGAAACGGTCGTCCTCGTGGATCCGCACGAGTCTCCTGACGGCCCTTTCCAGGTCGTACGTGGCACGCCAGTAGGAATCCGGAAGAGGCGATCTCGATGGCTTTCGCGCCGGCCTGACGTACGTCTTCCCGTCGATGCCCACCACGTTGCTGGTGGTCGTCATGAGCGGGGGGATGGTGAGCGGGATCGCGACGTCCGCTGGACTTCCGATGGCCTCGGTCGGCTCGGCGTCAGCTGGCACATTTGTTACAGCTGACGATTCAAGGTCGCGGGTCACGGTCATGTGAGAGGTGCCGACGAGCGTGCCGATCGCCCTCGTCGACATGCCCATGTCGTTGAGCCTTTGGACGAGAACCTTGCGGTCGTCGCGCGCGAGTCTTGTCTTCGGCCCTCCTGCTTTAGCCTGTCCAAATTCCTCTGCGACGTACTCGGTCCAGGATCGGTAGCCGAGCGCCACGTGGGCGCTGCCATCGCGAGCCTTAGCCACCAGCTTGACGATCTGGTGAATCGTCCACTGCAAGCAGTCGAGCTGATTGCGAAGGTCCGAAGTGATCCACCTGGCCTCATCCTCCGAGACCACACAGTCGATGTGCCGGGAAACGTCGGTAGCCGGTGCTACCGTATCTATGTCGTGTGACTTGGTGGGGATCAAGTCTTGCTGAGGGGCCGGTCTTTCCGAAAGGGCCGGCCCTTCCTCATGCCGCGTCATGGTGATCGCCAACAGGAGCGAGCAGTAGGGCGGCCAACCTGGCGCGTTGCTCGAGCGATAGAGGCGGAGCTGCCTCGACGAGTTTGGTCACGGCGTCGATGGCCCGGCTGCCGCGGAGCGCACCTACTTCTGCTGACAGGTCAGCGTCCGGGTGATGCCGTTTCTTGGCGGCTAAGACCGCCCGATCGTGAGTCCAAGACAAGAAAAATCCCCAGGGCGTGAGAACCACGCCTGCCGGGGAGGAGGCCTACATGCTGCTAGGCAACCTTAGCATGGTCTCGAGCAGCGTCAGTTCGACCCGCCACACTCCGTCCGACAGTTCTGGCACCCATTTGCTGATTTCAATCACAGCGTCCTGAGCGTTTGTCTGGCCGCCGCTAAGCATCTGTTTTTTCTGTTTCTTCATCAGCAAGTCGAGAATCTCCCTCGGTATCCGATTACAGAGTCTCACCAGATCCTCGGGATCGGAGGTTTCGGCACTTTTGCTCGGCAGGCTGTAAAGGGCGTCCAGCATGGAGCCCAAGTCCTCGTCGCGACGCACAAGTCGTCTTGGCTGGGCTCCGGGCAGCCGAGTCGCATAGTCGTCTACTGGTTCCATGCCCAGCATCCTCGGATCCTGGTAGGTGATTTGGTGACGGATAACGCGACGGTTGGACCCACCACAGCGGGGCTGTTCGCAGTCGATTTCCCACGTATCCCCTCCGTCCGGTCGCTGAACGACGCGGCCCGTTTGGCGGTCCATCAGGTTGGAATCGTCTGCGAATCGGATGTGCTCTTGAACTATGCGGTATTGCTCAGTGCCATCAGTTAGCCGCCAGGGGTCATGGCGATGATCGACCATCCTGATCAACAGTTTCCTCTCGTGACCATCAGAGCAGATCACATGAACTCGGGGAGCACTCATGTTCTCCACACGATCTGCAAGGTCTGTGGATCGAACTCTCGGCCACGCCCCGACCCAACTGGCATCAAAGTCACGGTCATTAGCAGGTCGATGACTTGGCGCTTCTGCTCGAGGGTCGCTTCTCGCCACCGCTGGGCAGCGTCCACGCCCGCGAGGTCCAGCAGTCCAGGGTTTGGGGCACACGAGGCCAGCTCTGCAGTTGCAGATTCGATCTGTGGCCTCAGCTTTCCGCTGATTCGCCGGAGCTGCTCAGAAGTGAGGGCGCCTTCTGCGTACTGGTCTGCGGCAACGTCTAGCCGGGCTGTCAGGTCGTCTGACAGCTTCTGCAGTTCCTTGGCTCTTTCGGGTCGGCCTGACGCCAATGCCGCTACTGCGTCGGGTTTCTGAAGTCTGGCGACGACGACTGACTCGACATATTCGTCGATGCTTGATTGTTTGCGGGCGACTCGAAAGCAGGCCTTGCACTGATACTTCGCTGGACCCGACTTGCCAGCTTTGCTCTTGAATGCGGACATGACCCGCATCTCTCCGGACCGACAAAGGCCGCAGCGCGCGATGCCCGACAGCAGATGCTTCCGGACTGATCCCATCTGTGAACGCCTCGAAGGGTCGGTGAGCAGTGCCACGACCCGTGCGTGGGTGCCTTCGTCGAGAATGGCGGGCCAGTTTCCTTTGCCGACCACTTGCCCGCGGTGCCGACGCAGGCCAGCGTTGCGGTCGCGGAGCATGATTTGGCGCAGAGTCGTCGAGGACCAGGCTTTGCCACGTGGTGAGAGGCTGCCGGCCGCGTTGAGCCTAGAGACGATGGAACGTAGCGACTCCCCCGTCAGGAGCCGCGCAGCGGTGTCAGTGATGACGGCCGCCTCTCCGGGCTCGATAACATCGGTGGCACCAGTGCGCCGCCCCCGGTCGTCATGGTCGATGAGGCGCCTGTAGCCGTAGGCGTTCATTCCGTGGGGCAGGCCAGCGGTCGCCCGCTCGTCGAACTTGCGCCGGATGCGCTTTGACGACTGCTCGACTTCGCGGCGGGCAACGGTGCCCTTGATGCGGGCCATCATGCGGCCGTCCTCGGTGGCTAGGTCGATGTCACCGCCGACGTTCGCAAGCTGCAGCCCCCGCTTCTCGGCAAGGTCGATGATGTCCTCGAGTTCGCGCGGTGTCCTCGTGAGTCGGTCCACGTCCCAGACAACGAGGCCATCGATGCGGCCGGCTCGCGCGTCAGCGAGGAGCCGTTCATAGGCGGGTCTGGTACGGCCGCTGCTGGCAGACACGTCATTATCGACGTAAACCTCGGCCAGATCCCAGCCACGTCGCTCAGCTTCGCGTGTGCAGTCCTGGATCTGGCGAGAGACTCCAAGCTCGAAGCCGTCGTCCTTGCTGATGCGTGCGTAGACGACTGCGCGGGTCATGGGTAAATAATGCCAGAAGAATATTGACAGGGACCATCATGGCGACCTCCTTGCGGGCACCGGTCTCGATCAGGGTCCGCTTCGACGCTTCTCGCACATCGGCGGCCTGGGCGGTGAGAACGTCGACGAGTGGAGTTCCGCGCTCGACCGCGACGGCGAAGCCCTCGGCGAACCTGGACACGATGGCCAGCCCGCTGCGCTGGGCGAACGCGTCCAGGGCGCGGGTGACGGGGATCCCGGTGCGCGACTCGGCCAGCACGATCGCGAGCTCGTCGGGCAGCTCCCCATGACAGCTCGACACCACCCGGTCGAGGGCCGATACCGGCCCCTCCCCCGCCGCCACCGCCAGCGCCAGCAGGTCGGCGACCACTGGGAACTCCTGCAGGATCTGCTCCTCGCGGCGCCTCACGGCTCGCGACAAGATGCTGTCGCGGGCCAGGATCGCCAGCACCGCCGCACCGCCGCAGATCACCAGCCACGGCAATGCTCGAGCCGGCTCACGCGCCGGACCCAGCAACCCGGCCACCAACGCCGCACCGAAGCCGCCGAGGCCCCAGCAGACCTGCGACACCCGGAACTCCTCGACCGACATCGCCCACCCGGCCCGCTCGAGGCGCCGGCGGACCGAGTCCCGACCGCCGAGGATGCTCTGCAGCCGCACCGCTCCCGATTCGAGCATCGGCCGCACCAGCGCCAGCAGCGCCGACGACGCGCGGTCCGACGGCACCACCGCCCGCCAGGTGCCCGACACAGTGGGAACGTCGCGGATGAACGGGGCAACCCGGCTCTCCAGGCTAGGCCGCCGCGAGGCAGCCAGCCGCGCGACGACCATCACCATGCCCGCCGCGAACAACACCCCCAGCAGACCACCCAGCGCCCCGGGCGTCACGGCGAGACCCCACCCCGGACAGGCGGCAGCGCTACGGCACAGCAGCCCCTAATCACACCAGAGTGAGCCATGACCACCTATATCCCGAAACGAGGTATGCGGAGTCTGCCGCAAGTAGTCCTCGCTCGCCACTCCACCGTCGCCGACTGTGGACAGCGACCGTCAGGACGGCGGGTCGGACCCGACGCTGGTGAGGGTCGGGCCACGAGAGATGAGCGCAAACGTCCGGTCACGGTGACCAACTGCTCCCGGGCCGCCGATAGACAGGGGCGAAGCGGGGTATCTAATCGGTGTGGTCCGGCTGGCGTTCCGAGACAGTGCCCCTGCCGCCAGCGTATGCCGGCTGCCCTTCGACGTAGGAGACACCTGTGACCGTGCCAGAGAACAACCCGACCACGACTGATGCGGGGATACCCGTCGCGAGTGACGAGCACTCGTTGTCGGTTGGCCCTGACGGCCCGCTACTGCTGCAGGACCACTACCTGCTGGAGCAGATGGCGAACTTCAACCGCGAGCGCATCCCGGAACGCCAGCCCCATGCCAAGGGTGGCGGTGCGTTCGGGACCTTCGAGGTGACCGCCGACGTCAGCGCCTTCACGCGCGCGGCGGTCTTCCAGCCCGGCGCCACGACGGACCTGCTCATCAGATTCTCGACGGTGGCTGGTGAGCGTGGCAGCCCGGACACCTGGCGCGACCCGCGTGGTTTCTCGGTGAAGTTCTACACCAGCGAGGGAAACTTCGACCTCGTCGGCAACAACACCCCGGTCTTCTTCATCAAGGACCCGATGAAGTTCCAGCACTTCATCCGGTCCCAGAAGCGTCGCGCCGACAACAACCTGCGCGACCATGACATGCAGTGGGACTTCTGGACGCTGTCGCCGGAGTCGGCGCACCAGGTCGCCTGGCTGATGGGCGACCGTGGCATCCCGCGGACGTGGCGGCACATGAACGGCTACTCCAGCCACACCTACCTGTGGATCAACGCAGCTGGTGAGCGTTTCTGGGTCAAGTACCACTTCAAGACCGACCAGGGCGTCGAGTTCTTCACCCAGGACGAGGGCGACCAGATGGCCTCGGTGGACACCGATTACCACCAACGTGATCTGTACGAGCACATCGTGGCCGGGGAGTTCCCGAGTTGGACGCTGAAGATGCAGATCATGCCGTTCGACGACGCCAAGACCTACCGGTTCAACCCGTTCGACCTCACCAAGGTGTGGCCGCACAGCGACTACCCGCTCCGCGAGGTGGGCCGAATGACGCTCAACCGCAACATCAGCGACTACCACACCGAGATGGAGCAGGCTGCCTTCGAGCCGAACAACCTCGTCGCCGGCACGGGTCTCTCACCGGACAAGATGCTGCTGGCGAGGGGCTTCAGCTACTCCGACGCGCACCGCGCACGACTGGGCGTGAACTACCGGCAGATCCCGGTGAACACGCCGAAGGTTCCGGTGCACTCGTACTCCAAGGATGGGCTCATGCGAGTCCAGAACGTGTCCGATCCGGTGTATGCGCCGAACTCGTACGGCGGTCCCAAAGCCCGGCCGGAGCTGACCGACGACGGCGGCCACTGGGCATCCGACGGCAACATGGTGCGAGCGGCCTACACACCGCATGCCGAGGACGACGACTGGGGCCAGGCGGGCACGCTGGTCCGTGAGGTGCTCGACGACGAAGCGCGTACGCGACTGGTCGACAACATCGTCGGGCATCTGCTCAACGGCGTCAGCGAGCCGATCCTGCAGCGGGCGTTCGCCTACTGGCGCAACGTCGACAAGAGCCTCGGCGACCGGATAGAGGACGGTGTGCACGCGAAGCAAGGCGAGGCCGACCCGAAGGCCGAACAGCAGGCCAACCCGGCGCGCTCTGACGCGCAGACAAAGGCCTGAGGGCGCACCTGCCACGGGCCGGGCATACGGCCCGCTGAGTCATACCGACACCCGAACCAGATCCGACCAGAAGGAGCACAGGCGTGTCTTCCATTCCCAACGTCACTCTCAACAATGCTGTGGAGATCCCACAGCTGGGCTTCGGCGTCTTCCAGATCGAGCCTGAGCAGACGACAGCCGCCACGCTGACCGCGCTGGAGGCCGGATACCGCCACATCGACACGGCGCAGATGTACGGAAACGAGAAGGAGGTCGGCCAAGCGGTTCGCGAGAGCGCGGTGCCTCGCGACGAGATCTTCGTCACGACCAAGCTGAACAACGGCTTCCACGCCCACGACGACGCCCTCACCGCCTTCGACCAGTCGTTGGCTGACCTGCAGTTCGAGTACGTGGATCTGTTCCTCATCCACTGGCCGCTGCCCGACGTGGGGGACTTCGTCGAGACCTGGCACGCGCTCGAGGAGATCTACTCGTCGGGTCGTGCGAAGTCGATCGGCGTGTCCAACTTCCAGCCTCACCACCTCCGCCGGCTGCTCAACGAGAGCACCGTCGTTCCCGCCGTCAACCAGATCGAAGTGCACCCGTACCTGACGCAGGACGATGTCCGCTCCTTCGATTCGGAGCACCACATCGCCACCGAGGCCTGGTCGCCGATCGCCCAGGGCAAGGTCCTCGATGAGCCGGTGATCGTGCGGATCGCCGCCGCACTCGGCAAGAGCCCGGCGCAGGTGACCCTGCGATGGCACATCCAGCGAGGCGACATCGTCTTCCCGAAGTCGGTCACCGCCAGCCGCGTCCGCGAGAACGCCGACATCTTCGACTTCGAGCTGAGCGACATCGACATGGCCGGCATCACCGAGCTCAACCGCGACGAGCGGACCGGCCCGAACCCCGATGAGTTCAACATGGTGCCGTCACGCGGGTGAAGCGTCTACGCGCTGAGCGCGGCGGCGGCCGGCTGAGCGCGGCATGGTCGATGCGCCCGGCGCGGTCGAGGACTGCTCGCCCGCGCCCGCTCGAGTTCGTGTCTCGAGCCGGTCCTCACGTACCTACCGCGAGAGCTACCCGAGTTCCAATGCGTCAGCCAGGGTCGCGAGCGCAGCCCCGAGGCGTCGGGCCTCGGTGGCTGTGATCTCGTGCAGTCCGTCCAGTCGCGCCTCCCCGTGGCTGATGAAGATCCCAGCGGGTCCGGTGTCGTCGCCGTACCGGTCGGTTCGCTCGATCTGGACGTAGGTGTCCGGGGTCTCGTCGGACCAGTCGAGTCGACGGGAGCAGTGAGTGGTCACTCGACCTTGTGTCCTATCGGTGACCTCGACGCTGTGTGACGCACACCAAGCGGGGCACGCGGCGCTGCTCATACCTTCTCCGTTCTTGATCCCCCGCACAGCTCGACCTTACGCTGTAAAACAGTACGGGAGACATGACGGAGGAGTCGATTCGCCCAGTCGACACGCTGCGCGGTCGTTGGACTTCCTCGCTACCACCTGCCATGCAGGCCCTGGGGGGCCGATAGGCCCAGGCCCACGTGCAGCCTCGTGCAGAACCGTTCATCACCCCGCACAGCCTCTTGAGGCTGTGCGGTCCCAGGTCGGTCCCGTCCCGACGACCCGGCGCAGCGGTCAAGCGTTGGTGGAAGTGTCGGCGGCGTGAAGGACGAGAGCTCACCAGGATCGTCGGGGCACCAGGTCGCACGGGTCGATGGGCGGATAGCTGCCCGGTCAGGTCCTGGCCTGACCATGCGGCGATTCTGAGGGAAGACGCGAGTTCGCATCAGGCCGATCGGGCGCCCTGCATCACACGGCCAGCCGCCCAGCGAGCCAGCGGACAGGCACGACGTCGCAGTACCGAGACGACCGTCGCGCCACGACCCGGAGCAGGCGAGCTACCCGAGCGCCCACCAGGTGTCCATGCGCTCGACAGCAGCAGCGTCGGACCCCTCGTCCACCACTCGGCTGGCGCGGAAGAGGAACGCCGCGATCCCGGCGGCTCCCTGCATCCAGCCGACGCCTGGCGGCAACAGCGGCTCGGCGGCTCGATGCTCGACGAACCGCCAGTAGGTATCCGGTCCCCTGACAACAGCGCGCTGGACGAGCGCGTCGGCGAGGTCCAGGGCGAACCCGAGATCGGTGTCCTCGCCACCACGCTGCCACGAGTCCAGGAACACGTCCCCGACGCCCGCGGTACCACAGCAGCGCCCGTCGTTGTCCCAGAAGCCGGGGTATAGGCGAGCGGGCAGTCCCGACGAACGCACGCTGTGCAGCGATCTCCGGTGCCAGCCGAGCGTCGCCGTGCCGGCGATGGCCGGGACGCCGGCGCGGGCCAGAGCGAGGAACAACAGTGAGGTGCCGGTGGCCCCGTGGCACCACGTGTAGGTGACGGGGTCCTCCCCGGTGAGACCGAGCGGAAGGTAGCGGGGGACGACGAACCCCTCTCCCGTCGCATCGCCCAGAGCCACCAGGTGCTCGGCCCCACTGCAGGCCGCCGCCGTCAGGTCCGAGCGGTCGAGCTCAGCGCCGGCCAGCGCGAGAGCTGAGGCGATCCCCGCCACCCCGTGGGAGAAGTTCGGCATCTGCGCGTCAGAGTCGGGACGGAAGCGCCGCGGCACGAACCGCCAGTTCAACCCCGTCGCCGCGGGTTCCGCCTCGGCCATCAGCACCGCGGCAGCCGTCTCGGCCAGCTCGGCGGCGCCTGGTACCCCCGTCCTTCGCGCCCACAGGCCCGCGAGAAGGACGCCGGCGGTGCCGAGCGTGACGTCGTTGACGCGCGCATCCGGCAGGTACCGCGGCGGCCCGACAGAAGTCTGGGGCCAGCCGTCGGGTGTCGCGAGAGCCGCCAGCCGCGCCACCGCGGCCTCGGTCCCGGCGGTGTCGAGTGAGGTGAGGACCCCGATGGAGCTGACCAGCCCGTCGAAGAACGAGCAGTCCGTCTGGGCCGCGATCGCCTCGCGCAGGCGGTCGGCGATCGCCCCGGCTACGTCGTGCTCCTCCTCCGTCCAAGGCCGAGCAAGGCGGATCTCGGCGAGCGCGTGAGCGAGACCACCCACGCCGCTGTGCATCCCGTCGCGGTCCCACGGGGCAGCCGTGCTTGCCGGGACGGTGACCGACGCCGGAATCCACGGACCGTCGTCCCAGCGCACCTGGTCGAGCACCCACCGCCACGCCGCCTCGGCAGTGTCTCGGTATGACTCAGAGGTGCGGGCGGCCACCTTGGCGATGATGACAGGGCGGCGGTCCCACGACCAGCCCGCGGGTATTGACTATGGCATCCCCCTAGCGAAGCATGAGGCGATGACCTCCGGTACCCGCAGCTCAACCCGCGTCTACCGGTCGAGCCTTCGGGAGGCGCAGGCGCGGCGGACCCGCCGATCCGTCCTCGAGGCGGCCTCGTCGGTCTTCCTCGCCCAGGGGTACGCCGGCGCGACGATGCGTGCGATCGCGACCCGGGGCGGCGTCTCCGTACCCACGCTGGAACTGCTGTTCGGCACCAAGGCCCGCCTGCTCAAGGCCGCGGTCGACGTGGCCATCGCCGGTGACGACGAGGCGGTGCCCGTTCTGGAGCGCGCCTGGACGACGAATGCCACAAACGCCACCAGTGTGGACGAGCTGCTCGCGATAGTCGCCCGCGTCCTCGCTCCGGCCCAGGCACGGTCCGCCGGGCTCGTGCTGGCGGTCTTCGAAGGTGCGGCGACTGACGCCGAGCTGGCTGAGCTGACCGGGCAGATGACGGCCCAACGGACCACGACCGCGGGGTGGATCGTCGACGCCGTGAGTCGCCACGGCCCCCTGCGGCACGAGTCCAGCCGATGTGAGGCCATCGAGACGCTCTTGGTCCTGATGGATCCCGCTGTCTTCGACCGGCTGGTCCGACAGCGTGGCTGGCCCCTGGAGCAGTACCAGCGCTGGTTCGCTCGTTCCGCCAAGCGGCTGCTCACCGCCGACGACCCCGTACCCAGATCTAGAAGGAGACCAATGTGAGCCCAGATGATGTTCATCGACCCGGTCAGCACCCCCAGCACGGCCAGATCCTATACCTGCAGCTGCCAGCGCTCGACGTCGCGGACTCGGCCGCCTTCTACCGGGGCGTCTTCGGCTGGTCCGTCGATCCCGCGAACGGTGGCTTCGAGGCACCAGGAGTCATCGGGCAGCTGACCACCGACCAGCCGCCCGCGGCCTCCGGCGGCCCGGTCATCTGGCTATTCGTCGACCAGCTCTGGCCGACCCTCGAACGCGTCACGTCATCTGGAGGCCTGGTCCATGCGCGACCGCAGCTCGATGGCGGTGAGCGCTGGCTGGTCGAGGTCGCGGACCCGGCCGGGAACCGGCTCGGCGTGGTCGCGCCGGTCCAGCCGCCACAGTCCCAGACGATGATCGCCGTGTCGGATGTCGAGGCTGCCGGCCGGTGGTACCAGGAGCTTCTCGGACTGGTGAGCGGCCACGGCGGCACGGAGTACGAACGGCTGCTCGCCGACGGTGTCCTCGTCCTCCAGCTCCATGCCCGCGAGGTCGAGCATCATCACGGCCTGATCACCAGTTCCCACGGGCAGCTCGGCGCCGGCGTCCTTCTGTGGTTCGGGGAAGTTACTGACTTCGACGACGTCGTCACCCGCGCGGAACGGCTGAACGCGATCGTGGTACGACAGCCGCATCGAAACCCTCCGACGGGAGAGGGAAACGGCCCCAGCCACCGCGAGATCTGGGTCCAGGACCTCGACGGGTACACCGTCGTCGTCGCGAGTCCCGACGGCGAGGCGTTCGAGCCGGGCGCAGGCCCAGCAGACTGACAGCACGCCGATGCTTGGAGTGGCTCTTCGGTGGGAGGGCTAGGACGTGTTCCAGATCAGGTAGGTCTTGCGTAGCATCTTCCGCAGACTGATGGCCTCGTCGTCGTCGATTGCGGTGAGCTTCATCGCGGCCATGGGCCTCCTTGGAACGAGATCCGCGGTCGGCTTGCGCCGCGGGTGCCGACAGCGTCCATCCTGCCGCGTGATGCGTCAGGTGAGCACACGTCGCTCGTCGGGCAGACGCCCCAGTCGGACCATCAAGCGATACGCCACGAAGCAGGCCACCGCTCCCACCACCAGCACGATGACCCCGGCCGTGGACCGGTACCGCCCGATGACGTCGGGCTGCAAGGACAGAGCAAGCAGGACCGCCCACGGGGAGGCCGCTCGCAACGGCTCCGGACCTCGCTCGCCCAGCTGCATCAACGCCTCCGGCAGCGACAACCCCGCCCGCACCGCCGATGCCAGGCTGCCCACCGTCTCCGGCCACCTCGGCCAGCTCGCGCTCCGGCTCGCGGCGCATCGGCGTATGACGGCCACGCCACACGGCCGGAACCAGTACGCGAAGCCTCAGCTCGGTGGAGAGTCGGACTCTCGCCCGGATGGGAGAATGCTCGCCATGGCAAGCGTTGGAGTCTTAGCTCACTTCGAGTTCAAGAACGGGAAGGAGGCCGCCGCCCAGCAGTTCTTCGACGACGGGAAGCTCACTGTCGAGGATCAGCCCCCGTCGACCCGGTGGTACGCCTTCCGGATCGGACCGAACACCTACGGTGCCTTCGCCGTTTTCGCCAGGGACGAGGACAGGGAGGCACTTCTGTCCTCGGGCGGCCCGAGAGCCTCGCGAGCCAACGCCGAGTTGTTCGAGACTGAGCCGTCATTCCAGAAAGTTGACATTATCGCTGCGCGAGAGGGCTGTTGACCCCCCGCCAGCAGGACCCGAATGCGCCATCGGCACGACCGGGTCCGGGGATAGGATCACCGCGCCGTCTGGTCGTCGTCTTCGAGCGTCGTCGCTCGTGCGGTCCCCGTCGACAGTGCGGCTCGCTGAGCCTGCAGGCCTCGTCGGTGAGTGACCCAGGTCCCGCAACCGGAATGCTGGCGGGCCATGATGCGCCCAAGCGCGATGGGCGGGCGGGTTGCGGGACGTCCGATGGGCGCCTAGCGCCCCGCGGCTTGCCCCACACCTTCGCCAACCTCAGCGACGAGCCGATACAAGGCATCGGTCTGATCAACCCGAGCGGCTTCGAGCAGCTCTTCGCCGAGATCGCCGACTATCTCACCTCAACCGGCGGACAACCCGACCCGAACGTGATCCTCCAGATCAAGGAACTTTCGCTGACCGCGAACCCGGGCCCGAGCGAATACTCGATCCTGCAACCTCGGACCCTCTTGTGGTCGGTGAGCCCGTCCACCAACAGCGCGTGAGGCGCCGGCGCCGTCGGCGCGGACCAGTAGCTTGTTGCGGTGTGTCGCCGGGACCTGACCGATCGCCTGGTGGAGTTTGCTGGTGAAATGTTTGGCCTACGGCGCTACCTGGAGGTTGCGGGTGTTATAGCCGTCTGCTGCGACGATGGACTGGCTGAGCCATACCCGTCCGGTTGGGTTGGTGAGGACTGCGGACAGACCGGGGTGGGCGCTGGATCGGTCGCCCCATCGGCAGGTTCCGCCGCAGCTGATATGGGTCCCGTCGCCCGCTGAGGCGACGATGACGGGGCTGACTCCGGTTCTACCTTGCTCGGAGGCGACGTCAACCCCCACGCTGGTGGTCGAGGAGGATTGGTTGAACCCGATGACCATGTTCTGGCCGAAGCCTTTTGACGTTTTGCTTTTGTAGGCGCGGTCTGAGGAGATGGTCGGGTAGTAGTAGTCGAGGTTGGCGTCGGCGATGGTGCCCGATTGAAGGACGGTGCCGCTGGTGCTGATCTCGTACCAGCGGGCCGCCGCGCCGTTGCCGCCGAAGATTGTGTGGGACGTCCACAACACCGCTGCGCCGTTGTCCCACGATTGCAACACCTGATAGAGACGGGCGTCATTTGTTGACAGCATGTCGGTGGTTCCGGGCTGGTCAGCGTTCGCGGGGATCGAGTATGAGGTGACGGGCACCGAGGTGCCGCCGGAGAACACTGGGGTGCCGGCGGCGCTCTTGGTCACCGTGTACTTGGTCAGACTCGACCCACCAGACCACACGCTCGACAAGATGTACCCGACCGAGCTGGGGTCGGTCTGGTGTGCCGGCACGGGGGTGAACTGGAAGCCGGTTGCCTGTCCGTTGGTGGGGGCTGGCGGGCAGGTGGTCAGGTCCGCCGCGGCGGGCTTTGTGGCCCAGTAGACGCTTGAGCCGGTGTAGCTGCTGCCGCCGGCGTAGTTGTTCTCGCCGATGAGCAGGAAGTCCCTGGTGGCACCGAGCCGCGGATAGTCGGTCAAGGATGTTCCCGAGGTTGGCATTTGGTAGTGGCAGAAGTCGTTGGTCGACGAGGGGCTTGCGGTCTTGGAGAATCCATAGTCGAGTCGCCAGTTGCCGGCGGCGTCTTGGTCGATGAGGACGTAGAAGAACTTCTTGCTGGCCTGGTCGAAGATGATCTCGGGGTCTCCGACATACGTGCTGGTGGTGCCCGTGAGGTTGAATGTGGTGTCGGTGGCGACGAGGCCGAGGCTGGCCGAGTAGAAACCGACGGTGTTGTTGATGACTTCGACGTAGCGGGTACCGCCTCGGGCACCGTTCGCGTCGGTGGGATACCACCCCGCGGCGTCGTGCACCCCCGCCTTGTTCAGTATCAGGGTCGGGGCCGGCGAGGTGGTCGGGGAATGTGACGATACCCGACCGGACCTGGCCTTGGCGGCAGCGTTTGCCTGTGCCTTCAGCAGGTTGAACTTCGCGTTGTTCGGAGTTTCAGGATGGAACAGTTTGCCCCTCTCGGGCTTGTCCGCTCCGGTCTCACCCGACTGTTGCGCGTCAGCCT
This sequence comes from Propionibacteriales bacterium, assembly GCA_038239485.1. Taxonomy (GTDB): domain Bacteria; phylum Actinomycetota; class Actinomycetes; order Propionibacteriales; family Nocardioidaceae; genus DASQEH01. Next base: position 13,685 of record JBBSET010000072.1, read on the forward strand.
GCGAGGGGTGGACGGTGGCAGCACCGCTGACATGAGTTGAGTGCTGTCCCGAACCGCATGAAGCGGTGAGAAGCGCGGCGATGACAACCGGACCGACTTTTCGGACACGAAGCATTGCTAAACCCGTTCCCTGGAATGACTGATGGTCGGAGGCTAGCGCAGTTCGTTGCCGCCATCCATTTCTGCGGTAAAGCGAGAGCATTAGGGTCCGCTACCGGTGCATAACGCCACATTGGATATCGGAGGATTGACGCTTCGAGGTTGGAGAGTTCTACCCCAGAGATGCCCCTGGTGTTCCGGTCGAATCGTTGCTTGAAGAACACCGATCCTCTGGCCACGCAAGGGCATTCTCGCTCTGCTGCTCGCTCAACCGGCGCAGCCCATCGGTAGATCCAGGCTGAAGGGCAAGTCACGAGCCGACCGCGCACCCAACCTCCGTGGACAGAACCGTCTAGATATCCCACGCCCCGAAGGTGTCAAGCAGCGAGGTGTTCGGTGGTGGGCCAGGCGAGGGTTTCGTCGTAGGGGGTCTGGTGGGTCAGGCAGCCGTGCAGGATGCCGACGAGGCGGTTC
>JBBSET010000073.1:0-14069 GCA_038239485.1 Propionibacteriales bacterium
AGCACTGACCTACGCCATCGCGAGCCCCGACACCTTCAGACAACTGCTCGACCGCGGCCTGAACATCGACGAGGCAGAAGACGAAGTCGCACACGTACTCATCCGCGCGCTACTCCACCACTGAATCGACGCACGAACCCCGCGCGCCTGAGCCGTCGCGATCGCACGTTCGGGAATCTGGAACACGGAATCATACGACGGATGCCTGACCTTCTCGAGGACGCCTATCGGAAGGAGCGTCCCCTTGTCAGAAACGCGCGGACCGCGGCAGGTGAAGCCCGGCCCCTGACTTCCACGCTTTTCGTATTACGATTTAGCTATGGAGAAGATCGATAGCAAGCCGGTCACCGAGCAAGAAACTGGGGACTGGGTCCACGAGGCGGAGCGGGGTCACGACGTCGAACGGCTGCGCAAACGCGGTCGAAAGTCCCTCTGAGATGGACCCGCACAGGTGGTGTAAGTCCGCATCGACGACACCCTTCTGGCCGCTCTTGCCGAACGCGCTGATCACGACCACGTGAGTCGCTCTGAAGCGATCCGTGCAGCAATCCGTGCCTACGTCGCGTGAGGGTCCCCGAGCCCGCTGATCACGACCACGTGAGTCGCTCTGAAGCGATCCGTGCAGCAATCGTGCCTACGTCGCGTGAGGGTCCCCGAGCCCGCGCGCAGGCACGGAGTCGATCTGTCTGGCCCGGGCCGTCTTGGGACGGAAGTCGGCTTCGCCTCGCCTCGCCTCGCCTCGCGCTGCCGCCAGGCATGAAACCCCTCCGCCGTGTCAACGTCTGGTGAGCATCGAGTACCGGACCGGGTGGGAGCCGGTGGTGGAGTGTGCGATCACGTCTGCGAGGCGGCGGCCGCCCGCAGGTTTCGCTCACGGATCGCGTGCTCGTCGGTGCGGGCGTCATATGACCAGAACCCCCGCAGCAGGCCCGCGGTCAGGGCCACCCCTGCGACGCAGAGCAGGCCACCGCTAGCGATGGCCCCGCGGACGCTCCAGACATCAGCCACCAGACCCGAGCGGGCCTGGCCGCCCAAGGGTCCGAGCGAGTACGACAGCATCTCGATGCCGGCCAGCCGTCCCCGCATCGAGTCGGGGATCGTCTGGTTCCAGATGGTGGCCCGGAAGATGCCGCTCACCATGTCGCCTGCACCAGCGGCAACGAGCGCGACGAGGGCCCACCATACGTTCGGGGCCAGGCCGACGAGACCGATCGATCCACCCCAGACCGCGGCGGAGATGACCACCGCGCGCCCGTGGTGGTGAACCCGTGAGGTCCACCCCGACGTGGCGGTGACCAGCAAGCTCCCGACGCTCTCCGCCGAGTACAGCAGCCCGAGCATGGCCGGTGCACGGAACACCTCCGACGCCAGTGCAGGGAACAGCACGATAGGCATCGCCATCAGCATGGCCACGATGTCCACGACGTAGGTCCCGAGCAGGTCGCGCCGGCCGACTGCGTACCGGAGACCCTCGACAATGCCGGCGAAGCTCGGTGGGTTGGACTTGTCAACGGCGGGATACGGTCGCATCAGCGCAAAGAGTGCAGCCGCCACCGTGAGTCCCGCGACGTCGACCGCGAAGCACCATCCGACGCCGGCGAGCTGGATCAAGACACCGCCGATCGTCGGGCCGACCAGCACGCTGGCATCTCGTCCCAGTGAGGACACGGCACTTGCCGCAGGCAGCAGGTCGTGGCGTACCGTCCGGGGGACCAGCGCCTCGCGGGACGGCCGCTGCAGCGACTGGGCCGCCGAGAGCAGCCCCCCGATCAGGTAGATCAGCCAAACCCTCGGACTCGACACGAAAGAGTTCGCCAGCAGACCGACCGAGAGCACGATCTGCGCGACCCCTGTGGTCACGAGCAGCTGGCGGCGGTCTGCGTGGTCCGCCAACGCGCCACCGTACAGTCCGAAGACGACAAGCGGGACCAGCTCCACGATGCCAAGTGCTCCGACCGCGAAATTCGAGTGCGTCAGGTGGTAGATCTGGTACGGGACCGCGACGTATGACACCATGCCGCCGAGGTAGAAGACGGTCCCGCCGCAGAACAGCAGGCGGAAGTCGCGTGACTCCCGCAGCGGCGTCGTGTCGAGCCGCAGGCCGGACACCCGCTCTCGCCAGCTCACCGCGCCAGGGTGCCAGAGCCGCCAACGGTACGCCAGCGATAATCGCACGCCCCTCGATTTCTCGTGATCAGTCGCCCTCGACATTGATGATCTGGCGGAGTGAGTGTCGGACTACTGGACGAGCCGACCGCGGCCCCAGCATGGACACTCGCCTAGCCAGGTGCCGAGTGTCTGGTCCGCCGCCCCCCAGGTGTACTGGCCGGTGTCACGCGAGCGCTCCAGCTCGCGCACTGCCAGTGCCAGCTCGGCCTTGGACTTGCGGCGGATGTGTTTGCGGTCAGGCAGTCCGTCGGGTAGCAGTCCCATGGTCACGCGGGCGTGCCAGCGGCCATCCTTTTCCCTTGTACAACGACGACGTGGACAGCCCGGGCGGCGTCCGCGGCCTACCCGCCATCGCGGCCCCCAGCGCCGTCGCGCAGCGATGCGATGAACGCCTCCAACGCCCGCCGCTCAACCCCGACGGCCCGTCCGATGCGGACGACGTCGAGATGGTTCGTGGCGATCTGGCGTTCCACGCTGCGCCGGTTACCGCGCAGCTGTTTCGCGACCTCGTCGAGATTCAGCAGCATCGTGGTGTCCGTGAGGGAGTCCATGGATGCCTGAAGGCGACGGACAGGGCTCGAGTGGTCACACGCGACCTGACGAGACTCAACATGTCCGTAGTATTGCCAAGGCGTCCGGGCTGCTCAACTTGAATTGTTGAGACCATTGTTGAGACCCGGGACCGTGTCCCGGCGGTCGCATGGGCTCACACCATCTTTACGTTCCCGCAGGTCAGGGGCCATGTTTTCGGTGGGCGCGCTCGGAGGGATTCGAACCCCCAACCTTCTGATCCGTAGTCAGATGCTCTATCCGTTGAGCTACGAGCGCCGGTGCGGCACGTCTCACCCGAAATCGGGCTCGGGCGACGCGAAGGAAGAGTCTAGCGGCTGCCCCCGAGACTCACGAACCGACGCTGAGCCCCGGGCGGATCGGTACGACCGTGCCGAACGAAAGCCTCGGCACGCCCAGGTTGCCCTGCAGCCAGATGGTCAGCTCGTCGGCTGGCACCGGCCGAAGATAGAGGAATCCCTGCACCTCGTGGGTCCCGATGGCTTCCAGGAACTCCTGCTGCTCCGGACGCTCGACGCCCTCGGCGACCGTCCGCAGGCCCAGCTGTGTGCTCATCTGCACGATGGCCTCGAGGACGGTCCGGTCCGCCGAGCTCGCCACTGCCCCGGCGATGAAGCTGGTGTCCAGCTTCACGATGTTGACGGGCAGCGAGCGCAGCGTCGTCAAGGAGGAGTATCCGGTGCCGAAGTCGTCGATGGCGATCTCGACGCCGTACGTGGCGAGCACCTTGACCCGCTCGATGGCCGCCGGGGAGTTGAGCAGCACGGTCTCCGTGAGCTCGAGCACGAGCGTGGCCGGCGGCAGCTGCCAGACCGACAAGCTCTCGACGACGGTCTGCACGAACTGGTCGTGGTCGAGCTGACGGGCCGACACATTGACATGGACCGACAACGGCGAGCTCGGGTACTGCTCCTGCCACCGGGCCACATCGGCGCATGCCTGGCGCAAAGCGAAGGCGCCGATGTCGACGATCGCCCCGGTGCGTTCTGCAGCCTCGATGAAGTCCTGCGGCTGAAGCAGGCCCTGGACCGGGTGCTGCCAGCGGACCAAAGCCTCGACGGCGGTGCAGGCCAGCCCCGGCAGCGAGAGCACCGGCTGGTAGTGGACGACGATCTGGCCGGCTGCCGTCGCGGCTGCCAGCTCCCGTTCGAATGCGAGCCGGGTCGATGTGGCTCGCAGAAGATCCGGGTCGAAGCGCTGGACGCGGCCCTTGCCGTTCGCTTTGGCGGCGTACATCGCGACATCCGCCTGGTGAATGAGGGCCTCCATGTCGGTACCGGGCAGCGCCCTCGCGATCCCGATGCTCACCCCCACCCGCCGCTCCCGGCCACGAAGATCGATCGGTACGCCGATCGCTTCGACCATGCGCTGAGCGACCCGCTCGGCGTCGGCCGAACTGCGCAGCAGAACCGCGAACTCGTCGCCGCCGAGCCGGGCGCACAGGTCCTGCGGACCGGTGCATTCTTGGAGCCTGGCCGCCACGACGACAAGCACCTCGTCACCGGCGCGGTGGCCAAGGACGTCGTTGACGTCCTTGAAGTCGTCGAGGTCCACGAAGAGCACGTGGACGACAGCGCCCGGCTTGTGGTGCGACAGCTCGGTCGCCAGCTCGCTGGTGAACGTGCTCCGGTTGGGAAGTCCGGTCAGTGAGTCGATGCGGGCCTGCGCGGTGAGCTCCTGGTTGGCGGTGCTGTTGATCAGGGCCAGGCCCGCCTGGTTGACCAGGCTGCGAACTGCCAGTATCGCCTCCGACGGAATCTTCTCCGGGGACCCGGCGAGCAGCCAGGCGGTCCCCTGAGGCTCCGGGACGCTGATGCATACCCAGACCAGAGTTGCCCCTGCGGCGTCGTCCAGCGCGCTGCCGTCGACGACGGTCATCTGCCCGGAATCGGACTCCGTGGACATCGCACCGTCGATCAGCGCGGCTGGCACGGTTACGAAGTCGCCTGCCGAGCGGACGACCTTGAGCGTCTCACCCTCGCGGCGAACCTTGAGCAGGCGCAGCCGCGGCGTCGTTGCGCAGATCTCCGACGCCGCTGCCCAGACCACGCCCCGGATCGCGCCCTCGTCGATCATGCCCACGAGCTGGGCTCCGACCGAGGCCAGCGCGGCATCACGGCGCAAGGTCTGCTCCCGCGCGATCAGTCCACTGCCGAGCTGCCGAGCCACGACCACCGTGATGATCAGGGAGGGGAGCGCCACGAGCAGGTGAGAGGTTTCCAGCGTGGCGGGATGCTCAGGCATCCGCGTCCAAAGCGGTGCCGCAGCGGCGACGGCGACGATGTACAAGCCACACCGCGTCAGCGAGCGAAGCGTGGTGCCGTACAACCCCCGAAACCACACGGAAGCGAAGACGTACCCGAACACGGCCGTCGGGTCCGGGGCAGCCAGGGCCAACGCGAAGATCGCGAGGGCGTCCACCACCTCGAGCCCCCATGGCACACGCTGGGTGGCGAAGACCCAGATGCACGAAGCGGCCAGCGTGACGGTGGCAACCACCGTCAGGCCGAGCAGGGCGGTGCCGGCCGTCGCCAGCGGTATGAGACCGAGGAGAAGGGTCGCCACGGCCAGCCACATGAAGAGCCAGCGGGTGCTTTCGGCGATTCCGGTGGGCCGACGCAACAAGCGTCCCCATGACCATGCCAGCCCCGAATCGCGCATGCTATCGGTCATGCTGAGCTGCTCCCCTGTTCGATAGCCCGGCTGACCTCGAAGGCCCCGTGGCTTTGCGCCCCGCCTCGCGACGAGTGTGCCCTTGTCGTAGTAAGAGCGCAATCGAGCCCACAGACTGCGTCCTCACCTCTCAGGATAGCCGTGGATATCCTAGATATCATGATATGACCTGCTTCCGATCGGCCGGGGCGGGCCCGCCGCTCGTGTCAGCGGCTCCGGACTCGCCACCTCCCAACGGCGCAATAGGGACACCCCCCGTCGGTTGTGTTCCTCCGGAGTCGGTGAACGGATACCGGAGTCGAACGGCATCCTGATGTCGACGAAGCCCCGGCTGGTGACGGTGACGGACCTATGCAGAGTCTGTGGCATCGGGACGCCCGACCTCAGGGTGCCGGTCACCACGTAACGACCGGGCGGAACGCTCAGCGTGAAATGGCCATCGGCTGCGCTGACGGTCTGAGCCAGCACCAGGCTGCTCCTGACGTTGCTAACCACGAGATGCGCGACGACGCCGATGGACGCGCCGTCCCGGCGAACGGATCCCTCATGTATGCAGGGTGGCTATGCCACTGGAGGACTCGCACGGCATCTGCGATCCGACGCACAGGCTGGTGCACGCGCGGGCAGTCGCGTCGTGCCCGTCGGCCGGCCTGCGCCGGGCCGCCAGCCTGAGACGCTGGGGCCGACCGCGTCGAGGCGGCCCCAGCAGTTCCTTGGTCAGGTGGCGGAGGTGGCGGGATTTGAACCCGCGAGAGGTTTGACCCTCAACCCGCTTAGCAGGCGGGCGCACTAGGCCACTATGCGACACCTCCACGCCGCGCGACGCGACGCCACAGAGTACCCGTCGCAGCCGGTCCGACTCCAATCGCCCGTGAGTCTCTGGGCGTGCCACATCGAAGCGGCCTACCTCAGGAGGCGTCCAGATGCCGGTAGCCGAATGCCGCGTTCAGCCGGTCGTGGATCTCGCGTCGGGATTCTTGGCTGCGGCGCCCCAGCAGCGATACCGGGACGACGGTGAATCGCCCGTCGGACAGGTCGATCACGACAGACCGGCCGCCGCGGTCGTCCCTGGTGTCGACGGACTCGACCTCCGACCAGTCGGCGGCTGGTGTGCCGGATCCGCGGATCAGCGACACGCGGAAACCCGCACCGCTCAGCGCGAGCAGCCGGGGCGGCCGGACGACGGCGACGACGGCAGCACCGATGAAGCCGGTGGTCACGAGACCGAGCACGACCCGGACAGGCGTACCCGTTCCGAGCACCGCAGCCAGAGCCCACAGCAGGCCGATCAGCACGAGGATAGGACCGACCGCGCGCAGGACGACGGATTGGTCGATGCGGTACGTCGTCGTGCCGTCGGCTATCGCCATCGGTGCGCCTCTCTGTGTCGCGTCGCTCGGCTGGCGGAGGAGGCGGGATTCGAACCCGCGGCTGACATCACTGCCAGCGACCGCTTTCAAGGCGGTTCCGATCGGCCGCTCCGGCACCCCTCCACGCACGCTCCTGGGAACATGCGCATCCTGATTGTCCCATCGGGTCGCTCGCCCGCCATACAGGGCCAGCCCCTGCGAGCCATGATCACAGGCGCCGGTTGCCGAGCGACGGGTTGCGGGTCCTCACCTGGGAGATCCGGTCGGCAACGAGCTCGGCGGTGACGATCCCCTCCTGGTCACCGAGGGCGGCCACGGCCACCCCCATCGGGTCGACCACCATACTGCGGCCGCAGTACGTCGACCCGTTCTGAGCCGCCGCGACGACGTACGCCGTGTTCTCGATGGCCCGGGCCCGCAACAACGTCTCCCAGTGGTCCTCCTTGAGCGGACCGCGCACCCACGCCGCGGGTACAACGATGACGTCGGCGCCGGCGTCCACCAGAGCGCGAGCGAGCTCCGGGAAGCGAAGGTCGTAGCAGGTCATCAGCCCGAACGACAGGCCGCCGGCACGCAGCACCACCGCCTTGGGCTCGCCGGCCAGCAACCGGTCAGACTCCTTGTAGCCGAACGAGTCGTACAGGTGCGCTTTGCGGTAGGACGCCGCCAGGTCGCCATCCGGACCGACGGCGACAAGGGTGTTGTAGGGCCGGTCGCGATCGTGCGATGTCTCGAACATCCCGGCGACGATCCAGAGCGTGAACCGGCCTGCGAGGTCGCGCAGGGCCGCGACGAAGGGCTCGTCGAGCGACTGGGCGACCGGACCGAGTGCCAGGTCGGCGCCGCCGAAGTCGTGCATCGCAGCTTCGGGCAGGACGACCATCTCGGCGCCCGCGTCTGCCGCGCTCTCGACGAGCCGGACGATGGCCTCCAGGTTCGTGTCGACATCGGTGGCCGCGGCGAACTGGACGGCGGAGATATGCACGACGTCAGTCTGCCAGCGGGACGGTCGCGGCGCCCCCTCGGAAGGGAAGATCAGCCGCCGCGAGCGTGGGTGGCGCGGAACAACAGCGGCACGCTGTACATCGCGCTGAACTGTTCGGGCGACCCGAAGCTCTCCGTCATCAGGGCGTCGTACTTCTCGGCATAGTCGGGGAGCTCGTGCGCGGGTGGCGTGTCGGTGGCGGTTTGGAGGATCCCTGTCAGGATGACCAGGTCGCCGCCCTGACCATCGTCGTTCAGGTGCAGCGAGCTGCGTGGATTGGCCTCGATGCGACTCAGCCTCCTGGCACTCGGCTGGCTGTAGAGCAGAGCAGTGGACTCGTCGCGATTCCAGAGGAACCAGACCGGCGCCGGTTGCGGCGTACCCGCCCTGTCGACCGAGGTCAGCCAGGCCGTGATGCTGTCATCCAGGCGCCGGAGGGCGTGGGTACCAGACTCGGTATCAGGATCGAACACGATACCCATGATCGTCTCGTGGTCAGGCGTTGACAACCTGCAAGCACGTCGCCGACGCGGACTCTTCGTCGCGGCCGCCGACGCAGACGCTAATGGACAGAGCAGTGGTACGACCGATGACCGGCTCACCGGTGCGAGGATCTCGACATGCAGGTGTATGACGCGATCGTTCTCGCAGGTGGCACCGGTCGACGCCTCGGCGGCATCGACAAGGCGGTCCTCGACGTCGGCGCCACGACGCTCCTGGAGAGCGTCCTGGCTGCCGTGAGGCAGGCCCGGCTGACCGTCGTGGTCGGCCCTCGGCGTGCGCTGCCGACAGGCGTCGTTCGGGTATCGGAGAACCCGCCCGGGGGTGGACCGGTCGCCGCCGTCGCGGCAGGGCTGGCGCAGGTCGAGTCACCGGTCGTGGTGGTCCTGGCTTGCGACCTGCCCTTCATCACTGCCGCGGTCGTCGAGCGGCTGGCCCGAGCCGTCGCAGCGCATGTTGATGGCGGCCAGGCTGATCCTGGCCACGCCAGGCATGGCGAGGGTCCTGACGTGGCGATGCTGGTCGACGGCGCCGGGCGGCGACAGTTCTTGGCCGCTGCGTACCGGACGGCCAGGCTCCGCGAGGCGCTGAGCAGGATCGAGACCACGGACGGCGCTGCGATGCGGCGGGTCGTTGGCCAGTTGACCGTGACCGAGATGCCGGCAGATCCTGAGGTGACGCTCGACTGCGATACCTGGGCGGACGTCGAGCATTCCCGCGAGCTGAAGGAGGGTCGATGAGCCTCACCACCTGGAGTGAGCAGCTGTGCGACGCGTTGGGCATCGATCTGGAGGTGGAGATCGACGCCGTGCTGGATCTGGCACGAGACGCGGCCCACCAGGTCGAACGCCCCGCGGCGCCGCTGACGACCTTCCTCGTCGGATACGCGGCGGGGCTGCGCGGCGGCGCCGTGACCGATGTCGCCGACTGCATCGACATCGCCACGGAGCTCGCCGCCAACCGCTGACCGCCGTCGGCAGCCTCGGCTAACGTGGCTCGCATGCGTGCTGTGATGTGCCGGGAGCCCGGCGGGCCCGACGTGCTCGAGATCCAGGAACTTCCTGACCCCGAACCCGGCCCCGGGGAGGTCGTCATCGACATCGCGGCCTCGGCCATCAACCGGGCCGACCTGATGCAGCGGGAGGGCCATTACCCGCCACCGCCGGGTGCGTCGGACATCCTCGGCCTCGAGTGCGCCGGCACGGTCTCGGCAATCGGCGACGACGTCGACCGCTGGCAGGTCGGGGACCGGGTGTGCGCCCTGTTGAGCGCCGGCGGGTACGCCGACAAGGTTGCAGTGCCCGTGGGCCAGCTGCTTCCGGTGCCGGACAGCATCGACCTGGTCGACGCGGCGGCCCTGCCCGAGGTGGTGGCGACCGTCTGGTCCAACGTCTTCATGCTGGCCGCCCTCCAGCCGCAGGAGCTCTTCCTGGTGCACGGCGGCGGCGGCGGCATCGGGACGATGGCGATCCAGCTCGCCCATGCCCTGGGCGCGCGGGTGGCGACCACCGTGGGTTCTGAGGGGAAGGCCGAGGCGTGCCGAGCGCTCGGCGCGGATCTCGCCATCAACTACAAGGACCAGGACTTCGTCGAGGAGGTACGCCGCTTCACCGACGGTGCGGGAGCCGACGTCATCCTCGACAACATGGGTGCGTCCTACCTCTCCCGCAACGTCGAGGCGCTCGCCATGGAGGGGCGGCTGGTCATCATCGGCCTCCAGGGCGGCACCAAGGCCGAGCTCGACATCAGCAAGCTGCTTCGCAAACGTGGTGCCGTGATCGCGACGTTCCTGCGGGCGCTGCCGGCTGACAAGAAGGCAGCCATCATCGCGAGTGTCGAGGCCAATGCGTGGCCGCTCATCGTCGACGGGACCATCAGGCCGATCGTGCATGCCACGATGAGCCTCGAGGACGCACGCGGCGGGCACGCACTCGTCGAGGCCAGCAGCCACATCGGCAAGGTCGTGTTGACCACCTCTTCCTGACCACCCGAATCTGACAACCCGAGCTGACCAGGCGAGCGACACCGGCGTAACCGGATCAGCCGAGCGCGTCCAGCCGTACGCGTAGGCTGGCGAGATGACCGACGCGCCGCAGTCACCGCCTGCTGACGACCCCCACGTGGTGGTCGTCGGACCCGACCAGCTGGCATTCTCCGGCGGCGACGAGGCCTCGGACGATGCTGAGACCGCGCGATCGGTCGCGGACTTGGTCGAGCAGCCCGCGAAGGTGATGCGCGTCGGCAGCATGATCCGCCAGCTCCTCGAGGAGGTGAAGTCGGCGCCCATCGACGAGGCCAGCAGGGTCCGGCTTCGCGAGATACACCGGGCCTCCATCAAGGAGCTCGAGCACGGGCTGGCCCCCGAGCTGGTCGAGGAGCTCGAGCGTCTCACCCTCCCCTTCGGCGAGGAGACACCGAGCGAGTCCGAGCTCCGGATCGCCCAGGCTCAGCTGGTCGGCTGGCTCGAGGGTCTGTTCCACGGCATCCAGACAGCGATCTACGCCCAGCAGATGGCCGCCCGCGCACAGCTGGAGCAGATGCGGCGTGGCCTGCCCCCCGGCGCCCAGCCGCAGGACGCGCCGATACCGGGCATGCCGGTCCGCCCGGGCTCGGAGGACCGTCGCACCGACGGTATGTATCTGTAGAAAAGTTCCAATCCGGTCTGCCGCTGGCGCCGAATCCCCCGTGTGACGCCCACCAACGCACCCGCATCCTTCTCGGTGCAGCAGCAGGCCTCCTTTCCGCTGCAGCTGGAGTTGGTGCGTCGATGAGCGTCGCGGTCACCGACGGTGGCGTGCCCTTGCTCATCACGGTTGTCGAGCGCTCGCGTCGTCGGCGCGTCGCCCAGCACCGTGAGGGGCGGGGCGAACATGTTCCCGCAGACGGCGGTCGCGGGGCGAGCACAACCAACACCATCACCATGGACGTGTGACCTGACGTCACACACAATCTCGGTGGGGGAGGGCCTGTTCAATGGGCAGTCCCTCCCCGACGAGGACAGGAGGCCACGATGACCACCATGGTCGCCTGTCCCGTCCTCTGGGCAGCGCCATCGCGTCCTGTGTCTTTGACGGTCCGTGGCAGAGTAGGGACTATGGGTTCGTCGGGGTCACCTAGCGAGCTCGTCGACCTCCTGAAGCGGATCTCGAGCGGCGACCAGCCAGCCTTTGCCGACTTCTACGACAGCACATCGCGCACTGTCTTCGGCATCGTCCTCAGCGTCGTACGCGATCGGGCCCAGGCCGAGGAGGTCACCCAAGAGGTCTATGTCGAGGCGTGGACCTCAGCCCCCCGCTTCGATCCCGAGCTCGGCTCGGCCAAGGGGTGGTTGAACACCATCGCCCATCGCAAGGCGGTCGACCGCGTCCGGTCGTCGCAGCGTAGCCAGGAGCGCGACCAGCGCCACTTCGAGGCCGGCCCCGCACAGCCGGAGGTCGACACCTCCGACATCGTGGTCGCCTACGACCAGAGCGAGCGCGTACGCGCCGCGCTGCAGCAGCTGCCGGAGGCGCAACGGACAGCCGTGCATATGGCCTACTTCGAAGGCCGCAGCTACCGAGAGGTCGCGGAGTTCCTCGGCCTCCCCCTCGGGACGGTCAAGACCCGGATCAGGGACGCGATGAAACGGCTGCGTAACCAGCTCGGGGAGGCTGCCTCGTGAACGACCTCCATGCGCTGGCGAGCGAGTACGCCGTCGGGAGCCTACCGGCTTCCGAGTCATCGGAGTTCGAGTCCCATCTAGCAACATGCCCCGACTGCCGTGAGGAGGTGGCCGACATGCGCGACATCGCCGTTCACCTGTCCGAAGCGGTCGCCACCGACCCGCCACCGAGCCTGCGCGCGTCGGTGCTGGCGCAGATCGCCTTCACGCCGCAAAGACAGCCTGCTCCAGCCACCGAGCAGACCGAGCGTGCGATGCCGGCCTCAGCGTCGTCCAATGTGGTGCCTTTCGAGCGCCGCTCGCGTGCCACCTGGGCGACCGGGCTGGTCGCTGCCGCCGCCTTGGTGGCTGCCGTCGCCCTTGGCGGCTGGGCGATCCACAGCCGAAACGATGCCCGGAACGCAACCGCCACGGCCCAGGAGCTCACCCAGCTGCTCGCTGCCCGCGATGTCAAGACAACCACGGGCTCCTTCTCGAGCTCCGGCAGCGGGACCGTCATCGTCTCGCCCAGCGAGCATCGTGCCCTCCTCGTCGCCTCCGACCTGCCCGCGCTGCCGGCCGGCAGGGTCTACGAGGCGTGGACGCTCGGGACGTCGACGGCACCAGCAGGCACCTTCACCTCGAGTGGCTCACAGACCGTCGTCAGCCTCCCCAACCACGCTGCGACCGCCGCGGCTGTCGCCGTGACGATCGAGCGAGGCAACGGCTCGCAACAGCCGACGACGACGCCGATCTTCAGCGTGACGCTCCCGAAGGCGTAACCCTACCCGACCCTGACGACTGCCATTTTTCTGGCTTGAGTTGGCGGCCAGAATCGCCCGGACGCGGTGCTGAAGGTGTTGGTCGCCGGCGTGATCCTCGGCGCAGGGCCGCCTGCGGTGTTCGCCTTCGGTGTTCGATACAGCGCCGTGGGCCTGGAGGGTCGCGGTCCTCGGTCCGCACCCACGCTTCTCGCCACGGCTGGCCGCTCGACTCCGACAACTGACGGTTCCCGACCAAGGTCCACCGGGCCTTCTTGCGCACTCGCCGTGGCGGCGTCGCCCGCAGTTGGACACAATGGCTGATGTGAGTGGCTGGGACAGCATGCAGCAGGCCGCAGAGTACGGGCGCGGGCTCCTCGACGGGCCACGGGTCCGGCTGAGGGCACTGACCGACGAGGACCTGCCCAAACTCGTGTCGTGGTGGCTCAACCCGTCCACGGTTGCCCTCCAGGCGAACACCATCCGACCGATGCCGGCCGGGTCGGTCGCCGAGATGTTCCGGTCCTGGAGCGCGAACGACAAGTACTCGTCCGTGGGGTTCTGCGTCGAGGCCGAGGAGCGCAAGGAGCTGCTCGGACACGTGGGGCTGTGGATGGACTCGCCGCGCAACCGGGCAGCGACCATGGGGGTCGTCATCGGTGACGAGCACACCGGCAGCGGCTATGGACCCGAGGCGCTTCGGTTGCTGATGCGGTACGGCTTCGCCGAGATGGGCCTGCACCGCATCGAGCTGGGCGTCTTCGCCTACAACAGCCGCGCTATCGAGGTCTACCGGAACCTCGGCTTCGTCGAGGAGGGCCGACGCCGCGAGTCGGTGCTGCACGACGGCGTCTTCCACGACGACGTCATCATGGCGGTCCTCGAGACCGAGTGGCGAGCCGCGCCGTAGCAGCGTCGGCTCAGCTCAGCCGAACCAGCGGCTCAGCTCGACTGCCACGCCGTCCTCACCGAGGGTGCCGGTAACGGCGTCGGCGACCGCCTTGACGTCGTCGGGGGCCTGCCCCATCGCCACGCCACGACCGGCCCACTGAAGCATTTCGACGTCGTTGCGCCCGTCACCGATCGCGAGCACGTCTGTCTGTGCGACCCCGAGCGTCTGCGCGACCTTCGCCAGGCCGGAGGCCTTCGACACGCCTCTCCGGAGCAAGGTCGAGCCAGGCGGTGTAGCCGACGTAGTAGTTGGTGCCTTGGAGCCCGAGAGAGGCGGCCAGCGCCATGAAGTCCTCGGCGGACGCGTCCGGGTTGCGGATGATGACGCGCGTCACGGGTCGAGGGGGGGGGGCGGCGGTGGCGAGGCACCACGGCGACCCCTACCTCTACACAAGCGCCACCGCCCACATCGGCCCGTCCCCGCGCCCCGCCACCCACACCCCCCCCCC
>JBBSET010000074.1:0-13704 GCA_038239485.1 Propionibacteriales bacterium
GGATACGTTTCACTGCAGGTCCGCACCGGCCGCTGGCTGGCATGCCGGTCTGCCACGACGGGTAGCGGACGAGCAGCCATCACGGTCGCGCGCTCAGGTGTGGAGAGCCTGCGGCGTGGAACTGGGCGACGAGGAGATCAATGCGATCGTTGGCGTGGTGCGGGCGTAACCGGTTGTTTCCGCTGAGCCTGGTAAGTCCGTGCAGCGCGACGCACCCGCTACGGCGACGGGTGGATGCCTGCCCCCGGGATCCTCAGCATCATCGCGGCCGCCGTTGGTAGAGCGCGGCCGGACCAACGGCGGCGGGTTCTGAAGCCAGCGCCATTGTCAGTGAAGCTCGAAAAGCTGAGCACTTTTGACGCGTCATCGACAGCCATGTCATCTGTCCTGTGCTGTTGACTTCGTTGGCTTGGGACTTCCTACGGTGTTCCCAGTCGGACAGCGACAAGTCAATCCTCGCGAGAAGGTCCTTCGCGCCGTAGCCGAAGGTCCAGCTGCCCGCACGCCAGCGCTCTTCTTTGCGAATGGGCCGGGACCAGCGCCGACCATCGGACAGGCCACGCCGGCCTCATCCGCACGAACAGCGAATACCGCACGGATCACCGCAGGGCGGCGATCCGGGATCGGGACGACGCCAAAGTCGACCGCCTGAGACACGCCATCTCGCACGTCGCAGGACGCGCCCTTGCGCCCGCAAGTAAAACGGGCCCACAGCGTTCATCGCAGCACAGAACGCGGACGCCGGCGGCCTCGATCTTTGCCTCAGTGCGCCGGCTAGCTGATACGGCGTCCACGCAGCATGTAGACGATCGGCACGACCCCGCCCGAATTGACGAACGCCAGGGCGACTGCCCACGCTGCCTTCGAACCTCGAATGTCGCCGCGTGACCGCTGTGAGAGATCAATTAGTGCGGCGATCTTCAGACCTGCCTCGAAGGCGCTACCAAGCAGGAGAGCCTGCCGAACGCGAGGATCCAGGTCGCTCCAGCGCTTCTTGTCCACGGCGCAAGTCTGCCCCGTAATCGGAGTTGGGTGCAAGACGTTCCGCTTCGCGCGTCATCGGCAGCCGGATCGCTTCTCGGTACAGCCGAGCGCCTTTGACGTCCTTGTCGACGGCGTTCTTCGGGCCGTACAGCCCGATCCCGACCAGATCGAGGGCGCCCGAGGGCACGGCGCGCACCACGGCCCCCGTTGTCGACGTCATGGCCGGTCGCGAACATGTCCCGGGCGTAACACCCGGGATGTATCTGCAGGGCCTGTTCCGGATGGGACTGGAGCGCAACGGTGACTCCAGGTGGCACCTGACCTACGAGCCGTCGGGCGGAATCTCCCGCATGAGCTGGACCACCCCCGCCCGGCAGGCTGACTTTGAGGAGCAGCACACGTGTCTCGACCTCGCGGCAGAGATAGTTGTTCGCCGCCGCCAACGGGCGGCCGCGTAGAGCGAGTGCCGCCTGGTGTCTGGAAGGCGCGAACAGAAGGAAAGGCCCCGAACATGACAGAGTTTCCGGGGTTCACCCATACTGCGGTCACGGTCAGTGACCTTGAGCGGAGCACGCGGTGGTACACAGCGCTGCTGGGCTCGAGCCCCGTCCTCGACGAGGACGAAACGACCGGCGGATTCCATCACACCGTATTCGCCATCGGCGGTGGCCAGCTGTTCGGCCTGCACACCCATCCGGGGCAAGCCCCAGAAGGCAGTTTCGACGAGCACCGAGCGGGTCTCGACCACCTCGCCTTCGCGTGCGCGAACCGTGCGGAACTCGCCCATTGGTGTGACCGGCTGGACGAGCTCGGCATCGCCCACGGCGGCATTGTGGATGCGCACTACGGCTCTGGGGTCAGCTTTCGCGACCCGGACGGTATTGCGCTGGAGTTCTTCGCTCCGCCGGCCGGCTGAAATCAACGAAACCCAAGCGCGTCTTTGTCGCCTGCCGCGGTCGGCACACGGTGACCACCACGATCCTGGAGGAATAGCGGGTCGCCCAAGTCTTCAGACCCCTGACCACGCGGCAGGCCGAGAGATGATGGCCTTGTCGTAGCAATGCCCGCGGTCGCCGACAGCGGTCTCAGAGACGCTCAAGATTCCGTACCTCCAGCACGGCACGGTCGAGGACGGGAACGAAGCCGAGCGATCGTAGCCGGGCGGTGGTTGCGGGGTTTCCGCTGAGAACCAGCACATGTGCAGCGGTGAGGGCCGCCTCAGCGCACCCGAACGCGAATGCGGCGTTGGCGAAGGTCACACCCTGAGTCGGTTGGAACGCCAGGCCCATCCGCACCATGCCTGCTACCTCGGGCGTCCGCGAAGACATTGCCACCGGGCGACCGTCCACTTCCCACATGACGAGAGCACCCGCCTCGAGGGGATGGTCGACGACGAACTCGACTTGGCTGGGGTCGTCGGGACAGCGCTCCTGGAACAGGCCGAACCAGTCCCTGAGCAGCGGGAGGTCATCGGCACGCGCGCGGCGTGGGGCGCCGTCCGCGAGCCCCCGGGGGCTGAGGTGCTGCAGACGCAACAGCGCGATCCGCGCCCTCGTTTCCAGCACCTTGCCCTCGACTCGCCACGCCGCAGTCACCGCGGCCGCGTCTTTCGCCTGGACACCCAGGCGAACGGCGTCCCCGAGCACGCGCGGCAGATCCGCGGCCGCAGGGCACGTCAGCGAAGAGCAGATCGGGTCGTGGCCGAGGATCTGGAGATAGGCAGAGTGCACCTGGTCACCTTCGGCCCACCAACCGAAGCGGTCTCCAGGCGCTGGGTTGGCCAACCACTGCCAGAAGTGCGCTTCGGTCAGCAACACGTTATTCGCAACGGGGTCCGAACCCAGGAACGGTCCCGATTTCGCGAGGAACTCGCCGACGTCCGCGGTCGTCTCCCAAGGCACGTTCCAGTATCCCTGTTCATGGTGCACCTACGTCAGCCGCGTGTGCACCCTCTGGTTAGGCCGGGATGAGCCCGCCGAGGTGGGCGAAGCGGAAGATTCTGCGGACGCCCTGCATCATCGTGGTGACGGACGACGCCATCGACCCGGACTCGCCATGCGCGGCGCCCGTACAGCTACATCTGGGCTCGCTGGATCCTGGCCAGTGTGTCCAGCCCACGAGAGAACCAACGCCCCCAGCGAGACCACCTCCCGAGGAGCCGGAAACGGCGAAAACGGAGGGTGAAGACCGTCAGGGGAGCAGTCCCGTGCCGCCTCGACGGCTGCACGCAACAGTGCCGGCGATTGGTGCGAGGGGAGCGCGGCCAAGACCGCTGGGAACTGATGGGCTACCTGCTTGTGGGGAGGCCCCAAGCGACAAACTCGGATCTCAATCGGAGAGCCGCTTGTTTGCCAAGCGCGTTTCTTACTATGAGCACAAAGTTCACCCGCCAGGCGTGGTGATGCCCCCTGCTGCTCAGCCTACCTCCCGCTGCCTCGCGAAGCTCTTTGTCCGGGCCGCAATCACGTGTAACGATGTGTGCTAGTTCGTGCAGGCACGCCTGTTCGCATCTACCGACGTTTCGACGGTCATCTGCGCCAATCCTAATTCGCCGATCGGCGGCATCAGCACTGCTTCTTCCCTTGCCGCCAACCACGGTCACCGGGAATTCGTGCGTGGGGAATGTTCTCGCGAACCAGTCATTCTGCTGCGTGGTGTGAATATACGTTGTGCAACGGCGATAATCGATGATGCCAGCCGTCATAACAAACAGTGTGTGAGCTGAAGGACTCACTGGCAAGCCAACCGCCAGCTGCGCATCGTACGCCATCTGCTGCAATTCAGTCGTGTCAATCCTCGATGTTTGGTCGTATCCATCGCCGGCATCAGAGCCGTCGCCCTATGCAATTGCCTCGATCGGACTATAACACTCGGGCAACGGCTGAATACGCCGACGCCGACGCCGGCGCCGACGACGCCGGGTTGGGACGTTGGCTTGGGCCTGTGGGTGACGGCAAGCTGGTCGGGGTGTGCGGCGATGTCGTCACCGAATCGCCGCCAACCACCACGCGTGGGGCTATGACACGGGGAGGTCCGGAATCGCCGGTGGGTCGAGCGGTGGGGTGCGTTTCAACAGGCGCGCCACCTCTGCCAGGGCCCGGTCCAGTTGGACGTCGTTGCCGGCGATCCGGTCTTGTGGGGTCACGGGTACCTCGATGTCCGGGTCGACGCCGTAGTTCTCCACGCCCCAGCCGAACTTCTCGAACCAGAACGAGTACCGCGGCTGCGTCACCATCGTGCCGTCCACGAGCGTATAGCGGCCGTCGATGCCGACGACTCCGCCCCACGTTCGTGTCCCGACGACCGGTCCCAGCCCGAGGGACTGGATCCCGGCCGTGATGATGTCGCCATCGGAGCCGGCGTACATGTCTGCGATCGTCACCATGGGTCCGCGTCGCGCGTCGCTTGGGTAGGAGCCGGGGGCGTACCCGCGGACCAGGTCCCACCCGATGACCTTGCGGGCAAGCTTCTCGAGGACCAGCTGTGAGGTGTGGCCGCCGCCGTTGCTGCGGACGTCGAGGATGAGAGCGTCGCGGGGCATTTCGGTGCGCAGGTCACGATGCATCTGTGCCCATCCCAGCGACATCATGTCGGGCACATGCAGGTAACCGACTCTTCCTTCGCTCTGTGCGTGCACGTAGTTCCTGCGGTCGGTGACCCAGTCCTGGTAGCGAAGCGGGAGCTCGTCGGCCACAGGCACCACTACCACCCGTCGAACGGCGCCGCCCGCGCGCGGCTGCAGGGTGAGCTCGACCGGCTTGCCGGCCATGCCGACCAGCAACGACAGCGGGCTCGTGGTGCGGTTGGTGCGCCGGCCGTCGACCGCCAAGATCTGGTCACCCGCCCGAGCGTTGACGCCGGACGACAACAGCGGAGATCGCGCTTTGGGGTCGGAGGCGTCGCCGGGCACGATCCGGCTGATCCGCCAGGCGTCGCCGGTGTAGTCCAGGTCGGCACCGAGCAATCCCTGACGGCGGTCGGCGTCCGCGGGTGTTCGTGGCGGGATGGCGTAGGCGTGCGAACTACCGAGCTCGCCGTGCATCTCCCAGATCACGTCGATCAGGTCGTCGTGCGATCCCAGCCGGTCAAGCATCGGCTCGTACCTGTCGCGTGCGGCGCGCCAGTCGACACCGCCCATGTCCTCGCGCCAGAAGTGGTCGCGCATCAGTCTCCACGTCTCGTCGAGCATCTGGCGCCACTCCACCGGCGGGTCCACCACGACCCGTAGCCGGTCGAGATCGACCTCCAGCACGTCCTCGTCGTCGGGTGCAGGCTTGTCAGTGGGGACGACGGTCAACCGGTCCTGGTCGACGACGAGAAGGCGGCTGCCGTCACCGGTGATCTCGATACGTTCGGCCTTGGCGACCACGGTGGACAGCTTCAACGTGCGCAGGTCGAAGTGCTCGACCCGCGCCCGCTCGGGCTCGGCGTCAACCGTCGCCCGGTTGTCTCCGAGCTCGCCCAGCAGCGGTTCCCGAAGCCACACCAGTCCGTGCTTCGTTGCTGCCAGAGCCGCGTAGCGCCCGGCCTCCACCGGCACCGGCACGATGCGGTGCTCGAGGCCGTCGACGTCCACGGTGGTCCTGGGCACGACCGGTCGGGCGCGCGCGGCGGCAGGCACCGGCGTACCCGCCTCACCCGTCAGGGCCGGCGCTGCTTCGGCAACCGCCTCGGCGGCAGCCTGCTCGGGTTCGGGTGGCTCCAGGGGGCGGCCACCAACGATCGGGTCGAACGGGGAGGGGGTGTCGGCGGTCAGGGCGACCAGGTGCGGCCGGCAGCCGTCCGGGAAGGACAAGTCGAACGAGAACGAGTCGTACACCGGGTCGAGGCTGCGGATAGACAGGAATGTGAGGTACTTCCCATCGAGCGTGAACACCGGGTTGGTGTCGGTGAACCGCAGCGCCGTGACAGCGATGACCCGGCCGCGGTCGAGATCGGCGATCTTGATCTGCCGCAGCGGCCGAGGCCCCGGATCTTCCCATTGCCCCGACCCAGAGGATGACCAGGCGAGCCAACGGGAGTCCGGTGAGAACGCCAGGCCGGACATGTCTCCGGTGATGGAGTCGATCTCTTTCGGGGCCACGGTCCGGGCGACCTCTCCCGCCGGAACGCCACACGTGAGCAGCCTTCCGTCGTGGGTGCACAGCGCGATCCGGCGACCGTCCGGCGACGCGGCCATCTCTAGGACCCGACCGATTCGTCCAGCCGCAACAAGCGTTCGCGGCGTCGCTTCTGGTGCGTCCAAGTCGAGCAGCTCGAGGCCATCGTCGCCGTCGACGTCGCTCACCCAGGCGACGCGGGCGTCGGCGAGCACGACTGGAAGGCGGCGACGAACCGCGGATCCCGTCGCAAGGGCCCGGACCGGTCCCCCTCGATGGCTCACCCACGTGACGGTGCCGCGCGACTCGATCGCTGACGCGCGGCCGGTGCGGTCCGGGCTGATCGCGCCCAAGCGGCTGGTGGCCTTCACCCGGTGCGGACGCAACAACGGCCGCGCTCCGCCGATACGGAGGTCGAGGCGACGTGGCTCCACACCGTCGTCGAGCGAGTCCAGCATGAACACGTCGCCACCGGCGCAGTACACGACCTGGCTGCCGTCACTGCTGGCATGCCTGACGTAGAAGTCGCTATCGGTGCGACGTACGAGGCGAGACGTCGTCGGCGCGCGGCGGCCGAGCACCGCGCTGTACAGCTGTCCGCGACCCTCGTGGTCGGAGCAGAAGGCGATCCGCTGCCGGGCGTCGTTCCCGGTGGTCCAGACCGGAAACGCGAGGCTCGACGAAAGGTCCGCGAAGATCCGCCGGAAGCTGCCCGACCCTTCCACGTCAAGCCACAGCTGGCTGGCGGTTCCACCGCGGTAGTGCTTCCACCGGGCCGGCTCGGTCCAGAAGTACGACGAGAGCAGCGCACCGCCATCGGGGCCGACGGCGACGTCTCCGGCCCAGCCGTACGGAAGCCGCCGGCTTGGTCCTCCGTCCACCGGCACCGCATGGGCGAACATCCGCACAACGTCGCTTTGGCCGGTGCTGCTGAGCACCATCACCTCGTCATCGGACGCCCAGCCCGTCACCCGTGTCCCCAGCTGACCCCAGTGCGTGAGGCGACGGGAGACGCCACCGTCGGTCGGCGCCACGTACACCTCGTTCGCCCCGTCCCGGCGAGCCGCCCAGGCGACGAGTGCACCGTTAGATGAGATCCGCGGGGTCAGCGCCGGGGTGTGGTCGGCACTGAGCCGGTATGCCCTCCCACCGGCGGAGTCGGCGAGCCAGACATCGTCCTCGGCAACGAAGGTCAGGAGATCACCGCGAACATGCGGGAAGCGCAGATAGCCATCCGTCGTCATGCAGCGACCCTAGCGACCGTTCGACGAGGTCGGCGGCGGTGAGGTATCGAACTCGGTCCCCCGGCTTCGACGCCGGGAGCAGGTGCTCACGGTCGCCACTGAACGGGACGCGCGCCGGCGCGCTCGCGCAGTTGCTTGCAGCGGTTGAACACAGTGGAGAAGGTGCCGCCGTCGAATACGTTCAACTCCGAATAGTTGAGCTCCCGCTGCGAGGGCCAGGGCCAGGGCAAGTCCGAGGCGGTCCCCGTCCCGTCGCCGGTTCAGCCCGATCTCCACAACCGCCTTCCCGAGGTGCGGCATAGGGCGGCTCAGGTAGAAGTACCACTGAGTCTGCGGGCAGTTGCAGGGACGAGAACGCAACCATGATTTTGAGCCCCCGCTCATGGCGGCGATCGAAGGTCTCCGCATCGGTCACGAGACGGGCCGGCCCGTGGGTGAGGCGTCGTACGGGCCATCAGTAGCCGCCGCGACCCGGCGAGCTTGAGGCGCTTCCTGGCCCTGGTCCTTTGACGGCTTGTCCGCTTGGCGAGACCGCATACCAGACGCCCCCGAAGCTAGCCATGCCCTCGCCGGTGACATCTCCGGCGGCTTTGTCCTGGACGAAGGTGTACAACGGCCAGCCGCCAACCGTCGCCATCGTCAAACCGGCCATCGAGGTGGTCCGTCCTACGGCGGCCGTGATGCCGGCGGGGGTCGTAACCTTCTTCACGGCCACCGGTGGCCAGTACACCAGGCACTGCGCGGAGCAGGTGGACTTGTTCGGCTTGTCCGCGGTGAGCAGGTACACGGTTCTGCCGCGCCCATCCACGAGAACGTCGCCGAGCGACGTGTGAGCGACATGGATCACGCCGGTCGACGCCGGAGTATGCGAGGTCGCCGGACTCCCACCCGACCCCGAGCCGCCATACGAGGCAGTCCCGCCGCACGAGGAGAGCAGGAGGGCGGCGGCGATCGAGAGAGCGCCGACCTTCCCGAGCGTTATATATCGAGTCATCGAGGATCCCCACCTTTCACTATCACCACGACACACAGCGCAACATGGTTCACCGCGATGAACTGGAACCCGCTCTGGTCGTATACAAGGTGGAGGTGGAGCACGAACAGCGAGGTCGGACTCAAGACCGTCCACTGGTCAGCGTGGGAGGCGACTGGGAACGGCGCGCCACGCCCTCGTGAGTGGTTGTCCCCGTCCTGGATCCATTCCTGGTGAAGGCGGGACGATCACTACCTCGCGCCGCTGCAGACCACCAGTCCGCTGGCCGATCGTTCAGCTCGCCCCGATTGCAAAGCAACAGAGTCCGGAAGGATCCGCCACCTACCGCAGCACCTCAGGCAGAAGCGGACAGTGGGACGGAACGCTTTGACCATGGAACCCGTCAGACTTGTCATGGAGGACAGGTGAGGCTCAAGACATCGCGCTTGTGCGCCAGTGTGCTCGTCTGCTGCTGGACGATCGCTGCCTGTTCTGCGAGCGAAAGCGGAGGTCCCTCGGCGGCGACAGGCCCGGCCCCTCGGATCGCGGCTGTGCACTGGCGACTCTGGATGGTGGAGGGGCCCGACGGGTCCACGAGAGTCCCGAACGGGGTCGATGGCTGGCTGGAGCTGGCCGCCAACGGCTCTGCCTCGGGCAGCGATGGCTGCGGAACGTTCCAGGCCAGCAGCCACGGACCTGACGGGAACCTGCGGTTGTCCCGCGTGAGTGAGACGGCAAACGGATGCCTGTCCGACCACGGCCCGCTCGACGCCACACGAAACGGCGTCTACACGGCGCTGCTCAGCGGTCATCCCACCCGCGTCACCATGAGACGGCATCGACTGCGCGTCAGCGGCTCCGGCTACGTCTTGACCTATGTCAGCCAGGGTCCTACCAGCTCATCGTCGGCCACGTCACCGGGAAAGACCACGACCAGCGGCGGGCTCGGCTGACCCGACCACACGCTCATCGGCGAGATGGGTCTCTTGCTGGCCCGAAGGCAGGGGTGTCCACCTACACGGAGTGGGAGGCCCTTGGGCTGATGGCGTTGGGTCTTCAGGCTGTTGATTCTCGACCATAGCTGCCTGAGGAGCCCTGTCGCGTCGGCGTGCTCGTTCCGGTCGTGGCATGGCCGTCATACGCGGTTTCGCGCCGATGGGCCGCGCGCGCCGCAGATCTGTGTTGCGCAACGAGCGTTCTGGTGTATTATTTAGTTATGATGTTAGATAAAGCGATGAGCGGAACGGGGGTTCCCTCCGCGATCGAGTTTCGGCTCGACCCCACGTCGGGAGTGCCGACGTATCTGCAGATCGTGCAGCAGGTCGAGCACGCGCTGCGGCTGGGCTACCTCAAGCCAGGCGACCAGCTGCCGAAGGTGCGGGAGGTCGTGGCCGGGCTCGCGATCAACCCCAACACGGTCCTCAAGGCCTACCGGGATCTGGAGTACAAGGGCCTGGCCTCGGGTCGACCAGGGCGAGGAACGTTCATCGACGCTTCCCTCGGTGACGCGACCCTGCCCGTGCTGGCGGATCTCCGCAGCGGTCTGCGGAAGTGGTTGGCGAAGGCGGACGCGGCCGGGCTCGACGAGGACGGCATCGTCGCGCTGGTGACGAGCACATTGCGGGATTTCTCTGAACGCTCCGACCCGGACGCCGCGCGCGCCGACGGTACGCAGCGGCCCGGGACCAAAGCAGCGATCGCATGAACATCATCGAGACGACCGGACTCGGACGCCGCTACGCCAGCCGGTGGGCCCTGCGCGACTGCACCCTCTCGCTTCCTGCCGGGAGACTGGTCGCGCTGATCGGACCCAACGGCGCGGGCAAGTCCACCCTGCTGAACATCATCGTCGGACTCACAGCCCCGACGGTGGGCGAGATCACCGTCCTGGACGGGCACCCAGCAGGCTCGCTCGCCGCACTCGACGGCATCGCGTTCGTGGCTCAAGACATGCCCCTATACCGCAACCTGACCGTTGGCGACATGCTGCACCTGACCCGGAACCTGAACCTCAGCTTTGACACCGCCGCGGCACGCTTGAGGCTCGCCGACCTGGGGATCAGCGAGAAGCAGAAGGCCGGGAAGCTCTCCGGCGGACAGCGGGCCCAGCTCGCGCTGAGCCTTGCGCTCGCGCGGCACCCGAGGCTACTCGTGCTCGACGAACCGACTGGCCCACTCGATCCACTCGCCCGGCACGAGTTCATGGCCTCGGTGATGACCGCGATGGCCGATGAAGGCATCTCCGTGGTGCTCTCCTCGCACATGCTCGCCGAGCTCGAACGGGCCGCCGACCACCTGGTACTCGTGGCCAATGGACGCATCCGCCTGAACGGACCGGTCGAGGACTTGATCGACTCCCACCGCCTGATCACGTCCGCGACAGCGCGCAGCGACGATCACGCCGGATGGGAGGTCATCGAGTCGAGCTCGACCGATGCCCTCACCCATCGAGTCGTTCGTCTCCACGACCCAACCATGGACCTGCCGCCCGGCTGCGAATCGCGGTCGGTGGGGATAGAGGAGCTGACCCTCGCCTACTTCCGCAACGGCGCCGCCGCGCCGTCCGCGACCCTGACAGGAGCCTCCCGATGACCGCCCTCGCGGCGGCCCCTTCGATCGCCTTGCGACCGGTCCCATGGAAACGGCTCGCGTGGGTCACCTGGAGGCGCTACCGTTTCACCCTGATCAGCGTCCTCGGCATCCTCGCCGTCCTTACCGTGTCGCTGTTCATCGCCGGCCAACATGCGCGGACGGCGTACGAGGCGCTGCAGACATGCCACCCCAAGTCGGCCGCGAACTGCAGGTACCTGGACGAGACCTTCCACAACACGTACGGATCCATTGGGTTCCTTGGCACCTTCCTGATGCTGCTACCGGGCATCCTCGGCGCTTTCGCCGGCGGTCCGCTGCTGGCGAGGGAGCTGGAGACCGGCACCTTCCGCTACGCCTGGACCCAAGGCGTCGGCCGGATGCGGTGGGCCGCTGCGCTCGTCGTCCCTGGAGCGGTCGGGATCGCCATGATCATGGTCTCCTTCGGCGCGGTGATCACCTGGCGGGAGCAGCCGCTGATCGAATACGGCGCCACCACCCGGTTGGACGTCGCGATCTTCCCGGTGAGCGGCCTGGCCGTCGCCGGGTGGGCCATGGCCGGGTTCGCGCTCGGAGTCCTGGCCGGTCTGTTGTGGCGGCGAGTGCTGCCAGCAGTGGCGACCGCCTTCGGCGTCTGGTTCGGGCTCGCCTATCTTGCCGCCAAGGACCTACGCCCCCACTACCTCGCGCCGTTGCAGACCACCAGTCTCAACCTGTCCAGCCACAACTTCTTCGTCAGCCAATGGTGGACGAAAGCCGGCGTGCGAGTCAGTGACAGCGAGATCAACCGGATCCTGCAGGCGCTCGGGGCCGACGTCAGCGGCAACCAGGTGAAGGTCCACGTGTCCAGCGGAGGGGCCCCGGACCCGATCCGGACCCTGATCCAGCAGGGGTACACCCAAGTGACCAGCTATCAGCCTGTAAGCAGGTACTGGACCATGCAATGGATCGAGTTCGGGTGGCTCGCTGCGTTTTCCCTGGTGCTGCTCGGGGCCACGTTCTGGCTGCTGCATCGCCGCACAGGCTGAACCGCCCAAGGCTGGACTCTGCAAGCAGCTTCGTTCGTTGCGTACATGCACTTCGGCGGGTCAGATGGCCGAGACGATGGCCTCCCAGAGGTGACCGTCGGGGTCGGTGAACGTCCCGGTGTAGCCATAGGTCTTCTGCTCGGGACCTGACACCACCCGACCGCCGGCCGCATCAACTTGGCCGACCAGGTCGTCGACCTCGCTGGTGGTGCCCACCTGCAGGCTGAGAAGGCACTCCGAGATCTCTGGCTCCGCGGTCACGCGGCCGTCAGTGATCCAGCTGAACCCTCCGGTCGGGACGTACATCACCGAGGCCCGCTCGTTGAGCTGCACCCGCAGCGGTTCGGGGACACCGTCCTCGGCCAGGTCGCCGGGCGTCTCGAGGCCCAGCGCCAGGGCGAATGCGTGGGCGCGGGAGCGGTTGGCGGTGGGCAGGGCGATGACCAAGCTGTAGGACGGCATGACCATGAGACCGACCGGAGCCGCCGTACTCATCGTCCCGGACGGCTGCGGCTGGCCGAGCCCGAGGTCGTGGACGGCCGGTTCCTGGACCTGACGTGGGTTCGGCGCGATATGCACTCTCCGTATCGCATGTTGGCGGGTGAGACCTACCGGACCCGCTCTGGTGGTGGCTGAGCGGTGGAGTTGGCACCGATGTGCATCCAGCGATCCGCACACGTCTCGCCGCAAAATCTTGCGGCCCGACGACGTGCAACCTTCCGGTGGGACGGCTCCTGTGGCCGGGGCGGACCGCTTAGGTCATGCGCCTGGTTTGGCCGCGACGAGAACCGCGAGGGTGTCCTGGATGGTGGCGAGGCGACTGGTCAGTGCAGCGATGTCACCTTTGGTGGCGCTCTGTTCGTGGTCCTTCAAGGTGAGGACCAACTGACCGCCCGGCTCGAGACGGCCATCCTGAATCTCGCTGACAGCGTCGCCGTTCTGCATCCTCACCGCCTGGTCGAGTTCGTGCGGCCGAACGGCCAATCGCCTGAGGGCACCGAGGATCAGGTGTCCGTCCTCGATGACTTTCGTTGGGCTGCCCTCCACCAGGTGCGCGAGTCGGTCGTTGCGGGTCAGCGCGTGGTTGAGTCCGGCGTTCAGGCACACGAGGGTGAGCGCTCCGACGATACCGCCGAGCAGACTCTGATCGTTCCCGATGATGGCGTTCTGGACGACGTTGGACAGCAGCAGAAGCACCGTCAGGTCCAGCGTGTTCAGGTTGGCCAGGCCCCTCTTCCCGGCGAGCCGGAAGAGCGTGACAATCACGGCATAGACGACCACAGTCCGCATGATCTTCTCCAGCAGCGGGATCTGAACAACGAACATCTCATGCCACATGATGGATCTCCTCAAGTCGGTGAAACGCTACGCCCACGACCAGTCCCCGACATTCTGGCCGTCACGAACCGCCGATATCGGTGAGACGAGGCGCCGTCGACTTTTCCCGCGCGCCAGCGGGTCTGCGTGTCCGCCCGATTGTGTGTCGCTTCCGGCCAAGCCTCTGTGCACATCTCGAACGTGGCAACGTCGACATCTGTCCTGTCAGGACAGATCGTCACGGGTTAGGGTGTCAACGACCTTTGTCCAAGCCCCCCCCCGGCTAGCCGTGCCTGGTCGGTGTGTCGGCGTTCTTTTGGCCTGCCGCGCGTTTGGCTCTGTACATGTCTGCGTCGGCGATGTGTAGCAGGACGTCGGGGTCGTGGTGCTCTACAAGGTAGGCGATGCCAATGCTGAGCTCGACGTGGATCGTCGCCTGGTCGACCGTAATCGGCGCTGCCATGGCTTGA
>JBBSET010000075.1:0-13288 GCA_038239485.1 Propionibacteriales bacterium
GGGCCGATCACGACGCAGTAGGTGTTCGCGGGCAACGTGACGGTGACGTCGGTCGTCACGCATGGGACCCCGATCGTCACCGTCAAGCCGAACTCGGTCGCTCCCGAGGAGACCGTCGGCGCGGCTGAGGTGGAACCCTTCGGCGTCACCGTGAGCGAGGATGCCAAATCGGCAACGGTGGTCGAACGTCGAGCCCGCGAGGCGACCGGTCGACCGGAGCTGACCGAGGCCTCGATGGTGGTGTCAGGAGGCCGGGGGACAGGCGGGGACTTCAGCGAGGTCGAGGCCTTCGCCGACGCCATCGGGGCGGCCGTTGGGGCCTCGAGGGCGGCGGTCGACGCCGGCTGGTACCCCCACGCCTTCCAGGTCGGCCAGACCGGTAAGACCGTCTCACCTCAGCTGTATGTCGCGACCGGTATCTCCGGCGCCATCCAGCACCGGGCGGGGATGCAGACGTCCAAGCTGATCGTCGCCGTCAACAAGGACGCTGAGGCGCCGATCTTCGACCTCGCCGACTTCGGCGTTGTCGGTGACCTGCACAGCGTGCTGCCTGCGGCCACTGAGCAGGTCAACGCCCGCAAGGCTGACTAAGCCTGCGTA
Organism: Propionibacteriales bacterium; assembly: GCA_038239485.1. Classification (GTDB taxonomy): domain Bacteria; phylum Actinomycetota; class Actinomycetes; order Propionibacteriales; family Nocardioidaceae; genus DASQEH01. The sequence continues at coordinate 601 of JBBSET010000075.1, forward strand.
CGCCATCGCGACCCTGGCGGCCACGGAGCCGGGTCAGGTCGGGGCCGTCGACGTGGTGCCAGACGTAGGTCAGGTCATCGAGGTGGAGTTCGGGGCCCTGGGCCTCGAGCTCCCAGAGCCACTCCCGTCCGGGATGTCTGGCTGGACGGTGATGGAGCTCTCGGTTGTATCAGCCCACCGGGTGGGCGTGCTGCACGATCTCGGAGGCGGCGGCGACGGCGGCGCTGACGAGCAGGACCGACGGCCACGGGCCGATCCTCTTCGCCAGGGGGTGCGACCCGCCCATGGCGGCGGTGTAGAGCACGCCAAGCCCGGCAGCGGCGAGGCGACCCGACCGGCGCCCCCACTCCCGACCGCAGACGGCTCCCGCGGCAGCGAAGACCGCGCCACCGACCCCTCGTCTGCCCGTGTAGCGGGCAGCGGCGAAACCACCGACCAGGCCGACGGCTGCCACGAGGGAGGGGGAGACATGGGGCGTTGTGGGCATCCGGCAACCGTAGCGCGACGGCGAGTCCCTACGGCGAGGATGCGCCCGTCAGTGGGAGCACGGGACCGAGCCAGCGCGAGCGCAGCCACCGGTCGTGGGTGGCGAGGATGACCGTGGCCGCCGTGCGTCCGAGAGCGTCCTCGAGCTCGCTCGCCAGTGCCAGCGAGATGTGATTGGTCGGCTCGTCGAGCAACAGCATGTCGCTGTGCTGTGCGACGAGAACGGCGAGAGCCAGCCGCCGCTGCTGTCCGATGCTGAGCACCCCGACCGGCCGGCCGAGCTCGCGTGGCTGCAGCAGGCCGAGCTCGTCGAGACCCGGTGTCGCCGCGGCTGGTGACCGGCCGACGAGCATGTCGTACACCTGACGGGGGGTCAGGTCCGGCCTGCTGAAGCGGACGTCCTGCGGCAGCAGGCCCACCGAGACCGGACCCACGTCCACTGTTCCCGAATCGACCGCCACCCGACCCGCAAGCACGCCGAGCAGCGTCGACTTGCCCGAGCCGTTGGACCCTGTGACCAGGAGGTTGTGACCGGCGACGACTTCCAGCCGGGCCAAGGAGAGCCGCCCGCGCACCTCGACGGCGCTCAGGGACACCGCAGCCGACCGGTTCTTGGACTCCAGCGCAGTGGAGTCGAAGGAGAGCTGCCGCGGGGGCTTGGGTATCTGGTCGCGCTGGATCACCTCGATCCGGCGCTCGACGCCGTGCACCCTGCGGCGCACCGTCGCCGCGACCTTGCCGCCCTTGAAGTGGTAGATGTACTTGTCGCCGTCGCGTGGCCCGCGGTTGTGGGCAACGTGACGGGCGGTCGTCCTCGCGGCCGTGCGCAGCTCGTTCAGCTGATCCTGCTGGGTGAGGAACGCCTCCTCCCATCGCCTCCTGGCCGCCCGCTTGTGTTCGAGGTACGCGGAGAAGCCGCCGACGAACCTGGTGCCTCCACCCCCGTCGACGCCGAAGTGGGAAGGGTCGAGGTCGACGACGACCGAGCAGACGCGGTCGAGAAGGATCCGGTCGTGACTGGCGAGCACCACGACTCCCGGGAGCTCCAGGAGGAACTGCTCGAGGTACTCCATGGCCGCATCGTCGAGGTGGTTGGTTGGTTCGTCCAGCACGACGCACGCGGGCCGACGCGTCACGAGGGCCGCGAGGGCCAGCCGGGTGCGCTCACCGCCGGACATCGAGGAGATGGCTCGGTCGTGGGCGATCTCGGCGAGGCCGAGCCGGAGGGACGCGACCTCGGCCCGGCGGTCGGCGTCCCAGGCGTCGTGGTGCTCGGCCCAGGCGAGCGTGGCGGAATACGCCTCGGCGACGCCAGCGCCGCCGTCGTCCAGCCGCTCGGCTAGCTGCTCGAGGCGTCGTACCGCCTCGTGCATCGGGGCCAGCGCATCGGCCAGTGTCTCCCGGACCGTGGCGGGCCCGGTCAATGCCGGATCCTGTGAGAGGTAGCCGAGCTCGCGTGGACGGGAGACCAGGCCGGAGTCGCTCAGTTCGATCCCTGCGAGCAGGCGAAGCAGGGTGGACTTCCCGACACCGTTCTCACCGACGACCCCGACCGGCTGGCCGGGGTTCGCGACGATGTCGATGCCGGTCAGGACGACGCGGTCGCCGTAGGTCTTGGCGAGGTCGTCAGCAATGAGAGGAATGAGGGGTGACATCAGCAGTACCGTTCGCAGGGCGAGGGGTCGCGCGCCAGGGCGGAGCCACGGGCGGGCACGGCTGAGTCACATCCACATGACCGGTGATCCTAGGTGGCGCAGATCCGGATGCGAAAGTACTTTCTTTCGCATGACGGCGTCCGAGCAGCAGTTGCGGGTTGTCGTGATGGGCGTGTCGGGTTCCGGCAAGACGACCGTCGGTCAGCTGCTCGCCGAGGAGCTGAGCCTCGAGTTCGCGGACGCCGACAGCTTCCACACCCCAGCGAGCATCGCCACGATGTCGGCCGGCACCCCGCTCACCGACGAGGATCGGCTCCCCTGGCTGCGGGCCATCGGGACCTGGCTCGAGAAGCACGCGGCGTCCGGGACAGTCGTCACCTGCTCCGCGCTGACGCGGCGCCACCGCGACATCCTGCGTGAACACGCTCCCGACGTCTGGTTCCTGTACTGCGCCGGGACTGCCGAGTTGATCGGCGCCAGGCTCGGCGCCAGATCGCAGCACTTCATGCCGGCTTCCCTGCTCGCGTCGCAGTTCGAGACCCTCGAGCCGCCAGGACCGGATGAGCGCGCCGTCACCGAGGATGTGGCTCAGGATCCCGCCGAGATGGTCGCAAGCTTCCTCGCGGTTGCCACATGACCGGTGACACTGCGGGCGGTCGGCCACCGACCCGATACGCCTCGGATCTGGCCGCCGAAACGCTCGCCTTCCAGCGGCTCTATGGCCCGTGGGAGCCTTTCACCCCGGCCGGGGCCCGGGCGCTGTTCGACCCGATCGGCATCCAATGGTGGATCGCGGGCGGATATTGCATCGAGGCGTTCACCGGCGTCTCCCGGCCCCACGAGGACATCGACGTGTCGATGTTCCGCCGCGACATCCCCGCCCTCAGACGGGCACTCGAGGGGCGTCTGCACATCTGGTCGGCAGGTGACGGGCTGCGGCCGGTCGACGACGACAACCCCGAGCCGAGAGCGTCTGCGGACCAGGTCTGGCTGCGTGAGCACGCGCTGTCTCCCTGGCGCGCCGACGTCCTGCTCAACCCCGACATCGACGGCCGGTGGGTGTCGAGGCGGGACCGGACGTTCAGCGCGCCCCTGGAGGACGTGACCTGGGTGAGTAGCGGCATCCGCTACCTGAACCCCGAGATCGCCCTGGCGTTCAAGGCCAAGCTCGCCCGCCCCAAGGACGAGCGCGACCTCGCCGTGACACTGCCCCTCCTCGACGACGCGGCCCGCGGCTGGCTCGCCGACTACCTCCGTCGCTGCGAGCCTGAGCATCCGTGGCGGCAGCGACTATGAGCGAGCACTAGGCTGGGTCCGATATGAACCCCGCCTTCCCGGTGACCATCACCTACCTCGACCACGCCGCCACCACTCCGGTATACGCGGAGGTCATCGAGGCGATGACGGTCCAGCTGGGGCGACTCGGCAACGCGTCCGCGCTCCACGGGTCGGGGCGAACCGCTCGACGGATCGTCGAGGAGTCCCGGGAGACGGTCGCGGCGGTCGTCAACTGCCGGCCGTCGGAGGTCGTCTTCACCTCCGGGGGTACCGAGGCCGACAACCTCGCGGTCAAGGGGTTCTTCTGGGCCCGCCACGAGGCTGACCCGGCACGGGTACGCATCCTGTCGACCGCAATCGAGCATCATGCCGTACTCGACTCGCTGCAGTGGCTCGCGGACCACGAGGGCGCTGAGATCGAGCTGCTCCCCGTCGACGAGCAGGGCCGACTCAGCATCGAGGCGCTTCGGGCGTCCGTCGAGCGTGACCCGGCGAGCGTGGCGTTGATCTCGGTGATGTGGGCCAACAACGAGGTCGGCACCCTCCAGCCGGTCGACGAGGTGGTGGCCATCGCCGCGCCGCACGCCATCCCGGTGCACTCTGATGCGGTCCAGGCGCTCGGCCAGGTGCCGCTCGACTTCGCCGCATCAGGCCTCGACGCGATGACGGTGGCCGGACACAAGATCGGCGGGCCCTTCGGTGTGGGGGCCCTTCTCCTGCGCCGTGAGGCGACCCTGGTACCGCTACTGCACGGAGGCGGACAGGAGCGCGATGTCCGCTCCGGCACGCTCGACGCCCCGTCCATCGTCGGGCTCGCCGTCGCCGCCGAGCTGGCTCTCAAGGGCCAGGCCGAGCGCTCCGTGGCGCTGGCCGCGCTGCGCGACGAGCTGATCGCGCGGCTGCTCGAGGTCGTACCGGACGCCGAGCTCAACGGCCCGCCCGGAGCAGGCCGGCTGCCCAACAACGTGCACCTGTCTTTCCCCGGTTGCGAGGGCGACTCGCTGCTCATGCTGCTGGACGCGCAGGGCATCGAGTGCTCCACCGGGTCGGCCTGCTCGGCGGGGGTTCCGCAGGCCTCCCATGTCCTGCTCGCGATGGGCAAGGACGGGGCCCGGGCCCGGGGTTCGCTGCGCTTCACGTTCGGGCACACCTCCACCCACGCCGACGTCGACCGAGTGGTCGACGCGATCGGACCGGCAGTCCAGCGCGCCCGAGACGCGGGCGTCACGGCGATGCCGAGCGGGCGGCAGTGAGGGTTCTCGCCGCGATGAGCGGCGGCGTGGACTCAGCGGTCGCGGCGGCACGAGCCGCCGATGCCGGCCACGACGTCACCGGCATCCACCTCGCGTTGTCGCGCAACGCCCAGTCATACCGCAGCGGCGCACGAGGCTGCTGCACCATCGAGGACTCCAACGACGCTCGCCGAGCCGCCGACGTGATCGGGATCCCGTTCTACGTCTGGGACCTCAGCGAGCGCTTCCACGAGGCGGTCGTCGAGGACTTCGTGCGCGAGTACGCCGCCGGACGCACGCCGAACCCGTGCCTGCGCTGCAACGAGGAGATCAAGTTCACCGCCGTGCTCGAACGAGGCATCGCGCTGGGCTTCGACGCGGTCGCCACCGGTCACTATGCCCAGCTGTCGACAGGCAACGACGGGCTGGTCCAGCTGCACCGGGCGGTCGACCCCGACAAGGACCAGTCGTACGTGCTCGGCGTGCTCACCCAGCGGCAGCTGGCGCACTCGCTGTTCCCGCTCGGCGACACGTTGAAGGTGGATGTGCGGGTCGAGGCCGAGCGCCGTGGGCTGGCGGTGGCCGCCAAGCCCGACAGCCACGACATCTGCTTCATCTCCGACGGGAACACGGCCGGCTGGCTGCGGGAGCGGATCGTGGCCGACCCCGGCGACATCGTGTCAGCGACAGGTGAGGTGCTCGGTAGCCACGAGGGTGCGTTCGGGTTCACGATCGGCCAGCGTCGCGGCCTGCACATCGACCGGCCGGCGGCAGATGGCAAGCCGCGGTACGTACTCGATATCGAGCCTGTGTCCGGGACCGTCACGGTGGGCTCCCGCGAGGATCTCGCGGTCGACCAGCTGGTCGCGACCAAGCCGAGATGGTGTGGCGACGCGCCGTCCGGTCCGCTGGACTGCGCGGTTCAGCTGCGGGCCCATGGCGATCCTCACCGCGCAGTTGCGCGGGTCGTCGACGACGCTGCCGTGGAGATCGAGCTGCTCGAGCCAGCCAGCGGTATCGCGCCCGGCCAGGCTGCGGTCATGTATGTCGGCAGCTTGGTCGTCGGCAGCGCCACGATCGCCAGGACCCGCCGGCCCGCGACAGTCTGACGGCTCGGAGCTTTCGGTTGGGCGGAGCCGGTCGGGAGACGGGTGGATCGGTTGGGCGCAATAGGGTCACAGCATGACTCATCGCGCAACCGGGATCGGCTCGATGCCCGGCGAGGACTTCGGGGACAGCATGCAGTCGGTCCTCGGCGAGGTGGGCGACCTGCCGTACGTCCCCGAGCTCCCGAGCAGGGGCGCGACCGCCGGGCTGATCGGCCGGACCTTGGGGATGATCACCGCGCTCGGCGCCGACCTGCAACCCGCGGGCTGGCGGCTGACCGACGCGCCCGGGGTCGACCACCGGCGGGCGCGGTCGCTGGTCGCCCAGGACCTCGACAGCGTCGAGGAGCTCATGCAGGGGAGCGGCCGGGTCGTGAAGGTCCAGGTGGTCGGCCCCTGGACCCTGGCTGCAGCAGTCGAACGACCGCGAGGCGACAAGATCCTCGCCGACCACGGCGCTCGCCGTGAGCTGGCTCAGGCGCTGGCCGAGGGTATCCGCGACCATGTGGCGGACGTGCGGCGGCGCCTCGGCGTAGCGACGGTCGTCGTCCAGCTGGACGAGCCGGCTCTACCGGTCGTGCTGGGAGGTGGGGTCCCCACCGCCAGTGGCTTCTCCCGGCACCGATCGGTCTCCGCCGCCGACGCGGCGCAGGCCATCGACTGGCAGGTCGACGCCATCATCGGTACCGGTGCGAGCAGCGTGGTGCACTGCTGCGCCGCTGAGGTGCCGTTCCGGCTGTTCCAGGAGACGGCCGTGCAGGCGGTGTCGTTCGACCTGTCGCTGCTGACGCGGCCGCAGTACGACGACGTGGCCGAGTGGACGGAGTCCGGGCGCGAGCTCTGGCCCGGTGCGATACCGGCCCTCGAGCCGGCCGGGCGCCCGCCGAGCGGGGCCGACGTCACCCGGCGCGTGCTCGCCTGGTGGTCGGCTCTGGGGTACTCCGAGCCGGAGACGGTCCCTTCGACGGTGGTGACACCTGCGTGTGGGCTGGCCGGGGCGTCGCCGGCCTGGGCACGGCAGGCGCTCTCGCTGGCGGCCAAGGTCGCGGAGAACCTGTCAGGCGAGGGCGGGTAGCTGGTCGTCGTCCATTGTCGGCCGCGCAGGGCAAGATGGGTCCCATGACCGAGTCCACGGCCAGCCCTGAGATCGCCGCCGCGCCGACGGCTGCCAGGGAGCGGCACGCCGAGCTTTCTGAGACGGTGGAGGCGCATCGCTGGAGCTACCACGTGCTCGACACACCGAGCGTGAGTGACGGCGAGTTCGATGTGCTGATGCGGGAGCTGGAGTCGCTGGAGGAGGCCTACCCAGAGCTGCGGACGCCGGACTCACCGACGCAGAAGGTCGGCGGTGCGGTGTCGACGCTGTTCACGGCGGTGGAGCATGCCGAGCGGTTGATGAGCCTGGACAATGCCTTCTCGGCTGAGGAGCTGTCGTCATGGGCGGCGCGGATCGGCCGTGAGGGGGCCGGTGAGGCGGAATACCTCTGCGAGCTCAAGGTCGACGGGCTGGCGATCAACCTGACGTATGAGCGGGGACGGCTCGTTCGAGGCGCGACGCGCGGCGACGGCCGCGTCGGGGAGGACGTCACGCCCAATGTCCGGACCATCCGCGGCATCCCGGACCGATTGGCCGTCACCGGGGAGTACCCGATCCCGGCGCTGGTCGAGGTGCGCGGCGAGGTGTTCTTCCCGGTAACCGCGTTCGAGCAGCTCAACGCCTCACTCGTCGAGGCCGGCAAGGCGCCGTTCTCCAACCCCCGCAACGCCGCGGCCGGGTCGCTGCGGCAGAAGGACCCGCGCATCTCCGCGTCCCGCCCTCTGCGGCTGATCTGCCACGGGCTCGGTGCGCGGGAGGGTTTCGAGCCGGCTCGACAGTCCGAGGCGTACGCCGCCCTGGCCGCCTGGGGGCTGCCCATCAGCGACCGGGCGAAGGTGGTGCCCGACCTCGACGCGGTGACTGGCTTCATCGAGTACTACCGCGAGCACCGCCACGACGTGGAGCACGAGATCGACGGGGTGGTGGTCAAGGTCGACCAGGTGGCGCTGCAGCGGCGGCTGGGCTCGACGTCGCGGGCGCCGCGGTGGGCGATCGCGTTCAAGTACCCGCCGGAGGAGGTGACCACGAAGCTGCTCGCCATCGACGTCAATGTGGGGCGCACCGGGCGGGTGACGCCGTTCGGGCGGATGGAGCCGGTCCGGGTGTCGGGGTCGACGGTCGAGCTGGCCACCCTGCACAACGCGTCGGAGGTCAAACGCAAGGGAGTGCTGATCGGGGATACGGTCGTGCTGCGCAAGGCCGGCGACGTCATCCCAGAGATCGTCGGCCCGGTAGTCGAGCTCCGCGACGGGTCCGAGCGCGAGTTCGAGATGCCGACCGTCTGCCCTGCCTGTGGTACCACGCTGGCCCCGGCCAAGGAGGGCGACGCCGACATCCGTTGCCCGAACTCCAGGACGTGCCCCGCTCAGCTGCGGGAGCGGGTCTTCCACGTGGCGGGCAGGGGGGCGTTCGACATCGAGGGGCTGGGTTTCGAGGCGGCGTCGGCGCTGCTCGAGGCGCACATGATCGTCGACGAGGGCGACCTGTTCACGCTCGACGAGAAGACGCTGCTGCAAGTGCCGCTGTTCACCAGGCAGAGCGGCGATCTCAGCGCCAACGGCGCCCGCCTGCTGACCAACCTCGACAAGGCCAAGGAGCAGCCCCTGTGGCGGGTACTCGTGGGGCTGTCGATCCGCCATGTCGGCCCGACCGCGGCCCGTGCGTTGGCTGAGTCGTTCGGGTCGCTGGCGGCGATCCAAGAGGCGTCCGTCGACGCGATCGCCGGCGTCGACGGGGTGGGGATGACGATCGCTGAGTCCATCGTGGAGTGGTTCGACGTCGGCTGGCACAGCGACGTGGTCGCGAAGTGGCGCGACGCCGGAGTTCGGATGGCCGATGAGCGCGACGTCTCGATCCCACGGACGCTGGAGGGTCTGTCGATCGTCGTCACCGGGTCCCTCGACCGCTGGTCTCGTGACCAGTCGAAGGAGGCGATCCTGCTGCGCGGTGGCAAGGCCAGCTCGTCGGTGTCGAAGAGCTCGGCCTTCGTCGTCGTCGGCGATTCACCCGGGTCCAAGTACGACAAGGCGGTCTCGCTCAAGGTTCCGATCCTCGACGAGGACGGGTTCGCGGTCCTGCTCCGCGACGGACCCGATGCGGCTCGTGAGGTCGCCCAGGTCGGCGAAGCGGTAGGTGGGTGATGACGTATCCGCCCGGTCCCGGCCATATCCACTCGAGCAGTCGGCCCGACCTGCCGGACGACATCGACCCGGTCGGAGTGCCGCAAGCCCGCAGCGGTCAGGAGACATTCGTCCTCCTCATCGGCGCGCTCATGGCGCTGCTTGCGCTGATCGCCACACTGGGCTGGATCGTGTTCCACCACATCCAAGGCGGCTGACCCGTCGCGCTTCGCCTGCCCCATAGAATTGTCGCCATGCCCGATCCCCGTGATGCCACCGACCCGAGCCCACGGGAGACCGCGGAGGAGACGACAGCGATGACGCGCGGGGAGGTCGACCGCCTCGCGCACCTGGCCCGGATCGAGCTCACCGAGGCCGAGCTGGACCACCTGGCACCTCAGCTGTCTGTGATCCTCGAGTCGGTCGCGGCCGTGAGCGCAGTCGCCGTCGACGAGATTCCCCCAACGTCGCACGCGGTCCCGCTGAAGAACGTCTACCGCACCGACGAGGTACGCCCCAGCCTGACACCGGAGGCCGCGTTGTCCGCCGCGCCCGCCGTCGAGCAGCAGCGGTTCAGCGTCCCGCGAATCCTGGATCCCGAAGCATGACCGATCTGACCAGGCTGTCGGCTGCGGAGCTCGCTGTTGCACTCGCCGGTGGAGAAGCCAGCTCCGTGGAGGCCACTCAGGCGTACCTCGACCGGATCGCCGGCGTCGATCCCGCCGTGCACGCCTTCCTGCACGTCGACGCCGACGGCGCCCTGGAGCAGGCGGCCGCCGCCGACGTGCGCCGCCGGGCGGGCGACGACGTCCCGACGCTGCTGGGCGTGCCGATCGCGGTCAAAGACGTGGTGGCGACGTTAGGCCTGCCGACCACCGCGGGCTCCAGGATCCTCGAGGGCTGGGTCCCGCCCTACGACGCCACGCTCGTTTCCCGGCTCCGCGCCCAGGGGATGCCGATCCTCGGCAAGACCAACATGGACGAGTTCGCGATGGGCAGCTCGACCGAGCACTCGGCCTACGGACCGACGCACAACCCGTGGGACCTCGAGCGCGTCCCAGGCGGCTCGGGCGGGGGGTCGTCCGCGGCCGTGACGGCCTTCGAGGCACCGCTCGCGATCGGGACCGACACCGGCGGCTCCATCCGCCAGCCGGGCGCCGTCACCGGAACGGTCGGCGTGAAGCCGACCTACGGCGCGGTCTCGCGGTACGGCCTGATCGCGCTGGCCAGCAGTCTCGACCAGGCCGGGCCGGTGGCCAGGACAGTCCTCGACGCCGCGATGCTGCACGACGTCATCGGCGGCCACGACCCGATGGACTCGACCAGCATCGACAGGTCCGGCGGCTGGCCCTCGATGACCGAGGCGGCGCGCCAGGCCGACATCACCGGACTTCGGGTCGGCGTCGTCAAGGAGCTCGGCGGCGAGGGCTATCAGCGCGGCGTCCGTACCCGGTTCGACGAGGCGGTCCAGCTGCTCGTGAACGCCGGCGCCGAGGTTGTCGAGGTGTCGTGTCCTCATTTCGAGTACGCCCTCGCCGCCTACTACCTCATCCTGCCGAGCGAGGCCAGCAGCAACCTGGCCAAGTTCGACGCCATGCGGTACGGGCTTCGTGTCGGCCCGCGCGGCGTATCAGCCCCGAGTGCCGAGCAGGTGATGTCTGCGACACGGGAGGAGGGGTTCGGCGACGAGGTCAAGCGACGGATCATCCTCGGCACCTTCGCCTTGTCCAGCGGCTACTACGACGCCTACTACGGTCAGGCGCAGAAGGTGCGGACGCTGATCTCGCGCGACTTCGCGGCCGCCTTCGCCCAGGTCGACATACTCGTCTCGCCGACCGCGCCGACGACCGCCTTCCGCATCGGGGAGAAGCTCGACGACCCGCTCGCGATGTACCTCAACGACATCGCGACGATTCCCGCCAACCTCGCCGGCGTCCCCGGGATGTCGCTGCCGAGCGGGCTGGCGCCCGAGGACGGCCTCCCCGTCGGCATCCAGATCCTGGCTCCCGCCTTGGAGGACGGCCGGCTGTACGCCGTTGGCGCGGCTCTCGAGGCGATGCTCCTCGACCGCTGGGGTGGGCCGCTGCTCGACCAGGCCCCTGCTCTGGAGGTGACGGTATGACCATTGCGGCAACCACACATCAGCTCGTCCCCTACGACGAGGCGGTGGCCCGGTTCGACCCTGTGTTGGGCCTCGAGGTGCACGTCGAGCTCAACACCGTGTCGAAGATGTTCTGCGGCTGCGCGACGGTCTTCGGCGGCGAGCCGAACACCCAGGTGTGCCCGGTGTGCCTCGGCCTGCCCGGTGCGCTGCCGGTCGTCAACGGCACCGCGGTCGAGTCAGCGATCAGGATCGGGCTGGCGCTCAACTGCTCGATCGCTCAGTGGTGCCGGTTCGCGCGCAAGAACTACTTCTATCCCGACATGCCGAAGAACTTTCAGACCTCGCAGTACGACGAGCCGATCTGCTTCGACGGCTTCACCGACATCGACGTCGACGGCCGCACGGTGCGCATCGAGATCGAGCGCGCCCACATGGAGGAGGACACCGGCAAGTCGCTGCACGTCGGCGGCAGTACTGGTCGGATCCACGGCGCCGACCACTCGCTCGTCGACTACAACCGGGCGGGCATCCCGCTGATCGAGATCGTGACGAAACCGATCGAAGGCACCGGCGCGGAGGTGGCGGCGGTCGCGCGGGCCTACGTGTCCCATCTGCGTGATCTCGTTCGCGGCCTCGGCGTCTCCGATGTCCGCATGGACCAAGGGTCGCTCAGGTGTGACGTGAACCTGTCACTGCGGACGGACCCGCAGGCACCGCTCGGCACCAGGAGCGAGACGAAGAACGTCAACTCGCTGCGCTCGGTCGAGCGTGCTGTCCGCTTCGAGGTTTCGCGTCATGCTGCGGTGCTGTCGCAGGGCGGGCGGATCGTGCAGGAGACGCGGCACTGGCACGAGGACACCGGCATCACGACACCGGGGCGGGTCAAGGAGGAGGCGGAGGACTACCGGTACTTTCCGGAGCCTGACCTGGTACCGATCGCACCGTCGCGCGAGTGGGTCGACCAGCTGCGTTCGACGCTGCCGGAGCCACCTGCCGTACGCCGGGCCAGGCTGCAGAGCGACTGGGGCTTCAGCGACCTGGAGGTACGCGACGTGATGGGCGCCGGAGCCTTGGACCTGATCGAGCTGACGGTGGCGGCCGGCGCCAGCGCGTCGGCAGCGAAGAAGTGGTGGCTCTCGGAGCTCGCCCGGCGGGCAAATGACTCCGGCCTGTCGCTGGAGGAGCTGCCGATCACTCCCGAGGATGTCGCGGGGGTGCAGTCGCTCGTCGACGCCGGCCGCGTCAATGACACGATGGCACGTCAGGTGCTCGATGGCGTGCTCGCCGGCGATGGCTCTCCGGAGGAGGTGGCGTCGGCGCGTGGTCTGGAGCTGGTGTCCGACGACGGGGCCCTGACGGCCGCGGTCGACCGGGCCATCGCCGCGAATCCCGACGTGGCCGACAAGATCCGGGCCGGCAAGGTGGCGGCGGCGGGCGCCCTCATCGGCTCTGTGATGAAGGAGATGCGCGGGCAGGCCGACGCCGCCAGGGTCCGCGAGCTCGTGCTCGCGAAGCTGTCCTAGCCGGACGTGCGTGCGCCCAGATTCACCGGTGTGGATATGGGCGCAACGCTGCCGACCCCCGGCCGCCGCCCCTTTCGGCGATACCCCC
>JBBSET010000076.1:0-13245 GCA_038239485.1 Propionibacteriales bacterium
GCGTCGTGATCGGCCCGTCGTGCCCAGGCTGGATGTCGACCGCGTCGGTGATCAGCCCCGAGCCTGTCTTGATCGCCAGCCGGGCAGCGATCTCCTTGCCCTCACCGCCGGAGGCGATGAGCACGGCCCCCGGCGACACCGCCGCGACCAGCTGCGCCAGCGCCTCTGCCTTGGGTACCACCAGGTAGTCGGCCAGCTCCGGGCTCTGGAGGACGTACACCTTGTCGGCGCCGAAACGGCTGAGCGCCGCAAGCGCGCCGTTGCTCGGCTCACCCGGGAAGACGGCGGTCGGCGAACCGAGCCGGCGGGCGAACGTCAACAGCTCCGCGGTGGTCTTGCGGACGACTCCCTCGACGTGGTCGACGAGGACCAGGATCTCGCTCACGGGACGCTCCTCAAATCAGCTTCTGGCCGGCCAGGAACCCCACCAGAGCCTCGGCCCCCGACCCGTCGGCGTCGGTCACGATGATGCCCTCGCCGCGTGGGGGACGCTCGGCCGACGACGCCACCATGGTCCAAGCCGCCGCCGACCCGACGTCGCCCGCCTCGATACCCAGGTCCGACAGGGACAGTGTCTCGAGCGGTTTGCGCTTGGCCGCCATGATCTGCTTGAACGACGGGTACCGGGGCTCGTTGCACTGGTCGGTGACACTCAGTACCAGGGGGACGTCGGCTTGCACGATCTCGACCGCCGTGTCGCCGTCTCGGCGGATCCGCACGGTCGACCCGTCGATGGTGACCTCGGACGCCAGCGTCAGCTGCGGCAATCCGAGCCGCTCGGCGAGCATGGCCGCGACGACGCCCATCGAGCCGTCGGTGGACGCCATCCCGCACAGCACCAGGTCGGGTTTCTGGCGCCCGACCGCGCTGGCGAGTACCAGCGACGTGCCGATCGCGTCTGAACCGTGGATCGCGTCGTCCGCCACGTGCACCCCTGCGTCGGCGCCCATCTGCAGGGACTTGAGCACCGCGGCCCGGGCGGCCTCGGGCCCAACGGTGACGATGACGACCTCGCTCTCACCGTCACTGTCGCGGATCGCGAGAGCCGCCTCGACCGCGTACTCGTCGAGCTCGGACAGCCGTCCGTCGGCGCCGGTGCGGTCCACCGTGCCGTCGGCGCTGAGCGTGCGGAGGCCGCTCGCGTCCGGCACGTACTTCACACAGACCACCAGCCTCATGACGGGCTCTGTTGTCCGAAGCGCGCCTTGCCGGGGCCGTCGGCGATGAACGACGACATCCCGATCGCCCGGTCCTCGGTGGAGAACAAGGCGGCGAACTGCTGGCGCTCGATCTCCAGGCCGGTCTCCAAGTCGACCTCGAGGCCACGGTCGATCGCCTCCTTGGCCGCCCGCAGCGCGAAGCGGGGCCCCTCAGCGAAGGCCCTCGCCCATGCGACCGCAGCGTCGTAGACCTCGCCGGCCGGAAGAACCTTGTCGACGAGCCCGATGGCCAGCGCCTCGGTGGCGTCGACGAAGCGCCCGGTGAAGACGATGTCCTTCGCCTTAGACGGGCCGACAAGCCGGGTCATCCGCTGGGTGCCCCCCGCGCCGGGGATCAGGCCGAGCAGGATCTCCGGCTGGCCGAGCTTCGCGTCGTCGGCGCAGAAACGGACGTCGGCGCACAGCGCCAGCTCGCAGCCTCCGCCGAGGGCGTACCCGGTGACAGCCGCGACGACGGGCTTCGGGATGCGCGCGACAGCGGAGAAGGCGGCCTGCAGCGGGCCCGACCTCTTCAGCATGTCGGCGTAGGACATGGCCGCCATCTCCTTGATGTCGGCACCCGCGGCGAAAACCTTCTCGCCGCCGTAGACGACGACTGCGCGGATGTCGTCGCGCTCGGTCGCCTCGGCCGCGGCGGACCGGATATCGTCCTGCATTCCGGCGTCCAGAGCGTTCATCGGGGGCCGGTCCAGCCGCAGCGTGGCGACCCCGGCCGCGACGTCGAGCCGCACGTTGTTCGTCATGAGCGCGAGGGTAGCCGACGGCCCCGCCGGCCCACGTCGTCCCCGACTGGAAGGATGGGCGGCATGCCGATGCCCGTAAGCCGCCAACAGGCTGTCTGGCCCGGCCACTACCAGCCGCTCGGGGCGACCTACACCGAGTCGGGCACGAACTTCGCCGTCTGGGCACCGGACGCCGAGTCGGTGACACTCTGCCTGTTCGACGAGGACGGCGAGGAGCGGCAGCTGACGCTGCTCGAGCGGACCCTCGGGATCTGGCACGGCTTCGTGCCCGACGTCGAGCCCGGGGCGCGGTACGGCTACCGGGTCGCCGGGGCGTGGGACCCCGCCGGCGGCCGCGCCTTCAGCCGCGACAAACTGCTCCTCGACCCGTATGCGCTCGCGATCGACGGGTCCGTGACACCCGACCCGTCGATGAGCGTGACGACGGCCACGCTGTCACGCAACCCGGGCGACACAGCCGCCTACACCGCCCGGAGCGTCGTCGTCGACGGCGCCGGGTTCGACTGGGGCGACGACCGACGCCCCGATGCCCTGTGGGGTCGCACCGTCATCTACGAGGCGCACGTCCGTGGCCTCACGAAGCTGCACCCCGACATCCCGGAGCACCAACGCGGCACCTACGCGGGTCTCGCCAACCCCGTCGTGACCGACTACCTCCGCGAGCTCGGCGTGACGTCGGTCGAGCTGCTCCCTGTCCACCACGCTGTCTCGGAGTTCGCGCTGCACGAGCGTGGCCTGGTCAACTACTGGGGGTACAACAGCATCGGCTTCTTCGCCCCGCATGCCGGCTACTCGTCCAGCGGCACCCGCGGCCAGCAGGTCACCGAGTTCAAGCAGATGGTCAAGGACCTGCACGCAGCCGGGCTCGAGGTGATCCTCGACGTGGTCTACAACCACACCGCCGAAGGCGGCCCTACCGGCCCGGCGCTGAGCTTCCGCGGCTTCGACGAGGGCACCTACTACCGCCACGACTCCGCCGGCCGCTACATCGACGTGACCGGCTGCGGCAACAGCGTCAACGCCTCCGAGCCACAGGTTCTTCAGCTGGTGATGGACTCGTTGCGCTACTGGGTCACCGAGATGCACGTCGACGGGTTCCGCTTCGACCTCGCGTCGGCCCTGGCTCGAGGAGTCCGCGGGCTGGTCAACATGCGGGCGCCGTTCCTCACCGCCATCCATCAGGACCCCGTGCTGCGGGCGGTCAAGCTGATCGCCGAACCGTGGGACGTGACCAGCGAGGGCTACCTGGTCGGCCGGTTCCCGTCGCTGTGGTGCGAGTGGAACGACAAGTACCGCGACAGCGTCCGCGACTTCTGGCGCGGCCAGTCCGGGGGCGTGCGCGACCTGGCCAGCCGGTTCTCCGGGTCGAGCGACCTGTATGCCGACGACGGCCGGGCGCCGTTCTCGTCGGTCAACTTCGTCACCGCCCACGACGGGTTCACCTTGCGCGACCTGGTCAGCTACAACGGCAAGCACAACGAGTCCAACGGTGAGGACAACCGCGACGGCAGCGACAACAACCGGTCCTGGAACTGCGGCGTCGAGGGTGACACCGACGACCCGCCGGTGCTGGCACTGCGACGGCGCCAGACGGCGAACATCTTGGCCACACTGCTGCTGTCGACCGGCGTCCCCATGATCACGGCAGGCGACGAGCGCGGCCGCACCCAGCGCGGCAACAACAACGCCTTCTGTCACGACGACGAGATCTCCTGGCTGTCGTGGCACGACGATCCGCAGTGGGCTCACCTGCGTGACCTGACCAGGACTCTGCTCGCGATGCGCGAGGCCCACCCGGTACTGCGCCAGCGCTACTTCTTCGCCGGCAAGCCGCTGGACGACTCAGGTGGCAAGGACATCACCTGGCTCACGCCGTCGGGGGACGAGATGACCGAACGCGACTGGCTCGACCACAGCGCCGCGACCCTCGGCATCTTCCTGGCCGGTGACCAGCTTCGGGCGGTGGACCGACGCGGAGTCCGTCGGCGCGACACGTCCTATCTGATCTGGCTGCATGCCGGGTCTGAGCCCGTCGATGTCACGCTCCCGGCGGCTTGGGCGGACCATTACGAGGAGGTCGTGCGCACGGATGCCCAGCTCAGCTCGGAGCCGTGGAAGCCCGGTTCGACGGTGCAGCTGCTTGACCGAACGGTGGCGGTCTTCGAAGCAGTCGCAGAGCCGAGGGCTGGGCCGTAGGCGCTCGCCGCGGACTCGCGGACCCTCAGCGAGCGCCGCGGCATGGACTGGACCGCAGCTTCGATCGGTCGACCTCGACACCATGATGGCTCCTGGACGGGTGACCACGACACACCCGTGCCGGCGCTCAGGCGTCCGCCCGACCCCGGCTGAGCCCAGTCCACGTCGAGCGTCAGCTCACATCCGGGTCGTTGACGTTCAGCGGCCAGGCGACCACACCGACATCCGCCGAGGAGACCAGCAGCTCGTTCTTCGGCAGGATCCGCACGGTGTAGCCGAAGGGGCCGGTGTGGTCGAGCGGGATGTCGGCCTCGAACCGGTGGCGGCCCGCTTCGTACGTCTCAGCGTGCGTCAGGCTGGCGACTCGCGGGTCGCGAAGCTGGTCGTCGCCGGCGACCCGCCCGTGTACGACCTGGACGTCGACGTCGTCGGGAGTGAGATCACCGAGCGCAGCGAAGACCCGCACCGTCAGGTTGGAGCCGAGGGCGGGCGCATCGCTGACGCCGCTCGACTCCACGTGCTCGATGCGGACGTGCGGCCAGCCCGAACGCACCTTGGCCTTCCACTTCGCCAGGTCGACGACCGTCTGGTTGTCGCTGGAGACGCGGCGCGAGCCAAGGGCCGCAGGGGTGTACAGCTGGCGGACGTAGTCGGCGACCATCCGGGAAGCGAGCACCTTCGGGCCGAGCGACTTGAGGGTATGCCGGACCATCTCGATCCAGCGGGTCGGGACCCTGTCGCCGTCGAGGTCGTAGAAACGAGGCGTCACCTCGTCCTCGAGCAGGTCGTAGAGCGCAGCCGCCTCGATGTCGTCGCGCCGGTCCGGGTCCTCGACGCCATCCGCCGACGGGATCGCCCAGCCGTTGTCGCCGTCGAACCACTCGTCCCACCAGCCGTCGAGGATGGACAGGTTGAGCCCGCCGTTGAGTGCGGCTTTCATCCCCGACGTCCCACAGGCCTCGTACGGCCGCAGCGGGTTGTTCAGCCAGACGTCACAACCCGGGTAGAGCGGCTGGGCCATGGCGATGTCGTAGTTGGGCAGGAACACCATCCGGTGCCGCACCTCGGGGTCGTCGGAGAACCGGACGATCTCCTGGATCAGCTTCTTGCCACCGTCGTCGGCGGGGTGCGACTTGCCGGCGATGACGAGCTGGATGGGCCGGTCGGGGTTGAGGAGCAGGCTCTTGAGCCGGTCCGGGTCGCGCATCATCAGGGTCAGCCGCTTGTAGGACGGGACACGGCGCGCGAAGCCGATGGTCAAGATGTCCGGATCGAGCACCGAGTCGACCCAGCCGAGCTCGGCCGGAGAGGCACCGCGGGTCAACCACGACTCCCTGACCCGGTCGCGGACGTCCTCGACCAGGTTCCGGCGAAGCTGGCGCTTGGTCTCCCACAGCGACCGTGACGGGATCTTGTCGATCGCGCTCCAGTCGCTCGAGCGCTCCATCGACTCCAGCACCGCTTCACGCTCGGCCAGCTCGAACACCTCGCGAGCGACCCAGGTCGGCGCGTGGACGCCGTTCGTGATCGAGGTGATCGGGACGTCGTTCTCGTCGAAGCCCGGCCACAGCCCGGAGAACATCTCCCGTGAGACATGTCCGTGCAGCTGGCTGACGCCGTTGGCGCGGCCGGCGAGCCGAAAGCCCATCACGGCCATGTTGAAGACGGTGCGGTCGCCGCCCTCGTAGTCCTCGGTGCCGAGGGCGAGCACTTTGCCGACCGGGACCCCGGCGATCGCGTTCTCGCCGCTGAACTGCATCTCGATCAGCTCGCGAGGGAACCTGTCGATACCTGCCGGCACCGGAGTGTGGGTGGTGAAGACGGTGCCGGCGCGCGCCTTCTCGAGCGCGGCGTCGAAGTCGAGGCCCTCCGACGAGATGAACTCGCAGATCCGCTCGATGCCGAGGAAGCCGGCGTGGCCCTCGTTGGTGTGGAACACCTCCGGTGCGGGGAAGGAGGTGATCTCGGAGTAGGCACGGATGGCCCGCACGCCGCCGACGCCGAGCAGCAGCTCCTGCAGGAGCCGGTGGTCGGACCCGCCGCCGTACAGCCGGTCGGTGACGTCGCGCATCGGGGGAGGGTTCTCCTCGATGTCGGAGTCCATCAGCAGCAGCGGCACCCGACCAACTTGGGCGACCCAGACATGGGCCGACAGCTTCGCTCCGCCCGGCGCGTCGATGGTGACCTTGACCGGCGCGTCGTCGAGCTCGCGCAGCAGGGCGATCGGAAGCTCGTCGGGGTCGAGCACGGGGTAGCGCTCCTGCTGCCACCCCTCCCTCGACAGTGACTGACGGAAGTAGCCGTGGCGGTAGAGGAGCCCGACACCCACGATCGGCACCCCGAGGTCACTGGCGGACTTGAGGTGGTCGCCGGCGAGGATGCCGAGGCCGCCGGAGTACTGCGGTAGCACCGCGGTGATACCGAACTCCGGTGAGAAGTAGCCGATGCTCCGCGGGGCGCCCTCCCCGAGCGACTGGTACCAGCGGTTGCCGGTCATGTACTCGTCGAGGTCCGCCCGGGCGAGCTCCAACCGCTTGATGAAACGCTTGTCGCGGCCCAGCGTGCGCAGCCGCTCAGCGGGAATGGCGCCGAGGAAGCGGACCGGGTCGTGGTGGCTCGCCTCCCACGCATGCGCGTCCACCGCCTCGAAGAGATCCTGGGTCTCCGGATGCCACGACCAGCGCAGGTTGCTCACGAGGTCCTCGAGAGGGCGCAGCGAGTCGGGCAAGACGGGGCGGACGGTGAACCGTCGGATAGCGCGCACTGAGAAACGGTACCGACAAGGGCGACCTATCTACTAACCGGCCTCACGCCCGCCAGGTCACGTCTGACGCTTGGGAGTATTTCCCATTTTATACCTATGAAAGATGGGAAATGAGGACCCACAGTGGCTCCTTGATCACGAAGCGTGGCGGATCAGCGTTGTGGGTGGCCTCACACGCGCCACTTCAGCGAAAAGACGAAATGTCCGGTGCCGAACCAGTAGCCTATGTCGCGTAGTTCACTACATCATACTTACTTAGGAGGAACACGTGTCCGATCTTAGGACCGGAACGCGCTTTCGTCGCTTGGCGGCGCTCGTCGGGGTCGGAGTCCTCGCGACTTCCCTCGCGGCCTGCGGCTCGAGCGGCGGCAGCGGTAGTGGCGGAGGCTCAACCACGGTGCACCTCGGGTACTTCCCGAACCTCACCCACGCGAGCGCGATCGTCGGCATCAACAAGGGTTACTACTCGGACGCACTGAAGGGCGACAACGCGACGCTCGACGCTTCTGACTTCAACAGCGGCAGCGACGCCAGCGCCGCGCTGCTGAACGGCAGCCTGGATGCCACCTACATTGGGCCTAGCCCGTCCATCACGTCCTTCGCCACGTCGCACAATGTCAGCATCATCAGCGGGGCGACCTCTGGCGGCGCATCGCTCGTCGTCGCGGCCGACATCAAGACCGCGGCCGATCTCAAGGGCAAGACGATCGCGACACCCGGTGCCGGTAACACGCAGGACGTGGCCTTCAAGTACTGGCTGAAGGGGCAGGGCTTCAAGGAGACCTCCGACGGGCAGGGCGACGTCACGGTGCTCCCTCAGGACAACAGCGACACTGTGACCCAGTTCAAGCAGGGTCAGGTTGCCGGCGGCTGGCTCCCGGAGCCGTACGCCTCCATCCTGGTGGCGGAGGGCGGCCACGTACTGGTCAACGAGGCCAGCCTGTGGCCCAAGGGGCAGTTCACCACCACCGAGCTGCTGGTGAACAACGACTTCCTCAAGGCCCACCCGGACCTCGTGAACGACCTGCTCAAGGGTCAGATCCAGGCCAACGACTACATCGCGGCGAACTCCGATGCGGCCAAGCAGCTCGTGTCGACCCAGATCCAGAAGATCACCGGCGGATCTGCCATCCCGGCAGCCGCTCTCGACTCGGCGTGGAAGCAGCTGACGTTCACCAACGACCCGCTGGCCAACACGCTCGTCGACGAGGCCAAGCACGCCGAGGACGTCGGGTTGCTCGACCCGATCAGCGAGCTCAACAAGATCTACAACCTCGACCCGCTCAACAAGCTCCTCACCGCAGACGGTAAGCCGACAGTGTCAGGACCTTCTTCGTCATGACCACGACAGCGCACGCGGGCGCCGCTGCCGGAGCCATCGGCTCCGGGACGGCGATCCGCATCAAGGGAGTCAGCAAGACGTTCGGCCACGGCAGGGACTTCACCGTGGCCCTGAAAGAGGTCGACCTCGAGGTCGCGGAGAAGGAGTTCCTCTGCATCGTCGGGGCCAGCGGCTGCGGGAAGAGCACCCTGCTCAACCTGATCGCCGACCTCGATGAGCCCAGCACCGGCACCATCGACACAGGCGGCCGCAAGGTCGCGTTCATGTTCCAGGAAGCCACCCTTTTCCCGTGGCTGACCGCAGGGCAGAACGTGGATCTGGCGCTGAAGCTCAGTGGCGTACCCAGGGCCCAGCGGCCGGACCGGATCAGCGAGCTGCTCAAGCTGGTCCACCTCGGCGGCCGCCAGGACAAACGGCCGCACGAGCTGTCCGGCGGTATGCGCCAGCGCACCCAGCTGGCCCGGGTTCTCGCGCAACAAGCCGACCTCGTGCTCATGGACGAGCCGTTCGCGGCCCTCGACGCCATGACCCGCGACTCGATGCACGACGAGATCGAGCGCATCCACGCCGAGCTGGGACTCACGATCGTGTTCGTCACGCACAACGTGCGTGAGGCGGTTCGGCTCTCTGACAGGACGGTGCTGTTCTTCAGCTCTCCCGGACGGGTCAAGACCGAGTTCAAGGTCGACTTCCCACGTCCTCGTCACTTCGACGACCCAGGTGTGGCCGGGCTGTCCACCCGTTTGACCAGCGAGCTGAAAGCAGAGGTGGCCCAGCATGTCCGTTGACGTCAGTGCACAAGCACCACTACCCGTCGAGCTGAGCGAGGCCGAGCTCACCGAGCTCACCGTCGACCGCACAGCGCGGGAGCGCCAGTCCTCGACCAGCCTCGCGATGCGCATCTGGGGTGCGACCTGGCCGAAGCTCCTGGCTCTCGCTATCGTCCTTGCCATCTGGGAAGGCCTGGTGCTGGCGGGCTGGAAGCCCGACTACATCCTCCCCAGCCCCGGCACGGTCTTCCACCGCCTCTGGCAGGAGATCATCGGCCAGCCTCCAGGCGTCGGCCATGATCACACGCTGCTTCAGGAGCTCGGCAAAACCATGAAGCGCGGCCTGACCGGCTTCGCACTTGCGATCGCCATCGGCACGCTGCTCGGCGTTGCCGTCGTCCAGTGGCGCACGCTCCGGTTGGCGATCGGCTCGCTGATCGCGGGCTTGCAGACCATGCCGTCGATCGCGTGGTTCCCGCTGGCGATCGCGTTCTTCGGTCTGCACGACAGCGCGATCCTCTTCGTGGTCATCCTCGGCGCTGCGCCGTCCGTGGCCGCCGGCGTGATCAGCGGCATCGACGAGGTCCCGCCGCCACTGCTGCGCGCCGGCAAGATGATCGGGGCCCGGGGCATCAACCGCTACCGCTACGTCGTGCTCCCGGCAGCGATGCCGTCGTACCTCAGCGGGCTCAAGCAGGGCTGGGCGTTCTCCTGGCGCAGCCTGCTGGCCGGCGAGCTGCTCGTCCCCATCGGCGGCGGCGACTCGTCTCTCGGGGGAGCACTGAAGTACGCGGGCGGCGTTCCCGGCGGGCAGCCGTGGCTGCTCTCGATCATGATCGTCATCTTGATCGTCGGCATGGTGATGGACGCGATCTTCGGGGTCTTCACCCGCCAGATCCGCAACCGCAGAGGGCTCACCGGGCTGAACTAGCACGAGCGGTTCCTCTCCCCCCCACGGGCATCCCCCGACCTCGCGGCGCTGACTCCCTCGCGAGGTCAGGGGGTGCCTTTTGTCCGCATCCTGCGCCGAGCGGCAGCTGTACGCCGTAAGGCTCAGGAGCGTCCCCGCAAGGCCCTTGCACACGGGGTCTCAGGCGCTGAGCGCCGGGGTGCACCAGCAGGCGAGTTTCGATAGGTTCGGCACAATGGTCCAGCGAATTCCGATCACGAACGTCAGCCCTGTCATCGAGCAGGGTCGCTACCCGGTCAAGGCGTCGGTTGGTGAGTCGTTCACCGTGCACGCGTCGGTGTTCCGTGAGGGTCACGACCTGCTCGGCGCAGGTGTCGTGCTGACGGGCGCCGACGGCGTCGACCGCCCGCTCGTCCACATGACCGAGTTGCCCTTCCCGCAGACCTACGAGGCGACGGTCACCCCCGACGTCGTGGGCGCGTCGACGTACCGGGTGGAGTCCTGGTCGGACGCCTACGCCACTTGGCGGCACGCGGCCGAGATCAAGATCCCCGCCGAGATCGATGTCGAGCTGATGTTCACCGAGGGCAGGCTCACGTTGGAGCGCACCATCGCGGGCATCCCGGAGGACGCCCCGGGCGCCCGAGCAGCCCTGACGACATTGCGGGCCGCGATCGCCGCCGGGAAGCAGGAGAGCCTGCCCGTCCAGGTCCGCCTCGCCGCCCTGACCAGCCCGGAGGTCGGTGCCGCGCTGCATGAGTTCCCGCTGCGCGACCTGCTGTCGACCGAGGGGCCGTTCCCTGTGTTCGTCGACCGGCAGCGCGCCCTCTACGGTGCCTGGTACGAGTTCTTCCCGCGCTCCGAGGGAGCGACGTACGACGAGGCGGCGGGCAGGTGGACGTCCGGCAGCTTCGCGACCGCCTCCAAGCGCATCCAGGCCGTCGCCGACATGGGCTTCGACGTCCTCTACCTGCCGCCGATCCACCCGATCGGCGAGGTCAACCGCAAGGGCCCCAACAACACGCTGACGCCCGCCGACGGCGACCCCGGCTCGCCGTGGGCGATCGGTTCGAAGGACGGCGGCCATGACGCCGTCCATCCCGAGCTGGGGACGATCGACGACTTCGACGACTTCGTCAGGCAGGCCGTCGCCGCCGGGCTCGAGGTGGCGATCGACCTCGCGCTGCAGTGTGCGCCCGACCACCCCTGGGTGTCGTCGCATCCCGAGTGGTTCAACACGCGGGCCGACGGGACGATCGCCTATGCCGAGAACCCGCCGAAGAAGTACCAGGACATCTACCCGCTCAACTTCGACAACGACTACCACGGCCTGAGTGCCGAAGTGCTGCGCGTCGTCCGGTACTGGATGGACCACGGCGTTCGAATCTTCCGGGTCGACAACCCCCATACCAAGCCGGTGATGTTCTGGGAGTGGCTGTTCTCCGAGGTGCGGCGGACCGATCCCGACGTCGTCTTCCTTTCCGAGGCGTTCACCCGGCCCTACATGATGCGCGGCCTCGGCATGGTCGGCTTCCACCAGTCCTACACGTACTTCACCTGGCGCAACGCGAAGTCGGAGATCGAGGCGTATCTCGACGAGGTGTCGCACGAGACCGCCGACCTGATGCGGCCGAACTTCTTCGTCAACACCCCCGACATCTTGCCGTCGTTCCTGCAGTACGGCGGCCCGGCGGCCTTCCGGATCCGCGCCGCCCTCGCGGCGACCGGCTCACCCTCCTGGGGTGTCTACGCCGGGTTCGAGCTGTATGAGCACGTGGCCATCCGGCCGGGCGCCGAGGAGTACCTCGACTCCGAGAAGTTCCAGTTCCGTCCGCGCGACTGGGCGGCCGCCGAGGCCGAGGGCCGCAGCCTGGCCCCCTACATCACCCGCCTCAACGACATCCGGCGTCGCCACCCGGCGCTCCGCCTGCTGCGAAACGTCTCGATCCATAGCACCGACAGCGACTCCGTGCTCTGCTTCAGCAAGCGCTCGTCATCGGGCGGGACTGACGACACCGTCATCGTCGTCATCAACCTCGATCCGCACGGGACCCGCGAGACGATGGTCCACCTGACCATGCCGGAGTTGGGCTTCGACTGGCACGAGACCTTCATCGTGGTCGACGAGATCAGCGGTGAGAGCTGGCGTTGGGGCGAGCGGAACTTCGTTCGCCTCGACCCGTTCGTCGAGCCCGCGCACATCCTCTCGGTCCGGAAAGCCTGAGCTCGTGGGCAGCGACCCGATGTGGTTCAAACGTGCCGTTTTCTACGAAGTGCTGGTGCGCTCGTTCAAAGACTCCAACGGCGACGGCGTCGGGGACTTCAACGGTGTGAGGGACAAGCTCGACTATCTCCAGTGGCTCGGCGTCGACTGTCTCTGGCTGCCGCCCTTCTTCAGCTCGCCGCTGCGCGACGGGGGCTACGATGTCGCCGACTTCGTCAACGTCGCACCCGAGGTCGGCACTCTCAACGACTTCCAGCGGCTGCTCGACGAGGCGCATCAGCGCGGGATCAAGATCATCGTCGACTTCGTGATGAACCATACGAGCGACCAGCACGAGTGGTTCAAGCAGTCTCGACGCGACCCCACCGGCCCCTACGGCGACTTCTATGTCTGGTCCGACACCGACACCCTCTACCAGGACGCCCGGGTCATCTTCGTCGACACCGAGCCGTCCAACTGGACCTGGGACCCGGTTCGTCAGCAGTACTTCTGGCACCGCTTCTACAGCCACCAGCCCGACCTCAACTTCGACAACCCCGCCGTCCACGAGGCGATCCTGGATGCGCTGCGGTTCTGGTTCGACATGGGTATCGACGGCTTCCGCCTCGACGCCGTCCCGTACCTCTACGAGCGGCCCGGGACCAACGGGGAGAACCTGGAAGAGACCCACGAGTTTCTCCGCAAGGTCCGCAAGACCGTCGACGCGGAGTACCCGGACCGGGTCCTCCTGGCCGAGGCGAACCAGTGGCCGGCCGACGTCGTGGACTACTTCGGCGAGTTCGAGTCCGGCGGAGACGAATGCCACATGTGCTTCCACTTCCCGGTGATGCCGCGCATCTTCATGGCGGTTCGCCGCGAGTCGCGATACCCGATCTCGGAGATACTGGAGCAGACGCCGGCCATCCCGGACAACTGCCAGTGGGGCATCTTCTTGCGCAACCACGACGAGCTGACGCTGGAGATGGTGACCGACGACGACCGCGACTACATGTGGTCGGAGTACGCCAAGGACCCACGGATGAAGGCCAACATCGGGATCCGGCGCCGGCTCGCGCCGCTGCTCGACAACGACATCA
>JBBSET010000077.1:0-13237 GCA_038239485.1 Propionibacteriales bacterium
CCCGGCCACGCCGACTTCGGTGGCGAGGTCGAGCGCGGGCTCTCCATGGTCGACGGAGTCGTCCTCCTCGTCGACGCCTCCGAAGGACCCCTTCCGCAGACCCGGTTCGTGCTTCGCAAGGCCCTCGAGCGCAAGCTTCCCGTCGTCCTCGTCGTCAACAAGGTGGACCGTCCCGACGCGCGGATCTCCGATGTCGTGAACGAGACCTACGAGCTCTTCCTCGACCTGCTCGACTCCGACTCCGCCGAGGACTCGCTCGACTTCCCGATCGTTTACGCCTCCGCCAGGGCCGGCCGCGCGTCGATGACCCAGCCCGCGGACGGCGAGTTCCCCGACGGTGCCGACCTCGAGGCACTCTTCGCGACGATCCTCACCAGAGTCCCCGCGCCGACGTACGTCCCGGGCGCGCCGCTTCAGGCGCAGGTGACGAACCTCGACGCCTCCCCGTTCCTCGGCCGGCTCGCGCTGTGCCGGGTCCATCAGGGCACGATCAACAAGGGTCAGACCGTCGCCTGGCTGAGACGTGACGGCGCACGTCAGAACGTCAAGGTCACCGAGCTGCTCGTGACCGAGGCTCTCGAGCGGGTACCCGGCAAGTCGGCCGGTCCGGGTGACATCATCGCCGTCGCCGGGATTCCGGAGATCAACATCGGCGAGACCCTCGCCGATCTCGACCAGCCGGTGGCTCTGCCTCTGATCACCGTCGACGAACCGGCCATCTCGATGACATTGGGCATCAACACATCGCCGCTCGCCGGACGCGTCAAAGGCACGAAGGTCACGGCGCGGTTGGTCAAGGACCGTCTCGACCGCGAGCTGATCGGCAATGTGTCGATCCGGCTCCTCCCGACCGAGCGACCTGACACCTGGGAGGTCCAGGGCCGCGGGGAACTCGCGTTGGCGATCCTCGTCGAGCAGATGCGCCGGGAGGGCTACGAGCTCACCGTCGGCAAGCCGCAGGTCGTGACCCGGGAGATCGACGGCAAGCTTCACGAGCCCGTCGAGCGCCTGACCATCGACTGCCCCGAGGACTACCTCGGCATCGTCACTCAGCTGCTCGCGATCCGCAAAGGCCGGATGGAGCAGCTGGTCAACCACGGCACCGGCTGGGTCCGGCTGGAGTTCCTGGTCCCGGCACGCGGCCTGATCGGCTTCCGCACGGAGTTCCTCACCGACACCCGGGGCACCGGAATCGCCCACCACGTCTTCGAGACCTACGAGCCCTGGTTCGGGGAGCTGCGCACGCGCGCCTCCGGCTCGCTGGTATCGGACCGCTCGGGCGCCGTCACGGGCTACGCCATGACCAACCTGCAGGAGCGCGGAACGCTGTTCGTGGACCCCACCACGGAGGTGTACGAGGGCATGATCATCGGCGAGAACTCTCGCGCCGACGACATGGACGTCAACATCACCAAGGAGAAGCAGCAGACCAACGTCCGCGCGGCGAGCTCCGACAACTTCGAGAAGATCGTGCCACCGCGCCGGCTCTCGCTCGAGCAGTCGCTGGAGTTCTGCCGGGAGGACGAGTGCGTCGAGGTGACGCCTGACGCCGTCCGGCTGCGTAAGGTGATCCTCGACCAGACCGTTCGCGGCCGGGCGTTCGCCCGAGCTCGCCGCGGCTGACGTACCGCGCGACCCTCGGCCGCGCGTCAGCTGCTGGGTCGGCTCCACCTGTGCTACCGGCTGGCCTCCGTCGATCCGAGGGCCCCGGTCAGGGCGTCGTAGGCTGCGTCGCCGAAGGCGACCATCCGGACGTCGACCACGTCGGTCGCTGTGCTGAGCACGGTCTCGATCGCGGCCGCGGCCGCGTCGCAAACCGGCCAGCCGTACACTCCTGCTGACACGAGCGGGAACGCCACGCTTGTTGCGCCCAGCTCGTCGGCGACCGCTAACGCGTTGGCGTAGCACGAGGTCAGCAGCGACCTGTCGGTCTGGCCGCGCGCATGGTTCGGGCCGACCACGTGGATGACCCATCGCGCGGTCAGGTCGCCGGCGGTGGTCCAGCCCGCGTGGCCCGTCGCGAGGCCGTGGGGGAAACGGTCGATGCAGTCGGCCAGGACGGCTGGCCCACCTACGCGGTGGACGGCTCCGTCGACGCCACCACCGCCGCGCATCCGGGTGTCGGCGGCGTTCACAACCGCGTCCACGTCCTGCGTGGTGATGTCGCCTCGGATGACGCTGATCCGCATCGTGCCTACCTCCTTGGGTGGGGCCGCGGCCTTATGGATGTGAGGGTCTGTCGGTGCGAGGCTCTGTCGAGGTGTTCAGGAAGTCCGCGATCAGCTGCCGCAGCGCGCCGCGCCGGGTCCAGGGCACGCCACCCGGTGGAAAGATCTCCGTCTCGGCTGCCGGAAGACCCTCGGCGATCTGACGGACCACGCGGACGGGATGTGCGTCGTCGCCGTGCTGGCCGATCACCAGCACGGGACAGGTGACGGCAGCGAGCTCGGACCGGTCCTTCAGCGGGTGCAGGGTCGGTATCTGTCGAATGGCGCCCCGGAGTCGGTCTCCGCACAGTCGCTGAGCCTGCTGGTGGGCCCAGACGCGTACGGAGCGGTGCTCCCAGAGGCTGGTTGGCTGCGCATCGAGGAGCAACCAGGCCAGCCCTTCCACGTCGCCCGCATCCGCCCGCTGGGCCATCGCCTCCACTCGCTCGACGGCGCTGTGACCGCGTGGCTCGTCGATGGCCGCAGGGAGCACGAGGACGATACGTTCGAATTCCCCGGGGTTGTGGACCGCGGCGCTCAGGACCGCCCCGGCCCCCAGGGAAAGGCCGAGCGCGCGCGTGGCCGCATACGTGTCGCGGACTGCCCTCAGCTCGCCCTCCAGTCCCGTGTAGGTCCACGGCTCGTCGGTATCCGCCGAGTCGCCGTGGCCGCGGAAGTGGAAGAACACCCGGCTACCTGCCACACCTGAACCGAAGGGGCGGGTCTCGGCGATCGAGCCCGCGAACCCGTGGGCGAAGACGGTCACAGGACCGCCGGAGCCCGTCACCAGGCAGTCGACCGGCCCATTCGGCCCTTCGATCAGCGGCACGCGCGGAGGGTCAGCGGCTCTGCATGGATCTGAGCACCGGCCGCACGTCGGCCAGGTAGACCAGGACGACCACCGCGCCGATCAGGCTGAACAGCGAGAACTGAGACCGAGGACCGAAGACGTGCAGCAGCAACGCAACGGCCAGCATCGCCATCCAGATCAGCTTGGTCTGCTTTTCCGCAGCCACGAAGATCTGGTTCGGCCGGAACGCGGCATCGCACAGCGCGAACAGCTTGACCACGAACAGGACAACCCAGATCGCGAAGTAGAGGTCGCTCTCGATCGTCCAGACGACCGAGCTGCTCGAGGCCAGGTTCACGCGCTCAGCCTAGCCGGTGCGCCTGTCCGAGAGCGGTGCTCAGTCGCCTACCTTTGCGGCGGTGGTCTCGGCGGCCTTCTTCGCGGCCGACGCGGTTCTCTTGGCGCTGGTCGCCGCCGACTTCGCCGCCGCCTGGGTCCGGGTGGCGGACTTGCGGGTCGACGTCGACGCGGACTTCACGGCAGTGGCAGTCCGGGCGGCCGACTTCCTGGTCGTGGTCGAGGCCGCTTTCACCTTGCTGACTGTGGACTTCGCCTGCTCCTCGAGGTCAGAGGTCGCTGTCTGGCGGCGGACGCGGGTGACGAGGTTCTTACCGCGCCCGGCAAGCTCGCCGTATGTCGAGAAGGCCGTCGACACGGCCCCGCTGAGCGCGGCCTGGGCCTTGCCCGGGAGCGCCTGGACCTGGCCAGGAGCCGACTCGACGCTGGACTGGGCCTGTTCACGTAGCGCTTTGGGGCTGAGCCTGGCGGCTCTCGCACTCAGCTCGGCACTCGCGGTACGCAACGTGGCGACGGCGAGGTCGCCTGCGCCGACGAGGGCATACAGGGGGGTGGGGTCGTTGGAGGAGATGACGACGTTGCGGCTCTTGTTGCTGGTGGGTGCCATGGTGGTCCTTTCCGAAACCTAGGCAGAAGGTGTCTGGGTGGCCGACGTGCTGTCGTTCTCGCGCCGGAACGAGGCGTAGATGTCCAGAAGCACTTGGCGCTGGCGCTCGCTCAGGGCGAGGTCTCCGAGTACTGCTCTCTGCACTGAGAACTCCCCCGACTCGGCCGGGTCGAGAATCCCGGCTCGGACGTAGAGCGTCTCGGCCGAGATCCGCAGCGCCTTGGCGAGCTGCTGGAGAACGTCGGCCGACGGCTTGCGCAGGCCGCGTTCGATCTGGCTGAGATAGGGGTTGGACACTCCCGCCTGGTCGGCGAGCTGGCGGAGCGAGAGCTGTGCGCCGCGACGCTGGTCACGAAGGTAGTCGCCGAGACTCTGGGCGCTGTGGCCCATCATCGCCGTGCCTGCCCGCGCCGTCGCGGTCACCTTCGCCGCGGCCTTGGGAGCTCCGTGGGAGAGCGGCTTGGTGACGCTCAGCTTGGCCATACCTCCATCGTGCTTGCAATAGTTAGCAAATGCAAACTCCAGCCTCGTGACCCGAGTCACCTCTCAGAAGGCAGGGCGGAGCTCACCGACCGGCCGGCCACCCCCGAGCACCGAGACGGCGCCCGTCGCACGCAGTGCGGCTCCGTCCACTCCGGGCTCTTGGTCGACGCCCATCCGACACAGTGCGGCGGCCATCACGACCGGACGCGCGCGAGGCGAACCATCGTCGATCTTGAGAGCCACTGCGCGGCCGTCGGGCAGCGCCAGCGCGTAGCAGGCCTCGGCGCCGGCCTTGCCGACCGCTCCCGGTATCGCGCGCAGCAGCGCCGCTTCGTCGCGCCAGGTGCCCGAGGCGTACTCCGGAGAGCCGGCGACCGCCCGGCCGACGCGTCGCTCAGCCGCCGCCGGGGGAGCAGTCGTCAGCCTTCGGAAGGCCCGGGCCAGCCCGACCAACGATGTCGACAACAGCGGGGCGCCACACCCGTCGACACCAACGGACACGATGTCCTCGCCGGTGAGCTCGGCGAAGGTCGCGGTGATCGCCCGCTGCACCGGGTGTTCGACCTCGAGATACGTCCCGGTCGGCCAGCCGTTGACGACGCAGGTTGCCAGCATCGCCGCGTGCTTGCCCGAGCAGTTCATGGCAACCCGCGACCGTTCTCCACCGGCCCGGATGGTCGCGATCCGCGTCTCCTCGTCCAGCGGATAGTCCGGCGGGGTTTGGAGTGCCGACTCGTCCAGCCCGACGCCAGTCAGGATCTGGCGTACACCCTCGAGATGGAACGCCTCACCGGAGTGGCTTGCGGCCGCCAGCGCCAGCAGCGCCCCCTCGAGGTCGAGCCCGGCGCTTAGCATGGCGGCGGCCTGGAGCGGCTTGTTGCAGGATCTCGGGTAGATGGGGGCATTCACGTCGCCCAGCGACCAGCCGACGGAGCCGTCGGAGTCCAAGACGATGACCGAGCCGCGGTGATGTCCCTCGACGAAGCCGGACCTGACGACGTCGACAAGCATGGCGGGAGGAAGGGTCACCGCCGAGAGCGTACCGGGCCGGGCCACCTGCGGCGCCGACGACCGGACCGCCGAGCCGACCGGTCGCCTGGATGGAACAATCGCCTCGTGACAGAACGTCCGCACTCCGTCCCGCAGTGGACACCGACCCAGCGTGAGCTGGACGACCTCGACCTGCTGGTCAACGGTTCCTTCGCCGAGCCACCGCTCACTGGCTTCGTCGACCCCTCCAAGGCAGGTGACGCCGCCCCCATCACGCTGGTCGTCCCCGCCGAGACCGCGGAGCTCGCCACCGGCTCCGGGTACCTCGACCTGATCGACCCCGAGGGGGCGCCACTCGCGCGGCTCAGCCTGACCGGGACCTGGCCGGCCGATGAACGGCGGGTCGGCGTGGTCGGGAGCGTCGAGGCGCTCGCCTACAACGAGTTCGGGCCCTTCCGGCGCCTCCACCTGACACCCGTGCAGGTGCACGAGACCCATCCTCCGGACAGACTGCTCGCCGTTCCGGTGACCCGGCCCTTGACCGCCGAGGACCTCCAGACGATCACGCGCGGGGCGGCCGAGGCCGATCTGGCGCCGCTGCTGCTGGCCTGCGTGGGTGACGGGATGCCGCAGGGCGTCTCCGGGCCCGCGCTCGTGCGAGCGACGATCGCCGCGGCCCAGCTCATCGACTCCTCCGCTCTCGTCGTGGCCGTCTCGGCAGCCGACCATGGCTGGACCGGTCCGCACGGCACCTGGCGCTCCCCGAACGACTGGCTGCTGGCGAGCGTCGCGGGCGCCTTTGCGGCCTCGACACTCATGCTGCCCGACGAGCCGGTCGGTGAGCTTGCGGCCCCGATCGAGGCCATCGTGGAGCAGGACCGCCCCCCTCGCGGCCAGCAGGGACTAGTGGTCTTCTTCACCGGCCTGTCGGGGTCCGGCAAGTCGACGCTCGCGCGAGCCCTGGTCGACCTCATCCTGGAACGCGGGTACCGGACCGTGACGTCCCTCGACGGTGACGTGGTCCGTCACCATCTTTCCCGGGGCCTGGGGTTCAGCCGGGAGGACAGGGAGACCAACATCTTGCGGATCGGTTTCGTCGCGGCGGAGATCTCGCGGCACGGCGGGGTGGCGATCTGCTCACCTATTGCACCATTTGAGGGTACTCGAGCCGAAGTGCGCCGTATGGTGGAGCGCGCGGGGGGCGGATTCGTCCTGGTACATGTGGCCACGCCGCTCGAAGAATGTGAGCGACGTGACAGAAAGGGTCTCTACGCGCGTGCACGCGCCGGAAAGATCCCAGATTTCACCGGTATTTCGTCGCCGTACGAGGTACCGACCGACGCCGTCCGAATCGACACTACTCGAAGAGACATAGCAGAATGTCTTGACGAACTAGTCGATGCCCTAGCATTCCAGGGCTGGATGCACGACTGAGGGGATGGAGGGCGGGTCATGGTCGCGAGCACCCCGATCCTGCTTTCGGCGGGCATCCTGGCCGGCCACGGGCTGGAGATCAAGACCGTCATCGCCGCCTTCGTGGTCGGCACCGTCGTCGGTATCACCGGGATGGGCGGCGGGGCGCTGATGACCCCCGCACTGATCTTCCTCGGCGTCGGCGACGCGTCCACCATCGTCACCGCCGACCTGACCGCGGCCGCCGTCTACAAGTCCGGCGGCGCTGCGGTGCACTGGCGAGAGGGCTCGCCGAACTTCCGGCTCGCGGGCTACCTGATCTGCGGATCGGTGCCGATGGCCTTTCTCGGGCCGCGGCTGATCCGTTGGGTCAACCCGCACGCCGACATCAATACCTTCCTCCAGCTCTGCATCGGGTTCGCCCTGCTCTTCGCTGCGACCACGTACGCGCTCCGGCTCTACATCGAGCTGCGGCGCCGTGCCAAGGGGCTGAAGCGGGGCAATACCGAGCCTGTCATTCGTCCCGTCCCGACCATCGTGGTGGGCGCTCTCGGCGGCCTGCTCGTCGGTATCACGTCGGTCGGCTCCGGCTCGGTGATCATGATCGCCATGCTGATGCTGTACCCGACGCTGTCGGCAGTGAAGCTGGTCGGCACCGACCTCGTGCAAGCCGTCCCGCTGGTGATGTCAGCGGCGATCTCGAACATCTTGGTCAACGGCCTCGACTGGAGCATCGTGATTCCGCTCACGATCGGGTCCGTCCCCGGTTGCATCATCGGAGCAAAGATCGCGCCACGACTACGGGCGACCTACATCCGCCGTGGGATCGTCGTCGTTCTCACGATGTCGGGACTCGCACTGCTCGACAAGGCCGGCTGGGGCCCTCTCGGCGCCGGCGCGGAGCAGACCCATCCGAAGCTGATCGCGCTGGTAGGAGTGGCAATGCTGTTCCTCGTGCCACTGGTGTGGGGGCTGCTGCGCCGTAACCTCGGCCTGACGATGTTCGGCAGCCCCACCGTCGAGCAGATCGAGGAGCAGACGGCATCCGAACCGCAGGTGGAGGCCCCTTGACCGATCCCGCGCCGTGCCCCACCCACTGCCCGCAAGCAGCGATCGACATATTCAGCGCCGTGATCGCCATTAGGCTGATCTGCAACTCATCGCAAGGAGCTTTCGTCCATGACGGTCCACGCTGACTACCGCCTCAGCCAGCTCGACGAGCTGGAGGCCGAGGCGATCCACATCTTCCGCGAAGTCGCCGCGGAGTTCGAGAAGCCGGTCCTGATGTTCTCAGGTGGCAAGGACTCCATCGTCATGATGCGGCTGGCGGAGAAGGCCTTCTTCCCCGCGAAGATCCCCTTCCCGGTCCTCCAGGTCGACACCGGTTACGACTTCCCCGAGGTTCTCGAGTGCCGAGACCACTGGGTGAACCGGCTCGGCGTCCGCCTGATCGTGGCCTCCGTCGAGGAGGCGATCCGTACCGGCGTCATCGTCGACGACGGCAAGACCAGCCGTAACCGGATGCAGACCGGAACCCTGTTGCACGCCATCGAGGAGGAGGGCTTCACGGCCGCCTTCGGAGGCGGGCGCCGCGACGAGGAGAAGGCGCGCGCCAAGGAGCGGGTCTACTCGCACCGCGACGAGTTCGGCCAGTGGGATCCGAAGATGCAGCGCCCCGAGCTCTGGTCGTTGTACAACGGCCGCATCCATGCCGGTGAGCACATGCGGATCTTCCCGCTCTCGAACTGGACCGAGCTCGACGTCTGGGACTACCTCGGCCAGGAGAAGGTCGAGATCCCGGACATCTACTTCTCCCACACGCGCAAGGTCTTCCTGCGTGACGGGATGCTGCTGAGTGCCAGCGAGCACAACCCGCTGCGGCCCGGCGAGACAGTCGAGGAGCGGGTCGTACGCTTTCGGACCGTCGGCGACCTGACCTTGACCGGCTGCGTCGAGAGCACCGCATCCACCATTCCCGAGATCATCGACGAGATATCCGTCGCCGTGCTGACCGAGCGCGGCGCGACTCGTGGCGACGACCGCTTCAGCGAGGCCGCCATGGAAGACCGCAAACGAGAGGGCTACTTCTGATGGATCTGCTCAGGTTCGCCACCGCCGGCTCGGTCGACGACGGCAAGTCGACGCTGATCGGGCGGCTGCTCCTCGACTCGAAGTCGATCTTCGCCGACCAGCTGGAAGCCGTCGAGGCCACCTCTCACGCCCGCGGGTACGACTACACCGACCTGGCGCTGCTCACCGACGGCCTGCGGTCGGAGCGGGAGCAGGGCATCACGATCGATGTGGCGTACCGCTACTTCGCGACTCCCAGCCGCAAGTTCATCATCGCCGACACACCTGGCCACGTGCAGTACACCCGCAACATGGTCACCGGCGCCTCCACAGCCGACCTCGGACTCGTTCTCGTCGACGCCCGCCAGGGCCTGACCGAGCAGTCCAGGCGGCATGCCGTGATCTTGTCGCTGTTGCGTGTGCCCCACCTGGTGCTCTGCGTCAACAAGATGGACCTGGTCGACTTCTCCGAGGAGCGCTACAACGCGATCCACGAGGAGTTCACCTCGTTCGCGACCAAGCTCAGCATCCCGGACCTGACCATCATCCCGATCTCCGCGCTGCAGGGCGACAACGTCGTGAACCGCTCCGAGAACATGGACTGGTACGACGGCCCGTCACTGCTGCACCACCTCGAGAACGTCCATGTGGCGTCCG
The DNA here is from genome assembly GCA_038239485.1 of Propionibacteriales bacterium. Classification (GTDB taxonomy): domain Bacteria; phylum Actinomycetota; class Actinomycetes; order Propionibacteriales; family Nocardioidaceae; genus DASQEH01. The sequence goes on from JBBSET010000077.1 coordinate 9,575, forward strand.
ACCGCGACCTGGTCGACACCCGCTTCCCCGTGCAGTACGTCGTTCGGCCCAAGTCCGACGACTACCACGACTACCGGGGCTATGCCGGCCGTGTCGCCGGTGGCATCTTGAAGCCCGGTGACGACGTCCTCGTGCTCCCGTCGGGCATGACCTCGAAGATCGCCGCCATCGACCTGTTCGACAGCGCCCTCGACGAGGCCTTCCCTCCGATGTCGGTCACCGTCCGGCTCGAGGATGACGTCGACGTCTCGCGCGGCGACATGATCTGCCGCCCGCAGAACGCCCCCGTGCCCAGTCAGGACATCGACGCGATGGTCTGCTGGATGGCGACCGCGCCGCTTCGCCCGAGGCAGAAGCTGGCGATCAAGCACACCACCCGCTCGGCGCGCGCGATGATCAAGGACGTCCAGTACCGCTTGGACGTCAACTCGCTGCACCGCGACCTCGAGACCAAGGAGCTGGGCCTCAACGAGATCGGCCGGGTCCAGCTCCGCACGACCGTGCCGCTGCTGTGCGACCCGTACGAGAAGAACCGCACCACCGGCTCGTTCGTCCTGATCGACGAGGCGACCGGCGTCACCGTCGGCGCCGGAATGATCAACTGACGGGCTCGTCATCGCTGACGCGACCAGGTGATGCCCCGGTCGGCGAGAGGTCAGCTGAGGCGTGGGCGGACGTGCAGGCCGACCTCGGGGTCGACGACGGCTTCCTGGCTCGCAGGCACGCCGCCCGCCATCAGCACCTCGTCGAGGCTGACATTTCGCTTGACCAGAGCCATTGCCACCGGTCCGAGCTCGTAGTGTCGAGCGGCCGAGCCGACGAACCCTACCTGCCGGTCGGCGAGCATCACCGCATCACCGTGCGCAGGCAGGTGGTCGACCGACCCGTCCAGATGCAGCTGCACGAGCCGGCGAGGTGGGCGACCGAGGGTATGCACCCGGGCCACCGTCTCCTGACCCCGGTAGCAGCCCTTGTCCAGGTGGACCGCTGACCCGATCCAGCCCACCTCGTTCGGAATGGTCTTGTGGTCGGTGTCGAGCCCGAACCGCGGCACCCCCCGGGCGATCCGGAGAGCCTCGAACGCCCAGCTGCCGGCAGGTACGCGCCCCACGGCCGCCTGGGGCAGGTGGCGACGCTCGATCAGCTCGACCCGAGACTCGTCCAGGGCGTAGGCGGCCCACTCTGCCGAGACGTCGCTCACCTCGACCCGTAACATGAAGCGCATCCCGTCGAGCCATGACACTGCCCCGGGCGCCTCCCCGGGCTCGACGTGGGCCCAGAACGACACCCCGTCGTCGAAGCCGCTCAGCAGATGCTCGACGTGTCCTTGGGGGGACAGGATCAAGGTGTCGACACGCTGGTGCGGCGACAACCCCGACAGGTGCTGGCTGGTCAGCGAGTGCAGCCAGCTGAGCCGGTCCGGACCGGTGACACGTACGACGCCTCGGTGGGAGAGGTCGACGAGGGCCTCTCCCGCGACCAGGGCCTTCTGCTCGCGGTAGGGGTCGCCGTAATGCGACGCCACCCCCGCGTCGATCCCGTCCCCCTCGACGGCTCCCGGCAGCGCCAGGAGCGGGCTCCGCTCGCTCGTACCCGTCATCCCGCACACTCCGCACATGACCCGAACACGGTCAGATGCCCGATGTCCGCGACGAATCCGTGCGCGGCGCGGAGCTCGTCGACCATCGGCTCGATCTCGGCCGGTTCGACCTCGATGATCCGGCCGCAGTCACGGCAGATCAGATGGACATGTTCGGGTGCCGCCGCGGCGTGATAGGTCGGCGCTCCATGGCTGAGGTGCGCGTGGTTGACGAGCCCGACCTCTTCGAGCACCTCCAGCGTGCGATAGATCGTGGAGATGTTGACACCGGCCGACCGCTCGCGCACCCAGGCGTGCACGTCCTCCGGGGTTGCATGACCCAAGGACGTCACCGCTTCGAGCACCAGCTGGCGCTGCGGCGTGAGCCGGTAGCCACGCGATCGGAGCTCGTCTTGCAGTTGGTCCACGTGGCCAGTCTAGGCGCGAGCAGCGGGCGGGCCGGCGGGTCAGACCCGCTGCAGCCGCGCCCAGATGTGCGACTGCAACGGCTCCCCCACGGCGGCCATGTCGAACGTCCACAGCAGCTCGCCGTCGACGAGGCCGTACAGACGCTGCCCCGCGGTGTACTCCTGCGCCGACGAGGTCCGCACGACCGCGTCGGTCGCCAGCTCGATCTTCGCGCCGTCGATCCGGCCGTAGTAGATCTCGACGAAGCCGGTCGGGTGGGCCAGCACGACCTCGAGGCCGTCGTCTGGCTGCGGTCGGAAGAACCCTGTCTCGAGAGCCAGCGGACCGGCCTCGTCCCCGTCGTCGTCGATCTGCCAGGTCCGGCTGAAGTAGTGCAGGAAGGGTCGGCCGTCATGGGTGAAGGCGATCTCCTGACCGAACTCGAACCCGCCGATGGTGGGGTAGTCGCCGCGGCCGTTGCCCTGCCAGTGGCCGAGCAGGAAGGCTATCGGCATCAGGTCGGGATGCAGGTCCGGTGGGATGGTGATGGCCATGTCAGAACCTGGCCCCGGTCACTCGCACCCGCCGAGTCTAACCAGCGCTTCAGCGTGGTTTGACCTGGAGGAAGTCACGCGCCTCATCCGTCGACATGGCGGGGCGCTGGGCCAGCTCACACAGACTGGCTGCTCGGCTGACCAGCTCGACGTTGTGCGTGACCGGGACGCCCCGGGCGAGGGTCAGGGTGTCCTCCATCCCGACCCTGAGGTGTCCGCCCTTCGACAGGGACGCCAGTGCCACAGCAAGGGAGGTGCGGCCGATACCTGTCGCCGACCAGGACGTCGTCGCGTCGGGCAGCGCCTGGACCGCCGCGACCAGCGCATCGGCGTTACCCGGCATCCCGCCGGGCACTCCCATCACCAGGTCGCAGTGCACCCGCTCGCCGAAGGGAAGGCCGTAGGCATCGAGCAGCCGGTGTAGCGCCGCCACGTGACCGAGGTCGAACAGCTCGAACTCAGGGACGACCTGGCGTTCCTGCGACAGCTGGTAGAGCTCCGCAACGAACGGCCAGGGGTTGAGGAAGACGTCGTCACCGAAGTTGGTCGTCCCCATCGTCAGCGAGCACGAGTCGGGCTCGGCGTCGAGGACCTTCAGCCTGGACTCGAGGAGGTCGTGGACCGAGCCGCCGGTGGACAGCTGGACGACGAGCGTGGTCGAGTCGCGGATCGCGTCGACCGCATCGCGCAGCCGACTGATCTCGAGGGTGGGCCGATGGTCCTGGTCGCGGATGTGCAGGTGGATCATCGCGGCACCAGCGGCCTGACAGCGCTCGGCGGTGTCGACGAGCTCGCCCAACGTGGTCGGCAGCGCGGGTACGTCCTCCTTGGCCGTCTCCGCGCCGGTCGGCGCCACGGTGATGAGCGTGCTCGGATGGGGCGACGTGGTCATCGCGCCATCGTGCCAGAGTTCGCTCGGCCAGCACCCAGATGACGTCGGCCTCGTCCGCACCGGTCCCTTCCGGCGCATCACCGACGTCGCAGTGTGGGGGGCGAATCCTAAGCATGGGCTGAGTTGATTTCTGCTGGATTGGGTTTCTTGACAGACTGGATCCCTACTTTCCCCTTTCCAGAGGCCGAACCGTCGACCCGAACAAGAGACCGAGATGACTGACGACACCA
>JBBSET010000078.1:0-12110 GCA_038239485.1 Propionibacteriales bacterium
GCGAAGGCGGACTTGCGACCCTTCCAGAACAGCGCACGCTCGGCGTCGTCGGCCGCGATCCGGATCTCGAAGGCACCGTTGTCGTCGCAGTGGCGCTCGACGTCGGCGAACTGGGCCGCGACCTCGTCGGCAGGCCCGTCGAGCTCGACGATCAGCACGGCCCCCGCGCCCTGGGGGTAGTTGCAGTGCACAGCAGCCTCGGCCGCCTCGATGGCCAGCGCATCCATCATCTCGATCGCGGCCGGGATTACGCCGGCTCCGATGATGGCCGAGACAGCCCCCCCGGCCTGGTCGGTCGAGTCGAAGGCGGCCAGCAGGGTCTTGACGACCTCCGGGGTCCGCATCAGCCGGATCGTCACCTCGGTCGCGATTCCGAGAGTGCCCTCCGAGCCGACGAAGGCGCCGAGCAGGTCGTAGCCGGGCGGGTCGGGGGCCTTGCCGCCGAGCCGGACAACGTCCGCGCCCGGCGTGACGAGCTCGATACCGAAGACGTGGTTGGTGGTGAAGCCGTACTTCAGACAGTGTGCGCCGCCCGAGTTCTCGGCGACGTTGCCGCCGATCGAGCAGATCTGCTGGCTGGAGGGGTCCGGCGCGTAGTAGTAGCCGTGTGGGGTGGCGACCCTGCTGACCTGCAGGTTGATCACGCCGGGCTCCACGACGGCCCGCTGGTTGGCGGTGTCGATCTCCTTGATCGCCCGCATCTGCGAGGTCACGATCAAGACGCCGTCCTCGCGCGGCAGTGCCCCGCCTGACAGCCCGGTACCTGAGCCGCGGGCGACGTACGGAACGCCGGCATCGACGCACGCCCGCACCACCGCCGCGACGTGGTCGGTGGTCTGGGGGAGAACCACGATCCCCGGCACCACCTTGTAGTGCGCCAGCCCGTCGCACTCGTACGTCCGGCGCTGCTGACGGTCGGCGAGGACGGCCTCGGGGCCGATCAGCGAGCGCAGCTGCTCCGCGAGGTGGTCGAGGTCTGCGGGGGCCACGTCAGGGCATTCGCTCGTAGGCCGGCAGGGTGAGGAAGTCGGCGAAGTCGTCCGACAGGGCCATCTCCGTGAACAGCGACCGGGCATCGTCCCACCGGCCTGCCCCGAAGCGCGCGGCTCCGACCGCGTCCCTGATCACGTCGATCTCCTCGTCGATCAGCCGCTCGACGAGCTCCCGCGTGACGGTCTGGCCGTCGGAGAGCTCGACGTCGTTGTGCAGCCACTGCCACACCTGCGACCGGGAGATCTCTGCGGTGGCGGCGTCCTCCATCATGTTGTTGATGCCCACCGCTCCTGACCCGCGCAGCCAGCTCTCGAGGTACTGGATCCCGACGCTGATGTTGCTGCGAAGTCCTGCCTCGGTGACCTCACCAGGTGTGGACCCGATGTCGAGGAGTTCGTCGGCGTCGACGTGGACATCGGCTCGCACCTTGTCGATCTGGTTCGGCCGGTCGCCCAGCACCGCGTCGAAGACCTCTGTACAGAGCGCGACCATGCCGGGGTGGGCGACCCAGGACCCGTCGAAGCCGTCGCCGGCCTCGCGCGTCTTGTCGTCGCGCACCTTCTCGAAGGCAGCAGCGTTGGTGGTCTCGTCCTTGCTCGGGATGAAGGCCGCCATGCCGCCGATGGCGTGAGCGCCACGCTTGTGGCAGGTGTGGACGAGGAGCTCTGTGTAGGACCGCATGAACGGCACCGTCATGGTGACCGAGTTACGGTCCGGGAGCAGGAAGTCGCTGCCGCGGGTACGGAAGCTCTTGATCGCGCTGAACATGTAGTCCCACCGACCGGCGTTGAGGCCGGCGGAGTGGTCGCGGAGCTCGTAGAGGATCTCCTCCATCTCGAACGCGGCAGGGTACGTCTCGATCAAGACGGTGGCGCGGATGGTCCCCTGAGCGATGCCGAGCCGGTCCTGCGCCTCGACGAAGACGTCGTTCCAGAGTCGGGCCTCGAGGTGGCTCTCCATCTTCGGCAGATAGAAGTACGGGCCGGCCCCGCGGTCGAGCTGGAGCTGGGCGCAGTGGAAGAAGTACAGGCCGAAGTCGAACAGGCCCCCCGACATCCGCTCGTCGTCCACCAGGACATGCTTCTCCGGCAGGTGCCAGCCGCGCGGCCGCAGCACGATCGTGGCGACCTCGTCTGCCAGCGCGTAGCGCTTGCCCTGCGGTGACGTGAAGTCGAGCTTGCGCTCGATCGCGTCACGTAGGTTCAACTGACCCTGGACCATGTTGTCCCAGAGCGGGGTGTTGGCGTCCTCGTGGTCCGCGAGCCATACCCTCGCCCCGGAGTTGAGCGCGTTGATGGTCATCTTCGCGTCGGTCGGACCGGTGATCTCGGCGCGGCGGTCAACGAGGCCCGGCGCCGGCTCGGCCACTCGCCAGCTGTCGTCGTCGCGGACGTCCTTCGTCTCCGGTAGGAAGCCCAGCGAGCCCCCGTCAGCCAGCTCCTGGTACCGCTGCTGCCGGCGGTCGAGCAGCTCAAGGCGTCGGCCGTTGAAGCGGCGATGCAGAGCGGCGAGGAACTGCAGCGCATCCTCCGTCAGCACCTCGTCGAACCGGTCGCGGATGGGTCCGGTGACGACAACGTCTGCCATAGACGGCTCTCCCTGCTCTCAGCTGTAAGCCTGGGCCCCACCATGTCAGCAGTGCCCGCCATCCGCAACGATCAGAGCCTGACCAGCACTATCGTGGGCGGCGGGAGGCGCGGCCTCTGCGGCTCGAGCAAAGGATGACGATGGCAGTGACGGACCTGACCGGGCGGCGCGCGCTCGTCACAGGCGGCGGCAGCGGTATCGGCGCGGCATGCGTCCGCCGGCTGGCCGCGGCCGGCGCGAAGGTCACGGTGGCCGATCTCAACGGTGAGCGGGCCGAAGCCGTCGCCGACGAGGTCGCCGGCGTGGCGTGGCAGGTCGACCTCTCCGACACGGCTGCGCTGGCCTCGCTGTCTCTTGACATGGACGTCCTCGTCAACAACGCGGGGGTCCAGCACGTCGCGCCGATCCAGGAGTTCCCGCCGGAGCGGTTCGCGACGATCCTGCGCCTGATGCTCGAGGCGCCGTTCCTCTTGATCCGGGCGGCGCTGCCGGGCATGTACGAGCGGGGCTTCGGCCGGATCGTCAACATCTCGTCCGTCCACGGGCTGCGGGCGTCGGCGTACAAGTCGGCGTATGTCGCCGCCAAGCACGGCCTCGAGGGCCTGTCGAAAGTGACGGCGCTCGAAGGTGGCCCGCACGGAGTCACGTCCAACACGGTCTGCCCGTCGTACGTGCGCACGCCCCTGGTGGAGGGCCAGATCGCAGACCAGGCCAAAGCACACGGAATCTCCGAGTCCGAGGTCGTCGAGCAGGTCATGCTCACCGAGACCGTGATCAAGCGGCTGGTAGAGCCTGACGAGGTCGCCGACGTGGTCGCCTTCCTGTGCGGCCCGGCCGCAGCGTTCATCACGGGCTCCGCGATCAGCGTCGATGGCGGGTGGAGCGCCCGCTGACAGCACTGGATTCGTGGAGCCACAGGCTCCCCCGGGCAGTTTCACGTCGGCTTAGGACAAAGCTATGTATTTGGCCCTAATCGGCTTACGCCTCCATTCTCTAAGGGTGATCGCTTCCTTGGGGACTAGCGCTCCGGTGAGCCGCAACCCATCGGCTCCCGATACTTCACCTTCTGCGCGAAGCCTCGCCGCAACAGGGCCACCTGCCGTGAGCGCGATGTGATCGCTCGGGGCTTCAGCGTCCAGATTGCTTCGGGTGTGGCTAGCGTTGGTCGATGGACCAGAGCGCGAGTTGGGTGGACCTGTCCACTGGCGTGAGGCTGCCTTACTTATCGGTCGGTCCCAGGTCCGCGACACCGGTGCTGTTGCTGCACGCATGGGGAGAGTCCCGTCGATCCTTCGATCGACTCATGCCGATGCTCGGCGACCGTGTGCACGCAGTGGCAGTCGACCAGCGCGGTCACGGCGAAGCCGACAGACCGAGGGCCGGGTACACCCTTGCAGGTCTGGCTGAGGACATCGTTGCCTTCATGGATGCCATCGGCATCTCCTCCGCGGTGTTGATGGGTTCCTCGAGCGGCGGCTATGTCGCACAGCAGGTGGCGGCTACAAGCCCACACCACGTGGCCGGACTTGTGCTGATCGGGTCGCCGCGCAGCCTGCAAGGGCGGCCGGCGTTCGCCGACGAGGTCGACCGGCTCTGTGATCCGGTGGACGAGGTTTGGGTCAGGGCGTCGTTGACCTGGTTCCCGCGTTTCCATCCCGTGCCGGAGTGGTACCTCGAGGATCGCGTCCGCGATGGGGTCCGCACACCCGCCCACGTGTGGCGCGAGACATTGAACGGACTATGCGACGCGGCACCCCCGAGCGACCTTGGGAGCATCACGGCCCGCACCCTGATCCTGTGGGGCAACCGCGATGAGTTGCTCACTCGCCAGGAACAAGAGGATCTCGCCCGTGCCATTCCTGGGTCACGACTGGTCGTGTATGAAGGAACCGGCCACCTCGTTCTCTGGGAACAACCCGACCGGGTGGCTGCCGACTTGGTGGCCTTCATGGCGACTCTTCCGTAGCAGCTGCGCCGGCCTCAACGCCACCGGCCCCCGGCCGGCACTGTGAGGTGTCGCAGCTCGCCGCTGGTTTGTGTCCGGCCGGCCGGGTGCGTGGCGCTCACCCGTTGTTGGTCCGACGGTGGGCTTTCCGCGGAGGCCACCCTCGTGCCGTTGGCCGTGTCGGTCGTTTCCGTCCGACCGTGACGGCGACTGGCAACGGTAGGGTCCCCGGATGGCGGGTGAGGGACTGCGGGTCAGGCTAGGCAACGCCGCTGGCGCGTTCACCAGCAACGTCCGGAACCCCTACCTGCGGCGCGCCCAGCTCAGCTTCCTCGGGGCCTGGACGGCGGAGTGGGCCTTCACCGTGGGCCTCGGCATCGTGGCCTACCGAGACGGCGGCGCGACAGCGGTCGGGCTGGTGGGACTCCTGCGGATGTCGCCATCCGCGCTGCTGGCCCCCCTGCTGTCGCCGCTGGCCGACAAGGGCCGCAGGGAGCGCGTGCTGATCGTGGTCTGCGTGCTGCGTGCGGTCGTCACCGGTGCGGCGGCGCTCGTGATAGGAGCGGGCGGACCAGCGCGCATCGTGTACGGGCTGGCGGTGCTGTCGACCATAGCCGCCACGCTCTACCGACCGGCGCACTCCGCGCTGCTGCCGTCCCTATGCCACACCGGCTACGAGCTGGCCAGCGCAAACGTGGTCCGTGGGCTACTGGATGCCACCGCCACGTTGGTGGGCCCGCTGCTCGCAGCTCTGCTGCTGCAGCTGGCCGGCGTGACCGCCGTGTTCGCCGTGGCTGCGGGCGCCTCGTTGTGGGCTGCAGCCCTGCTGGCGGGCCTGGACTACGACGCTCCTCCGCGGCCTCCTGCACCGAAGGAGTCCAACCTGGTGAGGTCGGCCGTTGACGGCATCCGCGTTGTCGGCCGGAGCCGCGACCTCGCGCTCATCATGGGCCTGGCAGCGGCGCAGTCGTTCACCCGTGGGGCGCTGACCGTCCTCACCGTCGTGCTTGCCATCGAGCAGCTGGGGAGCGGCGGAGCGGGGGCGGGGATCCTCACCGCTGCCATCGGGGGTGGTGCGGTCCTCGGTTCGTTCGCCGCATCGCTGCTGGTCGACACTCGGCGCCTCGGCGGGTGGTTCGCCGTCGGGGTCGCCCTGTGGGGGATGCCGGTCACGCTGATCGGAGTCTTCCCCCGCGAGGTTGCCGCGTTGGGCCTGCTGGCCTGCGTCGGCGTCGGGAACTCGCTGATTGACCTCGCCGGCTTCACCCTCCTGGCCCGGCTGGCTGCGGACGACGTGCTGGCACGGGTCTTCGGCGTGCTGGAGAGCCTCGTCGCCTTGTCCATCGGAGTCGGGGCGGCTATCGCCTCGGTGCTGGTCGACGCGGCCGGCGTCCGGGGCGCGCTCGTCGTCGTCGGTCTCCTGTGCCCGGTCCTTGCCCTGGCGTCATGGCGGCGGCTTCGGGGGCTCGACCGGTCCATCGGCGTGCGCGACGACGACATCAGGCTGCTTCACCAGGTGGCGATGCTCAGCGTCTTGCCCCTGCCCGCCATCGAACGGCTCGCTCGGGGCCTGGAACCGGTGGTGGTGCCCGCTGGTCACGTCGTGTTCCAGCAGGGTGACGTCGGGGACCGCTACTACGTGATCGAGTCGGGCAACGCGGAGGTGGTCGGGGACGGACAGGTCGTGGCGGCGCTCGGCCCGGGGGTGGGCTTCGGAGAGATCGCTCTGCTCCGACGGATCCGCAGAACGGCGACCGTGCGAGCCACCAGCGATCTGCGGCTGAGGGCACTGCGCTCCGACGGGTTCCTCCCCGTCGTGCTCGGCTACACCCCGAGCGCCCGCGAGGCGGGGGCGGTGGTGGACTCGAGGCTCGAGCGCTTCGCGCCTCGTAAGGACCCTGAGAAACCGCCGCGATAGTCAGCGCCCACGTTGCCCGAGACCTGTGGGCACGACGATGCGGCGAACTGGACGTGGCGGGCTCGCCTGTTGGTATGGTCACGCATGGCGTCTGCGCGTTGGCTTCTCCTGATCGCCGACATCGGCGGATACACCGACTACATGCGGTCGCACCGGATGAGCCTCGCGCATGCCGAGGTCAACACCGCGCGGCTCCTCGAGAAGGTGATCGACGCCGCGCCCGGCTTCGAGCTCATCGAGATCGAGGGTGACGCGGCCTTTCTCGCTCGCCAGGCCGACGCGCTCGACACCGACGCGACAGTCGCTCTGACGCTGCAGGCTGCCTTGGCCATGCACTGGGCGTTCCATGTCGAGCGGCGCTACGTGTCGACCAACTTGTGCCCGTGCCACAGCTGCAGCCAGGCGGAGAACTTGAAGCTCAAGTTCGTCGCCCACGTCGGAGAAGTCGCCACCCAGACCATCAGGCAGCGGCGCAAGCTGGTGGGGATCGACGTCATCCTTGTCCATCGGCTGCTGAAGAACGCGGTCACGGTGCCCGAGTACGTGCTCCTCTCCCAGGAGCTGTACGACACCGCGAGCGCGCCGCTGCCCGGTCCCGCGCACGAGGTGGCCCAGGACGTCGAGGGGATCGGCCCGGTGCGGGCTTACTTCCTGGACGTGGCGGACCTCCCGGTCCCGGCCCGTCCCCTGCCGGAACCATCGATGCTCGAACGCATCGGCAGAACCCTGGTCGTCGCCGGCTCAGGGATGCCGCATATGCTCGGGTTCCGCCGCCGACGTCGTATCGCTCCCGCCTTCTGACGTCGCAGCCCGTCGGTCGCGCCCGTCGGCCACTACCCTCGTCATCGGTGGCCACCACCTCCCATCGCGGGTCGGGTCGGAGCGACGACCAGAATCGATGGTGACCGTGGCGCACGAAGGCTCGGTCAGCTCGTGCATTCGGCGGCCCACGCGGGTGCTGGGCATCTTCGCCCATCCCGATGACGAGACCATCTGCGCCGGCGGCACCCTCGCAAAATACGCGAGCGCCGGCGCCGATGTCCGCGTGGTCTCGCTCACCAAAGGCGGAGCCGGCCAGATCAGGGACGCGGGCGCGGCGACCCGGGCGACGTTGACAGACGTGCGGGAGAAAGAGCTGGACGCGGCCGGGAGAGAGCTCGGGCTCACCGAGACGAGGTGTTTGGACTACCCGGACGGTGGGCTCGCCGACATCGACAGCCAGATCCTGGTCGGCCTCGCGTCGGAACTGCTCAGGGATATGGACCCCGACGTGGTGATCACGTTCGGGCCGGACGGGTTCTCCGGTCATCGCGACCACATCACGGTAGGAGCAGCCGTCACCACCGCCTGCTATGACCATCCATCGGCCTCGTCGATCCGACTTTTCCACTGCTGCCCACCGCGAAGCGGAATGCTGATGCGCAACCGCCTGGCCGAGTGGGTCGTCGAGCTGGCCGCCCGCTTCAAGGGCACGAAGGACTTCGTGCGGGCACTGTGGGTCTTTTCGCGCGAGGCGACCGGGCTCGGATATGCGGGCGACTTCGTCAACGTGGAGTGGTTCCCGTCTGGCTCCTACCTCATCGAGCAGGGCGAAGTCGCCACGACGATGTACTTCCTGCTTTCGGGTCGTGTGGAGATCCGGCGAGAGGGCGAGGACGGTCGTGTGCGAGTGGTCGACCAGTCGGGCCCGGGTGAGTTCATCGGAGAGCAGGGCATCGCCACAGGTCGGCCCCGCAACGCGCACGTGGTTGCTGTGGACGACGTGACGAGCCTGACGTTCATGGCCTCCGAGGCCGTCGGCATCGATGGACGTCCGGAGCAGGGGCGGCCCCAGGTCACCCGGTCGCTTCCGTCGGGCGAACAGGTTGATGCCAGGGTGAGCACCCGCATCGACGTCTCGGACTTCGTTGGGCACAAGATCCGCGCTACGGCCTCACACCGCTCGCAATACCCCATCGACCCGAGCATGTTTCCCGATCCGCTCCTGCACGAGATGTTCGGCCTCGAGTACTTCATCCAAGTGCTGCCCGAGCGTGAGCTCAACGCTTCGCTTCTCGACGAGTAGACCGGCGATTCCGACACGAACGACGTCGCGTCCGCGCTACAGCTCGGCGGCGGCGTCGTCGAACAAGGCAGTTGAGAAGTACCGCTCCATGCGGTCGGGCAGGATGGTGCCCACGTGGTGCCCGGGACCGAGGCGGGCGGCGAGGCGACGCGCGGCTGCGATGTTGAGCCCACTCGACGGCCCGATGCCCAAGCCGCGACGACCGAACTCGCGCGCTGTCGCCATCGCCTCCGGCTCGGGGACGAGCACGCAGTCCTCGAGCCCGACGGCGTCAGGGTCGAGGAGCCTGCTCATGCCCTCGACGACGCCCGGTATCCCCCCGATGACCTCGGGATCGCCTTCTGCGTTGAAGGTCGCTGTTGGCATCGCCTGGACGATGGTGGTGTCGTATCCGTGGTCTCGCAGCGCGTGCGCCACGCCCATCAGCGTGCCGCCGGTACCCACGCCGGCGACGAAGCCGTCCAGCCGTACGCCGACCTGCTGGATCAGCTCGGGGCCGGTCGAGTGCTGGTGCGCGAACACGTTGCGCGGGTTTTCGAACTGTCGGGTGGCGTACACGTCCGCGCCCGCACCGGAGTCGTCGAGCAAGGCAGCCATTGCGCCGTTCATGCCCTGCTCGGCGGGGGTGAGGACCACCTCGCCACCGAGCCGGCGGATCATCAGCACCCTCTCGCCGCTGACCGTCTTGGGCATGTACGCCCGGAACCGCACACCGACCGTGGCGCAGACCATGCTCAACGCGATCGAGGTCGACCCGCTCGATGCCTCGACCACGACGGTGGAGGGGGACACGTGGCCCGAGGCGATCGCGTACGCGACGATGTTCGTCGCCATCCGATCCTTCGTGCACCCGCTCGGAAGTAGGTAGTCGAGCTTCAACCAGATGGTGCATCCGGTCCGCTCGTCGTCGAACGGGATGGTGGGAGTCTCGAGGGGGAGCCGCAGCAGCCATGACGCACGCTCGGTGAACCTGGTGTAGGCCCGGCCCATCGCCGCCTCCTGTCGGCCCAGTTCTCACAGCTGAGCACGTCGCGGAACGACAGGGCCTCTCGCGACGAGAACGGTAACAGCACGGTTCGCGGCCAGAGGGGAAGGCTAGGGTGGCGCGCAGCGACCCCGCCGTCGAACCGCGGGGTCGTTCTCGCCGGTCACCACCGAAAGTCACGGAGAACGCGCTTGGATGCGGAGCGACCACCAGAGCTGCGGGCTGTGTGCCCGTTCCGACTCGTCGTCGACGAGGACCTGGAGCAGCTCCGCCGAGAGACCACGATGAGCGAGGCGGCAGCGGGCACGACGCTGTTCGAGGAAGGCGACCCGGCAGACAGCGTCGCAGCCATCCTCGAAGGAAGGGTCGAGGTCATCACCCATGGCCGGGTCCTCGCGACGCTCGGGCCCGGGTCGGTCCTCGGCGAGCTATCGCTGTTCGTGCCGTCCGCCTCTCGTACTGCCACGGCCAAGGCGAACTCACGGGTGCGGATGATCAGATGGCGCACAGACGACGTCCAGGGCCGCCTGGCCCGCCACGAACGCCTCGCCACCGCGATCGTGGCCGACATCGCCTTCGTGCTCGCGGAACGGCTCGACCGGCGCACCCAGGATGTCGTCTCGCTGCTCAAACTCGCCGGGACACGCCTCCCGGTGTCGGAACTGGAGAGGTTCCGCAGCCGGGCCGTGGAGTAGCCTCCCGCCGGCCAGGCAGACGCGGGCGTGGACGCCGTGAATCTGGGTGAAGCTATACATATCGAGCACCATGACCGCTGTCCCGTCCGCGGGCTGCGCCGTGCCACCGTGCAACGCAGGGCCTGCTCGCGCTGCGACTCGGGTGCACCGGTCTCCTGATCATCATGGCCTGGCCGGAAGCCTTCATGCGCGCATCAGATCCCACAGAACGGCAGCGCGCTACCAGCACGTCACGGACCCGGTCCGCCGCGAGGTCGCAAGCCGCGTGGGGGGCCCACTCTTCGGCGAAGTTGGTCGCAAAGACGCTTAGCGCGGTCCACCCAGGGATGCGACGCATAGAGCGTCTTACACCCTAAAAGCGTCGTGGATCCTGTGCCCTGCTCAGGAACGAGCATGGAGGAGGGCATCGCCCTGCTCCTGTTCCGACATGCCACTTGCAAGTGCGGGCTCACCTCGTGACAGGTCCCATGCACGCGTGTCGGCGATGGTCTGCATCAACGGCGTGGAGGGCATCCCGGCAGCCAGAGCGGCGGTGTTGCTGATCCGAAGCATCGCGTCCCACGACGGATCGGGAAAGAGCAACGGGAAGTCCAGGTCAGCTTCAGCCACCCGTACGAGTTCGGCGTCCCCGCAGGCCCGCACTAGTTCCACGAACGTTACCGCCGGCGAAGGACCAACGGCATTGAAGGCACCGGAGAGGTCCCGCTCGAGGAGGAGGGTGACCAGCCGCGCCAGGTCCCGGACGTCGATGAGCTGGACGGGCCGGTCCAGTCGCTCGGGGACCGCTATGGCGCGTCCGCGAGCGGCGTTCCGCACCCAGTAGGTCAGACGATCGGTGGGCTCGTGCGGGCCTACCACCCACCCGGGGCGCACGACGGTGAGGCGGTCGCCGAAGTGGGCGAGCAGGCTGTCCTCGCAGGCAACCTTGAGCGGCCCGTACGTCTCGTCGTCGAGAACCTCGTCGTCGAGATGAGGTGCCAGACGTGGGGAGGTTTCGGTGATCGCTCCGTCCGCGGCGTTGTGGTCGTAGACCATGCCGGTGGAGATGAAGACGTAGCGACCATCATGCTCGCCGAGCGCAGCGACAGCCTGCTCGACGTGGCGGGGAAGGTAAGCGGTGACGTCGACGACGGCATCCCACCTGTGGCCCGCGAGCGCGGCATAGTCACCTGAGTCCCGGTCCCCGACCAGCCGCGCGACGCCCAAGAAGAGGTCCGGCCCAGTGCGGCCACGATTGAACAACGTGGGCATATGTCCCAGTTCGAGCAAATCCTCCACGATCCAGCGGCCCACGAAGGACGTTCCGCCGAGCACCAAGATCTGCATCTTCGGACCCTAGACCCGGCCGGCTCCCACGCGCCACGGGACTGCGACAATCCACGAGGACGGGCGGGCGGATCTGAGTGAGCCCCTGAGGTTTGCAGCGTGAGCTACGACGTGGGCTTGACGCGACGACGCGTGGCGAGCTGCAGCACGGCGCGCCATCCCAGCATCGTCACAGCGAGGAAGATCGCGGCAACGACGAGGAAGCCCGGAGCGACGCCGCGGCCTGAGATGGCGCGCAGAAGCATGCCGAGCACGTAGGTCACCGCGAGGACGGTCGCACCCTCGGGCCACGCCCTACGTGTCTGCCGCCGTCGCGATGCCAGCCAGACGTGTGCCAGTCCAGCGGCCACCGCATAGGGCCACACGATGGCGAGTACCACCCAGTCCGTCTTACCCGCGTCGTGCGACCTCATGCCACCGACGGCCAGGGCAAGCACGCACACGAGATCGACAACAAGCGGCCACAGCCATCGGCCTGTCTGCCGAGGTTCGATCGTTGTCACGCGCTAAGGGTCGCAGGCACTCACCGACACGAACCAAGCGGACCTTCGGTCTGCCCTCGATCGGCGAACGAGCATCGGCCCGGCTGCCCTGAC
>JBBSET010000079.1:0-11779 GCA_038239485.1 Propionibacteriales bacterium
CTGGTCGCCACCTCCATCGCGGTGGGGTCGTGCGCCGTCGCTCCTCGCGGTGGGGCGAGCGCCACCTCGGTAGCCGCGATCGCTGACGCCTTCCGCTTGCCGTCGCGCACCCAGGCGACAACCACCACGACGACCGCGGCGGCGGCGGCGAGCACCCCTGCCTGCTTCCTCATCCCGGCCTCCTGAACCTCGACGCAGCGTCACGGTGACGATCTCGGGACCAGGGTATTCGGGTCTGCGCCGCCGTGCTGTGGTCGGGGGTTCGATGTATTTTGCTCCGGACGGGTAACTCCTCACCGTCGTCAGCCGTTCACGCTAGAAAGCCGCGCGGCGCCATCGGCGACGCGTCGACTTGACCGCAGGAGTGCGACACACCATGCCTGATTCCCACCACCTCATCCCCCGCCACGTCAAAGGCTACGGCTGGACCCCGGACCTCCCTGACGCCCGCGACTACCTCTTCGCCGCGCCGGAGTCCGTGCTGGCAACGCTGCCCACGCATGTCGACCTGACCAGCCAGTGCCCGCCCGTCTACGACCAGGGCCAGCTCGGCAGCTGCACCGCGAACGCGATCGGTGCCGCGTTCGAGTTCATGCAGATGAAGCAGGGACTCACCGACTTCACCCCGTCGAGGCTCTTCGTCTACTACAACGAGCGCCAGATCGAGGGCACCATCAGCCAGGACAGCGGCGCCCAGATCCGCGACGGCATCAAAGCCGTCAACCAGCTCGGTATCTGCTCCGAGGACACCTGGGCGTACGACATCGCCCGCTTCGCCGATCAGCCTCCCGCGGCTGCCTACGCCGAGGCCGAGCAGCACCAGGCCACCGTCTACCAGCGGGTGCTTCCGCTGCTGGCTCAGATGCAGGGTTGCCTCGCGAGCGGGTCTCCGTTCGTGTTCGGGTTCTCGGTCTACGAAAGCTTCGAGAGCCAGGACGTCGCGAAGACCGGCGTCGTGCCGCTGCCGCCGCGGAGCGAGCGGCTGCTCGGTGGGCACGCCGTGCTCGCCGTTGGGTATGACGACGACTCGCAGCGGTTCTACGTGCGCAACTCGTGGGGCACGGGCTGGGGCATCAACGGCTACTGCACGATGCCGTACGCCTATCTCACCAGCCCGTCGCTGGCGAGCGACTTCTGGGCCATCGACGCGGTGGAGGCGCCTGCAGCGGCGTAGCGCAGCTCCGCTCAGCCCCCCGACCGCAGCGCCGCCCACGTCGCATGCGAGGCGGTTCCGTCGACAACGAGACCGTTCGCACGCTGAAAGTCGACCACCGCTCGGTGAGTCGGGTGGTCGAACACCCCGGTGACGGAGACCTGGCGGGACAGTGACGCCGACAGGGCCCGTTGGAGCTTCATCACGACGGGCCCTGTCGCGCCGACCTGGAGGACACGGGTCCGGCCGCCCGACAGCATCGCGGTCCAGCTGCGCCGCCCGACGACGGCTCGGTCGGGCAGCCCCCGGGAGACGTTGAAAGCGCTGATCGCTGCAGCGGTTCGCCACCTGATCGTGCCACTGGCGCGGCCGGGGTTGAACCCACGGCGGGCCAGCTGGCACTGGGTGGCGAGCACCTGGTTGCCGTGGTCCGACGATCTCAGCACCCGGTAGGTGCTGAAATTCAGGTTGGTGGGGCAGGCCACCGGCAGGGCGACCGCTGTCGTCAGGTCGAGGTAGTCCCGGTCGACGTTGAGCTGGTAGCCGCCGTGAGTCTCCCAGGCCCCACCGGCGTACTGGTGGATGCGCTGATGGTGGCTCCATTGCCTGTCGGGGACATAGCTCCCGCCGTCGATGTCGGCGAGGGCGTTCCACCATGCCATCCAGATGTCGTCGGGCCGGTTGTACGACGTCGAGGAGTAGCTGCCAGACAGGTCGCGCATCCCCGATGACGCGCTCGAGTAGACGCCCGCCTGGTAGCCCTCTTGGTGCAGCCCACGGGTCCAACCGGACACGTAGCTCAGGACGGCCGAGACGCAGGAGCCGATGGTGTTGTCGTAGGCCTCGATGTCGGAGTAGATCGTGCTGGGGGCGGCCATCCCCAACGAGCCTGCCTGAGCTGCGGCATCGGCGGCGTCCGCACGGCCCTGGGCCTTGGCGGTCGAGGGGGTGTACGACATTCGGTTGTAGAAGCTCGTGCACGGCGCCTGTAACCCGACGTACGTCGGGATCAGGTGCCAGCCGTCGGCGACCTCGGTGGACACCCAGCCGGCGGTGAGGTTGGGCTGCGAACAGCCCCGGCTGACGCCCCCGATGTAGACGCCGACCGCACCGTAGACCCCGGATCCAAGCCATCCGGCCATCGCAGACTCCGACGGTGCCGTGCAGGCCTCGAAGCCCTTCCCCAAGTATCTCCCGGGCACGCTCGCACCGATGCCGGGCGCTGTGGCGGGGCGGACGAGCGATCCCCTCACGACCGGCTGCGCTGTGGGCAGGACGCGGCCGCCGGAGACGACGCGCTTCATTCGAGCGGCGGATTGCGGCCCGTACACAGCCGCGACCAGGACGCCTGCCGCTGCGACGTAGATGTCCACCGGGCCCTGAGATGACATCGAGGCCGGCGGGACGGCACCGGAGGCCGACGCTCGAACGGTCGAGCTGGTCGTCGCGGCCACGGAGCCCATATCGAGCGGCTCGACCAGCAGGCCGGGGGCTCCGCCGATCAGATGCGGCGGGCAGCTGCGTTGATCGCCGGGTCTGCCGACGTAGACCGCCGGGCGGTCGAACCGGATACAGGCGTGCGGGGAGGCGGTCAGGTCGACGACGCGCCAGCTGCGCGGCACCTTGACCTGGTATCCGCGGTAGGTGACGGAGCGAGTGCCCTGCGCTGAGCCGGGAACCTTCGGTGTGAGGGTCGTGCCGTTGGCAACCGACATGGGGGCGATCGCGATAGCGGCGACCGCCGCGAGAGCCGACCATCTCAGTGCGCGGCGGAGTCGATACCGACGGGGGGCGGGGCGACTGCGCACGAGGGACTCCCGAGTGACGACAATAAAGACCAGCAATTCTCACTTAGAGTAGTTATACGACTACTCAAAGTGCAGTCGTTTCGCTCGATTCATACAAAGAAGACCGCCACGACCAACGTCGCGGGCGGTCGCGCATTCCTGCACGGGGGTAGGACATGACGGTGGTGTGGACGGCACGCTCGACCTGGTGGCACGACTGACGGTTCCCAACAGCGCGGGGCGTGACAATCGGCTGGGAAACCCACTGTCAACCGCTCAGAGTCCGCCGCTGCGGGTAGACCGTCTCGCCTTCAGCAAGCATCGCGACGAAGCTCGCGATGCGCCGAGACCGGGTATCGGCCCTTCTGGCGCTGCCGATCCGATAGAGGACGGCGAAGCGGTTCTGGCTGGTGAGGATGGCGAACATGGCCGCCGCCTTGGGCGTCGCGGCCAAAGCTGCGGCAAGGTCGGGTGGCACCGCGATGGTCGCCGCGCCGGCGTAGGCGGCATCCCATCGGCCGTCGGCCTTCGCGCGTTCGACCTCGGCCCGCCCCGAAGCGTGCATCCTGCCCTCGGACTCGAGCCGGGCAACGAGTCCGACGTTGCGCGCGGACCAGGAGCTGCGGGCTCGACGCGGAGTGAAGCGCTGGCGGTAGGTCGCGTCGTCCCGGCGCCCCACCTGACCATCGATCCAGCCGTGGCACAACGCCTCGTCGAGCGCCTGGTCGTAGCTCAGGCTGGTGGGGTCGGTGGTGCTCTTCTTGGCGAGCACGAGCCAGACCCCGGTATCGGCAGCGTGATGGTCCTGCAACCATCGGCGCCAGGCGGCCGCGTCGGCGACCAGCAGCTCGGCCAGCTCATCGGGCATCCCCAAAGCCTCTCAGACCGGGCCTGGGCAGCGTCAAGGAGCCGCCCGCAATGTCGACACGGCTCACCCGGACCCGCCGACGCATGCAGCGGCCCACGGGTCACTAGGATGTGGCGGAGCGGACGAGTTCCCACCACCAGCGGAGCCGACGAGGCAAGGACTCACCGCCATCACTCGACCCGATGAAAGGGTGCGCATGTTCTCGAAGATCCTCTTCGCCGTCGACGGCTCGTCAGACTCGAAGAAGGCAGCCAAGACGGTGGCAGAGCTCGCGGGTGCGCTCGGCAGCGAGGTTCTCGTCTTCCATCTGCGTGAGATGCTCGCCGTCACCGGCGGGCCCGTCGACGTCAACGTCAACGAGGACGACGCCGACGTCGCCTCCGATATCGCGGCGATCCTCGTCGAGCGCGGCGTCACCGCGACCTCGCTTCGACGCCGGGAGTACTACCGCCGGACCCCGGTCGAGATCGTGGTCCAGGCACATGAGTTCGAGGCAGACCTGATCGTGATGGGATCGCACGGCCTTTCCGGGCTTCCCGGGATCCTGCTCGGCAGCGTCACGACGAAGGTACTGCACCTGTCGGACCTGCCGGTGCTGGTCGTCTGAGCCCGGTCAACGCACCGTCACCTCAGCGCGGCGTCGCTGGCGCGCCGGTTCGCCTTCATGATGGCTTCCACCAGCTCGGTCTTGGTCATGCTCGACCGCCCGTCGATACCCAGCCGCTTGGCGATCCCGTACAGGTGAGACTTGGACGCGTTGGCGTCGACGCCCTCGGCCGTCTCCCGGTCGCTGGAGCGCCCGCTCTTAGCCTGGGCGTCCGACGGACCGTACTCTTCCTTGGGCTCCCAGCGGTCGCCGACCTTCTCGTGACTGTGCTTGAGTGCGGCGAAGGCCGTGCGGTTGGCGCGCTCACCCTCCCCGTAGGACTCCACCGCCGAGTCATGGGTCTTGGCGAAGGTTCGCTGGGCCAGGTCACCAGAGCGTTCGATCGTGCTCGGCAGCTCGGCCGGGATCGGCTCGCCGCCTTTGGTCGTCTTGGGCATGGTGCCTCGGTACCCCGGTCAGGCCCTGTCGAACCGCACACATGCTCCTCAGCGACGCCGCACGACAGTCATCGAAGAGCCAGCTGCCACCTGCTGAGCTTTCCGACGGCATCATGAAGGGGTGTCCGCCGATATGCAGCCCGAACCGGTAGCCGCGACCGCGCCAGCGCTGCGGGGTCGCCAGATCATGCATCAACGCTGGGAGGACATCGCCTTCCTCCACTGGCGAGTGGAGGCGGCCAGGGTCGCGCCGCTGCTGCCGGCAGGAACCCGGCCGGACATCTTCGACGGCAGCTCGTGGGTCGGCCTGATCCCGTTCCGGATGGTGGGCGCAGGGCTCGGGACCGGCCCTGCCATCGGGTGGTTCGGAACGTTCGCCGAGACCAACGTGCGTCTGTACTCCGTCGATCGGACCGGCCGTCGCGGCGTCGTCTTCCGCTCGCTCGAGGCGTCCCGCCTGGCCGTGGTGCTGGGCGCCCGGCTGTCGCTTGGAGTTCCCTACTGCTGGGCGAGGATGCGGGTACGCGACAGCGGGCGGGCCCTCGAGTACACCACGACCCGGCGCTGGCCCGGGGGACGCGGCGTGCGATCGCGGATCGTCGTCCGCCCGGAGCCGTCGGTCATCGGCCACGATCCCCTGGCCCTGTTCCTCACCGCGCGCTGGGGACTGCACACCCGCCGGCTCGGACGATCGCTGTTCGTCCCGAACGAGCACCCCAGCTGGCCGCTGCAAGCCGCGACACTGCTCCATCTCGACGACGAGCTGGTGGCGGCGGCCGGGCTGCCGGGCGTGACTGACCGCCCGCCGGACTCCGTCCTGTGGTCGGCCGGGGTCCGAGCCCGCTTCGGCTTCCCGGTGGTTCGGGATCCCTAGCCGACGTGGCCAGGTAGCCATCTAGTCACGGGCGGCCACTTCGGCGAGAATATTCGGCTAAGCGACAGTGGGAGGACGAGTGTGAAGGCCGTACCTGACGTGTCCGTCAGCGAGCTGGCCAGGGTCTGCGACTCGACGGCCGATCTGCTGGGCCGGGTCCGGCGCGACCAGTGGGCGAACACCACGCCGTGCCCGCAGTGGTCGGTCGCCGACCTGATGAACCACCTCATCGTCGGCAACCTTTACTTCTCGGCCATGCTGGGCGACCTGGACCGACCGGACAACCCGGGGGACATGCTGGGCGATGATCCCGCGGGTGCGTACAGGTCGGCTGCTCAGGCTCTGCAGGCGGCGTTCGGGTGCCCCGGCGTCGAGGCGCGTATCTACCGATCACCGATCGGCCCCGCCTCGGGCGCCATGCTGCTGCACATCCGGATCGTCGAACAGCTTGTCCACGGCTGGGACATCGCGCGAGCCACCGACCAGTCGCTCGCCCTGCCTGCCCAGCTCGACGAGCTGGCGCACCAGGAGCTCGTGGTCTCCAGGGCACTGCTCGATGACTCCGCACGGCGGGCGTCGTTCGCGCCTGCGGCACCGGTACCCGACGACGCCCCTGCCCTCGACCGGCTCGCCGCGTACCTCGGTCGCCCGGTTCAGGCCGACTGAAGCGAGCGCACCCACATGTCGCAGCTCTCCAGGCTTGATGTTCGTGCGGGCTCGCTGCGGAGGCTCAGGTCCGTGGCAACCGAGCAGCCCGAGGTCGCCGTGGCGGCGGCGGTGCTGCTGCTCCTCGTGGTGACCAGCGGCCGCTACGGATGGTTCCGGGACGAGCTGTACTTCGCCGAGGCCGGACGACATCCCGCCTGGGGCTACGCGGACCAGCCGCTCCTCACGCCGCTCGTGGTGGCCGCGGCCGCCGCTCTCGGTCACGGATCGATTGTGATCGTCAGGTTGGCGTCAGCGCTGGCCAGTGCGGCGACGGCCCTGCTGACCGGGAGACTGGCGGCCGACATGGGCGGGAGCACCCGCGCCCGCTTCATCGCCGCGGCCACCTGGGGGGTCGGTGGGGTCAGCCTGGTCACCGGCCACATCGTCGACACCGCGACCTTCGACATCCTCGCCACCGCAGGCGTGTGTCTGTGCCTGGCCAGAGCGGCAACCACCCAGCAGTCGAGGTGGCTAGTGGTCGCCGGGGCCGTGCTGGGACTCGGCCTGCTGGACAAGATGATGGTGGGGATCGCGACCGCGTGCCTGGCTGTGAGCATCGCCGCCCTCGGGCCGCGCTGGATGCTGCGTTCGAGGGCGACCCTTGTCGCGGCCGTCCTGGCTGTCCTCGGTGCCGCACCCTTCCTGCTGTGGCAGGCAGCCAACGGCTGGCCGATGGCCGACCTCGCGCGCGCCATCGCCGGGAACGGGGACGAGGGCGGCCGGATCGGATTCATCCCGTTCCAGTTCCTGTTGATCTCCCCGGCGCTGGCCCCGATATGGATCGCCGGGCTCGTCCGCCTCTGGCGCAACCAGGCGGCGCGGACGCTGCGGTTCTTCGCGCTGGCATACCCGCTGATGATCATGCTCCTGCTGCCGAACGGGGGCAAGGCGTACTACGTGATCGGCCTGGTCGTTCCCCTCGTCGCCGCCGGCGCGATCGCGACCGACGAGTGGGTCCGGCGGGGGGCATCCATGGCTCGGGTGCGAATGCTGGCGATCGCCATCGGCCTCTCGCTGGTGATCGACGGCTGTATCGGGCTCGCGGTCCTGCCGATCCGCCTGCTGTCGCCAACCGGCGTGCTCGCGGTCAACCCGGACGCGACGGAGGAGATCGGTTGGCCGCAGCTCGTCGGTGCGGTAGCCGGAGTGTGGAAGCAGATCCCCGCCGCAAGCCGCTCGCATGCGGTCGTCTTCACGAGCAACTACGGCGAAGCGGGTGCCATCGACCAGTTCGGCGCGTCGAACGGCCTCCCCAGCGCCTACAGCGGCCACAACGCCTTCGCGCAGTGGGGACCTCCACCCGACACGTCCACGCAGGTCGTTGTCGTCGGCTTCCCCCTCGACTCGTCGGCAGCTCAGGACTTCGTCGGCTGCCGGCAGGCGGGCACGGTCGACAACCGGAGCGGAATCGACAATGACGAGCAGGGAGCGCCGATCCTGCTCTGCCAGGGCACGACGAAGCCGTGGTCGCAGCTGTGGCCGAGCCTGATCCACTACGACTGAGGCTGCCCTCCTGCAGCGGAACGGCGACCGAGACGTTCGTCGACCCGCGTCGCGACCAGACCGACGCTCAGCAGCAGGACGGCGACGAGCAGGCAGTTGAGGAGGGTGCGTGGGTAGCCAACCGTCTCGACGTCGAGGAACGGGTACGGATACCAGTCGGTCAGGGCGCCAAGGGCCAGCACGTACGCGATCCAGGCGATGGGCCACCAGAGGAACCGGAGCACGGAGCCGCGGTCCAGCCGGGGCCAAGGCCCGAAGAGCAGCCAGCCGCCGACGGTCAGCAGCGGCGCCGCGATGTGGAAGCCGAGGTCGGTCCAGTACGCCACGCCGTGGAGGTCGAGGATGGGCGCCAGCGCCACCAGGTAGACCACGAATGTCACCGCCATCCCGACGACCGAGGCGACACGCAGGATCCGCCAGATCCGACCGTCCCGGCCCGGACGAAGCACCAGCGAGACGGCCATCGTCATCGCCAGCAAGTTGCTCTGGATGGTGAAGTACGTGAAGAACCGCAGCACGCGCACGGGGGTCGCCGCCACGGCTCGGCCGGTGTCGTCGACCAGCACACCCACGCCGCGTACGGTGAGCACGAGCTGGGTGACGACGCAGACGGCGATGATCGTCGACGTGAGCAGATGCCACCCGGTCGACCATCGAGGCCCGGTGGGACGGTGCTCGCTCATGAGCGCCAATCTACGGTCCTGCTTGGATCCTCCTGCGCCCGTGTCAACACCGCTCTTTGGCTAGATCTCGACATCGGCCCCCATCGCGACGGTTCGCTCGCGTGGGACATTGAAGAAGTCGACCGGGTCGGGCGCCAACCGCTCCAGCGACATGTAGAGGTGCTTGCGCCACCGCGCCATCCCAGGAGCATCGGTGACGCGGAGCTGAGGAGTGGAGAAGAAGTAGCTCGCCGCCTCGATCCCCTCGGTGTCGGCATCGAGCCCGTCGCTGAGCGCGAGCCGGAGCAGCTCCTGGAGGTCGGTGCGGTCCTGGTAGCCGAGCGTGGCGGTGACATGGCTGATGCCGTCGTTGCTCAGGCCGAGGTCGTCGACGCTGACACGCTCGTCGGGCGCGATGTGCGGGACGGACTCCGTCCGCAGCGTGAGCAGGATCGTCGCGTCATGGAGGGCATGGTTGTGCTCGACGTTGGCCGTCAGTGCCAGCGGGGTGCACGACGCGTGACGGCTCAGGAACACACCGCACCCCGGTACACGACGCACCTCCGGGTCGCGGTCGTGGACGTGGTCGACGAAGTCCTGCAGCGATCCCTCGACCCCGTCGCGGCTCTGGTCGGTGAGCTCGCGGCCGCGGTGCCAGGTCGTCAGGGCGACGAAGAACACCACGCCGATGCTGACGGGGAGCCAGCCGCCCTTCGGGATCTTGAAGGCGTTCGCCAGCAGGATGACCGAGGTGACGACGATGAAGAAGCCACCCACCAGCACGACCTGCAAGCGCGACCACTGGCGGCTCTGCCATTGGAGGACGAAGAACAAGGTGGTACTGATCGTGATGGTTCCGGTGACAGCGAGCCCGTATGCGGCCGCCAGGTTGGCCGAGCTCCGGAACGTCAGCACCAACGTGAGGACCCCCGCCCCCAGCACCCAGTTGACGAAGGGGACGTAGACCTGGCCGATGGTGGTCGACGACGTATGCACCACTCGCAGGTGCGGCAGATACCCGAGCTGCGCGGCCTGGTGCGCCACGGAGAACGCGCCCGAGATCACCGCCTGCGACGCGATGACCGTGGCGACGGTTGCCAGCACCACCATCGGCCAGAGTAGGGAGTGCGGAACCAGCAGGAAGAACGGGCTGCCGGAGGCCGACGGATCGCGTACCAGAAGTGCCCCTTGGCCGAGGTACTGAAGTATCAGCGCCGGGAACACCAGCGCCATCCACGACCAGGCGATCGGGATGCGGCCGAAGTGCCCGAGGTCGGCGTAGAGTGCCTCCGCGCCCGTGACGACCAGGACGACCCCGCCCAGCGACAGGAACGCTCGAAGCGGCTCGTCGGCGAAGTAGCGCACCGCCCATAACGGCGACAGCGCCTCGAGGATGGCCGGGTTGCGGACGATCTCCGGTATGCCGCAGAGGGCGAGCGCGGCGAACCACAACGCCATCACCGGCCCGAAGAAGCGGCCGACCTGACCGGTGCCTCGATGCTGAAGGACCAGCAGGAGCACCAGGATGGCTACCGAACCAGGCACCACGAAGTCCTTGAGCCCGGAGTCGACGACCTCCAGCCCCTCCATCGCCGACAGCACGGAGATGGCCGGCGTGATCATGCTGTCGCCGAAGAAGAGGGCGGCGCCGAAGATCCCCAGTGTGCCCAGCACCATCATCATCCGCGGCGAGAAGTCGCGTGATCGCAGCAGTGCCAGCAGCGCCAGCAGGCCACCCTCGCCGTCATTGTCGCTGCGGGTCAGGAACTGCACGTAGAGAAAGGTGACGATCAAGGTGATGGTCCAGAAGATGACCGAGACGACGCCGAACACTGCTGTCTCGTTGACCGGCACCGGGCGATCGGCGGTGTGCTCGAAGACGGTGCGCAGCGCATACAGCGGACTGGTTCCGATGTCGCCGAACACCACACCGAGAGCGCCCAGCATCAGCGCCGTGCGGCGGGGCGGGGTCTCGTCGCTCTGAGGTCGCCGCACCTGCGGCAGCCTAACCCCCGGCCGCTGTCTCTGCGCCACCGCGACACCGTCTCGGGTCGAGAGGGCGCGACGAGTGAGGTCAGCCGGCCCTGATGGAGCCGGCAACGTCGTCAGCCTATGGGTGCCGGGGCTATGGGTGCCGGAGTCGGGACCAAAGTCACGCCCTCGAGGGTGCATGCGGCCCTGTCGCCGACACGCTGTCGGACGGTCTGATGGAACGAGGAAACCACGGACGAGGAGAACTTGATGAGCACCCAGACACATGCAGTCGTGGTAGGGGTCGACGGGTCCATCCCGGGCCAAGCAGCGATCCCCTACGCCGCGGCGATAGCCCAGCGGCAGCATCGGCCGCTGCACCTCGTGCACGCGTTCGAGCCGTCGCCGTACTCCGTGCGCCCTCAGGTCCGGCGGACCGAAAGTCTGCACGGGATATTCCGCGCGTCAGCAGAGCGGCTCTGCCACGAGGCTGCCGAGGTGCTGGCGGTGCTCTATCCCGATCTCGATGTCACGACGCGGCTCGTGCCCGGGGCAGCGGCAGCGACCCTCCTCGAGGAGTCCGAGCATGCCCACCTGGTCGTTCTCGGGCGCCGCGGCATCGGCGGCTTCACCGGGCTCATGGTCGGATCGACCGCCCTCCAGGTGACCGCCCATGCGCAGTGTCCCGTGATCGCCATCCCGGCCCCGGTAACCGGCGGATCTCGCCGGCGCGGGGTCGTGGTCGGGGTCGACGGCTCCGAGATCTCCGAGCCAGCGGTCGAGTACGCCTACCAGACGGCGTCGGAGCTGGACGAGCCGCTCGTCGCCCTACACGCCTGGTACTACACGCCGCCCGCTGGAGTAGCGGGCATGGGCATCGGCATGTACTCGTCGCTGGTGCTCGAGGACGTACCCCTCCTCGAGGCCGACGAGGAGCTCGCCCTCGCCGAGTCGACGGCCGGGTGGTCGGAGAAGTACCCCGACGTGCAGGTCGAGCACCGGGTGACGCAGAGCCACCCGGTGCAAGCGCTCGTCGAGGCGTCCGCCCAGGCCAGCCTGCTGGTCGTCGGGAGCCGCGGTCGAGGTTCCCTGGCCAGCATGGCGCTCGGCTCGGTCAGCCACGGTGTCCTCCACCACGCGACCGGCCCGGTCGCGGTCGTCCGCTAGGGCCCTGCCGCCCTCGCCGCCCTACCCGAGCGTCATGTGCTC
>JBBSET010000080.1:0-11525 GCA_038239485.1 Propionibacteriales bacterium
ACCTTCGCGGAACAGCTCGAGCAGAGCCAGGAAGCGGGCGACCGTGGTGAGGCGATCCGGCGAGTCGGCGACGAGCGCACGAAAGGTGGCGGTCCGGGCCTTGCGCAGCCGCTCGATCAGCGTCCCCGCCTGCTCCTTGACACTCACGCTCGGGGCATGGAGGTGGGTGAGACCGACGGACGGGACCTCCTTGGGCTCGAGCGCCCTCGCCGCGAGCTGGGCGAAGTCGTCGACGCCGAGGGTGATGAGGACCTCCGGCAGCAGGCCGGCGAACCTCTCGTCCAGGCCCACCGCCCGAGGGAACCGAAGCGACTCCATCGCGAGCCGGTCGGCGAAGACGGCTGCCGCCTGCTTGAACGCCCGGTACTGCATCAGCCGGGCGAAGAGCAGATCCCGTGCCTCGAGCAGCGCCAGGTCCTCCTCGTCCTCGACGTCCGCCGACGGCAGCAGCCGGACGATCTTGAGGTCCAGCAGGGTCGCGGCGACGACCAGGAACTCGGTGGTCTGCTCGAGCTGCCAGCTCGTACCGAGCGCCCTGAGGTGGGCGATGAAGTCGTCGGTGACGCTCGACAGCGACACCTCGGTGATGTCGAGCTGATGCTTGGCGATCAGCTGCAGCAGGAGGTCGAAAGGGCCGTCGAAGTTGTCGAGATGAACCGCGAAGGGCACCTCCGGGGCGTTCACACCGGCTGGCACCGCACCAGCACTTCCCTGGCCAGCTGCCGGTACGACTCAGCTCCGTTGGATGCCGACGCGTAGACCGTGAGCGGCTCCCCGACGACGGTCGCCTCGGAGAACTTGACCGTGCGCCGGATCACGGTGTGGAAGACGGCGTCGCCCCAGCCGTCGACGAGCGTCTGCAGCACCTCGCGGCTGTGCAGCGTCCGCCCGTCGTACATGGTGCCGAGCAGGCCGATGATCCGCAAGTCCGGGTTGATCCGGTCCTGCACCTTGTCGACGGTGCTGGTCAGCAGTGCCACCCCTCGCAGCGCGAAGTACTCGCACTCGAGCGGCACGATGACCCCGTCGGCCGCGGCCAGAGCGTTGACCGTCAACAGACCCAGCGAAGGCTGGCAGTCGATCACGATCACGTCGTAGCGGTCGACCGCCGGTCGGATCGCGCGGGCGAGCACCTGCTCGCGCGCGACCTCGTTGATCAGCTGCAGCTCGGCGCCGGCGAAGTCGATGTTCGACGGCACCAGGTCCAGGCCGTCGACGCTGGTCTTGACGATCGCCGCGTCGATGTCGACGCCCCGCTCCATCATGACGTGGTAGATGGTGGTCTCGACGTCGTGCGGGTTGACCCCCAGGCCGACCGTCAGGGAGGCCTGCGGGTCGAAGTCGATGAGGAGCACCTTGCGGCCGAGCTCGGCCAGGGCTGCGCCGAGGTTGATCGCCGTCGTGGTCTTGCCGACGCCGCCCTTCTGGTTGCACATGGCGATGACGACCGCGTGGGTCTCGGTGGGGAGCGGCGGCACCGCGAACTCGGGCATGGGTCGACCCGTGGGACCGAGGGCGTCGCTGTCGGGACCGACCTGGTCGGGCGAGACAGCCTCGGCACTGACGATGGTCGACTCGCTCACAGCGACCACAATGCCATCCTCAACCACCGGGCGTCACCCCAGCGCCCGCGGATGCGCGGTGGCGTAGACCTCGCGAAGCTTGTCGATGGTGACCAGCGTATAGATCTGCGTGGTCGTCACGGACGCGTGCCCGAGCAGTTCCTGAACCACGCGTACGTCGGCCCCGCCATCGAGCAGGTGCGTGGCGAAGCTGTGCCTCAAGGTGTGCGGCGAGATGTGACCGCTCACCCCGGCCCGCTCGGCGGCGGCTCCGAGCACCGTCCAAGCGGACTGTCGCGACAACCGACCGCCCCGCGCGTTCAGGAAGACGGCGTGGCGACCTCGACCTGTCCCCACCAGATGCGGCCGCGCGGAGAGGAGGTACCGCGTGCAGGCGGCCAGCGCGTACGACCCGACGGGGACGATCCGCTCCTTGCCGCCCTTACCCCTGAGCCGGACCAGGCCGCGCTCGAGGTCGAGGTCGTCGACCTCGAGCCCGACCGCCTCGGAGATCCGTGCCCCGGTGCCGTACAGGAACTCGAGCAGGGCTCGGTCGCGTATCGCCAGCGTGGTCCCAGCCGCGCCGGCGGTGTCGAGGATCGCCTCCACGTCCGACAGGGGCAGTGCCTTCGGCAGCCGCATCGCCGGGGCGGGCGGCTTGATCGACCTTGCCGGGTCGGTGTCGGCGACGCCCTCGCGGACCGCGAACCGGTGCAGCCCACGCACGCTGACGATGGCACGGCCCGCACTGCTCGCACCCTGCCCGGAATGGTCGGCGTCGCCCTCGCGCAACGCCATCAGGAACTCGCTGACATCCGACGTTGTGACGCCACGGATGTCGTGCACACCCCGCGCAGCCAGCCACTCGAGATACCTGCGTAGGTCACGCCGGTATGCCAGCACCGTGTTCGCCGCCAGACCACGCTCGATCGCCACGTGGTCCAGGTAGGTCCGAACGACCTGACCCAGGTCGGACCGACTCAGCCGAGGACCTCGGCAAGGCTCGTGCAGGGCAGGTCGTGCGACGTCGCGACCGGCGCGTACGTCACCTCGCCCGCATGCGTGTTCAGACCCAGCGCGAGCGTCGAGTCGTCGATCATCGCCTGCTTCCAGCCCTTGTCCGCGAGGGACACGGCGTACGGCAGCGTGACGTTGGTCAGCGCGTACGTCGACGTGTGCGGGACCGCGCCGGGCATGTTGGCGACGCAGTAGAAGATGGAGTTGTGGACCTGGTAGACCGGGTCGTCGTGGGTGGTTGGGCGCGAGTCCTCGAAGCATCCGCCCTGGTCGATGGCGATGTCCACCAGCACCGAGCCCGGCTTCATCTGGGCGACGAGCGCGTTGGAGACGAGCATCGGAGCCTTGGCGCCGGGGACGAGGACCGCGCCGATCACCAGATCGGCGTCGATGACGGCCCGCTCCACCTCGAAGCGGTTCGAGGCGATCGTCTGCAGATGTCCCTGGTAGATCCTGTCGGCCTCGCGCAACCGGTCGATGTTGCGATCGAGGAGCAGGACCTCGGCCTGCATGCCGAGCGCAATGGCGGCGGCGTTCATCCCCGAGACACCGGCACCGATCACGACGACCTTGGCGGCGTACACACCTGAGACACCGCCCATCAGGACGCCACGACCGTTGCCGTGGCGCATCAGGTGGTACGCCCCGCACTGGGGCGCGAGCCGACCGGCCACCTCGCTCATCGGGGCCAGCAGCGGCAGCGCCCCGTTGGGGGACTGCACCGTCTCGTAGGCGATCGCGGTCACGCCCTGCTTGACGAGGGCGTCGGTGCACTCACGCGACGCGGCGAGGTGGAGGTACGTGAAGAGGGTCTGCCCCTCCCGCATCCGGTGGTACTCATCGGCGATCGGCTCCTTGACCTTGAGGATCAGCTCGCCGGTCTGCCAGACGTCGTCCGCAGTCGCGAGGATCGAGGCTCCAGCAGCGACATACTCGTCGTCGGTGATCGCCGAGCCGACACCGGCGCCGGCCTCCACGACCACCTCATGGCCTCGAGTGGCGAGCTCGTGCACCCCGGCAGGCGTGATCGCGACGCGGTACTCGTGGTTCTTCACTTCTTTCGGTACGCCGACCTTCATCGTCTTCACTCACCTCGTCGCGGCAGGCACCTCGTGGTGCTCAGTGCAACCTATCCCATCTACTAAGACGGGGACATATGGTGGCGAAGTCGGCTCACGACGAGGGACGCCACCACCGTGACCCCGTTCCGTACCGCTCCGTCGGCGACGGCGTCGACCAGGTCGTCGAAAGGCACCCACATCTTGGTCATCGACGCCTCCTCGTGCTCGGCGGTGAACCCGTCCGGCGGGTCGACCTCATGGACGTCGGTGGCCAGGTAGAGATGCACATGCTCGGTGCTGATGCCCGGACTGGGCAGGTACTCGAGCAGGTACTGCCAACTGTCCGCCTCGAGACCACCCTCCTCCAGGAGCTCGCGCTTGGCAGCCTCGAGCGGCGGCTCTCCGTCGACGTCGAGGAGTCCTGCGGGGATCTCGATCATCCGCCGCTGGGCGGCATGGCGGTACTGCGAGAGCAGGAGGACCTTGTCGTCATCGATCGCCACGATCGCTACCGCGCCCGGGTGGACGGTGACCTCGCGCTCGAAGGTGTGGCTGTCGGCCAGCAGGGTGTCGACCCGTACCGAGACCACGGCACCCTTGAACTCCTGCCGAGACGAGGAGACCTGCCACGATGCCGGCTCGTCAGCGATCCTCACCTGTCCCCGACCTCGACGGGGATCCGCCGAAGACCGGTCTCGTCGACAGGCAGCCGCAGCTCACGCTGGCGTCCTAGGGCCGCAGCGACCAGGCCGCTGAAAAGGGGATGCGGCCGGGTCGGGCGCGACCGCAGCTCCGGGTGGGCCTGGGTCGCGACGAAGTAGGGATGTGTGTCGCGCGCGAGCTCCACGAACTCGATGAGCTCCCGGTCGGGAGACATGCCCGAGAAGACCATCCCTGCCGCCTCGAGGTCCCCGCGGTACTTGTTGTTGACCTCGTAACGGTGTCGGTGCCGCTCCTCGACGCGATCGGTGCCGTAGGCCTCGGCCACGATCGACCCCTCGAGCAGGTCGGCCGCATAGAGCCCGAGCCGCATGGTGCCGCCGAGGTCGCCCTCCCCCCGCACGATGTCGAGCTGCTCCTCCATGGTGGCGATGACCGGCTGGTCGACGTCGAGGTCGAACTCCGTCGAGCCGGCCTCGGTCAGGCCGGCGACGTGCCGGGCGAACTCGATCACCATGCACTGCAGGCCCAGGCAAAGCCCGAGCGTCGGGATGACGTGTTCGCGGGCATAGCGCAGCGCCCCAACCTTGCCCTCGATGCCACGCACGCCGAAGCCGCCGGGTACGCACACGGCGTCGACGTCGCCGAGATGTGCCGCCGCCCCCTCGGGGGTGGAGCAGCTGTCCGACGCCACCCAGCGGATGTGCACCCTGGCGGAGTTGTCGAAGCCACCGGCCCGCAGCGCCTCGGCGACCGACAGGTAGGCGTCCGGGAGGTCGATGTACTTCCCGACCAGGGCGACGGTGACCTCCTCGTCGGGCTGGTGGACCCGGCGAAGCAGCTGGTCCCAGCGGGTCCAGTCGACGTCTCGGAAGGGCAGGTTCAGCCGGCGCACGACATAGGCGTCCAGACCCTCCGAATGCAGCACCTTCGGGATGTCGTAGATGGATGCGGCGTCGACCGCCGTCGCGACCGCCTCGTCGTCGACGTCGCACATGAGCGAGATCTTGCGCTTGATGCTGGCCGGGATCTCCCGGTCGGCGCGGCAGACGATCGCGTCCGGCGTGATGCCGATGGAGCGCAGAGCCGCCACCGAGTGCTGGGTCGGCTTGGTCTTCAGCTCGCCGGACGGGCCGATGTACGGCACCAAGGAGACGTGGAGGAAGAAGCAGTTGTCGCGGCCGACGTCGTGGCGCACCTGGCGAGCCGCCTCGAGGAACGGCAGCGACTCGATGTCACCGACGGTACCGCCGATCTCGGTGATGACGATGTCGACGTCGGGTCCCGCCATCGCCCGCACGCGTTCCTTGATCTCGTTGGTGATATGCGGGATGACCTGGACGGTGTCGCCCAGATACGCGCCGCGGCGCTCCTTGGCGATCACCGTGGAGTACACCTGGCCGGTGGTGACATTGGCCTTCTGCGCGAGGTTGACGTCGAGGAACCGCTCATAGTGGCCGATGTCGAGGTCTGTCTCGGCGCCGTCGTCGGTGACGAAGACCTCTCCGTGCTGGAAGGGGTTCATGGTGCCGGGGTCGACGTTGAGATAGGGGTCGAGCTTCTGCATGGTGACCCGCAGGCCGCGCGACTGCAGAAGCTGCCCGAGCGAGGAGGCCGTCAGCCCTTTCCCCAACGAGGAGGCGACGCCCCCGGTGACGAACAGATGCTTGGTCGGCGACGACGCTGCCAATCTCACTCCCGTGGGCTCAGTCAGTGGGCGGCGGGAACACCCGCCCCTCCACGGGATTCCAATCTATCAGTCCACGACGTCCGACATGGTCAGCCGCCGTGCGCGGCGAGGCCGGGCGGAAGCGTCACCGAGGAGCCGTCGACGCCGTAGGAGCCCCGCGTCCCGTTCGAGCCTGCCGCCAGGGCATACACCGCGGCGATCTGGGCTGCCGCGCCGTCGGTCACACTGAGGCTGGACATCGACGTGCGGCTTGCCTTGTGGCTGTCCAACGCCTTGAGCAGACCGCCCGCCAGGCGACCCGTCGGCGGCGTCGCCACCACCAGGGCGTCTGACTGCGCGGTCAGCGAGGACAGCAGCTGCAGCTCGATGACGTGGGTCGCGTGGGTGACGTCGTTGCCCCCGTGCTCACCTGTCCCGAGGACCAGCACGAGAGAGCCGCGCCGATGCGGACTGGTCGCCACCGAGACCAGCTTGGCGCCTTGGAGCTCGGAGTCGATCTTGACCGCTTCGTCGTCCAGCGCCAGCCCGGTACCACTACCCGTGTAGGCGCGGGCGATCAATGCTCCGAGCTGCTCGTACGGCTGAGCGTGCGCCAGCGACGAGAGGTCGTGCAGACCCTTCATCGAGCTGGCGGCCACGCTCGTCGCATACGTCTTCTGTGCCGGGTCGACGAGCCGGGAGGTCAGTGTCGCGGTGACGTCGACGTTCCCACCTGCGCGAGTGACCGCGTCCTTCATCCCCGACACCGTCGATGGCGCCACCCCGGGCAGCACGAGCAGGGTGAGCGACGCGCCGGACAGCCGTCTCGCGACGATCTGGTCGCTGGTTGCGGCCGAGACCGCAGAGCCGAATGTCTGTGCCCCCTGGAGCGAGGTCACCCTGTTGCGAAGAGCAGCGGTATCCGGCGACCTGGATCCGTCGGCGTTGGCCGAACCCTGCAGCGGCCCGGCGCCGAGGGCGATACCGGCGGCGAGAGCCACACAGACCGCGAAGAAGGCG
Source organism: Propionibacteriales bacterium (assembly GCA_038239485.1). Classification (GTDB taxonomy): domain Bacteria; phylum Actinomycetota; class Actinomycetes; order Propionibacteriales; family Nocardioidaceae; genus DASQEH01. Next base: position 6,990 of record JBBSET010000080.1, read on the forward strand.
AAGACGTATCGGCGCATGCCTGGTCAGCCGACCCGGTTTCGGACCCACGTGTTCGCCTGGTTCAGCCAGGCGGTGAGCTGGTCCCACCAGTCCTGTCCGACGGGGGTGGTGGCGACCGCTGCCGCCACCAGGGCGACCGCGAGCAGGACCAGGAGCAGCACAAGCCAGCCGCGGACCCGGTTGCTGTAGAGCTGGGCCACCGCCCTGGCGTCGACCAGGCTGGCCCCTGCTGTGGCTCGGGTCAGGAACGAGCTGGCCATGCCGGACCTGCCGATGTCGAGGAACTCCAGCAGCGTCGAATGTGAGCCCGCCAGCACGATCAGGCGGGCATGGTGGGTGTGGGCCAGCAAGATGGCGGCGTCCTCCGACGTACCGCCGGTCACGAAGGTCGTGTGGTTGACCGTCAGTCGCTCCAGCCGGTCCATCCCGCGCACCCTGCCGTCGGCCTCGGCATGGACGACGACCTCCGCGCCACACTGCAGGGCGGTGTCGGTGGCTTCCTCCAGGTCGGTGACGACGACATCGGGCCGGTAGCCGGCGGCGAGCAGCGCGTCGGCGCCCGCATCGACGCCGACGAGGACCGGTGAGTTCTCGCGGATGTAGGTCTTGAGCGACTTGAGCTCGCGCTGGTACTCGAACGCACGTCGCACGATGAGCACGTGTCGGCCCTCGAACGACGTTCTGACGTCCGGAACGCCCTGCCCGTCGAGGAGCAGGCCGCGCTCTCGGCGCAGGTGCTCCATTGCGTTGGCGCTGAACGCGTCCAGTCGGCTGGCCATGGCGATCTTGGAGATCTCGAGAGACGCTGCGATGCTGTCGGCATCCTGGACGGTGCCGCTGCCGACGAGATCCGTGCCCTTGTAGATGTCGGGCCCGTCGACCCGGACCACGTCGCCGTCGGCGATCGAGCTGAACACCTCGGGGTCGACATTGTCGACCAGCGCGATGCCGGCCGAGAGCAGCACCTCCGGGCCGAGGTTCGGGTAGCGGCCGGACACCGACGGTGCGAGGTTCACGACCACCGCCACTCCGGACTCGACCAGCGTTACCGCGGCTGCCCGGTCGATGTCGACGTGGTCGATGATGGCGATGTCGCCCGGACGGATCCGGGTGACGATCGACCGGGTACGTCGGTCCAGCCGGGCCTGGCCGGTGATGCCGCTGAGTCCCTGGGCGCGCCCGCGGCGTAGCGAAGTCAGTCTCATCGTGTGCCAATCCTGCCAAACGGCGGCCAGTCTGCGACGCATCTCGCTCCGTCCCGCGTGGCGTCTACGCGGTGCCGCTGCCGGGCTGGAGCTCCGAGCGGGCCAGCTCGACCAGCTCGTCGGCGTGGGCCAACGCGGTCTCGGAGTCCTCGAGCCCGGCGAGCATCCGCGACAGCTCTCGGCGGCGACCACTGTCGTCGAGGACGGTGACTCCGCTCGTGGTGACGCGGCCGTCGCTGGCCTTGACGACGACGTAGTGTCGGTCCGCGAAGGCCGCGACCTGCGGCAGGTGCGTCACGACGATCACCTGAACGGCTCGGGCCAGCCGTGCGAGCCGTCGACCCACCTCCACTGCTGCCTTGCCACCGACGCCGGCGTCGACCTCGTCGAAGATCATGGTCGGCACCGGCTGCCGGCCGGCGAGACACACCTCGATGGCGAGCATCACGCGCGACAGCTCGCCGCCGGAGGCGCCGCGCTGCAATGGCCGCGGCTCGGCGCCGGCGTGGCTGCACAGCATGAACGAGACCTCGTCCAGCCCGTCGCGCGCGGGCTCGCCGAGCGGGCGCTGCCTGACGACGAAGGACGCGTGTGGCATCGCCAGCCCGGCGAGCTCCGACGTGACCAGCCGTTCCAAGCGGCCGCCCGCCTCACGGCGCGCCGCACTCAGGGCGCCTCCGGTCGCAACCAGCCCCACCTGCAGGGACTGCTGCTCGACACGCAGGCCGTCGGCGCGGGTGGCGTCGTCGCCCAGCTCGGCGAGCCGCTGCTGCGCGGTCGCCGCCCAGGCGAGAACCTCGGAGGTGGTGTCGCCGTACTTCACCATCAGGGCCGACAGCGCAGCGCGCCTGTCCTGGACGGCTGCCAGGCGGAGCGGGTCGGTGTCGAGCGAGTCGGCGTAGGAGCTGAGGTCACCGGTGACGTCGGCCAGCGCGTACGACGCGGCGGCGAGGTCGTCCGCGAGGGCCGATAGCCGCTCGTCGTGTGACCGCTCGGACTCGAGGAGCTTGCGCGCGTCGGCCACCAGACTGAGTGCGTCGGCTGCCGCGCCGCCGCCCTCGTCACCGCTCAGCGCGTCGCGGGCCAGCTCGGCGGCGCGACGGAGCCCCTCGACGTTTCCGAGCCGCGCATCCTCTGCCTTGAGCTCGACCTCCTCACCTGCATAGGGGCCCACCCGTTCGATCTCGGCGACGCCGAAGCGCAACAGGTCGGCTTCGCGGGCGCGCTCGCGGGCCCTCCCGACGACCTCACCGAGCTCGGCGGTGACAGCACGGAGCCGGTCGAAGGTCTGTTGATAGCTGTCGCGACACCGGAGCAGGTCCGTCTCGCCGAACGCGTCGAGGTAGTCGCGCTGCCTCGCCGGCGATAACAGCTGTTGCTGGTCGGACTGGCCGTGCACCACGACCAAGTCGGCGGCCAGGCTCGACAGCAGCGTCGCCGGTACGGCCGCTCCCCCGGCCATGGCGCGGGACCTGCCCTCGGCCGTGACCGACCGGGCCAGGATCAGCATGTCGTCGTCCAGCTCCGCCCCGGCGGCACTGGCGCGGTCGACGACGGCGGAGCCCGGATCGACGCGCAACCGGCCCTCCACACGAGCGCGGGCTGCACCCAACCTGACTGCTCCTGCGTCTGCCCGCGCACCCAGCAAGAGGCCGAGCGCGCTCACCACCATCGTCTTACCCGCACCCGTCTCTCCGGTGACGACCGTGAAGCCTGGCCCGAACTCCAGTGCCGCCTCGTCGATCACGCCCAGAGCGGTGATCGACAGCTGCTCAAGCATCACCGCGAGCCATCTCATCCTGGCGCCTGCGCTCGGCGGCTCCGCGCCACCCCGACACGGGCAACCCGAACTTCGCCACCAGCCGGTCGGTGAAGCGGCCCTCATGCAGCCGCGCCAGCCGGATCGGCTGCTCACCGCGCCGCACCTCGACACGAGCGCCCGGAGGCAGGTCGACCATCCGTCGCCCGTCGCACCACAGCACCCCGCCGACGTCGTTCTGGGTGAGCAACTCGACCGCAACGGTCGAGGTCGGTGCGGCGACCATCGGGCGGGCGAAAAGGGAGTGGGCGCTGATGGGGACGAGCAGCAGGGCCTCGACCTCCGGCCACACGATGGGACCGCCTGCGCTGAAGGCATAGGCGGTGGACCCGGTGGGGGTGGCCACGACGACGCCGTCACAGCCCCACCGCGACAGCGGGCGGCCGTCGACCTCGATCACCACCTCGATCACACGCTGCCGGGCTGCCTTCTCGATGCTCGCCTCGTTGAGCGCCCAACCGCGGGCGTGCACCTCGCCGTTGAGGATCACCACCACGTCGACGGTCTGGCGCTCCTCGACGATGTAGGCACCGGCGATGATGGCCTCGACCGTCGACCCGAGGTCGTCCCACTCGGCCTCGGCGAGAAATCCGACGTGTCCGAGGTTGATGCCGAGCAGCGGCGTCCCGGCCGACCGGGCCAGCTCGGCCCCTCGCAGCAGGGTGCCGTCGCCGCCCAGGACGACGGCGACGTCGCAGTCGTCGCACCCGGCGGAGTCCACCGCCACCACCTCGGCGCCGTCGATCCCGAGGGCGACGGCCTCGTCGGCGAGCACCCGGACGAGCATGTTGCCCGCCATCAGCCTGCGCGCGACGGCACAGGCCACCTCGATCGTCTTGGCCCGGCCGGTGTGGGCGATCAGCAGGACGGAGCGCCGGGCTTCCGGCGTAGAGCTGGTCACGACTCCCAGCCTCTCATCGAGGTCCCTCACGAACGACCACGTCGACGTCTGCCCCGTCGATGGCGGGAGCGCCGCGGCAGAACCAGACGAAGTACTCGACGTTGCCTGCTGGTCCTGGCAGGGGGCTCGCGCATACGCCCCGAACTCCGAGTCCGTGTCCGGCGGCCGCGACGGCCACCGAGACGACGGCGTCCCGCCGCGGCCCCGGATCCCTGACGACGCCACCCTTGCCGAGCTGGCCTTTGCCGACCTCGAACTGAGGCTTGACCATGAGCAGGAAGTCCGCATCGGCACGGGCGATGTCGACGAGGGGGCCGACGACGAGGCGCAGCGAGATGAACGACAGGTCCGCGACGACCAGGTCGGGGGGCTGGGGCACCAGTGCCGAAGTCAGGTCGCGGATGTTGGTGCGGTCGAGGACTGTCACCCGGGGGTCCTGTCGCAGCGCCCAGGCCAGCTGGCCGTAGCCGACGTCGACGGCCGTCACCGCCGCCGCGCCTTCTCGGAGCAGGACGTCGGTGAACCCTCCCGTCGACGCACCGGCGTCGAGGGCGACGCAACCGGAGACGACCAGGCCGGCCAGGCGGAACCGGTCGATGGCGCCGGCGAGC
>JBBSET010000081.1:0-11148 GCA_038239485.1 Propionibacteriales bacterium
ACGCCGACCTCGGGGTCGTCGAGCGACGCCCCGGAGCCGGACGGACCGGCTGACTCGTTGTCCCCGGCCGGCAGCTCGTCCGCGGAGCCCGGCCAGCCCAGGCGCAAGCGGTTCGTCAGGAGGCACTGGATCCTGGTGAGCCTCGGCGTCGTCCTGATGATCATCATCGGGTCCGCGGGGGGCTACCTGTACTGGGTCAACAAGCAGCTGTCGAACATCCCGAAGTTCACGAGCCCGACGATCATCCAGAACCGTACGACGTCGCGCGGGAAGTCGCCGGAGACGGGTCGGGCCCTCAACATCTTGCTGCTGGGCGCCGACAACGGCCAGGGGACCGAGACAGTCGCCCAGGACCTCAAGGACGGCAAGTGGACGCCGTTCGTGCACCGCAGCGACACGATCATGGTGGTGCACATCCCGGCCGACCGAAAGAACGTTCAGCTCGTGTCCATCCCGCGCGACACGTGGGTGCACATCCACGGCTACCCGTATGACAACCAGCACGGCAAGATCAATGCGGCCTTCGCCTATGGCGGCCCGGATCTAGCTGTGAAGACGGTGCAACACCTGACCCACATCCCGATCGACCATGTCGCCATCATCGACTGGGCCGGCTTCAAGGATCTGACCACGGCCATCGGGGGCGTCCGGGTCTACATCCCGCAGACGTTCTACGACGACTCCCAGCGGATCACCTGGACGAAGGGCTGGCACACCTTCAAGGGCCAGGAGGCGCTGGCGTACGTGCGCACCCGTCACGGCCTGAGCAACGGCGACTTCGGCCGGATCCAGCGCCAGCAGAACTTCCTGCGCGCCACCATGGGCCAGCTGCTGTCGCAGAGCCACAACATCTTCGCGATGACCAAGGTCATCAACGTCATCACGAAGTACCTCACCATCGACTCCACCTGGAGTGCCGGCGACATCGAGAACCTGGCCCTCTCGCTGCGCAACATCAAGCAGCCCGACGTCACCTTCGTGACAGCGCCGCTCGGCAGCTACGGGATGGTCGCCGGTCAGAGCATCGTCCGGCTGGCTCCCGCCAAGAGCAAGCTGCTCTTCCGTGACATCAAGACCGACGACGTCGCCAGCTATCTCAAGAAGTACCCGCAGGCGAAGCTGAGCGGAGACAAGTCCGTCAAGTGAGCTCTCGGTCGTAGTCGTCGGACAGCCGCTCGATGTCGTCCTCACCGAAGTACGAGCCGGTCTGCACCTCGATGAAGACGAAGTCGCTGCGGCCCGGGTTGGCCGCACGGTGCGCGCCGCCGACGGGGATGTCGACGCCGTCGCCGGGAGCGACCGCCAGCTCCACGTCGTCGAGCGTCACGACGCCTTGGCCTGACACGACATACCAGTGTTCGGACCTCTTCGCGTGGCGCTGGTAGCTGATTCGCTGGCCCGGGCTGACGCAGATGCGCTTCACCCGGAAGCCGCTCCCCTCGTCGACGACGTCGTAGTAGCCCCAGGGACGCTCATCGTGCTCGATCGGCACGCAGAACCCCCATCTCGTCGCTCGAGCTGGCGGTAGGAACCCGCTCGGGTTGCGGAACAGCATAGGCAACGAACAGGCTCAGACGGTGATGCGTACCTCGGCGACGCTGCCGCGCGAAGCCTCCACCGACCGGTCGACCGGTGCAGCCTTCGGCGCGAGCGTACGCAGGGTCCAGAGACCGGGGGCGGCGAAGAACCGGAACTGGCCGGTGGAGCTCGTCGGCACCTCCGCGGTGAACTCCCCCGTACGGTCGAGCAGCCGGACGTAGGCGCCGCCGACGGGCTGGTCGTCACGCACCACGATGCCCTGGATGATCGACTCCTTGGCGACGTCGACCCCCTCCAGGCTCGGGCCACCCTCGACGGCGCCGCACATCAGGCGGTGCCCGGCTCGTCGCCGACCGCCACGGGCACGCCGACCAGGGAGCCGTACTCCGTCCACGAGCCGTCGTAGTTCTTCACGTTGGACTCGTCGAGGAGCTCGTGCAGCACGAACCAGGTGTGCGCGCTGCGCTCACCGATGCGGCAGTAGGCGATGGTGTCGGTCCCGAAGTCCACACCGGCGTCGCCGTAGAGCTTGGTGAGCTCGTCGTCGCTCTTGAACGTCCCGTCGTCGTTGGCGGCCTTGCTCCACGGGATGTTGGCGGCGGTGGGGATGTGGCCACCGCGCTGTGCCGACTCCTGCGGAAGATGCGCCGGGGCAAGCAGCCGACCGGAGTACTCGTCCGGGGACCGGACGTCGACGAGGTTCTTGGTGCCGATGGACTGCACGACCTCGTCACGGAAGGCCCGGATGGAGAGGTCGGGCTCGGACGCGGTGTAGGTGGTGGCCGGGCGGGTGGTGACCTCCTCGGTCAGCTCTCGCGACTCCAGCTCCCACTTCTTGCGTCCGCCGTCGACGAGGACGACCGAGTCGTGCCCGTAGAGCTTGAAGTACCAGTACGCATACGCCGCGAACCAGTTGTTGTTCCCGCCGTACAACGCGACGGTGTCCCCGTCGCCGATGCCCCGCGAGGAGAGCAGCGCCTCGAACTGCTCCTTGTTGACGAAGTCCCGGCGCACCGGGTCCTGCAGGTCTTGCTTCCAGTCGATCTTGACGGCTCCCCTGAGGTGGCCTTTGTCGTAGGCAGACGTGTCCTCGTCGACCTCCACGAGTACCACTGAGGGGTCATCGAGATGGCTCTCTACCCAGGCGGCGTCGACCAGTACTGCATCGCGGCTCATGCAAAAACCTCCGTGTTATGTCTCCACGCACGTGGAGAGGAATTCCAAAGGGGACGGTGCAGCCATCGGGCAGGCACCGGTCGGTGCGGCAGGCGTCGCCGCGTCGGGCTATCGACACAAGGCGGCAGAGACGCGGCAGTGATCGACCACGAGGCGCTTGGTCAGGTGAGCCGACGTCATCGTCACACCGACGAGGGTACGCGCGCGTGATAGCACGACGACAGACCGCCCAGCCAATGAGACCGACGACACATGCCGCACGTGATGCCGCACGCGCGCTCAGCCGCCCGCGAAGGGCGGCAGCACCTCGAGCACGTCACCGTCGGCGACCGCGACGGCCGTCAGATCGAGTTTTCCCACCGGCCGATCCCCCAGCAGCAACGACGAGACGTCGAGGACACGCGCGAACTGCGAGTTGTCGGCGTGGGCGAGTCGCGCCTGGTTCAGCACCTCGGCCACCGTCGCTCCGGCGAACTGCTCGTCGGCCCTGTCAGCCGCGGCCCGTGCGGCCGCCCAGTAGCGCACGGTGACCGACGGCTGCGTTAGGCCGGTCTCATCGGCAGGTTGGGTGGGGAGCGAGATCTCCATGTCCGGTAGTGTGTCAAGTGCAATGGGGCCCCGGCGAATCTGCCGACGGGTCCCTTCGTGTTTTCCTGACCGTCTGTGCAACCTCTCGAGGAGGTGGCGATGAGCGCGTTGCTGCTGCTGACCAACGCCCTACAACCGTCAGCCGATGTCCTGCCCGCGCTGGGGCTTCTGCCGCACCACGTGCGGATCCTGCCGGCGGAGCCGACCGTCCTGCTCGAGGCGCCGGAGTGTGACGCGGTGCTCGTCGACGGTCGCCACGACCTCGCATCCGTCCGCAGCCTGTGCCGGCTGATCAGGACGACGGGCGTCGACGTCCCCGTGATCCTCATCGTCACCGAAGGCGGATTCACCGTGGTGGCGGCCGACTGGGGCGCCGACGACGTGCTGCTCGTGTCGGCTGGACCGCCTGAGGTCGAGGCCAGGCTGCGGCTCGCCATCGGCCGGCTGGCGCTGGCCACCGACGACACCGAGCCCGAGACGATCATCCGCAGCGGAGCCGTCGAGATCGACGAGGCGTCCTACACCGTCAAGCTCGACGGCCGTGGCCTCGATCTGACGTTCAAGGAGTTCGAGCTGCTCAAGTACCTCGCTCAGCACCCCGGCCGGGTCTTCAGCCGGCAGCAGCTGCTCCAGGAGGTATGGGGGTACGACTACTTCGGCGGCACCCGGACCGTCGACGTCCACGTCCGCCGTCTGCGGGCCAAGCTCGGCCCCGAGCGGGAGTCACTGATCGGGACCGTCCGCAATGTCGGGTACCGGTTCGTGCTGCCGACCGCTGAGCGCACCGGCGACGAGGTGGTGGCCGAGGCCGAGCAGGCCGTGCTGATGGACCAGCGCGCGGGGTGATGTCACCGTCCGTCGACGTCTCTGTGTCGACGGCGGCGGAGGTCGTACCCGCGGCTCTGCGCGAGCAGATCCTCGCGCTCGACGCCGATGCACGAGCGGCCGACGGCGCCGGTGGGCTCGATGACCAGGTCCGGCTGGACCTCGGCGTCGCTGCGGTGGCCGTACGTCATCTGTTCGCGCGCCGGACGGGGAGCGAAACCGTGCTCGGATACGCACACGCCGATCTTCGGGCCCCCGACGCGGTCAGCGCACACCTCCTGGTGGCTCCGGCCGAGCGCCGTCGTGGTGTCGGCGCTGCCCTACTCGCAGGGTTGACCGACGCCGCCGCGGCGCTGCCGCTCAGGGTGTGGGCGCACGGCAACATCGGTGCAGCCCGGGCCTTCGCCAAGGCGCACTCGTTCGAGCCGGCGCGGGAGCTCCGCAAGATGCGCCGGCCGCTCGGCGACGACATCGCGACGCCGACGTACGACCCGCAGACGGTTGTCCGAGCCTTCGTGCCCGGGCGCGACGAGGCGGGCTGGGTGGCCGTCAACGCGGCCGCGTTCAGCAATCACCCGGAGCAGGGCCGGCTGACCGTCGACGACCTGCGACAGCGGATGGAGCAGCCGTGGTTCGACGCGGCGGGCTTCTTCCTCGCCGAGCGGGGCGGGGAGCTCATCGGCTACCACTGGACCAAGGTGCACCAGTCCGGCGGCGCCAGCGACGCACCCATCGGCGAGGTCTACGTGCTGGGCGTGCATCCCGGTTCGCAAGGTCTCGGACTGGGCAAGGCGCTCACCCTCACCGGGCTGCGGCATCTGCGCGACGACGGTCTCGACGAGGTGATGCTGTACGTCGACGGCGACAACGCACCCGCCGTGGCGGTCTATGAGCGGCTGGGGTTCACGACAGATACCGTCGACGTGATGTATGCCAGGTCAGCGACATGACACCCGGCGTTCACGCGACGGTGAGACGATAGCGACATGTCTGACGAGCACGCCGCGCTCAGCGCCTATACCGCCGCTGTCCACACCGCCCCGGCCTCTCTGCCAGCCACGACCGCCGGAGCACCCGAGGAAGGGCCGAGCGGCCTGCGCGCCCGGATGACCGCGAGCGACTCGTTCGAGATCGACCCTCCCTACCAGCCAGACTTCGACGACCTGCCCGACGACCGCTTCCTCGACCGCGAGCTGTCGTGGCTGCGCTTCAACAGCCGAGTGCTGGAGCTCGCCGAGGACGCCACGCTCCCGCTGCTCGAGCGGGCCAGGTTTCTGGCGATCTTCGCGAGCAATCTCGACGAGTTCTTCATGGTCCGGGTCGCGGGCCTCAAGCGCCGTCTCGAGGCGGGCGTCGCCCTACCTGCTGCGAGCGGGATGATGCCACGGGAGGTGCTGGAGTCGATCTGGCGCGAGGCCGGCGACCTGATGAAACGCCACGGTGACCTGTTCAGCGGCGATGTCATGACCGCACTCGCCGCTGCCGACATCTGCGTGCTGCGGTGGGACGAGCTCGACATCGACGAGCAGAAGCGGATGCAGGAGCTCTTCACCGAGCGAGTCTTCCCCGTCCTCACCCCCCTGGCGGTCGACCCTGCCCACCCGTTCCCGTACATATCCGGGCTGTCGCTCAACCTGGCCGTGATCATCCGCAACCCCGAGATCGGCAAGGAGCACTTCGCCCGCGTCAAGGTGCCGCCGATCTTCCCGCGGTTCGTGAGCCTCGGCGACCAGCGGTTCGTCCCGCTGGAGGATGTCATCGCCGCCCACCTCGGCCAGCTCTTCCCCGGTATGGACGTGATGCAGCACCACGCCTTCCGGGTCACCCGCAACGAGGACCTGGAGGTCGAGGAGGACGACGCCGAGAACTTGCTCAAGGCGCTGGAGCGTGAGCTGCTGCGCCGCCGCTTCGGGTCCCCGGTACGACTCGAGGTCGAGCACTCCATCGACCCGCACGTGCTGGACCTTCTCGTCTCCGAGCTCGACGTCGCCGACGAGGAGGTGTTCCGCCTTCCCGGCCCGCTCGACCTCACTGGGCTGCACGGGATCGCCGACCTCGACCGGCCCGAGCTCAAGTACCCCGCCTTCGTCCCGCGTACGCACCGGCATCTGGCGGAGGTCGAGTCCGCGAGCCCAGCTGACATGTTCAGTGCGATCTCGCGCCGCGACGTGCTCCTGCACCATCCGTACGACTCGTTCGCCACCAGCGTCCAGCGTTTCATCGAGCAGGCCGCGACCGACCCGCACGTGCTCGCGATCAAGCAGACGTTGTACCGGACCTCGGGCGACTCCCCCATCATCGACGCCCTCATCGACGCCGCCCAGGCCGGCAAGCAGGTGCTCGTCCTGGTCGAGATCAAGGCCCGCTTCGACGAGCAGGCCAATATCCGGTGGGCCCGCAAGCTCGAGCAGGCCGGCTGTCATGTGGTCTACGGCCTAGTGGGGCTCAAGACGCACTGCAAGCTCGCTCTCGTCGTGCGTGACGAGGGGGTCGGGATCCGCCGTTACGCGCACGTGGGTACCGGCAACTACAACCCCAAGACCGCCAGGATGTACGAGGACCTCGGTCTGCTCACGGCGGATGAAGGCATCACCTCCGATGTCGGCAACCTGTTCAACAACCTCAGCGGGTTCGCCCGGCAGCGCGACTACGGGCACCTGTTCGTGGCGCCGGAGTCGGTCCGAAGCGGCCTGCTGGACCGGATCCACCGGGAGATCGACCACAAGCGGGAGGGCCGGCCGGCCAGGATCCGGTTCAAGCTGAACTCACTCGTCGACGAGGCGATCATCGATGCGCTGTACCGCGCCTCCCAGGAAGGGGTGCCGGTCGACCTGTGGATCAGAGGCATCTGCGCGCTGCGGCCAGGGGTCCCGGGCATGTCCGACAATGTGACCGTGCGCAGCATCCTGGGGCGCTTCCTCGAGCACAGTCGGGTGTTCTGGTTCGAGAACGGTGGCGAGCCACAAGCCTGGATCGGCTCTGCGGACCTGATGCACCGCAACCTGGACCGGCGCGTGGAGGTTCTCGTCCAGATCCCGAGCGTCAGCCACGTGCGCGATCTCGGCGCCCTGCTCGACCTCGGCTTCGGCGACGGGGTCTCGTCGTGGCGGCTCCTGAGCGACGGGGACTGGGAGCGCCACCACCTCACCGCGGACTACGAGCCGCTGATCGACCTGCAAGCGGCCCTCATCTCGATGCACCGCCGCCGCCGCGACGCTGCGTCTGCTGCTCGGCGCTGAGATGGCGCGTGCGGCCGCGTCAACCGCAACGGTCCGCGCGGCCGGGTGCGTCGTCTGGCGCCCCGGCACGGTCGAGCCCGAGGTCCTCCTGGTGCATCGGCCCCGGTATGACGACTGGTCGTTCCCGAAGGGAAAGCTGGACCCCGGCGAGACCGACCTCTTGGCGGCCGTCCGCGAGGTCCACGAGGAGACGGGTCTCCACGTGAGCCTCGGCCCCCCGCTGCCCGACCAGCACTACCTGATCGAGAGCGGGCAGGCCAAGGTCGTGTCCTACTGGTGCGGGCAACCGCCCGGCGACGGCGACGTCTCCACCTACAAGCGCAACGACGAGATCGACGACCTCATCTGGACCCCGTTGATCCCGGCACGCAACTGGCTCAGCCATCCTCGGGACCGGGAGCTGCTCGACAGTTTCGCCCAGTCGGGATACGAGAGTGCGCCGCTGGTGATCGTCCGGCACGGTCAGGCCCGCAGCCGCAAGGGCTGGCACAAGTCGGACTCCGAACGACCGCTCAGGGTGGCAGGCAAGCGACAGGCCGAAGCCCTCATACCGCTGCTGGCGGCCTACGGCGTCACGTCCGTACTCACCAGCGACGCGGCCCGCTGCGTCGACACCGTGCTGCCATATGTCAACAGCTCGCAGGTGGCCATCAGCCTCGATACGGCCTTGTCACAGGACAACATTCACCCAGGCAAGATCGCTCGGCAGATCCAGAAGGCGATGGAGAACGGCAAGCGGATGGCTGTGTGCTCGCATCGTCCCGTCCTGCCCACCATCTTCGAGGAGATCGGGATCGAGCCCATCTCACTCGAACCCGCTGGGGTGGTCGTGGTCCATCGTGAGCGTGGCAAGGTGGTCGCGGTCGAGCAGCACTGAGCGACGGTGTCAGGGCTGGCGGGCGCGCGGGATCGTGGGGACGATACCGAGAATCTCGTCGATGCGGCGCTGAGAGAGCGGCTTGTCGGACTCGGACGTTGCGATGATGAGGTTGGTCATCATCTCGATCTCGGCGAGAACCTCGCTGTCGTGGACCGTGACGTCCAACCGGTCGTTCACTCGACCGCCTTCCCAGCCCCTGCCACGCAGGCAGCCGCTCGTCAGCCTTCTGCGACGGGCGCGTTGTCCCGTTGACGATCAAGCGTAGCCGCAGAGGGAGTGATTACGTGGCTGTACGCATCCGTTGCATAGGCTCAAGGGGAATCTGATGTTGAGTGACTAGCAGTACACGCTAGGTGACAGTTTGCAGATAGTCTCTCTGGGCTAGGTTGGCGATCTTCTGCCGGGGGTTTCCCGTCGTCAGTTGCGATTCCCCACCATCGCCGCCACCGGCGGGATCACCATGGCGACGACGCTCATGGCGATGGCGGCAGGGGTCGAGAAGAACCGCACGACGAACCAGGCGACGACGATCAGGCTCAGGCAGGTCCCCATCAAGGCGAAGTAGAGCGGTTTGCGCTGCACGTACCCATCGTAGGTTCGCGCGCCGGCTGCTCGGCTGCGGTGACCCAGGAGCGTCCTCTCGGCCGGCGTACGTCAGGCTGTACCTGGCAGGCGGCCTCGACAAAGGAGCGCGCATGGATCTTCTCAGCCTCGGCCTGCTCGCGCATTCGGCCAAGGAGCACGAGTACCGGTTGCCGATCCATCCCAGCCACTTCGACCGGATCGACGCCGACATCCGCCAACGGATGATCGTCCAGCCCGGCTACGGCGAGCGATACGGCGTTCCGGACGCCCTGATCGAACCGCAGGTCGGCTCGATGGCATCGCGTCAGGAGATCATCGCCCGGGCCGACGTCCTGGTGATGCCCAAGCCGACACTGCCCGATGTCGAGGTGCTGCGCGAGGGCCAGGTGCTCTGGGGATGGCCGCACTGTGTCCAGGACGCCGAGCTGACCCAGCTCGCGATCGACCAAAGGCTCACCCTCATCGCCTGGGAGTCGATGAACCACTGGACCGCGCACGGGACATTCGACCTTCATGTCTTCCACGCCAACAACGAGCTCGCCGGCTACTGCTCGGTCCTGCACGCGCTGTCCCTTGTGGGGAGCACCGGACACTACGGCCGACGGCTCACGGCCGCGGTCATCGGCTTCGGTAACAGCGCTCGTGGGGCCGTGACGGGGCTGGCCGCGCTCGGAGTCCACGACGTCACCGTGCTGACGATGCGCGAGGTGGCCGCCGTGGCCGCGCCGATCTCGTCGGTGACGCTTCAGCACCTCGAACGTGCGGAGGACGACACCCGCAGGACGGTGACGCTTCTCGACGACGTGAGCAAGCCGGTGCCGACGTCGCAGTTCCTCGCCGACTTCGACATCGTGGTCAACTGTGTGCTGCAAGACACGGACGCTCCACTGATGTTCGTCACCGATGACGAGCTTGGTCTGTTCTCGTCGGACACGCTCTTCATCGACGTCTCCTGCGACGAGGGGATGGCGTTCCAGTCTGCGGTGCCGACATCGTTCCAGGAGCCGATCCTCACCGTCGCCAACGGTGTGCGCTACTACGGCGTGGACCACAGTCCGTCGTACCTGTGGAACTCCGCCACGTGGGAGATCAGCTCGGCCCTGCTGCCGTTCCTGCGACCCGTGATGGCCGGTCCGGTCGGCTGGGACGAGAGCCCGACGATCAGCAGGGCGATCGAGATTCGCGACGGGGTGATCCAGAACCCGAAGATCCTCGGGTTCCAGCACCGGTCGCCCACGTATCCCCACCATAGGCTCTAAGCTGCTCGGCCTCCCGTCGGCGTGGCCTGCTCGCGACCTGGGTACCGGGCGACGCTGGATGGTCAGGCTGGGGTGTCGAGCACGACCTGTCCGCGCGGGTCAGCAGTCCTTCCTCGCGGGCGACCCAGACCGCGGCGGCCACCATCGCAGCTACGGCGAGGACGGTCATGCCGATTGGCGAGATGCCCTTGATGACGACGAAGCTGACCAGGCTCCGCGACTCCAGGAGCCACAGCGTCATCCGGGCCCGACACAGGCAGACGAATGCCTAGCGCAAGATCAGATGCCAGAACAGCCGGGTTGGGGGCAGCGCAGGGTCCACTACGCTGTTCGCGGCGGCGAAGGAGTGGACGGAAGTCCCTCGCCGACCCCGGAGCGCTTGCTGCCCCGGGCGGGCCTCTAGCTCAATTGGCAGAGCAGCGGACTTTTAATCCGCGGGTTGTGGGTTCGAGTCCCACGGGGCCCACAAACTAGGCTTCTGACCTCCATGTTTACAAGATTCGCGGCATTGTTCACATGGCATTCGAGGATCATTCCCCACTCATTCCCCACTCTGGAGGGGCCGAGCCTCGAGAACCATGATGCTCGCGGCGCGGGTGGGGGCGGTTGTCCGTCCGAGGTAGCGCGCCGTCACGTTCAGATCTCCGTGGCCAAGCTGCGCACCGATCTCCGCCAACGGAGCGCCCGCCTGGTCCATCCAGGTGGCAACGGTCCGACGAAACGAGTGGGACCCTGCCCACTGCGTTTCCGCGGCTGACAAGACCCTCCGCAGCGCCCTCAGAACGTTCTGACGGTCGCGCGGCTTCCCAAGAATGGTGGCTCTGGTCCGGCTCACTGCGAATCGGGTCGTGCCAAACAACGCGCGACCATCACTGCGAAGCCGACCCTTGGGTCGGTCGGTGTCGACGTCGTACCCGCGAGCAATGATCAAAACCTGTGGATGACCCCCGGCCGGGTGACGTGAAGGGACGCACCTTCCCGAGGATGATCTGATATCCGATAGCTCTGATCAGGGCCGGCGTTGGCGCGCTGGTTCAGGAAGGTACGTCCATGCTCA
>JBBSET010000082.1:0-10614 GCA_038239485.1 Propionibacteriales bacterium
GGGCCACCTCGTCGATACCGTGGGCAACGGGCGAGAGGCTGTCGAGGCCGTACACGCCGCACCCTACGACGTCGTTCTGATGGACGTCCAGATGCCGGTGATGGACGGTCTGGAGGCAACCCGGCTGATCCGGTCGGCTGTCACGGTCGAGCACCAGCCGCACATCGTGGCGATGACCGCCAGCGCCCTCATCGAGGACCGGGCGGCCTGTATGGCCGCGGGGATGGACGCGTACCTGCCGAAGCCCGTACGCGCCGCTGAGCTGCGCCGAGCCGTCGACGCGGTGGTGGTGACGACCGACAGCTGACTGGCTGGGCGCAAATCGTCGGGGGAGGGGCCGGTCAGGTCTGGTCGACCCGGTCTCGCAGCCACTCCATGGCGCTGGAGGCGTGGTTGAGGATGGAGACGTGGCCGTCCTGGGCAAAGAGCCGGAGTTCCGCTGATCTGCAGCGGCCGGCCAGCCACTGGCCGTGGGAAGGAGGTACGACCCGGTCGAGGGACCCGTGCAGCAGCAGGGTCGGGGCGATGATCTGAGCTGGATCGAACCCCCACGGCGCTACGGCGGCCAGGTCGTCGTCGATCAGCCCGCCCGGGCCCGCCTGGACAGCCGGTCTGACGACGTCCAGCACCCAGGACCACGTTCCTTCGAGAGCGGCCTCGTCGCCTGGGGTGAACCCCATGTCGCTCTCGTCGCCGGACCCCTCGTACATCTCCTTGGCCTCCCGGCCATGGGTGGCTGCGGTCAGGGACGCGACACCGGCTGGCGCGAAGCCGGCGAACCAGTCGAGGCCATCGGCCCCGTACGGCGCGAGCGCTGAGATGCTGACCACCCCGACCACGC
The DNA here is from genome assembly GCA_038239485.1 of Propionibacteriales bacterium. Classification (GTDB taxonomy): domain Bacteria; phylum Actinomycetota; class Actinomycetes; order Propionibacteriales; family Nocardioidaceae; genus DASQEH01. The sequence continues at coordinate 842 of JBBSET010000082.1, forward strand.
GATCAGGAAGGAGCGCGCCGCAGGCGAGAGCATGGGCGCCGCCACCGGAGTGGCCCATCACCGCGAACCGTTCGATGCCCAGGGCGTCGGTGACGGCAGCGACGTCGCCAGCGGCCGAGGCGACGTCGCGGCCCGGCCGCGGCGTCGATCCGCCATACCCCGGCCGGTCGTAGGAGACCCAGCGCATGCCGAGCCGCTCGGCGGCGTCGAAGAGCGGCTCAGGTGGCGCGCCGATGTTGGGCGAGCCGTGGTGCCAGACCACCGCCAGTCGGTCGCCGGTGTCAGACCCTCCGACGTCGTACACGTGGAGCGTGCGGCCGTCGCTCAAGGTCAGGTCGTTGTCGATCACGCGCCCACTCTAGGATCGGCCACCCGAAGCGGTCACCCGAAGCGGTCACCCGCCAACAGGTGTCGCCCTGCGTCCGGGTCGTGAACTGACCGCAGCAGTCGAGCCATCGCGGTCTGAGCTCTTAGAACGCCGATAAGTAATATTATGTCAAGTAGTGGCTCCGTCGGTCTCGGAGAGGGCGGCAAAGTCACGCTTCACCTGCCGGTACCATCCCAGACCGGATACCGGGTGCTTCCACCGACCTTTCATGCTCGCCAACGCGCTTTCGTGCGTGTCGTCGCCGCTGGCGACCATGTCCTTGAGGTGACTGTCCTGACGCTTTATCACCTCATCAGCCGTCTCTCCCTGCAGCGCGAGATCGCATGGGCCACCCAACTGCTTGCATGTCATGGTTTTCATAGGTTGTCCCTCCGTTACCGATGTGCCGCCACGAATGTGCGTCATGGTTGTGCACGCTGGGGCCGTCCGACGGCTACCTGACGACGATAAGGCGACACACCGGTCGCGGGCTTCTTTGATCCTGCTCGATTGACGCGCCGCGGCACTACCTCGAGAGTCCGAGGCTCGACTGCTCGCTCGTGACGGGGGTCGGCGCGAGCCGTGCCAACTCTGCCAGCGCCTCGTTCTCGAGCTCCGTCAGCGACCGAGTCTCTCCGTCGGCGATCCATTGCGTGAATGCGACTCCGAAGACGGTGACGCAGGAGTGCGCCGCGAGGGTGGCTGTGGGCTCGGGCACGCCACGATCTCGAATGTGGTCGGCGACTGCTGATGCGAGCGCCGCGAGCTTCAGCAGCTCTCGCTCCTGGAGTGCCGGATTCGCCACGATGACGGCCTGTCGTTGACGAGACCAGCGTCGCCGCTCGTCGGAGAACGGCTGAGCGGAGACGGCAAGCGCGGACGCGATCAAGTCGAGGGCAGACGCGTCCGGGGCCGCGGCGGCGATTCCGTCGAGAAAGGCCTGCTGGAACACGTCTTGGTCGCTGAACAGCACCTCGCGCTTGTCGGCGAAGTGCCGGAAGAAGGTGCGCTCGGTCAAGCCGACGCTTCGGGCGATCTCCGCTACGGTCGTCTGCTCGTATCCTCGGCTGACGTAGAGGTCCAGCGCCGCCGCCTGCAGGCGACCCTTCGCGCCCGGCTCCCACCGCACCATGTGACCAGACTACTGACGGCAGCGACTGACATGGCGATGTACACTGACGTCAGTCACTGTCGTTACCTGGCCGGCCGGTCCGCCAGGATGGAGAGAGGTCCAGCTCATGCACGTATTCGTTACCGGAGCGTCCGGATGGATCGGCTCCGCGACGGTCGACGAGCTGCTCGCCGCTGGGCACGACGTCGTCGGCTTGGCCCGTTCCGACGCGTCAGCAGCTGCCCTGGAGGCGAAAGGCGCCGGAGTCCGCAGGGGGGACCTCGACGACCTCGAGAGCATCCGTGCGGGTGCTGCGGACGCCGACGCCGTCATCCATCTCGCCAACAAGCACGACTTCAGCGACATGGCTGTGTCGAACCGGGCGGAGCGCGCCGCGGTGGACACGATCGCAAGTGTCCTGGAGGGATCGCACCGCCCTTTCCTGCTGGCCTCCGGTGTGGTGGGCCTTGCTCTGGGCCGCCCTGCAACCGAAGACGACCCATCCCCCTTCGCGGGTGCCGATGCCCCCCGCGGGGGCAGTGAGAACCTCGCGCTGGGGTACGTCGAAAAGGGAGTCGGTTCGGTGAGCCTGCGCTTCCCTCCGACGGTGCACGGCGCAGGTGACCATGGATTCATCGCCACGATCGTCGGTATCGCGCGCCAGCGGGGGGTTTCGGGCTATGTGGGCGACGGCGCGAACCGATGGCCCGCGGTGCACCGCTCCGACGCCGCGCGGCTGATCCGCGTTGGGCTGACGAAGGCGCCCGCAGGCTCCCTTCTGCATGCCATCGGCGAGGAGGGCGTGCCGACCCGGGAGATCGCCGAAGTGATCGGGCGCGGCCTCGACCTGCCCGTCGTCTCCGTCCCGGCAGAAGACGCCGAGGCGCACTTCGGGTGGATCGGCGCCTTCTTCGGTCTCGATGCGCCGACCTCCAGTTCGCGTACGCGGCAGCTTCTGGGCTGGACACCGACCGGCCCGACGCTCGTCGAGGATCTTGGCGCAGGCTCCTACTTCGGCGCCTGACCAGGGCGGAACGCCGGAGCCCCTGGCTGGACAGCGAACAGAACCGAGCCCTCGCTAGCAAGCGCATGGTGACCGGTGCACGTGCCCATCGCGCCGGCCCGCTGGGGTGACCCAATAGCGTTGGCTCGTCTGCGCAGCATCGATGAAGGAGCACAACGGTGGCTGACTCCTCCCCCGCATCGGCGCCTCTGCGCGGTCTCACCCTGTGGCGGGCGGACAAGTCGGCGCCGTTGCGGGCGTTCCTGCGGACCGAGTCGGGCAGCGCCGGAATCCTCGTCGCGGCTGTGGTGGCAGCGCTGGTATGGGCCAATGTCGACTCCTCGTCTTACCGCGAGGTCTGGGCGACCAACCTGTCGATCCGGCTCGGCGACATGAGCCTGGACCACGACCTGCTGACCTGGGTCAACAGCGGGCTGATGACGCTGTTCTTCCTCGTCGTCGGGCTGGAGGCGCGTCGCGAGTTCGACCTGGGGGATCTCCGCGACCGCCGGCGCTTCATGCTGCCCTTCACCGCCGGCGTGGTCGCGATGGTGATCCCGGTCTGCCTCTTCCTTGCGGTCAACGCCGGGCGGGCCAGTGCCCACGGCTGGGGAGTGGCGATGTCGACCGATACCGCGCTCGCGCTCGGGCTGCTGGCCCTGATCGGACGCGACGTACCGGATAAGGTGCGCGTCTTCCTGCTGACCGTGTTCGTCGTCGACGACCTGGTCGCGCTGGTGGTGATCGCCATCGTCTACAGCGAGCAGATCAGCGTCATCCCGCTCGCTCTCGCGGCCGCCGTGTTCGCCGTCCTGCTCGTCGCGCGCGTCCGGGGTGTGCGGCAGCGATCCGTCTACACGGTCTTCGGCCTCGTGATCTGGACGGCACTGATGTCCAGCGGCGTCGACCCGGTCGTGGCCGGCCTCGCCATCGGGCTCTCGGCGGGGGCCTACACGCCGACCCGAGGCGAGCTGGAGGAGGCCACCGGGCTGGTACGCCAGTTCCGAGAGCAGCCCACTCCGGAGCTCGCCCGGTCAGCGACGGCCGGCCTCACCTCGACACTGTCGCCGAATGCTCGGCTGCAGGACTTCTACCACCCGTGGACGAGCTATGTCATCGTCCCGCTCTTCGCGCTGGCCAACGCCGGCATCGTCATCAACGGCAGCTTCCTCGCCAAGGCCTATACCGCCCCGGTGACGCTCGGGATCCTGCTCGCGTACCTGGTGGGGAAGCCGGTGGCCGTGGTGGGGACCTCGTGGCTGGTCGCACGGCTCACCGGCGGGAGGATCCGGGCGCCAGTGGGTTGGGCGGCGGTGCTGGGCAGTGGGACCATCGCCGGGATCGGGTTCACGGTGGCGCTCCTGATCGCCAGCCGCGCCTATCACGGGGAGCAGCTCGCCGAGGCGAAGCTCGGTGCACTGACCGCGGCGCTCGCGGCGTCGGTGGTCACCTGGGCTGTGTTCCGCGCCACCAAGCTGCTTGCGCCGGCGCGTCGCGCCGCCGCCCTGCTGGGCGACTCCGAGCAGCTGCTCGACCTCGTCGCCCCGGTCGACGACGCACGGGACCACATCCGCGGACCTGAGAATGCCTCCGTGACGATCGTCGAGTACGGCGACTTCGAATGTCCCTACTGCGGCCGTGCCGAACCGGTGGTCCGCGATCTGCTCGCCGATACCGACATCCGCTACGTATGGCGACACCTGCCGCTCACCGACGTCCATCCGCGAGCCCAGATCGCCGCCGAGGCCTCCGAGGCAGCAGCGGCCCAGAACGCCTTCTGGCCGATGCACGACCTGCTGCTCGCCAAGCAGGACAACCTCCGCCCGGCCGACCTGATGGCGTACGCCGAGGAGCTGCACCTCGACCGCGACCGGTTCCACGACGATGTGATGCGCCATGTCCACACCGCACGGGTCGCCCAGGACGTCGAGTCCGCCGACGTCAGCGGTGTGTCGGGCACACCCACCTTCTTCGTCAACGGGCAGCGCCACTACGGCGCCTACGACATCAACTCGCTGAAGACGGCCGTCAAGACAGCCAGGGCGCGAGCCGCGATCGGGACCAGCGCCCGCTGAGCTGCCCCACGTCGCCCGGGTGCGCGGAACGTCGTGTACGTGCGCCGGCTTTGTCATGCCGCCCGGCAGTCCAGCCAGCCGCTCGCTCTCGATTGAGGCTCAGTCGTCACTCTCGGCATCGCGCATCCATGGCGTGCGGCTGACCCCGACGATCACCCCCTCAGCGGTCTGGAGGCGGGCGATCCCCTGTCCCCAGGGCTCGGTCCGGGGTGCGTGCAGGAGCCGGTAGCCACGCACTTCGAGCTCACGCGCCGCTTCCTCGACGTCATCGACGTCGAACTCGATGCTCACCTGTGGGACAGGATGGTCCGCTGGCCACTCGTCGGTGCCGAAACACGCCTGAGCGGCCTGGGTCAGAGGCCAGACACCGAAGTGCTTCGAGCCGTTGAGCGCCTCGGTGAACACGTAGTCGTCGCCTTCGGGCCCCGCCAGATCCAGTCCGAAGGCGTCACCGAACAGGCTGCGGCCGGCCGTGGCGTCGGTGACGATGACGGACACGCTGGACATGAAGAGAGTCCTCATGAGCGTGAGGCTAACCAGGTCCTCCGACATCTAGCTCAGCCCAAACCTGACCCCGGTCAGCTCCTCCGACAGCGTCCACAGCCGGCCGGCCATCTCGGTGTCGGAGGCCTTGGCGCTTCGGCCGACCAGCGTCGGGTATCCACGGGTCTCCTGGAGCCCGTCCGGTCCGACGTAGCTCGCCCCGGGCAGGTCCTGCGTCGCGGCGTACAACGTCGGCAGCGCACCCATGGTGTCGCTCTGCGCGAAGATCGCGTTGCCGACCGACATTAGCACTGACGAGACCGGGTTGCCGGTGCGGCTCTGCAGGTTGGTGGCGGAGTAGCCCGGATGAGCCGCGAAGGCACATAGCTTGGAACCGGCGGACGCCAGCCGACGTTCGAGCTCGAGGGTGAACAGCAGGTTGGCCAGCTTGGACTGAGCGTAGGCGGACCAGCGGCGATACCGGCGCCTCTCCCAGTTGAGGTCGTCGAGCGAGATCGTCCCGTAGCGGTGGTTGAGCGACGAGACCGTCACGACGCGGTCTTTGAGGTGTGGCAGCAGCAGGTTCGTCAGGGCGAAGTGGCCGAGGTGGTTGGTGCCGATCTGCATCTCGAAGCCGGCCGAGGTCCGCGAGAAGCCGATAGCCATCACTCCCGCGTTGTTGACGAGCACGTCCACCGGCCCCTCCCAGTGCTCGGCGAACGACCGGACCGAGGCGAGACTCGCCAGGTCCAGCGGCATCACGACGGTCTCCCCCGCTATCCGGGCGGCGGCGTCGCGGCCCCGCCCGGTATCGCGGACGGCCAGCACCACGCGGGCGCCCGCCTGGGCGAACGCCCGCGCCGTGACGAGCCCGAGTCCGCTGTTGGCGCCGGTCACGATCACGGTCCTGCCGGTCTGGTCCCCGACGTCCTCGGCGTTCCATGGTGTGGTCATCTCCCCATCATGCCGCGCCGCAGTGCGGGGTCGGCGACGTCGCCTAGGGTGGCCGTATGCCCGCCCTCACCGTGGACGAAGCCCGCACCCGCGCCGCGTCCATCGGCGTGACGTCGTACCAGGTGGGCCTCGACCTGACCACCGGGGCACACCTGTTCGCCTCGCATACCGTGGTGGAGTTCGACAGCCGGGACCGCCGGGCCACCTGGGTCGACATCCAGCCCGACCAGCTGCTGAGCGCCTCTCTCAACGGGAGCCCGCTCGACGAGGCGGACCTCCGCGACGGGCGGCTGCACCTGACGGATCTCGAGGACCACAACGTGCTCGAGGTGGAGGCGGTGATGGCCTACTCCCACGACGGCGAGGGCCTGCACCGCACGGTCGACTCCGAGGACGGCCTCGCGTACGTGTACGCGATGACATTCCTGCCCGCCGCCCCTCGGATCTTCGCGTGCTTCGACCAGCCCGACCTCAAGTCGGCCTACACCATCAGCGTCGTGGCACCCCCGGAGTGGACGGTGCTCGGCAACACCCGCGCGACCCAGACGGAGCCGGGCGTGTGGACGCTGGCCGAGTCGCTGCCCCTGTCCACCTACTTCGTCACGCTCGTAGCCGGGCCCTACCACTCCCTCACCCTGACCCACGACCGGATCCTGCTCGGGGTGCACTGCCGGCAGTCGCTGGCGGCCCACCTCGACAAGGACGCCGACGAGCTGTTCACCGTCACGGGGCAGTGTTTCGACGAGTACCACCGGTTGTTCGGGATCAGGTACCCGTTCGGGGACTACCACCAGGTGTTCGTGCCCGAGTTCAACGTCGGAGCGATGGAGAACCCGGGATGTGTGACCTTCACCGACGACTTCGTCTTCAGGGCCCAGGCCACCGACGCCCTCCGAGCCACCAGGGCCAACGTCATCGCCCACGAGATGGCGCACCAGTGGTTCGGCGACCTGGTCACGATGCGGTGGTGGGACGACCTGTGGCTGAACGAGTCCTTCGCCACCTATATGGGCTACCGCGTCACCAGCGAGGCGACCCGGTTCGACGACAGCTGGGTCGAGTACGCCTACCACGAGAAGGCCTGGGGGCTGGCGGCCGACCAGCGCGAGTCGACGCATCCGGTCGCCGGTAACGGCGCCCTCGACACCCAGCAGGCGCTGACCGACTTCGACGGCATCTCCTACAGCAAGGGCGCCTCAGTCCTGCGGCAGCTCAACGCCTATCTCGGCGACGAGGCCTTCATCACCGGGGTGGTCGACCATCTCCGACGACACGCGTACGGCAACGCGACCCTCGCTGACCTGCTGGCGTCGTGGCAGCAGGCGAGCGAGTCCGACGTGGGCGCCTGGGCGCAGGCCTGGCTGCGCACGGCCGGAGTCGACATCCTCAGCGCCTCGACGCAGCCTGGCGGCGCAGTCGTGGTCGAGCGGACGCACGGGTCCGGAGACGACGTCTCCCGGCCGCACGCGTTCACACTGGGCTGGTACCGCGACGACGGGACCAGCACGTCGGTGCCGGTGCTGGTGACCGGCGAGACGACCCCGGTCGACGTGCCGTCGTATGACGGCACCGGCCTCCTGCTGCCCGACGCGGGAGACCAGGCGTGGGCGAAGATCCGGCTGGATGCGGCCTCGGCAGCGCGAGCCTCGACGTTCCTGACCCGGATCGACGACCCGCTGGCCCGCGCCGTCATCTGGGGGGCGCTGCGCGAAGGGATGTTCGACGCGCAGATCAGCCCCGAGGTGTACCTCGACACGTTGGAGACGGCGCTGGCGGGCGAGTCCGACCTGGCGGTCGAGAACGTCCTGCACGACGCGATCGACCACCTCGGGACATACCTCGCCGGGCCCGGTGACCGCGAGCGGCTCGCCACACTGACCGGGCGCATCCTCCTCCAGGCCAAGCCGGCCGGCAACCGGCAGCTGCTCGCGGCCCGCGCCCTGGTCTCGCTCACCGACGACGACGGCCTGCTCAGCGGCTGGCTGGACGGCGGCGCACCCGACGGTCTTCGAGTGGACGAGGACCTGCGGTGGCGGCTCACCCGTGCACTGTGTGAGCTGGGGGTGCTGGGTCCGCCCGACATCGAGGCCGAGCGGGAGCGGGACCGCTCCTCGCAAGGCGCCGAGCACGCCCTGACCTGCAAGGCCGTGCTCCCCGACCCCGACGTGAAGGCGCAGGTCTGGAGGTCGATCACCACCGACCCATCGCTGACCAACTACGAGGTGTATGCGCTCTGCGACTACTTCTTCCGGCCGGCGCAGACCGAGCTCACCAAGCCGTATGTCGAGCGGTTCTTCACCGACATCCCTGCCACAGCCGTCTTCCGAGCCGGGAAGATGGTCGACACCTCGGTACGAAAGGTCTTCCCCCGGTACGCCGTCGCCGACCGGACGGTCGAGGTGAGTGATGCCCGGCTGGCGGGCGGCGTCGCGACACCCGGCCTGACCGCCGGGACCCGCCGGGCGATGAGCGACGGCACAGACGACCTCAGGCGCGTCCTCGCCAGCCGACGCATGTTCCCGCGGTCGCAGCAGGCGCCTGCGCCCGGTGGCCGGACATGACGGTCGCCGACCCGCGTGCGTCGGTCGCGAAGCCGCGGCGCCCCGGCCCTGTGATACGCCGCAGCGTGGCCGAGGTCGTCGACGGCCGGGCCCGCTGGCGCCCGGACGAGATCGTCACCGAGGAGCCGCTGGAGATCCGGCTCGGGTGGCCCGGACATCCGCCCGAGCGGGTCGCGGTCACGATGCGAACACCCGGCGCGGACTTCGAGCTCTCCGCCGGGTACCTCCTCGCGGAGGGGGCGATGGCCATTGCTCAGCCACCGCACTCGGTTGCGTACTGCGTGGACCGCGCACTGTCACAGGAGCAGCGCTACAACGTCGTGACGGTGACCCTCGAACGGCCGCCGCTTCGCCACCCCTCGACCAGGGCGACGTCGATCTCGGCGGCCTGCGGCGTGTGTGGAGTGGAGAGCCTCGACGACGTGTTCGCCCCCGATTCGCGGTCTGTCGAGATCGGCGAGACGGTCGATCCCGAGGTGATCCTCGGGGTGCCGGACGCACTGCGGGCCAGCCAGCCTCTCTTCGCCAACACGGGCTCCATCCACGCGGCGGGCGCCTTCGACTTCGCGGGGTCCCTGATCGTGGCGCGCGAGGACATCGGCCGCCACAACACCGTCGACAAGGTTCTCGGAGCTCGCCAGCTCGGCACCGTGCACTTCGGTGAGGCCTCGATCCTGTGCGTCAGCGGCCGGGTGGGGTTCGACATCGTGACCAAAGCGGTGGCTGGGCGGATCGCCGTGGTCGTCGCGGTCGGCGGTCCCTCAAGCCTGGCCGTCGAGCTGGCCGATAGGGCCGGTCTCACCCTCTGTGGCTTCACCAGAGGCCGTCGGTTCGTCGCCTATACGCACCCGGAGCGCCTCCGCGGCGTGTAGGGACGCATATTGTCGGCGCTGCCGCCTAGCGTCGACGACATGCGAATCCTGCACACCTCCGACTGGCATCTCGGCCGGTCGTTCCATCGGGAGGGGCTGCTCGATGCCCAGAGCAGGTTCGTCGACCACGTGGTCGAGGTGGTCCGCAGCGAGGCCGTCGACGTCGTCGTCGTCAGTGGCGACATCTACGACCGGGCGCTCCCGTCGGTCGACGCGGTGGCGCTGGCCAACGACGCACTGCGTCGGCTGATCGGTGTCGGGGTGCGGGGCGGGTTGTGCAGCGGCCACCACCACACCCCCCCCCCCCCCCGCGGCGCCGCGGCCCGGATCGACTCCGCCGGCGGGCA
>JBBSET010000083.1:0-9678 GCA_038239485.1 Propionibacteriales bacterium
GACGACCGAGCCGACGGTGCGGCTGTCCGACCTCCCCGTGCTGACCGGGAGCGAGGAAGGCGACGTGCTGAGCTGGGGCACGAACGTCGGCACCGATGTGCCCCGAAGCACGGTGGCGATGATCCGTACCCAGGTGGAGAAGGGACCGAACCGGGTCGCCGTCCGCACGCCGACAGGGGAGCAGATCACGTTCGGCGAGCTGTGGTCGAGGTCGCAGACCCTCGCGCACCGGATCCGGAAGCGCACCGAGCCAGGGTCCGTCGTCGGCATCGCCGTCGACCGGCATGTCGGGCTCGTCGTGGCCGCACTGGCCGTCTGGAGGGCCGGCTGTGCGTATGTCCCGCTCGACCCGACCTATCCACCGGACCGGCTGGACTACATGATCGTGGACTCGGGCGCCGGCCTCGTTCTGTCCGACACAGACGTCGCCTGTCTCGCTGACCAGTCGTCGACGCCAGACGAACGTGTCGACCTCGCAGACCCTGACGCCGGGGAGCTGGCGTACGTGATCTACACCTCAGGCTCCACCGGGCGCCCGAAGGGGGTGGCCATCGAGCATCGGGGACTGGCCAACCTGTTGGCGACGATGTCCGAACGGCCAGGTTTCGGCCCGGGTGAGAAGCTACTCGCCGTCACGACCTTCTCTTTCGACATCGCGGCGCTCGAGCTCTTCCTTCCGTTGGTGTGTGGCGGCACAGTCGTCGTCTGTGACCGCGAGTCTGCCTCCGACCCGGTTCGGCTCGCGGCGGTCATGGCCGACGAGGGCATCGATGTCCTGCAAGCCACTCCGTCCACCTGGCGGATGCTCATCGAAGGCGGCTGGCGAGGAAGTGCCGGCCTTCGCGCGCTCTGCGGCGGTGAGCAGCTGACTCGCGAGCTTGCCACCAGGCTGCTCACCGTCGTGGCTTCGCTCTGGAACTGCTACGGCCCAACCGAGACAACCATCTGGTCGACGGTCGACAAGGTGGCCGACGCCGCCGACATCAGCATCGGAGAGCCGGTGGCCAACACCACCGCCTATGTCGTGGACAGGTTTGCGAACCTGCTGCCTCCGGGTGCCAAGGGCGAGCTCTGGCTGGGTGGCTCGGGAGTCGCACGCGGATACGTCAACCAGCCGCAGCTCAGCGCCGCCCGCTTCAGCGCGGACCCATGGCGTCCAGGCGGCCGGATCTACCGCACGGGTGACCTCGCCTCATGGACCGATGACGGCCGCTTGCGCTGTCATGGACGCACTGACAACCAGATCAAGCTGCGTGGTCACCGGATCGAGCTCGGCGAGATCGAGGCGGCCTTGCGCACCGCCCCCCAGGTCGAACAGGCGGTGGCCCTGCTTCGTGAGGATCGTCCCGGAGACCAGCGGATCGTCGCCTACGTCGTGGGCAGCCCGCCTGATGTGCTGGAGCATCTGCGGGGCCGGCTGCCGGCCTACATGGTCCCTGCCGCGGTCATCCAGGTCGACGAGATCCCCCGAACGCTGAACGGCAAGATCGACCGCTCGGCGTTGCCGGAGCCGCACCACGAAGGTGCCATCGGAACCGCGCCCCGCAGTCCGGCCGAGCTGGCGCTGGCCGCAGTCTGGACGGATCTCCTGGGTATCTCGACGCCGAACGTCGAGGCTGACTTCTTCGCACTCGGTGGCCATAGCCTTCTTGCAACCAAGCTGGTGGCACGACTGTCGGAGCAGTTCAAGGTCGGTGTCCCGTTGCGAGCGGTCTTCGAGAACCCGACTCTCGGCCGGCTGGCGCGCGCTGTCGAAGCCCTCGAGGGGACGGCCCGAACCGGGCCAGCCGCCCCGATAGCCGTCTCGCGCACGGGAAGGCGCGTGAGCGCCGTTGCCCTTGCCGAGCGATCCGCCCTTGAAGCGGCGCTCGCTGGTGCCTCAGACGTGTCGGACGGTCTCGTCGTCTTCGCGATGACGTCGTCACAGCAACGAATGTGGCTGCTCGATCAGATCTCTCCGACCGAGTCGCGATACAACGTGTCGGTGGCACGCCGCCTCGACGGTGAGATCGACCCCGACCGGCTCCGCGAGGCGCTTCGAGCGCTCGTCGGACGTTACGAGATCCTCCGTACGACGTACCAGCAGGTCGACGATCTGCTCGTGCAGGTGGTGCACCCCTCGGCGGAGCCCGCTTTCGACGTGGTGGACAATTCCGGCAGCCTCTGGAGCCACGCGCTCGAGGCTGCGCGCGACCTCGCCGACCAGGCTTTCGACCTCGATAGCGGCCCCACGCTGCGGGCTCGGCTGATCCGGCTCGAGGCACACAGCTGGCTGTTCGTCATGTCCGCGCCTCACATCGCCTTGGACGGGTGGTCGATCGACACCGTCCTTGGCGAACTGGCCCAGCTGTACGCCGGAGCCAGCGAGCTCACCGACCCGGCAATCCAGTTCGGTGACTTCGCGGTCTGGGAGTCACATCGCGCCGCAGACGAGACCGACCGCAGCTACTGGCTCGCTCAGCTGGCTGGGGCGCCGAGCGAGACGACGCTCCCGTTGTCGCGCCCGAGGGAGGCCAACCAGAGGCCCGCCGGTCGGCGGATCCGCAGAGAGCTGCAACCGGCGGTCGCCACTGCGATCTCCGACGTGGCCCGGGCGACTCGGGCTACTGCCTTCATGGTGCTGGCGGCCACAGTCTCCACCTTCTTGTCCCGGCACGGATCGGGCGCCGACATCGTCCTCGGCACACCGCTGGCCTCCCGCTCGTTCGCAGGCGCCGAGCCGTTGGTCGGCTCGCTCGTCAATACGCTGCCGCTCCGGATCGCGGTGGACGACGACCAGTCGTTCCAGGAGCACCTGGCACGGGTCGCTGAGGTCTGCGAGAACGCATACCGCCACGCCGACTATCCCTTCGACAAGATCGTCGCCGATGTCGGCGTCGAGCGCGACCCCGCTCGGCATCCGGTATTCCAGGTCCTCGTGTCCGCGCAGGACCAACGCGCGGCCTCGACGCCATTCGGCACGGCCGTCATGTCGCCGGTGGAGATCGACTGGGAGCGGGTCCGCTTCGACGCTGCGGTCACGTTCTCCGGATCCGGGTCAGAGGTCGAGCTGATCTTCGAGTACCGGTCCGACCTGGTCGAGGAGCGCATCGCCCAGTGGATGGTCGACCAGCTCATACGGCTGCTCGAAGAGGTGGCAGACAAGCCCCAGTGCCGGGTCGCCGACCTCTGCCTCGTCGACGGCGACGAGCTTGCTCAGCTCTTGTCGTGGGAGCATCAGGCTGGTCCACACCCAGCAAAGCTTCTGCCGCACCTCGTCGCCGGCTTCGTCGCCGACACTCCCGAGCGAACGGCGGTCGAGGTCGAGGGCGCCCGCCTCAGCTTCAGTCAGCTGGACGAGCGCGCAGCTTCGGTGGCCGCGGCGCTGAGGGTGGCAGGGGTGGGACCTGGCGACGTCGTGGCGGTCATTCTCGGGCACAGCCTGCTGTGGCCGGCGGCGCTGCTTGCCGTGTGGCGAGTCGGCGCTGCTTTCATGGCCGTCGATCCCGCCTATCCAGCGGCTCGCCAGCAGTTCATGATCACGGACAGCGGCTCATGCGCGATAGTGAGCATGAGCGGCATACCGATCGCGCCCGGCGAGACCGTACTGGTGCTCGCGGACCAGGTCGAGAGTGCGCCCTGTGCCGCCGCCGTGCTCGACCCGGCCTCAGCTGCCTACGTTGTGTACACATCAGGGTCGACGGGCACGCCGAAGGGGGCTGTGGTGACCCACGCCGGCCTGGCCGACCTTACTGAGGCTCTCCGGCAGACCATCTACGCAGGGGACGTGCCGAGCCCACTCCACGTAGCGGTCAATGCGCCGGTGACCTTCGACCCGTCCGTCCAGCAGCTGGTACATCTCGGGTTCGGGGCAACGCTGCACCCGATCCCTGAGGCAGTACGCCTCGACGCGGACGCGTTCGTCTCCTACCTGGACGCCAACAGCATCGACGTCCTCGACGCCACCCCGACCCATCTGCGGATGCTGGTCGAAGCGGGCCTGCTGGAGCGCTCTGCCGGGCCGTCGATCCTGCTGGTCGGAGGGGAACCGCTCGACCAGCAGCTCTGGGATCAGCTCCGATCGTCCGAGTGCGAGGTGTGGAACCTCTACGGTCCCGCCGAGGCAACGGTCGACACCGTCGTCGCCAAACTCGCCGACAGCGAGGAGCCGGTCATCGGTCGGCCGTTGCCGAATGTCACCGTGCGCGTGGTCGACGAACGCTGGCGCAGGGTTGCCGTCGGCGTTACCGGCGAGCTCTGGCTCGCCGGCCGACAGCTGGCGACGGGCTACCTCGGCCGCCCGGAGCTGTCGGCCGAGCGCTTCGTGGACCACGACGGGCTTCGCTGGTATCGCACCGGCGACCTCGTGCGGCACCGGTCCGACGGCTTGCTGGAGTTCCGGGGACGTGCGGATGACCAGGTCAAGATTCGCGGCCACCGAGTCGAGCTCGCCGAGGTGAGCGCCGCGCTCCGCCAACTGGCCTCCGTCGACCGTGCCGCGGTGGTCGCGAGCGACGGCACGCTGGTCGCGTATGTCGTGATCACGGCGGGGAGCGATCATGCCGCGGTGGACATTCGCCGGGAGCTGCGGCGCGTGCTGCCGGCGTACGCGATACCGTCAGCCGTCGTGTCGGTCCCGGACCTGCCACTGCTGCCGAACGGGAAGCTCGACCTGGTCGCCTTACGCGCCCGGCCAACGACCGAGCACCACGAGCGAGTGGTGACCGAGCCACTGCAAGGACCGGCCGAGGAGCTCGTAGGCGAGCTGTGGTCGTCCTTGCTCGGCATCGCCGAGGTGAGCGCCGATGACGACTTCTTCGATCTCGGTGGCGACTCCCTGGCGGCGGCACGATTCATCGGTCAGCTCCGGGCGATGGATATCGACCTCCCGCTTCTGACGATGTTCGTGCATCCGACAGTGCGGGGGGTCGCCGCGGAAATCGCCGACGTCCTGCTCTCGGGACTGGATCACGCCGACGAGCTGCCGTGAGCGATGAGTTCCCCCAGCTTTCTGCTGACAAACGTGCGCTGCTGGCACGCGAGCTGGCTCGGCGACGCGCCGGTGCGGCGGCGATCACGGCTCGGCCGCGCGGGGACCCACCGCCGCTGTCTTTGGCACAGCGCCGGTTGTGGCTGCTCGACCGGATGTCGCCGGGCCAGCCGACCTACAACGCGACCCTGACCATCCGCCTCGAAGGCGCCCTCGACGCCGGGGCCCTGCACGCCGCCCTCGACACGGTCGTCGAACGGCACGAGTCGCTGCGGACGGTCGGCGTCGAACACGATGGTGTACCTGAGGGGCGGCTTCTCGACCGCGGGGTCCGGTGGCGGACGGCGGTCACCGACGAGACGGGTCTGCCGCAGCTGCTTCGTGCCGACGCCAGGGAGCCGTTCGACCTGAGTACGGACGTGATGCTGCGTGCGTCGCTCTACCGGGTGCACGCGGAGCTTCACGTGCTGATCTTGGTCCTGCATCACATCGCCTCCGACGGCTGGTCGCGCGGGGTGCTCTTCGGGGAGCTGACGGAGGCCTACAACGCGCACGTCGAACGACGAGAGCCTCAGCTGCGTCCGCTCGCGATCCAGTACGGGGACTACGCGAAGTGGCAGCACGACGCGGTGGCCAGCGGGCGGATGCTACGTCACGAGGAGTTCTGGAGACAGGAGCTCGCGGGCGCCGACTTCGTGGTGAACCTGCCTTACGATCTGACCCCGGGCGGCGCCCAGGACCACCTCGGCGAGCGGATCGCGATGGACGGCCCGCCGGGGTCGGGGGACGCCATCCGATTGCTCGGGCGCGCGGAGGGAGCGACGTTCTTCATGGCGATGTTGGCCGCTTCCGGAGCGCTGCTGTTCTGTCTCACCGAACAGGAGGACATCGTGCTGGGCAGCCCGGTGGCGAACCGCCAACGCCCAGAGCTCGAAGGTCTGATCGGCTTCTTCGTCAATACCGTGGTCCTGCGTGTGCGGTTGGGAGGCGACCCCAGCTTCCGCGAGTTGCTTCGTCGCTGCCGGCAGACCGCCATCTCGTGCCTCGCTCACCAGGACATGCCCTTCGACCGACTCGTGGAGATCATCAACCCGCGTCGTATCGCTGGCCGCAATCCGTTGTTCCAGGTGAACTATCGAATGCAGGGCATCGCGCCGCCACCTCCACAGCTGACTGGACTGAAGGTGAGCCGGATGCTCACGGAGACAGGCACCGCCCGTTTCAACCTGGCCCTCGGTGTGGTGGACCAGCCGGACGCCCTGCGGGGCTACATCGAGTACAGCAGCAGCCTGTTCCGGCCGTCCACGCCAACGATCTGGCAGGCTGAGCTGGTGAACATCGTGGTGTGGGCAGCCCAGGATCCCGAGATCAAGATGTCGGTGTTGCGGCGTCGGGTGCTGGCCGATCTGGAGCGCGCTCGGGCGGCGGTCGCCGCGCGATCAGCCCAGTCCCGCCGCCCCATCCGGCGCGGGTGAGCCGACTGCTCGTCGAGCCGTCCAATGGGGTACCGGCCCGGCGACGGCTTGTGTGCGTCCCGTATGCCGGAGCAGGGGCGGCGGTCTTCATGCCGTGGCGGCGGCTCATTCCCGCTGACGTTGCGCTGACGATCGTGCGGTTGCCCGGCCGCGAGAGCAGATTCACCGAGCCGGCATTCACCGACGTGGACGCCGTGACCGATGAGCTCGCCACCGCCGTCTCGCGAAGCTCACACCTTCCCTGGAGCCTGTTCGGATACAGCCTCGGAGCCCTGATCGCCTACGAACTGGCCGTGAGACTGTCGCGGCCGAACCGGCGGGCGCCAGATCTGCTTCTCGTCGGTGGCGCCGAGCCGCCGCATCTGCCGCGGATCAAGCCTGCCTTGTCGGACCTGGGCCAGACGGAGTTCGTCGCGGCGCTGCGAGCGATCGGTGGGACCCCGAGCGAGGTCTTCGAACACCCCGAACTGCTCGACGTCGTGCTGCCCACCCTGCGTTCGGACTTCCAGGTCCTCGACAGGTACAGGCCTCGGGCGCACCCGCAGCTGGCGTGCCCGATCGTGACGTACAGCGGCGCGTCGGACAGCGAGCTGAATGATGCGCGGGTGCACCGATGGTCGGAGCTGACCTCGTCAGCCACGCGGCACCGGCAGTTCGAGGGCGGTCACTTCTTCTTGACCGAGAAGGTGAGTGAGGTCGTGTCGGCGGTGCGCGAGGATATGGACTCAGCCAGCCCAGCCGGCTGAGGTGGGTTTCCCGGAACCCAGGAGGCGTCACAGAGAGAGAGTTGCCACGCCACAAGCGGGGAAATCTACAGATATTCGTCAGGGATGGTGGGCGAGTGAGGTGTTGATCGCCTGAGCGACCTGGCGCGCGTAGTTCCCTTTGATCATTTCGAAGTGATCAAGGTCCTCCCCCGCGAAGACGTGCATGTCGATGCCGCCGCCGGCGATCTCTGCCCAGCGCTGGCGGCGCAGGTCGTCGGCAACCGGCGAGGCTGTTGATGCTCGGTACAGAGTGACCCTCACAGGCGCATCGGGGGCCACATAACGCCGACGCGCCCAGACGTTGGCCGCCCGTACGTCGATGAACTCGTGGGGTGTCTTGATGTGCAGCGCGTTGCAGATCAAGAAGATCGCCAAGTTGACCCGCTGGCGCATGATGACGGGGGCTCGTCGCAGCTTGTGCCGCAGGTTCAGGCTGCGACGGATCCCCAACCGGTTGGTCTGCACGCCCCGACCGAACGGGGTGGCGTCGATCAGACCGAGGTACGCGATCTCCTCGCCCGTCTTGCACAGCTGCGCGGCCACTTCGTAGGCGACGACGCCGCCCATACAGTATCCGGTGAGGAGATAGGGACCGCGCGGCTTGACCCGGCGGATCGACTCGATACAGTCGTGGGCGATGGCCTCGATGGTCAAACGGGGTGCCTGCCGGCCGTCGAGCCCCACGCATTCGATGCCGTAGACGGGGCGGTCGGGATCCAGATCGCTCACGATCTGGCGGTAGGTGAGCACGTCTCCGCGGCCCTCCGGCATCACGAAGAGCGGTTCCTTCGATCCCTCGGCACGCATGGCCACGACCGTGTCCCAGGGTGTGCGCCGCTGCTGCTCCACCTCGATGACGTGCGCCAGGCTGGCCACGGTGACATTCTCGAAGAGCAGGGCAAGCGCCAACCTCACCCGGAACTCTCGCCCGATCTTCGGGAACAGGCTGAGCGCCAGCAGGGAGTGACCCCCGAGGTCAAAGAAGTTGTCATCGGCCGACACCGGACCCGACAGCCCGAGCTCGTCTCGCCACAATCTCGCCAGCCGGATCTCGATGTCCGTCTTCGGCTCCACAAAGGTGTCTCGACGCACCTGCAAGGGCAGCTCCGCCAGCGCCAGCCGGTCGAGTTTGCCGGTGGGGGTGAGGGGGAGTGTGTCGAGGATGCGGATGGTGGTGGGGACCATGTAGTCGGGGAGGCGTTGGCGGGTGAGGGTGGTGAGGTCGTTGGTGAGTTGGGTGCGTAGCCGGCTTCGGCGGCGGGCGGCGGTGGGGTCGTTGGTGTCGGCGGCTGGTGGGGTGGGGGGTGGGAAGACGGTGAGGGTGTCGTGGGCGGTGAACGCGGCGTGGAGGTGGCCGGTGGGGGCAAGTGCGGACAGTTCGAGGTGGTAGCCGTAGCGGTCGGCGAGGTCCCAGAGGTGTTCGGGGTCGACGGCGTCGGTGGGGGTCGTCAACGCTGTCAGCTGCCCGGTTGCCATCGCGGCCACGGCCGCCAACTCCGCGGCGACGCGGGCGTTGGGGATGTCGCGGACGAACACGTCGCGGCCCTCGCGGTGCGCGGTGCCCAGCTCAGCGGCCAACCAGCCCGGGCCGGCCCAGCCGACCCACCCCGACGGTTCGACCGGCGCCACGTCGGCGGTGTGCAGGACCACGTCGTAGCGGAACCTGGTCATCTCGCTGGGTTCGTGGCCACGTTTGGGCAGTACCTGCACATGGCTCACCGCGGCCACGTCGAAGAACACCGCCGGGTCGAGCAACAGCTCCGCGTCGGCCCCGATGCGCTCAGCCACCCGCACCGCGAGCTCACCCGCCGACACCGCCGCACCCCGGGCCAGCTCCACCGCCAACCCGAACGCCTCGTGCAACCGCAGGTCACGCACATCACCCACGAAGACCCGCCCACCCGCACCGAGCACCGACACCGCCCGATCGAACACCCCCACCGCATAGTCACGGTCGGGGAAATACTGCGCCACCGAGTTCACCACCACCACGTCGAACCCCGACCCCACCACCTCACCCGACACCTCATCGCCCGCCAACCGGGCCACCGACACCGACCCCCACCCCGCGTCCGCGACCAACCCCGCCAACCGGTCCACCGCCGCCGCAGAGAAATCCGTCGCGACATACCTGTCCACCACCGCGGCGAGCCGCCCCACCAACAACCCACTACCCGACCCGACCTCCAACACCGAACGACCCCCCAACCCCGCGACCCGCTCCACCGTGGCCCCCACCCACTCACCCATCAGCGCCGCACCGATCGGCTCACCCGAGAACGAGCTCACCCACCCCCGCGTGTCGAACCACGGATCACCCCCCACCACCTCGCCGTAACTGTGCTCCCACACCGACCGCCACTCATCAACCCGCCCACCCCCACCGACATCCCCACCACCGACATCCCCACCGAAACCCGGCGCCACCACCACATACGCCGCCAACAACGACTCCCCCGGCCCCCCC
>JBBSET010000084.1:0-9521 GCA_038239485.1 Propionibacteriales bacterium
CTCCCCGGCGATGCGGCGGCGCAGTCCCGGTTACGCCTTTCCGAGCCAGCTGTTGACCAGCTTCCGGTTGGCCGCGATCCACTTGTCGGCTGCCGCCTGAGGCGTCATGCCGTCCTGGGCGATGTACTTGGCGACCAGGTTCTGTTGGTCGTTGGTCCAGTGGAAGTTCTTGATCAGGTTGTAGGCCGGGCTGCCGGAGTCGGCGAACTTCGTGGACACGATCTTGTCGAGGTGGTAGATGGGGTAGTCACACGCCACCTTCTGCAGGTTGGTGTCGCAGCCCGGCGTGTACTTGGGCAGGTTCACCTTGACCAGCGGCACCTCCGACAGGAACCACTGCGGCTCGTAGAAGTAGCCGATCACCCACGTGTGGTTCTTCTCCGCGTCGCGGAACGCCTGGATCAAGGCCGCCTCGCTGCCCGCATAGACCACCTTGTAGTCCAGGTGGAGGTTCGACACGAGCGCCTCGTCGTTGGTGACGAACGACGGGTCACCGTCGAGCAGCTGACCTTTGCCACCGGACTCCGACGTGGCGAAGTTGCTGGCGTACTTGTTCAGGTTCTTCCAGTTCAGGATGTCGGGGTGCGCCTTGGCGAGCCACGGCGGTACGAACCACCCGATGACCCCGGTATTTCCCGTGAGGCCCGCGTCCTGCACCACGTGCTGTTGCTTGATGTACTTGGCGGCCAGGTCCTGATGGCCCCAGTTCTCCATGATCACGTCGATGCTGCCGGCGGCCTCGCCGGCCCAGGACAGCTGCTCGGCAAGGTTCTTGTAGTTCATCGTGCAGCCCAGCTGCTTGCTGGCGATCTCGCCGATGACGTACGCGTCGGCGGTGTAGCCGACCCAGTCGTTCAGCGCCATGTTGACGTCTCCGCAGGTCTTGCCCCCGTTCGCCGCCACGTTGGCCTTGTTCTTGTTCTCTGCGTTGCTCACACTGCCGCTGCCGCAGCTGGTGAGGACGAGCGCCGCACAAGCCGCCAATCCCATGGCTCGGATGAAGCCTCGCTTGCTGTTGCCCATGAACCCTTCTCTCTCTGGATGGCGCCTGTGATGACGGTGGACGGGGGAGGTCTAGGACATGCTGGCTGCAGCTGCCACGGTCGCTCGCCTGCTGAGCTTCGGAAGGGGGGTGCGCGCGGTTTGGAAGGCGGCCCGGCGCGCGACCCGGTCGAGCATCACGCCGAGCAGGACGATCGACATGCCCGCCGCCAACCCCTTGCCGAACCGGTCAGCCTGGACGAAGCCGGAGATGACGTCGTACCCCAGTGCCCCGCCCCCGACCGCTCCGCCGATGACGACCATGGACAAGACGTACAACAGGCCCTGGTTGGAGGCCAGCACGAGCGAGCTGCGGGCCATCGGGATCTGCACCTTGGTGATGATCTGCCAGCGGCTCGATCCCGCTGCGGTCGCGGCCTCGATCGTGGTCGCCGAGACACCGCGGATGCCGTCGGCGATCAGCTTGATCGCTGCCGGTGCCGCGTAGATGATCGCCGCCACGATAGCCGTGAAGCGCCCGACGGTGAACAGGGCCAGCGCCGGGATGAGGTAGACGAACGGTGGCATCGTCTGGGCCGCGTCCAGAATCGGTCTCAGGATGTTGTCGGCGGTTCTGCTGCGCCCCATCCACACTCCGAAGACGACACCCAGGACCATCACCAGCACGGTTGCCACGAGCGTCGTGGCCAAAGTGATCATCGTGTCGTTCCACAACCCGAGGAAGTAGATACCGGCCAGACAGACGAAGGTCGACACGGTGCCGCGCCAGCCGGCCAGCGCGGTAGCCAGCAGCAGGATCGATATCCCGGCCAGCCACCACGGCGAGTTCGCCAGCAGATCCTGGAGCGGGTTGAGGAACCCGTTGGTCACGTCGTTCTTGATCACTGTCGTGACGGTGTCGAAGTTGTTGCTCACCCAGTCAGAGAAGCTCTGCACCTTGACGGCCAACTTGGTCCCGACGACGTCGCGTCCAGGAAAGTTCGCGGCCCACAGGTAGGTGCGGGACAGATACACGGCGACCAGTGCCACCACTCCACTTACGGCCAGGACTGCCCATCGCATCGTGCGGTTGCCGCCGCCGGCGCGGCGAAGCTTCTCCGACCGCTGGCTGATCGCCGTCGTGGTGCGGTCGAGCATGATCGCCATGATGACGATCGCGAGCCCGGGCACGAACGCCTTGCCTACAGCGACCGACTGCAGAGCCTCGATGACGGGAACGCCCAGGCCCGGGCTGCTGATGAAGGCTGCGATCGTGGCCATGGACAGCGCTGCCATGGTGGTCTGATTGATTCCGACGACGACGGTGCTTCGGGCCATCGGCAGCTGAACCTTCCGGATCCGCTGCATCGTCGTCTGGCCGAGCGAGTTGGTGGCCTCGATGGTCGCGGGCGACACGTCGCGGATGCCGACCGATGCGATGCGCACCACCGGCGGAAGGGCGTACAGCAGCGTCGCCATGATGCCGGCTGGAGCCCCGATGCCGAAGAACAGGAACAGTGGAAGCAGGTACACGAACCCGGGAAGCGTCTGGAGCACGTCGAGGACAGGCGTCACGACGGCGTCCACCGCCTTGTTGTTCGCCATCCAGATGGCCAGCGGGATGCCGATGACCAGGCTGATCGCGACCGTGATCCCGGTGATGATCAGCAGGTCCATGCTGTCGGACCAGTAGCCGAGCCAGCCGAACGAGGCGAAGGCCAGACCGACCAGGATGGCGGTGCGCCAGCCGGCCAGGGCCAGCGCGACCCAGGCCGCGAGGGCGACCACCCCGAGCCAGCCGACCTGCGGCGTGACCCGGGGGAACTTCGCGACCGAGACCAGGTCCTGGAGCTGGGTCACCGCCCAGGTGAGGGCGTCGGCGATGTGGTGCGTCAGGACCATGTACCAGCTGCCGTCGGCAGCCTCGATGTGACTCGCGACCTTGTTGAGGGAGTTGTGCAGGCTCGTCGTCGACTGGCCCCCAAGGAACAGGATCTGGTGTCCGCGGGTGAAGGACCACACCGCGACCCACGCGACGAGGACGGCA
Organism: Propionibacteriales bacterium; assembly: GCA_038239485.1. Classification (GTDB taxonomy): domain Bacteria; phylum Actinomycetota; class Actinomycetes; order Propionibacteriales; family Nocardioidaceae; genus DASQEH01. The sequence continues at coordinate 3,029 of JBBSET010000084.1, forward strand.
AGCAACCAGGCCCACCTGGGCAGGCCGGCCAAGGCCAGTGCCCGGGCCGGCTCCCGGTCCTCCTGCGCCTTGTCGTGAGTAGCCGCGACGCTCATACGGGGATGCTCTCTTCCGCGACGACGACCCTCAAGATGGCGGCGTCGTCCACGATCCCGACCAGCTTGCCGTCGTCGACGACGCGAACCACGTGGTCGGATGCCAACGCGGCCCTGGCCGCCTGCCGCACGATCGTGTCCGGCGACATCACCGGGCCCTCGGACGAGTCGTCCGGGCGCGGGTCGCGCATGACGTACCGCAGCGTCAGGACATGGGACTTCGGTACGTCGCTCACGAAGTCCCTGACGTAGTCGTCCTTCGGGCGCGCGACGATCTCCGCCGGAGACCCGACCTGGACGACCTCGCCGTCGCGCATGATGAGGATCCTGTCGCCCAGCTTGAGCGCCTCCTGAAGGTCGTGGGTGATGAACACCATCGTCTTCTGGAGCTCTTCCTGGAGACGGATCACCTCGCTCTGCATGTCGCGGCGGATCAACGGGTCGAGGGCCGAGAAGGGCTCGTCGAACAACAGCAGTGCGGGGTCACCGGCCAGTGCCCGAGCCAGTCCGACCCGCTGTTGCATCCCGCCGGACAGCTGGTCCGGATACGAGTACTCGTTGCCCTTCAGCCCGACGAGCTCGATGATCTCGGTCGCGCGCTGCCGTCGCTCTGCCTTGCCGACGCCGCGAATCTCCAGGCCGTACGAGACGTTGTCGATCACCTGACGGTGCGGCAGCAGGCCGAAATGCTGGAAGACCATGGACACGTAGTTGCGGCGCAGATCGCGCAGCTTCGAGGAGGAGGCCGTGGTCATGTCGTTGCCGTCGATGATCACCTTGCCTGCGGTGGGCTCGATGAGCCGGGTCAGGCAGCGGACCAGGGTGGACTTGCCGGACCCGGACAGCCCCATCACCACGAAGACCTCGCCCGGGGCGACGTCGAACGAGATGTCCTTGACCGCGGCGACGCAGCCGGTCTTCTCCAGCATCTCCGACCGAGGCAGATCGGCATCGGGGGTACCGATGATCTTCGACGCCTTGGGCCCGAAGACCTTCCAAAGGTTCTCGACGCGCAGAATCGGCTCGCCGCCCTGCGCGGTCGCCTTCTTGCTCATGGCGTGTCCCCACTCTCCTGAAGTTCGCGGACTGACGCTGCGAACAGTGGCATACCGTCCCGGTAGCGGTAGTAGGGCACCTCCGCCGCCGGCAGTGGCGGGTGGCCGAGGATGAGATCGGCGGCTTTCTCGGCGAGCATCATGACCGGTGCGTAGATGTTGCCGTTCGTGACATACGGCATGGCCGACGCATCGACCACGCGAATCCCCTCCATACCATGCACCCTCATCGACGCGGGGTCGACAACCGACATGCCGTCGATGCCCATCTTGGCCGTGCACGACGGATGCAGCGCCGTCTCGGCGTCCTTCGCCACCCACTCCAGGACCTCGTCGTCGGTCTTGACGGTGGGCCCGGGCGAGACCTCACCGGCGTTGTACGGCTCGAACGCCGGCTGGGTCAGGATGTCGCGCGCCACCTGGATCGCCTCGACCCACTCGCGGCGGTCGTTCGGCGTCGACAGGTAGTTGAACCGCAGCGCTGGGTGCTGTCCGGGGTCGGTGGACGTGATCGTGACGGTGCCGCGCACGTCGGAGTACATCGGGCCGACGTGCACCTGGTAGCCGTGGCCCTTGATGGGTGAGCTGCCGTCGTACCTGATCGCGACAGGCAGGAAGTGGAACATCAGGTTCGGGTAGTCCACGTCGTCGTTGCTCCGGCAGAAGCCGCCGCCCTCGAAGTGGTTGGTGGCGCCGAGCCCCTTGCGGAAGAAGAGCCAGTCGAAGCCGATCTTGGGCCGGTTGCGGTACCGCAGCCCGGGGGCGATGGACACTGGCAGCTTCGAGGCGTACTGGATGTAGACCTCGAGGTGGTCCTGAAGGTTCTCGCCGACCCCGGGCAGGTCCTGGACGACGTCGATGCCGAGGGGTCGCAGCAGGTCGGCGGGCCCGATCCCCGACAGCTGGAGGAGCTGCGGGGTGTTGATCGCGCCGCCGCTGAGGATGACCTCGTCGGCCCTGACGCTGCGGCGGAGCCGGCCGCCGCGGAGGTAGTCGACACCGACGGCCCGCCTGCCCTCGAACACGACCTTGGTGACCAGTGCCAGCGTCTCCACCTTCAGGTTCCGGCGCTTCATGACCGGGTGGAGGTAGGCGCGCGCCGCCGAGAGGCGTCGACCTCGATAGACGTTGCGGTCGAAGCGCGCGAAGCCTTCCTGGCGGTACCCGTTGACGTCGGTGGTCAGCGGGTAGCCCGCTTCCTGAGCCGCGGCGAAGAACGCGTCGAACAGCGGGTTCGTCGCGGGGCCTCGCTCGAGGACGAGTGGCCCGTCGCCACCGCGCCAGTCGTCGGCGCCAGCCAGACAGGTCTCCATCTTCTTGAAGTACGGCAGGCAGTGCAGATAGTCCCAGGACTCCATCCCCGGGTCGGCTGCCCAGCGTTCGAAGTCCATCGGGTTTCCGCGCTGGAAGATCATCCCGTTGATGCTGCTCGATCCGCCCAGCAGCTTGCCCCTCGCGTGGTAGACGCGGCGACCGTCCATGAACGGCTCGGGCTCGGACCGGTACTTCCAGTCGTACAGCCGGTTGCCGATCGGGATGGGAAGCGCCGCCGGCATGTGGATGAACGGGTCGATCCGGAAGTCGGAATGGCCGGCCTCGAGCACCAGGACGGAGTTGCCCGGGTCGGCGCTCAGCCGGTTCGCGAGGGCGCAGCCCGCCGATCCCCCGCCGATGATCACGTAGTCCCAGGTGGTCCGGTCGGTGTCGTCGCTCACGAGCCACCGAACCAGTGCTGGACCTCAGGCTTGACGTTGTGCCAGACGTGCTTGGTCTCGCGGTACTCGTCGAGGCCGCCCATGCCGAGCTCGCGGCCGGTGCCGGACTGCTTGTAGCCGCCCCACTCGGCTTGGGCGACATAGGGGTGGTAGTCGTTGATCCAGACCGTGCCCATCCTGAGCCGGGCGGCGATCCGCTCCGCGCGACCGGCGTTGGCGGTCCATACTGCGCCGGCCAGTCCGTAGATGCTGTCGTTGGCGATCGCGACCGCCTCGTCGTCGTCAGCGAATGTCTCGACTGTCATCACCGGCCCGAACGACTCGTCGTGGACGACACTCATGGTCGGTTTGCAGTCGTCGAGGATGGTCGGCAAGAAGTAGAACCCCTTGCTGAGGGCCTCGTCGTCGGGGCGGTTGCCGCCGCAGCGCAGGCTGGCGCCTTCGGCGATGCCCCGCTCGACGTACGCCTCGACCTTGTCGCGGTGCGCACTCGAGATGAGCGCCCCGGTCTCGGCGGCCTCGTCGAAGGGACCACCCAGCCTGATCCGTCGCGCCCGCTCGACGAGCTCGTCGACGAAGTCGTCCTTGACCGAGTCCTGGACGATCAGCCGGGCGCCTGCCGAGCAGACCTGGCCGGAGTGCAGGAAGACGGCGGTGAGCGCGAAGTCGAGTGCCACCTCCAGATCGGCGTCGGCGAAGACGATGTTGGGGTTCTTGCCGCCCAGCTCCAGCGCGACCTTCTTCACCGTGGCGGCGGCCGCTGCCATGATGTGCCGGCCGGTCTCGAGGCCACCGGTGAACGACACCAGGTCGACGGCGGGGTGCGTCGACAGCGGCGCGCCCGCCACCGGGCCGGCGCCCAGGACCAGGTTGCCTACGCCCGCCGGGAGGCCCGCCTCGGTGAGGTAGCCCATCAGCAGGACAGCGGTCGAGGGGGTCAGCTCACTGGGCTTGAGGACGAAGGTGTTGCCGGCCGCGAGGGCGGGAGCGACCTTCCAGGACGTCTGGAGCAGTGGGTAGTTCCACGGCGTGATCAGAGCGCAGACACCGATCGGCTCATGGACCACCCGGCTGCGGACATCTGGCTGGCCGGTGTCCACGACGCGCCCGGCGTCGGCGGCCGCGGTGTTGGCGTAGTAGCGGAAGACGCTGACGACGTCGTCGACGTCGTACTCGCTCTCGACCAGCCGCTTGCCCGTGTCGAGGGACTCCGCTCTGGCGATGACGTCCTTGTTGGCGAGCAGGATGTCGGCGAGGCGGTGCAGGAGGGCACTTCGCTCATGCACGGACGACGTCGACCACTCGCCGTCGTCGAAGGCGCGGCGGGCGGCCTCGATCGCGGCGACCGTGTCGTCGGCGGTGGCCTCATCAACGGTGGCGACGAGCTCACCCGTCGCCGGGCAGCGGATCCCCCGCGTACCCCCGGCCAGCGAAGCACGCCAACTGCCGTCGATGAAGAGTTCGGGCACCCTACCTCCGAAAGCGGGCGCTAGCCCAATACCGTTGCGCATCAAGAAACACGAGCCTCGTGTGCGCAACAACCTATTGAGTAGCCGATCCGCCGTCAAGAGCAGCATTGTCACGATCTGTGTGCTCGCGACAACCGGGTGGGGCCTCTCAGCAACCTGGCATCGACTCTGCTCAGCCCAACCAGCCGAGACGGCGGGAGACATCGCGAGCAGCCGCCACCACGTGGTCGGCGATCTCGGGGAGCCGCTGGTCGTCCAGCCGGAAGGTCGGACCGGAGATGCTCATCGAGGCCAGTACCTCCCCGTGCACGTCGCGGACCGGGGCGGCCACGGCCGTGAGCCCGATCTCCAGCTCGTCGATCGCGATCGCGTACCCGTCGGTGCGGATGACGTCGAGCTGGTGCAGCAGGGTCTCCAGGCTGGTGACGGTCCGGTCCGTGTACGCCGGCATCGTCGGCAGCATGCGGGCGACCTCGGACCGCTCCAGCCCGCTGAGCAGCACCTTGCCGTTGGAGGTGGCGTGCACGGGGATGCGTTGACCCACCCAGTTGTGCGACTGCAGGGCTGACGTTCCCGCCACCTGGTCCATGTACAGGGCCGCCCCGTCGGAGAGCACGGCCAGGTTCGCGGTCTCACCTGTTCGTTGCGCGAGCGCCCGGCTGACCGCGCGGCTCTCCTGGACCAGGTCGAGCCGCGATGTCGACGCCCCGGCCAGCCGAAGGATGCCTGGACCGAGGCGGTACTTGCCCCGGCCGACGTTCTGTTCCACCAGGTCGTGGCGCTCCAACGCCGCGACCAGCCGGAAGGCTGTCGACTTGTGGACGCCGAGCTCCTTGGAGAGCTCGGTCACTCCGACGTCACCACTTCGTGCCAGTATCTCGAGGATCGAAACCGCCCGATCGACCGACTGAACCGTCGATGTGGCGTCGGGTACTCCGACCTCGCCGGCAACCGCGTTGCTCATGGCGAGACAGTAGTGCATCCAGAGCGACAATCACCGGGTCTGCCGTCCATACTTTCCGTCATGACCGATCCACGGCTCACCGGCGACTTCGTTCTGACGCTCCGCTGCCCCGATCGGCCAGGGATCGTGCACGCGGTGTCCGGCTTCCTCGTCCAGCGTTCCGGCAACATCATCCAGAGCCAGCAGTACGGCGACTCCGAGACCGGGCGGTTCTTCATGCGGGTGCAGTTCGAGCTGCTGTCCGACGGCACTCTCGACGAGATGCGAGCGGCGTTCGGGCCGGTGGCTGCCGGCTTCGACATGACGTGGGAGTTGTGGCCGGCGGGCGCGCCGTACCGAACGCTGATCATGGTGTCGAAGTTCGGCCACTGCCTCAACGACCTGCTGTTCCGGATGGGCTCCGGTGCCGTCCAGATCGAAGTCCCGGCCATCGTGTCCAACCACCGCGACTTCGAGCGGCTGGCCGACTCCTACGGCATCGCCTTCCACCACATCCCGGTCACCTCAGACACGAAGGCCGCCGCGGAGGCTCAGTTGCTCGAGCTCGTGGACCGCCTCGACATCCACCTGGTCGTGCTCGCCCGCTATATGCAGGTGTTGTCGGACTCGACGTGCCGGGCGCTTTCGGGGCGCGCCATCAACATCCACCACTCGTTCCTGCCGAGCTTCAAGGGGGCCCGCCCTTACCACCAGGCACATCAGCGGGGGGTGAAGCTGATCGGGGCGACGGCCCATTACGTCACGTCGGATCTCGACGAGGGGCCGATCATCGAGCAGGATGTGGCCCGCGTCGACCACAACTTCACCGCAGAACAGCTGGTCTCGGCGGGGCGCGACGTGGAGAGCCAGGTGCTGTCGCGGGCCGTTCGCTGGCACGCCGAGAGCCGTGTCATGCTGAACGACACCAAGACCGTCGTCTTCCGCTGACGTCGTGGGCTGCTCATAGTGGCCCCCCTCGACGAGGGTCGGCCGCGGTCAGCCCAGGGCGCTCACTCGTATGGTCGCCAAGCCACCAGGTCGAGGTTCATCCGGTTCATCGCCCTGTCGAAGTCGGTCCAGGAGTTCAGACAGGTATACCCGGACATGACAACGCAGCCCCGTGCGCTGGCGCCTGCATCGCGCAGATGCTCGGCAGCCTGGATCGTGCGGTTCACGAGGCCGGCGACACTCGCTGGCGGGGAGCCCAGATAAGCCA
>JBBSET010000085.1:0-9195 GCA_038239485.1 Propionibacteriales bacterium
CAAGATCCACCGCCAGTGAACGGGTGAGCCCGACCATGCCGGCTTTGGCGGCGGCGTACGCCGCGTCGTCGCGCATCGCCATCACGGGTCCGGTGACGCTGCTCACCATGACGATCCGACCCCAGCCGCCGCGGCGCATCACCGGCAATGCCGCGCGGGTCATCAGGAAGGCCGTGTCAAGGTTGCGGCGCAGGCTGTGCTGCCATTGCGCATAAGACACAGCCTCGACACCACCGGTGTCGGCACTGTCATCGGTGACCGCCACCATTCCGGCATTGTTCACCAGGACATCGAGCCGTCCCCATCGCGCCTCAACGGCGGCGACCACCCCGTCTGGCGCAGATGGATCGGTCAGGTCGGTGACTATTGCCATGGCCTGCACCCCTGCCTGCTCGAGCTCGAGGGCGCGCTCGTTCACGCGGTCGCTGGTGCCGGTGAGTGCAACAGAGGCGCCCAGGTCGCCGATACGCCGGCACACCGCGAACCCGATACCCGTGAGACTGCCGGCACCAGTCACGATCGCGACCCGGCCCGTCAAGTCGAGTCCGGTGGTCATGGTCAAGATGCTGCCAGACGTCAGCCCAGGGCGTTGAACTGCTCCGACGTGACGGGCTCCCGCCAGGTCGAAGTCAAGACCATGCGGGACCCCTGGGAGCTGGTTAAGCCCGCAGCGCGTGGAGCGACCCTCGAGACAGCTGTCGTTGCTCATGCCGCTGGGACGTTCGCGTCGACACCTGCGGGAGCAGGAAGCCGTCACCGTTGTTGGGTCAGGCACACCTCACTGTGGTAGCGACAGGCAACGACCTGCGGCGTCTCGATCGGCCTGCCGGCGTCGACCGAACGAGCCAGCCGGAGAAACTCGGCGTGTGTCCACGCCAGCGGACGCGCCGACTGGGTCCCCTCACCAGGCGTCCGGGCGTTTGTCCCGCTGGGAGAGCGCCGGTCCCACACCTGCTCCGACAGCAACCCGGTCGAGTTGTCTGCTGACCTCGCCATCGTGTCGAGCAGGTACTGCGCACCGTGCCCCGCCACGAGTCGGTACTCGCCACGCTCCCCTGTCAACAGTGGCCAGCCCCGGCCCAGCGTCTGCCGTGAGCCGTCGTCGGTCACCCGCCACATCGAGCCGTCGCGAGCCTCGCCGTAGCCGTCGAACGACGAGCGGTGCCAGAACGGGCCGTTGGGCGTCTGGTACCGAAGCGTGCGGTCGACGACGGCGAGCGTCGACCGGATGCCGGGATCATCGGCACGCATGACGCCGAGGCGTACCAGCTCGAGGAAGCTCGGGTCCACGATCCGACGCTCGTCGACCAGCGGGCCTCCGTCAGGTACCTGGATCTTTGTCCCGGCATTGGCGTCGCCCCTCACGCTGACACGCAGATAGTAGGCCTTGCTGGACAGCGGGCCAGTGGTTGTCCGCGTCCACGCATCGAGGTTCTGCCGCCATGCGTCTGCGAGGGCCAGATAGCGGCCGGCAGCCTTATGGTCGCCGTTGTGGCGGGCGATGTCGGCGGCACAGACCAGGCCCGCGATCTCCGCGGCGATCGTCGCGGGCGAGTAGTTGCCCAGGTTCTCCCACCGTTCCTGCGGCGACGCCGGGCCATGGGCGGCGAGATAGTTCGCGGACAGGCGTACGTGCGCCCAGTCGCTCGGACCTTTCCGGCCGAGCTGCTCGGCGAGGATGATCGGGAAAGCCACCTCGTCCATCTGCTCACTGGTGAAGACCGGCGTTCCGTCTAAGCGAGAGTTCTGGGGGAACGAGCCGTCCGGGCGCTGTTGGACCGTCCAGTCGTACGTCAACGCTCGGTTAGCGGCTGCGACGTCCCCGTCCGCGAGCAAACCGGTCGCGATCTGGTAGAGATCCCGCGACCAAACGGCATGGTATACGGGCAGGTCACGTAGCGAGTTCGCCCATGCCCACGGGCGCGACGGAGCGGCGACGAACCCGCCTCGGTAGGTCTTGTCCTCGCTGGCAGCGAGTACCATCGCGGACACCCGCCACAGGCTCTTCCAACGAGAAGCGCTCTGCGGGATCTGATCGAGGCCGGCGAGGTAGTGCCGCCACCCGGAGGCGTAGGCGGTAGACACCGTGGCAAAGCCGCCGGAAAGCGAGGCATGCGCGACCCGGCTGGCGGCCCGCCTCGTCGTCCCGAAGCCAACCGCCAGCGTGAGATGGCGATGGCCCGGCTGGCCGGTCAGCGCGGTTTCGCCGGTCTGCACCACATTGCCTGGCTGGGGGGCGACGTACGTCCAGTTCATGTGGTGGTCGGTGCGGAGATCGGTCCAGCCGTCGCTGGTCCCCAGGTAGCCGCTCGAAATGCGCGTCAACGCGGGCACGGCCGCCACCGCGGACCCCATCCCAGGTTGGCTCGACAACATCGTCGCACCCCGGCCCCCGCCGGTATCGTCGGTCCCGTCGTCGCCCAGGGCCGGGTCGTGGAGGACGTACACCTCGTACGGCCTGCCGGTCAACGACCTGAACGAGATATTGACCAGCACCGTTGACCTGGCCGGATCCGTGACGTACGTCTTGGTGATCCGGTAGTCGCCGGACTTGGCGGTGTTGACGACTCGATACGTCAGGCCACGACCCCCGAGCACCCGCGTCCGGTGGGTGGTGTCCCGGTCCTCTCTATCGGTGAACGTACGACCGTCGGTGATCACCAGCTGGGAGTCCCGAACGCTCGGGGTGTCGATGCGCGGGTAGTACATCTCGGTCGCCTTGCCCGCGTTGACGGTGTACCAGACCTTGCTCCGCAGACCCCGAGCGGTTCCGAAGCCGGTCTTCGCGCCGTTCGTCCAGACCGCGGCCGAACCCGGTGCACCTGGGGCGGTGGCCAGCTTCGCCGACTGACGTTGCGTCGCGGATGCGGCGGGCGACACGGCCGGGAGCGCACCCGGTACCAGCGCAACCACCACGGCAGCCGCCGTGATCACACTTGATGGACCCGAGGGCACCGCCTTGGTGACGTGCATGCTCGTTCTCCTTCAGCGGGCGGGCCGACGCCTTTGTGCGGGCCGCTTGCCCCCGTACGCTCCCACCAAACCGCGGTGACCGCAATGCGCACCACATGATCTGCCCAGAAGCCCCGGTGGCTGGGCCGCGGCGTTCCCGACCGCTATCAGCTGGGGTCCACAGGAAGAGACTGACACGGGTTGAGTTGCTCCACACGAACACCTCCGACGGTTTCAGCAGGGATCCACCAGGTCCCCGTTTGAGGATCGGCGCGTTGCGTTGACGCGCCTGTTTCCTCCAGGCAGGCTTCGACGCTGAGGAAGATTCGCAATGCGCACAGGGTGGTCACGCCGGTGAGTCCGATGGGGGTCGCCATGGTGGGGCATGCCGATGCCGGCCGCGTGTCAGGCTCCGTCAGCAGGGCCTGATACCGCGCCGCGATAGGCCCCGGTCTGGACGAAGAAGCCCAAAGGTGCCGGGTCGTGGTGGTCCAGCACGCGGTCAGCGATTGCCCGACGCGACAGAGCCCTTTGCGGGACTGAGCCGGCTCGTAACGCGGTCGCGTGCCTACATCGCCTCGAAGATCGCGGCGATACCTTGACCGCCGCCGATGCACATCGTCACTAGCGCGTATCTGCCCCCCGTCCGGCGCAGCTCGTAGAGCGCCTTGACGGTGAGGATCGCCCCGGTGGCGCCGATCGGGTGACCCAGCGCGATGCCGGACCCGTTCGGGTTGGTGCGATCGACGGGCAGGCCGAGCTCGCGCGTGACCGCGAGGGCCTGGGCCGCGAACGCCTCGTTCACCTCGAAGACGTCGATGTCGTCGATCTTCAGATCTGCCCGCTCCAGCACCGATCGGACAGCTGGCACCGGGCCCATCCCCATCACCCGCGGCTCCACGCCGGCGTGGGTGTAGGCAACGAGGCGGCCCAGCGGCCGCAGCCCACGGCTGGCCGCGAGATCACGGTCCGCGAGCACGACCGCGGCTGCCGCATCATTGACCCCAGCGGCGTTGCCCGCGGTGACAGTCCCGTCCTCGGCGAATGCCGGCCGCAGCTTGGCCAGATCCGCCACCGTGACGCCGGGCCGGATGTGCTCGTCGACAGTGACTGCGACGGGACCCTTCCTGGTGGGCACGTCGACAGGAACGATCTGCTCGTCGAAGTAACCGGCCTCGACCGCCGCCGCGGCTCGACGATGACTCTCAGCAGCGAGGAGATCCTGGTCCGCGCGGGTCACCTGGTAGTCCGCGGCGACGTTCTCGGCAGTGACTCCCATGTGATAGCTGTCGAACGGGTCGGTCAAGGCGCCGACCATGGCGTCGACGGCGCCTGCATCTCCCATGCGCTGACCCCACCGCATGGCCGGCAGCCAGTACTGAGCACGGCTCATCGACTCGGCTCCCCCGGCAACTGCGGTGTCGACATCGCCGAGCCGGATCGCCTGGGCAGCGGACACAATCGCCTGCAACCCGCTGCCACACAGGCGATTCACGGTGAACGCTGGTGTCTGGACTGCCAGGCCGCCGTTGACCGCCGCCACCCGGGCCAGGTACATGTCCCGGGCCTCGGTGTGAATCACATTGCCGAATACCGCGTGGCCGATGTCGGCTGGTGGTAGCCCCGATCGGGTCACTGCTTCTCGTACGACGGCTGCGGCCAGGTCGCACGGCGGGACGTCCTTCAGGCCGCCTCCGTAGTTACCGATGGCCGTGCGGGTGCCGGACAGGACGACAACATCTCGCAGCTCACTCATGATGTCGCCTCACATGTCCAGTAGGTCGTTGACGGTCCACGTCTGGCCTTGGCGGGTGAACTGTCGAGAGCCGGCCGCGCCGATCCCGCGCGCAGCTCCGGTAACGAGAGCGACGCGGCCGCGGCCTCCCTCTCGACGACGTCCAGCTCGGTTTCAGTCTGCGCGATGGTGGTCATGACTGCCCCTCAGAGGCTCGGTTGGTCTGCAGGTCTTCGCCCGGGTGTTGCTGCGGCGACGGATGGCGGAATGGTCGTGGCTAGGCGGAATTTGGCCAGCTCGCGCTGCGATCCTTCGACTGGCCACGCGTGTCAGGTCTCGAGCCGGGGCTTGCAACGTCCAACGCTTCGGCCATGAGTCCATGATGATCGCCGACGCCAGGCTCTGGTAGGGCCTTATGGCCCCTCATCCGTCCATGCGCCAGTCAACGCTGAGCCGACCCCATGAATCAGGTCGGTCGCTCTTGTCGCCGAAGCCGTTCAGTTCGGCAGCGCCGTCCACACCATCCGTGAGCGCACCGGCGTGCCCTTCTTCCGGATGCTCGCCCCCGCCGACCGCTGATACCAGCTGTCGTGCCGCCCCGCGTACCGAGACCTCCAACAATCGCGATCGGGTCGCGATGATCACTGGAAACCACCAAGGCATCGCGAAGATCGTCAGCGCAATCTGACGGCTCGCAGGAGCGTAGCTGAACGGGCAGAGCCTTGCGTTGCAGGGCAGGGGGTCGAGGTGAGTCCCTTCGCCTCCACCGAACTCCCGCGTAGGGAGGGTGACATGGCAGCCCGTGCACAGGCGAGTAGCCCGACTCAGGGGAGTCGGGCTACTCGTCACCTAGGTTTCAGGCCGTGCTTTTCGTGGGTTCAGCCTCGGACCGAGAACACTCGCGTGCCCCAGTTCGCGAACGTGCCCCAGTCAGTGACCGGCGGGATGTACTCGGTGGCCATCCACAGCTGATGGGTGCTCGGGTCCCACGTGGCGGCGGAGTAGTCACCCCAGCGGCACGTGTTGCAGGTGAATCCCAGATCGGGCCCATTGCCTGCTGCCGCCGTGGCCACCGAGCTGAAGCTCGTAGCGCCGACGCCCTGGGTGGCGTAGGCCGCACTCGGTGGCAGAGTTGGGCTGTTGATCGTCCCGGTGACTGCCTGCGCACCCAGCGGGGTGCTGAAGACGGCCGGGTAGATCAGGTCGTTGCCCGGTGAGGACACCGTCTGACCGGTGACAGTGGCCGTGACAACGCCGCCAACGATCTTCGGTGTCGCCTGGAGCACGATCCCCACGTCGTTGGTCCCGTCGTAAGAACCCACAGACGTGTGCAACTTGCCGTTGGCCAACTCGACCTGTTGGAGGCGGTCGTCGCCACCGTCGAGCACCGCGCCGCCCAACCCCGGTGAACCCAACGGTTGAGTGTATGTCGGGCCGGTCACTGTCGTCGGCCCGAGGAGGGTCGGCGGGAGACCGAGGCTCACATTGCCCTGGTGGGTGATGGCAAAGATCCCGTACTTGTTGCTGGACGGGATGTAGTTGCCGCTGGCGTCGGCGACGTAGGTGTCCATGAGGTACTCGGGGCCGTTGCCTGTGAGCGTCTGAGCCGGCTGGGTGGTAACCGTCGGCACGCCGTTGCTGTCGGTCAGGTGGGTGTACCCGAAGGCATTCGGGATCGTTCCCGCCGCCAGCGCGTATTTGTCGATCGCCTGAATCTCACCGCCGTAGTAGGCGGAGCCCGAGATGCCGAACTCGTTGCCACCGACGTAGATGTTCTTCCGGTCGTACCCGAGGTAGGGCTGGTCGGCGAAGCAGGGGCAGCCGGCGCTGCTGGCGTCGCTGGTGTCGTAGCGGTAGACCGTGAAGTTCAGGGAACTGTCGATGACGGTCACGTCGTTGTGCGAGCTGCTGCCGTCGGGCGCGATGGCCAGCGCGGTCATGAACACGTCACCCGTGTTGGCGTCGTAGACGCAGCGGGGGTCGCTCAGGAAGACGCTGGGGTCCTCCTGGAACACGAACGACGACGGGAACGGCCCGTTGTACAGTGCCCCGCTGGTGTCGTAGAGGTTCATCGCCAGGTTGACATGGTCATAGACGACGTCGGTGATGCCGGTGCTCGGGTCGACGTTGGGCTGCACGCACAGACCCTGGTCCGGTGGCTCGAGCTCGAAGCCATTGGCAATGTCGTTGTCGATGATCGAGGTGCCGTCGAAATTGGCGACCGTGGGACGTGCTGCAACCGAGGAGCCCTTTGAGCGGGTGGTCCCGGAGGCCTTGTTCCCGAACCCCCGGTTGACGCGCGTCGGGGCAGTGCGGATCGATGGCCGCCCGGCCCTGGCCGACGCGCGGGGCTTGGTCAACAAGCTCCCGCTTGCGACCTTGGTCAGGTGGATGCGGCTGGCCTTCGGGGCGCTTGCCCGGACGGGTGTGCGATGAGTGACGGCATTGGCCGGTACTGCGACCTGGCCGAGGGCCACGATGGCCGCACCGGCCCCCACTGCGGCGACGACGCGCCGCACGGAAACATGCATAGATCCTCCATAGAAGTGTCAAAACCTGAGACAAGGACGAGTAGGGATCCTGAGAGTACCCTTACGACCCGCGAGCGTCTATGACCACGTTTCCGGTCTGGACCCAGATCGCACGGCCGGCCGATCGTGAGGATCGTGGTGTTGAGTCCGTGGCGGCCGTCTCGACCACGAACACCTACTTTCGGTGGCGATCCAGCTCTCCTCGACGGTCGGTTTGCCGAGATGACCGACTCCTCACGATCCAGGGTGTCGTCCGGTCTGGTGCCGCCGGTCTCGAGCAGCGATCCGGCGATGTAGTGGGTGAGCTTGCGGAGACCAGTGTTCGGCGGCGTAGTCGGAGAAGGCCAGCAGCGGTGCTGGCCTGCGGCCTGTCGCGCGCGTTTCACCCGACGGGCGGTCTGCCCTCGTCCGCCCGTGGGTTGGCAACCCCAGGATCAGCGCCGCCGGTCCAGCGCGACGGGGTAGATCGGCCTGGCACACGTCCAGGGTCCCCGTACAGCGGAGTTGTCGACCTGGAGGTACGAGCGCTCTATCCCTTCCTGAACATCCCGTGTCGGTCCTCTGCTGCTGCCTGTCGATCGAGCTTCGCGTACTGCCGGTCTCTCTTGGCCAGGTGCCGACTCCGGTAGGCGTTCTCGCTGGCTGAGTCATTCACGAACTCGTCAAGGTTGGCCGCCATGTCTCTTCGGTCGGCGGCCCGGTCGCGTGCATCGGCCATCGCGTCTCGGTACTCGGCAGAGAACGCCCAGAAGGCCGGTCCGTCCGGGCCGCCCAAATCAGAGCCACGGCCGTCGGTGAGCGGATTCCGCTGATCGGTCAAGCCGTTCCTGTTGGCGAGGTTGGTGACAACAGAGTCGGCTTCATGTTTGTTCATAATGGCTCCAAGACAACTACGGATGACGCATTGATTTTGACGCTACCCCCTGTAACCGCCGTCGTATAGACGATCCATCTAAGGATCCACTGCGCCCCACTACACCATTCTCGGTATGAGGTCGTCGACCCGCGCCAACCGGTGCTCGTGCGACGTGGAGGGCGCGTGGCAGACCCGGCGGATTTCGGGCCTCGCGCGGGAGGACAGCTGTGACGTACCCAACGCATGAGTGACCGCGCACGTCGAACAGCCGCCGTGGTAGTAGGCCGGCCCCCCGCGAGCACCCGTGTTCTAATCGCGCGCTGTTGGCCGGCTGTGGCGTGCATCGCGGAGTGCGGCGTCGGCTCGGTCGATCAGATCGAAGAGCGAGTCGCCTTGTCGCAGCGAGGCGAGACCGGCGCTAATGGATGCAGGCGGGGCTTGTTGTGACAGGTCGTTGTTGATGAGGATGAAGCGTTCTGTGGCTTGGTCGACGGTGAGGTCCAGGAAGGCGCAGACGAACTCGTCTCCGCCGAAGCGGACGATCAGATCGTAGGTTCGGATGTGGACCCTGATGGCATCCACGATGCGGCGGAGGAGGTGGTCGCCGACGGAGTGGCCGAGTGTGTCGTTGACGGCTTTGAGTCCGTCGACATCGACGAAGGCAAGGACCATCGACTCGTTGAGGCGCGTGGCCCTGACCAGTTCGCGTTCGAGCTCGACTAGTCCGGCGTCTCGGCGGTAGGCGCCGGTCAGGTCGTCGATGGATGAGGCCGCTCTTTCGCGGGCAGATTGGGTGCGGTCGCTCGACCCGGATGCTCGGTCGCCCGCGGAGTGCCGTCGGTCGCCCGCGGCCGCTTGACGGTCTCGCTGGGCGGCGGCTCGGTCCGAGGCGGTAGAGGCAAGCGAGTGTTCTTCGGTCTGCTCGCGCGCCTCTGCGCGGCGGTCCCTGTCGTCTGCCCTGTCGTCGCGGGCATCGCCTGCCCGGTCGTGAACTGCTGAGATGTCGTCGCGGTCGCCCGCAGCAAGATCGCGGTCCTGTGCGGTCCGGTCGCGGTCGTCTGCGGCTTGCGACCGCGTCACTGGGTATCCGTTCAGGCGCGCGGGCTCTGAACCGTCGGTGC
>JBBSET010000086.1:0-9053 GCA_038239485.1 Propionibacteriales bacterium
CAGCAACCACCACACACGCCTGCGACACCCCCACATGCCCAACCAGAACCGACTCCACCTCCCCCAACTCAATCCGAAAACCCCGCAACTTCACCTGATCATCAAGACGCCCGAGAAACTGCAGCCGGCCGTCCAGGCCCCACACCGCACGATCGCCGGTGCGATACAGCCGGCCGAGGTCGTGGTCGAAGAACTTCTCGGCGGTCAGCTCGGGCCGGCCGAGGTACCCACGCGCAAGCTGGGCCCCCCCCAGATTCAGCTCGCCCGGCATACCCAGCGGTTGCTGGCCGCCGCCCTGGTCGAAGACGTAGGCGGTGGACGTCGGGATCGGCCTGCCCAGCGACACCGAACGCTCCTTGAGGCACTGCTCATAGGCGACGCTGATAGCTGCCTCGGTCGGGCCGTACAGGTTGAACAGCTCAGCTCGAGGGAGGGTCTCGAGGCACCGGTCCTTCACCGCGTCGCTGAGCGCCTCGCCGCAGGCGATCACCAAGCGGACCGTACGACACCTGTCGGGATCCAGGTGGTCGGTGAAGGCGGAGAGCATCGACGGAACGAAGTTGAGCACGGTCACGCGCTGGCGCGAGATCACGTCGCAGAGGTAGGACGTGTCGCGGTGGCCGTCGGGACGGGCCATGAACAACCGCGCTCCGGACATCGGCGTCCAGAGCAGCTCCCAGCCGGCCACGTCGAAGCTGAACGGCGTCTTCTGCAGCACGGTGTCCTGCGGCCCCAGTGCGAATGTCCGCTGCATCCACTGGAGCTGGACCGCGACGCTTCGGTGCTCGAGCAGTACGCCCTTGGGGCGCCCGGTCGAGCCCGAGGTGTAGATGACGTAGGCGAGGTTGTCGGACCTGACGTCGGTGACCGGCGGGCTGGTCGGAAGGGTCGACAGGTCGACCTGATCGATAAGGACGGTGTTCGGATGGGAGGGGACACTGGTGTGGACGGCGGTTGCGGTCAGCAGGGCAACGGCGTCACAGTCGTCGAGCATGTAGGCCAGCCGGTCTGCCGGATAGCCGGGGTCGAGCGGCACATAGGCACCGCCGGCCTTCAGGACACCCACGAGCGCCACTTCCAACGCGATCGAGCGGTTGAGGCAGATGGCGACTCGCGAGTCGGGCCGAACTCCCAAGGACACGAGATGATGTGCGAGCGCGTTGGAGCGTTCGTCCAGCTCGCGGTAGGTGATCCATCCGGTCTCGTCGCCCACCGCCTGAGCATCCGGGGTGCGCAGCGCCTGCTGGGCCATCAGGTCGTGCAGCAGCGAACCGGTCGGATTCGCGGTGACCTCGTTCAGACCGGAGAGGTAGCGGAGGTCGTCAACGGTGGCGAGCCCGAGCGCGTCCACCGGTTGCGTGGGGTTGTCCAGGCCAAGGGTCAGCAGCCGTTCGAACTGACCGGCAAGCCGCTGGATCGTGGACTCGTCGAACATGTCGGTGCTGTACTGCCATAGGACGGCAAGGCCGTCGGGCGTCTCGTAGCAGATGAGGGCTAGGTCGAACTTCGCCCAACCGCCGTCGTAGTTGATCGCTGTGACGTCGAGCTCCGCGAAATCCGGGACAGTGACCCGGTCGGACTTGACAGTCATGATCGTCTGGAAGAGCGGGTTGCGCCCCGCGACGCGGCGTGGGGCGACTTCTCTCACGATCCGGTCGAACGCGACGTCTTGGTGTCGATAGGCGCCGATCGCGCTCGCCCTGGTGCGGGCCACGAGCTGCTCGAAGCTCGGACTCCCCGAAGTATCCACCCGAAGCGGCAGCGTGTTGATGAACAACCCGACCACCGAGCGCAGCTCCTCTCGGTGGCGGCCAGTGGTGGGACTACCGATGACGACGTCGCCCTGCCCGCTGTATCGCTCGAGCAGACCGGCGTACGCCGCGAGGAGCACCATGAACGGGGTGGCGCGCTGTCCACGCGCGTACGTGTCGAGCCGCCGCACGAGGGCACTGTCGAGCTGGTGGGTGTGTTTGGCACCACCGACGCCGGCAGCGGACGGCGCCGGTCGGTCGCACGGCAGCTCAGTCCATTCCGGAGCACCCTGCAGAGTGGCGCGCCACCAGTCGAGCTGGTCGGAGTCCGCAAGCAGTTTGGCCTGCCACCTGGTGTAGTCGTAATACTGGAGTGCCGGCTCCGGCAGCGAGCTGGGCCGGCCCGCGCGGAAGTCTGCGTACAGGGTTGCCAGCTCCCCGGCGATGATGTGTTTGGACACACTGTCGCTCACGATGTGATGGGTGACCATCACGAGGACATGGTCATCCGGCCCCAGGCGGCCGAGTCGGATCCGGAAGTTGCTTCCGGCGCCGAGGTCGAAGGGCCGCGTCACCTCTGAGTGCACGAACGTATCGACGTCTGCGACCGTTGCTGTGTCGAAGTCCGCTTCGGCTGAGGTCAGCACCTCGACCCGAGCTCCGTCGTTGGGACCGATGACGAACCTCGACCGAAGAACCTCGTGTCGGCGGACGACCTCGTCGACGGCCCGCTTGAGGGCGTCGGTGTCGAGAGGGCCCAGCATCCTGAAAGCCTGGGCGACGTTATAGGCGGTTCCACCGGTCGTCTGGTCGATCAGGAACATGCCCTGCTGGGCGTCGGACATCTCCGGGCCGCTGTCGCGATCGCTCCAAGGAACCGCCCCGTTGTTCGCCCTTCTTGCCCGCAGCCGGCGCTCTGCCAAGGCCTGCTTGGCCGGAGACAGCGCGGAGAGCTTTGCCGGGTTCAGCCGACCCAGGTCCGAGGCTGCCGCTGCCTCGTCCACCGGTGAGCCGTCGGCCTTGCTTGCAGTCACTGGTCACCTTCTCGAGTTGGCAGGACTGATCGGGCACGAGAGTATCCCAAGGACCTTGATATCGAAATTTAGCGAATTGTGAAGGCTAGTATGACCGGATGTCGCACGATCCAGCACGAGTTTCGAGAGGTAACGGAACCGAGCGGTCAGACCGGACTGCGATCTCCTCGGACTGGGTCGGGGCCGTGGGACGTGGGGTGCGGAACCAGGCAGCATTTCTCAGGCACTTGGCGACCAACGCCGCCGGTGGCCAGGTCGTGGAGGACGAGCGGTATCTGCTCTTCGCAGGTGGTCACGACTATCCCGGCCCTTATACGAACGGGGCCATCCGCAAGACATCGGCGATCAGCCCGGCCGAGATCTTTGCGCGGGCCGATGCCTTCTTCGGCTCGCTCGGCCGTCAGTACGTCATCTGGGTACGCAGCCAAGGCGAAGCGGACCTCGGGGCCGAAGCCCTGCGCCGGGGCCTGTGGCCGAGACCACCCGTGGGCGGCAACGAGTGCATCTGCCGGCTCGACCCGCTCGAGCCGGCCCCAGCCCTGCCCGGGTTCCGGATCCGCCGGGCCGAGACCGACGAGGAGTTGGGCGCGTACATCGCCCTGGTGGCCCGTAGCTACGGGCTCGACGGTGGCGACCCCGCCGTTCTCGAGGCGGTCCTGTTCAGCCGAGCGAGCCTGCGTGCTGAGGAGATCGGCGTCTTTCTCGGCCAGGATGGTCCAGGCGGTGGCGACGTGGCCGGATTCTGCGTCTACGTGGCGCACGAGTGCGCGGGCCTGCAGTGGCTGGTCACCGACCCGGCGGTGAGAGGTCGGGGATTCGGGCGCGAGATCATGCGCCACGGTATGGCCTGGAGCTTCGAGCGCGGGGTACGGTCTGCCTGGGGAGTCGCGTCGCAGCAGGGAGCACCGATCTGGCGTGGGATGGGCTTCGAGGTCCCGGTCCGCTACCAGCGGTACCTGGCGACGGCGCACCTGCGGGGGCCGGTATCCGCGCCGGATCTGTCGCCGCTCGACCGGTTGGGGTAGCGGCATGCGGTCATGTCGATGGCGACGAACGGTGGGAGAGCAGCTGTGACTGGCGAGCTGGTGGTGACCGACTCACCCGTGCGATGGTGGCAGCGTCGTCTCGAAGGCTTCGGCAGTCGAGTAGACGTTCCGCATGGTGGAACGGCCACCATCGGCGCTGC
This sequence comes from Propionibacteriales bacterium, assembly GCA_038239485.1. Classification (GTDB taxonomy): domain Bacteria; phylum Actinomycetota; class Actinomycetes; order Propionibacteriales; family Nocardioidaceae; genus DASQEH01. Next base: position 3,972 of record JBBSET010000086.1, read on the forward strand.
CTCGGCCGTAGCGATCCCCGAGGAACTCAGGCAGCGGGCCGACGCTGGCGACCGGCTCGGATGCCTGCTCGCAGGCTTGCTCGCCCGCTACGGTTCGACCGGCACCGTTGCGCTGACCGTCGGCCGGGACGGGGCCTGGCTGCCGGTGGTCGTCGACCTGTCGAGTGGGCCGACGTTCGCGGAGGCTCTACGGCTGTGGTCGGCGTCGAGCGCTGACGCACACGTCAACCGGATGGCACTCGCCGAGCTCGTCGAGCAGGTACCCGAGGCGGCTGCGGTCGCACAGGTCGCGCTCAGGTTCGACGCCACCGACTGGCCGCTCGCCACGCCGCCGGTTCTCGAGTTCGACATCACCACAGCCGAGATAAGAGCGAAGTCGCAGGGCCACGCCGACGAACGGGCTCTTGCGTTCGTCACCAGCCACCTGGCCGCGCTGATGGCCGGTTGGCAAGACGACACCCCGCTTTTCGACGTCCCCATCTTGTCGCCGTTCGAGCAGCAGTGCCTGATGTCGCTCGGCCAAGGCGATCAGCTCGACATCGCACCCGGCACCGTGCTCGAGGCTGTCTGGCGTTCCGGGAATGCCAATCCGGCCGCTACCGCCGTCGTCGACGACACGTCGGCTTTGACCTATGCCCAGCTCTTTGACCGTGTCGACCAGGTGGCCTGGCGGCTGGTGGCGCTCGGTGTCGGGCGTGGCGCCTTGGTCGGGTTGTGCGTCGATCGCTCGGTGGACATGCTGGTGGGGTTGCTGGCGATCCTGCGCGTCGGGGGGGCCTACGTGCCGATCGACCCGGGGTACCCGTCGCATCGAATCGCCATGATGGTCGAGGACGCCCAGTTGGCTGCGGTTGTGACGCAGCGAGCTCTAGGCGACATCTTTGCCGAAGTCCCGGCTCCACAGGTGGTGCTCGACGGCCCTGACGGGGCGGCCCGCGACATCGGCTTCGAGGTCGCTGAGGCGCCGACGGGCGACGACCTCGCATACGTCATCTTCACGTCCGGATCGACGGGTCGTCCCAAGGGCGTGATGGTCGACCACCGCGCCCTGGCCAACTTCGTCGCAGCCATGGCTCGCCGGCCCGGCCTCACGGGGACCGACCGGCTGTTGGCGGTCACCACACTGTCGTTCGACATCGCAGCCCTGGAGCTCCTGGTTCCACTGACGGTGGGTGCGTGCGTCGTCATCGCGGACCGAGGTACCGCTGTGGACCCCGTCGCTCTGGCCAGCCGGCTGGAGTCCCAAGCCATCACCGTGATGCAGGCGACCCCGGCAACCTGGCGGATGCTCGTCGACTCCGGCTGGGCGGGGCGGACCGAGCTCCGGGCGATCTGCGGAGGGGAGGCGCTGCCCTCAGGACTGGCCTCCGCATTGCTCCGCCGTTGCCGAGAGCTGTGGAACATGTACGGCCCCACGGAGACGACGGTCTGGTCGCTCGGGACCAGGGTCGCGGACGGCGAACCGGTCACGATAGGCACGGCGATCGCCAACACCTCCGTCTACGTCGTCGGTGCTCACGGCGAGCTGCTTCCAGATGGCGTGGCCGGCGAGCTGCTGATCGGGGGGCTCGGTGTCTCGCAGGGATATCTGGGCAGGCCGGAGCTGACCTCCGAACGCTTCGTGCCGGACCGCTTCGGAGCCGCTGCGCCGGCTGGCAGGTTGTACCGCACAGGCGATCTCGTGCGTCGACGTCTGGACGGGCGGCTCGAGTTCGTCGGGCGGATGGACAGCCAGGTGAAGGTGCGCGGCTTTCGACTCGAGCTGGGCGAGGTGGAAGCGGTCCTGGACACTCACGCCGACGTCTCCGCCTCAGTGGCGGTCGTGCGCGTGGACGAGCGATCGGGACTCAACGAGCTCTGGGCCTATGCCGTCCTCCATCGCGGTGGGACCGCCGACGGCCGCGCTCTGCGCCATTACGTCGCGGAGCGCCTGCCTCATTACATGGTGCCGGCGGCAGTCACCGTGCTGGCGGCCTTCCCGTCCACCCTCAACGGCAAGATCGACCGCTCCGCTCTGCCGACGCCCGACCTGGGCAGGAACAGCGCCGACGTCACGACAGCTCGAGACAGCCTGGAGGCGTCGATCGCGGCGATCTGGGAGCGGGTTTTGGGCGCCGGGCCGATCGACGTCACCGACGACGTGTTCGACCTGGGCGTCAACTCATTGACGACCGCTCGGCTCTTCGTGGCGGTGGCGCGCGAGCTCGACGTCGTGCTTCCCATCGGAGCCGCATTTCAGGCCAGGTCGGTCGAGTCGCTTGCGGCCCTGGTCCGACAGTTGCAGGGCTCCCTGGCACCAGCCGACCAGCACGTCTCGCTGGTGGCGATCCGTCCTACCGGTACCCGCCGGCCGCTCTTCCTGGTGCACGGCGGTGCAGGGACGATCTTGCTCTTCGCGCCGCTTGCGAGGCGCCTGGACGCCGACCAACCGGTCTATGGGTTCCAAGCGGCGGGACTGTATGGCGGCCGCGCCCCGCAGAACTCCGTCGTCGAGATGGCCCGCCTCTACGTGGAGGAGCTGAGGACCGTCCAAGCTACCGGCCCCTACCGTCTCGGTGGCTACTGCTTCGGGGCTCTCGTCGCGTTCGAGATGGCCTGTCAGCTCGACCGCGACGGGGAGAAGACCGAGCTTCTGGTGGCTTTCAACGGGCCCAGCCCCACCTACATCGAGCGGTATCGCCCGCTCTTCGACGCCGACGGTGCACGAACGAACGCGTCAGGGCAGATCGTGCGCGGAGCCGGGCGCAGCAAACGGTCGGTGCTCGTCGACCAGTGGCAGGACCGAGGGTCATGGCGTACGTTCGCCGCCGAGACGACCCGCGCAGCCGGACGGCGTGCGCGGGGGGCGGCGAAACGCACCCGCAACGCCGCAGTCCTGCGTTCTTCGCTCCTCCTGGGTCGGCCACTTCCCGACTACCTTCGGGAGGCGTCGGCACTGCAGAAGCTCGCGGCGTACGCCCAGGCACGGTACGTCCCAGGGCCGTACGCCGGCGACATGCTCGTGATCGCCGGCGAGGGTCTGTATCACCGTGAGGACCTCGGCTGGCGTGACCAGGTCGAGGGAGCCGTGACGGTCCTGACTGTCCTGGGACCGCAGCTGACCCCTCGTGCATCGATGACGGACGAGTTCGTGGCTCCCATCGTGGCGGCAATCGCCGACCGGCTACGGCAGCTCGACACGTCGCCCGCCGGCTGACCCCCAGAGCCGAGGCGGCGACGCCGCGTGCGCTTCCGCCTCGAGGCACGCCGATGTAGGCGTGGCCCCATCGCGTCAGTTCAGCTTGATGATGTAGACGTCCCCGGCGAGGGCGACTGTGAAGGAGTTGCTGGGCGCGAATGTGGAGAAGGCAGTGCTGGCGAAGGCCGGGCGGTACACCGTGGCAGCCGCCGGTGTGGCGAGCGTGACCGTGACATTGTGGGCGGCGATTCTTATGGCGGCCTTTGACACCGTGTCGTAAAGCGCCACGTCGCGCCACAGGCACAGCAGGTGGGACCCGTCACGTTTCTGGAGCAGCAGCTGACGAAGACTGGCGTCGCCGCCGGTGATCGACATCGGAAGTCCAGCGGCCGCAAATCCGGGCCCGCGGTCTCCTACCAAAGCGAGCATGTTCTGCATGGCCCGAAAGGCCTGCTTGTTCGTCCATCCAGTGGGGCTGAGACTCGTGGCCGCGACGAGTCCGTAGTTCATGTCCATCACGTCTTTGGCTGGATTGATGCTGTCCATCAGCTCGTAGCGGAAGAACTTGTTTCCGCGGATGAAGTGCTCGAGCAGATGGCGCGGGCCGTATCGGCCGGCGACATTCTGAGGGAGCGGCCGCTGAGAGGGCTGGGTCTGGTTGAGGGCGTTGGAGTAGCCGCCTTCCGTGCAGACGATGTCGTGGTTGCCGTACACCGGCTGGGCCCACACCTTGTACTGGTCGATCAACACGCTTGGTGAGGTTGCGCGCGGGTACAGGTGAATGCTGCCGAGGTCGGTGACCGACGTGAGGTCTCCCAGGTCGATGAAGTCCTGCTGCAGGGCCACGTTCTCGCCGAGGGCCGGGCCGATGATCGGGATGCCTGCGGTCTGGGGTCGCGACTTCGCCTGGTTCCACAGGTCGGTGGTCCGCGCGCGAGTCTCGGCTACCCACGGGACGCCGTACTTGTTGGGCTCGTTGACGCCTTCGAACGAGCTGAAGACCCCGGCGGCCTCGCCGCCGTAGCTGTTGATCACCTCGTCCATGAGCTGGGCATTGGTGGGCTGCGAGGCCAGGTTGAACAGTTGGCAGACAGCATTGACCTGGCAGCCTCCGGCGGCCAGTGCCTTGTATCCCGTGCGCACCGTCGGCAGGTTGTACGACAGATGGCTTCTGACGTGGCGAACACCCAGGCTGAGCAACTTGTTCACGATCGCGGGCGTGTCGCCATAGATGGAGTTGAGGAAGTTGAGGTGGATGTTCACACCGAAGGCATCGGCCAAGGACTCCGACTGCACCGCGAACATCATCGGAAGGCTGCTGGCGGCTGGTCTACTCTTCGTATGGAAATGGGGAACTGTCGCGGCGATGGCGAGGGTGCCGGCGCCCTGCAGGACCGTCCTTCGAGTGACGGTGGGCACCGGCTCGTTGCTGTCGGTTGACGTGTCGTCTGCCGGGCTGACGACTTCAGAGGACGAGCGCTTCGGTTTCGTGAACATAGGTAGTGACTCCCAGAGACGATTTGACTACTTTCAGTAGTTATAGGCTACCGCTCTGTAGTCGCTCTTGTTGGGGTTTGCCCTGATATGCGGAGCCGTAGATCACTCCACGTATCTTTCCAGCTCGGCTCGGTTGTTGCAGGATCGGTGGCCTGCCGGGTCCCGCGTTCAACTGCCCATCGAGGCGACCGGGGCACGGCCGTCGTTCCGAGCCAGATCTGGGATTTGAGCCCCGCGCTCGCCAGCCGCTATCGTGCCGGAAGTCTGCCGCGACCATTGGGGAGCTGACTATGAGGTCACCGCGACACCGTCCGCGTGCAACGGCTCTCGTCATGATCACTGCTGCGGCACTTGTCGCTGCTGTCGGCGCGCCGGCGAACGCCTCGGTCGCCCAGCCGGCGGTCGTC
>JBBSET010000087.1:0-8602 GCA_038239485.1 Propionibacteriales bacterium
ATCCGCAGCAGTTCCACACTGTCGGCGCCTGGGCCGTCGTGGTCGAGGTAGTACACCGGAAGGATGGCGGCTTGGGCGGAGTCCTTCGAACCTAGCGCCAGGCGTCGCTGCCGAAGCGCGTCCAGGCCATCGAGCTTGGTTCCGGAGCGGGCGACGAACACGGTTTGGAAGACGGCGTCGGTGTCGCGCATGGCCAGCGCCCGGCACTCGCCCCCGGTCTGCGCCACGGTTCGAACCCAGGCCAGGTTGGTGTTCCACGCGACGTCCACGGTGCCCGCGAGCAACGCGTCCACCTGCCGGCCGTAGTTGGAGAACAGCACGAAGTCCATCTCGGTGTCGGTATCGGCGAAGTAGTCGCGGATTCCCTCCCAGATCGTCACCACGTTCGGGGTGTAGGCCACCGCCCCGACGAGCAAGGTTCGGTTCATGGGCATCGCCTTTCAGAACAGTGGCTGGCCGGTTACGGCCTTGCCGTAGAAGTCGTAGAGCACGTCGGCGGTGGGTGCCATCACCGAACCGGCCCGGGCGTCACGGAAGAAGCGGTCGATCTGGAGGTGCGCGGAGAACGCCGCGCCCCCGCACACCCGCATCGCCGCGTCGGTGATCCGCAGCGCGGCATCGTTGGCGGCGGCCTTGACCCCCAGTACGTGCAGCATGGTGTCGTCCGTAGGCGCGGCGAGCCGACCGGCGGCCCTGTCCAGATATGCCTGCGTGGTCTCCAGGTCCAGGGACATCTTCGCCAACTGGGCGCGGATCGTGGGCAGGTCGGCGAGGCTCTGGCCGACATGCTCCAGCCGGGCCCCGCCGGTGTGCTTCACCGCGGCCACGAACGCGGCGCGGCTGAGCCCCAGCGACACCGAGGCGTTGCCGAGGTTGAACCACGGGAGCACCGTGCCCATCATGGTGTCGAACCCGCTACCGGCGGGCCCGATGCGGTAGTCCTCGGGAACTTCTGTGTCGAACCGCATCGGGTTGGAGGCGTTGCCGCGCAGACCCATCCCACGCCAGCCACCAGTCACCGCGACCCCGTCGGCGTCGGCCGGAACGGCGAAGAGGTCGATCGTGTCGGCACCAGCAGTCAGGGTGGACACCACGTACACGTCGGCCTCGCCTGCGGAGGTCACCCAGCTCTTCGGAGCGCTCAAGCGGACGCCCGCGCCGTTGCGATCGGACTTCGACACCGGCGCCCAAAAGTGTGAGCGAGATCCGGCCTCGGAGAACGCCAAGGTGGCCAGGGCCTGGCCACTCGCGAGCCGGGAGAGGAGCTCGGGCTGGCCCGTGGGAGGGGCGGCGGCCACGGTCATAACACCGGCGACGTGCATCAGGTAAATCATTCCGGTCGACCCGCACACGCCGGCCACCGCGCTGACAGCGTAGGCGAAGTCGTGCGGACCGCCCCCCAGCCCACCAACCTCGACAGGCATCGTGATCCCCAGCAGACCTGACCGCCGCAGCGCTTCGACCGACTCGCTAGGGAACCTCCCCTCGGCGTCGACCTCTGCGGCGTTGTCTCGGGCGATGCTCAGCACTGGTTCGAGCCTTTGTGTCAGATCCACGCGACGATCCTTTCGGTGGCGGAGGCTAGACACCCGATCCTAAGGTGCTTCGCGGGTTCCGAGATCCTACCTTGTGAGGACGGCCGCGGTGGTCGCTGGTTTGCCGCACCGGAGACCACGACCCGGCGTTCCCTCGGTGTTCACCACGGTCTCGAAGGTTCCGTCTCCCCTGCCCAGGGCGCCGCCGTTCACCCGGGCCAGCAGGTCTCAGGCAGCTCTCATCGGTCGTCCGATGACGAAGACGTTCGCCCCCGGCCCGCCACTCGCGAGCTCGCTCAACCGGTGCTGGATGTCGCGGCGACGCTGCGCGGTCGGCATCGCATTCGGCTGCGAACTTCTCGAGCAGCGCCGCTTCCTCCGCTGAATCTTTGCTTCCCCGCACGTTGCGGTCGCTGCCTGTCTAGCTGATATGGCGGCTCTGTTGGGTTGGCCGATCGGGCGGCATGGTTGAGCGAGCGTTGCCGGGGTTAGGTGGCGAGCGCCAGCTCATCGAATGCCGTCGGAAGCAGGCGCTGAGCGGGTTCGTGGGTGGCGATCTCGTCGTGGCCGCGTCTGAGGTTCTGGACGAAGGCGTGCCCGGCGGTGAGGATCCGAGCTGATCGGTGAGTCTTGAGGCCACGCATGGGTCGAAGCCGGGCTTTGAGCCGACCATGGTCGGCTTCGACCCTGTTGTGCGCGTACTGCTCGGTGTCATGCACGGCGGTCGGGATGAGCTTGTCGAGGATCCGCGGGTAGACGGGCGCCCGGTCCGTCGTCACCTCCACCGGCAACGTCTCGCTGCCCAGCGCCCTGGTGAAGAACGCACGCGCAGCGGTCGAGTCACGTCTGGCGGAGGGCCACACGTCGATGACCTGCCCACACTGGTCGACCGCCCGGTACAGGTACGTCCATCGACCGTTGACCTTGATGTAGGTCTCGTCGACGAACCACCGATCATCCGGCATATGGCGGCGAGGACGGGCCGTCTCGACGAACTCCGGTGTGAACCGTTGCATCCATCGGTAGATGGTGACGTGATCGACGTGACACCACGCTCGGCGAGCAGCTCCTCGACATCGCGGTAGGACAGCCCGTAGCGCAGATACCACCGGACGGCCAGGGAGATCACCTCACGAGGAAACCGGAAACCAGCGAACACGGAAGTCGGAGACGACGTCATCGCACCAGTCTCGCGCCGGGTCCGATCGAGCAACGCAACAGTGCCTCATCAGCGACGCGACGACGCCCGCGACGGCGCCCATCGACTTGGCACGGACGAGCGAGGTCCGGGCTGTGGTGGGAATGGCGGGGGCGGTGGACATGGTTCCGTCCGGTGAAGTCTGGGCGATTGGGTCGATCTATCAGGAGAATCCGGTAACCTCCGTGTCAGCATCCCGGCGGTCCGGCGTCGCATGTGGACCGGCCGCACTGTGTGCTGGTTGCGGGTCAGAGCGTCCCGACGCGTACTTGGACGTGCCCGCCGCGCAAGCTCCACGACTGCACGTCGTGTGCTGTTCGCTCGAGGGGTGTCCACGGACGTGTGTTGATATCCGCCCCAGCGAGTAGACAGGCCAGACGGGCAGCCGGATCGAGCAGCCGGGCCCAGCCATTGGGCAACCCCATGTCGACGATTCCCGCGCGACCACCGGGGCGGACCAAGGAAGTAGCTCGTGTCCACGCTGCTTCCCAGTTGTTCATCAGCGACAGTGAGTAGGTGAAGAGCACCGCGTCGAAGGTCGCACCGGAGCTATCGGGTCCGGCCGTGAGTTGGTCGAGCTGCTCGGCGTCCGCCTCGATGAGGGCAACGTTTCCCGGTGGTGCATCGATCGTCTTGCGTCGGGCCACCTCGAGCATCTGGCCGCTGCGGTCAACGCCGACAATCTGCCCACTCCGACCGACGGCCGCGAGAAGGAGCGGGAAGTTGAGCCCGGTCCCGCAGCCGATGTCCAGGACCCGGGAGCCTTCCTGCAAGTGCAGGGCAGGAATGACGCGCTCGCGACCGACTCGGTAGATCGGCTCTGCCGACATCGAGTCATACCAAGGGGCCGAGTACGTGTAGCGCGACATGGGATCCTTGCGTTTCGGAGAGGCGATGGGGCTGGTGCTGAGCGCCGGACCGATGGGAGTGCCATAACGGTGTCGGATCTCAAGGTCTCAGCACCGTACAGCGACGCGGGAAGACTCACGTGTTCTCGGCGGGTTTCCCACTCGTGACTGCCCCTCGACCCGCGGATGACGCTACCCGGAAGTCTTCCTTCCGCGGGTTGGTGGAGCCCGAGATCGAGGTCCTGCTACGGGTGGCACTCACCATCACCTCGAATCGGGCCGATGCCGAGGACCTCGTACAGGAAACCCTGCTGCGCGCCTACCGGGCGATCGATCGCTTCGACGGCGGGCATCCGCGGGCCTGGCTGCTGACCATCCTTCGCAACACGAACGCCAACATGCACCGCCGCCAACGGCCGAGCAGCATCGGTGACTGGGAACTCATCCGGACCGCCAGACCAGCCTTCGGCAGGGCGGAGCTGCCGAGCGCCGAGGACAGCTTCGTCGACCGCGAACTACACGCGGATCTCGACGCAGCCGTCCGCGCCCTCGACCCCCGCTTCCGGGCCGCACTGATCCTGGTCGACGTTCACGACCTGAGCTACTCCGAAACAGCCGCGGTGTTGGGGGTCCCCGTGGGCACCGTGATGTCGCGACTCAGCCGCGCACGTGACCGCGTCCGCAAATCGCTCCGTATCAGCGCACTCACCCGAGGAGACCTGTCATGACTGGGACTCTGCGTCAGATGCTGGCCTGCCACTGGTCCGCGCGCCGCATCCAGCGCTACCTCGACGCCGACCCGGCCGCCCCGCTCACGCCCGGAGAGATCTCCCGGCTCGAGGGGCACCTCGCCACCTGCGAGAAGTGCACCCAGGTCGCGACCGAGCACCGGGCCCTGCACCGCGCCCTGTCCCTGTGGTCCGGTGGGACGGGCGTCGCCCCTGAGTCAGTAGACCGGGTCCGAGACTTCTTGTCCACCATCAACGACGAGGACTCCGCGTGACCATCGGCCGGGCGACGTCAACCCGATCTGCAGCCCCATCGCAGGACGAGCCGTGGGACCTGCTGGTCGTCGGGGGCGGGACGGCCGGGATCGTCGGCGCGAAGACCGCCGCTCGGCTCGGTGCCCGGGTCCTCCTCGTAGAACGCGCGCGCACTGGGGGTGACTGCTTGTGGACCGGCTGCGTCCCGTCCAAGGCGCTCCTGGCTGCGGCGGGTTTCGCCGCCAGCGCACGCACCGGGCACCGGTTCGGCATCGACGTCGCCGGGTTCTCCGTCGACTTCGCGAAGGTGATGGATCACGTGCGAGCGTCGATCGAGCACATCGCACCGGTCGATTCCGTCGAGGCACTCCAGAAGGCGTCGGTCTCTGTTCGCACAGCGACCGCCCGTTTCACCGGGCCGGACTCGGCTCAGATCGACGGGACGCCGGTGAGGTTTCGACAGGCGCTCGTGGCCACTGGTGCCTCACCGGCGGTGCCTCCCATCCCTGGCATCAGCGAGGTCGACTACCTGACCAGCGGTACCGTCTGGGGTCTCGACGAGCTCCCCGCTGAGCTGGTGGTTCTCGGCGGCGGCAGCATCGGCTGCGAGCTGGGCCAGGCCTTCGCCCGCCTCGGCAGCAGGGTCTCCGTGGTCGAGGGCGCACTCCGGATCCTGCCTCGCGAGGACCCTCTCGCAGCCGCGGAGCTCGCGCGTGCCCTGGTCGAGGACGGCGTCGACCTCCACATTGGCTCAGGCGCCGCTAGGGTCGAGCCCACCACCCCAGGGTCCGGGGTGCTGTACCTCGAGAGCGGGCAGCAGGTGCCGTTCTCGTGCCTCCTGGTTGCTGTCGGACGAGCGCCCCGCACGAGCGACCTCGGGATGGTTGCCGCGGGTATCGAGGTCGATGACCGCGGGTTCGTCGTGGTCGACGACCTCCTACGAACCACGAATCCACGCATCTGGGCTGCTGGCGACCTCACCGGTCATCCTCAGTTCACCCACACAGCGGGCGTGCACGCGAGCCTGGCCGCGTCGAACGCCATCTTGGGGGTACGCCGCAAGGTCGACCTGACCGCGGTGCCCCGGGTCACCTTCACCGACCCCGAGGTCGCCGCGGTCGGCCTCGCGACCGACCGGGTCCCTCCGGGGCTGCGGATCCTCGACTGGTCCCACGCCCACCTCGACCGGGCCGTCACGGAGGGCGCGCTCGGCGGGTTCGCCCGGCTCATGGTCGACAAGCGCGGCCATCTCCTCGGTGCCACGGTTGTCGGGCCGCGAGCAGGGGAGACCCTCGGTGAGCTGACCCTGGCGATCACCCGGGGACTCACGACCCGCGATCTCGCTGGCGTTACCCACGCCTACCCCACCTATAACGACGGACCCTGGAACGCCGCGATCTCCGACGTCCAGGACCAGCTGGGACGCCCCGCCACCAGGCGCGCGCTGGGCGCGCTGTCCCGGGCTCGTACATGGTGGGTCAGTCGAGACCACTGACCAGGCTGGCCGAACGCGCGAACCGCCAACATCAACGGGGCCGACGCATCTCGGTCAGGAGAGGTCCCGGAAGCCCGCCACGATGCGCTGGGCGGCGCTGACACCCACCACGGCCGCCCACGCAGTGGCGATCGCCGCGGCGTGAGCGGGGACAACCAGCCACAATGAGTGCACGGCAATGGTCTCGGTCCCCTCCGCGAGCCCTCCGAGAAAGCTGAGCGAGCGACCATCCTGACGCTGTCGTCCCGTCCGCTCGGCGATGGAGGAGAACGCCAAGAACGCGGTTCCATTGATGTAGTAGCCCAGGAGGACCAACAGGAAGGGAAGCCAGCCGACGTCGTACTGTCGCGTGGCGCCGATGGCCACGCCGACCACGGTGGCGCCGTACACGGCGAAGTCGGCCGTGATGTCCAGGAAGCCGCCCGCCTCGGAACCGGGTGATGTCTCGGGGTGGCCGTGGGCCGCCGGACGGCGCCGGCGAGCAAGGGGGCCGTCGAGCCCGTCCAATAGGCGGGACAACAGCCACAGTCCCAGCGCCCACCACCACAGCTGCCCTGCAGCGGTTGCGGCGCTGGCCAGCCCCGCGGCCAGGCCGAGCAGGGTCAGCTGGTTCGGGCTCACCCACGGCCGGTCGAGGAGCCGGGCCAGCCCGGACAAAGGCCGATCCAGGACACGGCGAGCCGTTGGGTCAAGCACGTGTCCGGTCCTCAGCGGAGTGGCCCACGCGGCGAGGGTCCAGTCGTCGCGCCCACCAGGCCCCGCCGAAGACCAGAACGATCAGGGCGGAACAGGCGGCGGCCAGGCCCCACGGGTTGGTGCCGTAGGCCCCCAACGCTGCATAGGCAAGGCTGCCGGGCACCATTCCGAGCGCACTGCCCAGTAGATAGTGGCGGAACCTGACTCCCGAGAGGCCTGAGGCATAGTTGATGGCGATGAAGGGCACGAGCGGGACCAGACGAACGATCAGGACCGCAGCCAGACCGTGATCGGCAAGAAGGGCGTCGACGCGGGCCAGACGTCCGCGGATGAGTCGGTCGACGGCGTCACGCCCGAGGAGCCTCCCAACGCCGAAGGAGATGACTGCCCCGACCAAGGCGCCCGCCAGGGAAAGTCCCGCTCCGGCCCACAACCCGAACAGCGCCCCGCCCGCGGCGGTCAGCAGTGCCTTGGGGCAAGGGATCAGGGAAAGGCCCGCGTAGAGAACGAAGAACAGGGCCGCCCCCCACGGCCCCGCTGCATCAACGCGCGCCTTCATCGCCGCGATGTCGGGGGTCCCGAGGACGAGGGCGAGGGCGACCGCACCGAGCACAATCAGAGCAAGCGCGCCCGCCTTGATCAGGGCGGCTCTCTTCATGGCTGATCCTGACGTCTCCAGGCACTGGACTTCCTACGTCGGGAAGTCCCCGAGCCTCTCGAAGTGTTCCCGATGTGACATATTCGCTGCCCCGGAGGTCCGATGTACCCGCGCCGTGCCCGCATGCTCCTCCCCGCCGCGCTGCTGTCCATGGCTGCCTCCGCCTGCGCCGCCGCAGGTGCGCCGACCGGGACCACCACCGACACTCGCTCCTGGTCGCAGATCACCAACCAGGCCAAGGGCCAGACCGTCGACCTGTGGATGTACGGCGGGGACCAGCAGGGCAACGCCTACGTCGACCACGTACTCACACCCGCCGCGGCCAAGCTCGGGGTGACCTTGAGACGAGTGCCGGTGGCGGACACCACGGACGCCATGACCCGGATCCTGGCCGAACGACAGGCCGGCAGCACGGACGGCGCAGTGGACCTGGTGTGGGTCAACGGCGACAGCTTCGCGACCGGCAAGCAGGCCGACGCCTGGCGCTGCGGTTGGTCCTCCCGCCTCCCGAACATGAAGTTCGTGGCGCCCGACGATCCCCTCGTTAACCAGGACTTCGGGACCGACGTCGACGGCTGCGAGGCGCCGTGGAACAAGGCACAGTTCACGCTGGTCTACGACTCCGCGCGAGTCGCTACGCCACCGACGTCGATAGCGGGTGTCCTCCACTGGGCGAAAAACCATCCCGGGCGGTTCACCTACCCCGCCCCGCCCGACTTCACCGGCTCGGCCTTCGTCCGAGAAGCGCTCTACAGCACCTCGGGCGGCTATGCAAACATCCCCTCACAGTTCGACCAAGGCGCCTACGACAAGTTAACCCCGGCCTTGTGGGATGCTCTCAAGGACGTGGCGCCCTCGCTGTGGCGCCAAGGTCGGACCTACCCACCCGACTCAGTGGCCTTGGACCGGCTCTACGCCGACGGGGAGGTCGACATGACCATGACCTACGGACCGGCCACGCTCACCAACCTCGTCGCCAACGGCACCTTCCCAGCGACCACACGTGTCCTGCCTCTGCACGAGGGGACCATCGGAAACGCCAGCTTCCTCGCCATACCATCCTCGGCCGGTGACCCCGAGGGCGCGATGGTGGTGGCCAACCTTGCTCTTTCGCCCGCCCAGCAGGCGATCAAGGCCGACCCGAGCACGTGGGGGCAGTTCACGGTGCTCGACACCCACCTGCTGAGCC
>JBBSET010000088.1:0-8414 GCA_038239485.1 Propionibacteriales bacterium
CGTTCCGGCGACGGTGATCGCGCCGGGGGCCGATAGCGTCGTCGCCCCGCCGACCGTCGAGTTGCCGGCCAATAAGATCGTCGCATTGGGGGCGGTGCCGGTCAGCGTCAGTGCGCTCGCGTCGACGAAGACCTCCTTGTCGAAGACCGCGTCCGGGTCGGAGACGAGCGTGCGCCAGTGGGCCACGGCCGCGTCCCAGTCGCCGCCCTTGGGCGCGTGCGACCGCCCCGCGAGGTAGTCGAACGTGGTCTGGTCGGGCGCGACCAGCCCGGCCTTGGCACCCCACTCGATGCTCATGTTGCAGATCGTCATCCGGGCTTCCATCGACAGCTTCTCGATCGCCTCGCCCCGGTACTCCACGACGTAACCCTGGCCGCCGCCGGTCGTCTCCTGGGTGATCAGCGTCAGCACGAGATCCTTGGCGGTCACGCCCGGCGGGATGGCGCCGGTCACCGTGACCGCCATGGTCTTGGGACGAGCCTGTGACAGGGTCTGAGTGGCGAGTACGTGCTCGACCTCGCTGGTGCCGATCCCGAACGCCAGCGCGCCGAAGGCGCCGTGCGTCGAGGTGTGCGAGTCTCCGCAGACCACCGTCATGCCGGGCTGGGTGAGGCCGAGCTGAGGGCCGATGATGTGGACGATGCCCTGCTCGACGTCGCCGAGCGAGTGCAGGGGGACGCCGAACTCGGCGCAGTTGGCTCGCAGCGCGTCGACCTGAGCCCTAGACACCGGGTCGGCGATCGGCTTGTCGACGTCGGTGGTGGGGATGTTGTGGTCCTCGGTCGCCAGCGTGAGATCGGGCCGGCGTACCGGTCGGCCGGCGAGGCGCAGGCCCTCGAATGCCTGGGGGCTGGTCACCTCGTGGACGAGGTGGAGGTCGATGTACAGCAGATCCGGCTCGCCAGGAGCCTCCCGTACGATGTGCTCTGACCAGACCTTCTCGGCGAGTGTCCGAGGTGATTGCGGCGACATCTTCGCTCCTGACTTGCATATCAACATCTGAGACGTCAGTATCGGTGCATGGACAACAGTAGCGGAGTCGGCGTCCTCGACAAAGCCGCAGCGGTGCTGTCCGCGCTCGAATCCGGGCCGGCAACCCTTGCCGGACTGGTCGCTGCGACCGGCCTCGCCCGGCCCACCGCGCACCGGCTGGCGGTTGCCCTGGAGCACCACCGGCTGGTGGCTCGCGACATGCAGGGCCGCTTCATGCTCGGGCCGAGGCTGGCCGAACTGTCGTCCGCCGCCGGTGAGGACCGGCTGCTCGCCGCCGCCGGGCCGGTGCTGGCTCGGCTGCGCGACATCACCGGCGAGTCGGCTCAGCTGTTTCGTCGCCAAGGCGAGGCGCGGGTATGTGTGGCCGCCGCGGAGCGCCCGTCAGGCCTTCGCGACTCGATCCCCATCGGCAGTCAGCTCAGCATGCTGGCGGGCTCGGCCGCGCAGATCCTGCTGGCCTGGGAGGATCCCGACCGGCTGCATCGCGGTCTGCACGGCGCCGCCTACAACGCTGCAACGCTGTCGAGCATCCGCCGCCGCGGCTGGGCGCAGAGCGTGGGCGAGCGCGAGGCAGGTGTCGCCTCGGTCTCGGCGGCCGTCCGCTCGCCTTCGGGCAAGGTCATCGCCGCGGTCTCGGTCTCGGGGCCGCTGGAGCGGATGAGCCGCCAACCCGGACGGATGCACGCTCCGGCAGTGCTCGCTGCCGCCGAGCGGCTGACCGAGTCGCTGCGCCGCACCGGCGAATAGCCGCCTTGTGGCCCTTCGGCGGTCAGGCGAAGAGGGCGGCCTGGCCGACACGCTCGGCCTCGTGGCCGAGCAGGAAGCGTTTGCGCGCCAGGCCTCCCGCATAGCCGACGAGCTTGCCGTTGGACCCGATCACGCGGTGACACGGCACCACGATGGCGATCGGGTTCGCGCCGTTCGCCGTCCCCACCGCCCTCGAGGCGCCCATCGGGAGATCGAGGCGAGCGGCGATCTGGCCGTAGGACGTCGTGACGCCGTAGGGGATCTTCGCCAGCTCCGCCCACACCCGACGTTGGAACACCGTCCCACGCGCCGCCAGGGGCAGGTCGAACTCCTGGAGCTGCCCGGCGAAGTAGGCACGCAACTGCCGACTGGCCTCGGCGAGCAGAGGCGAGACGTCCTCGTCAGCTGGTGTCGACGACGCGGTGCCCGGCTCGACGAACATCAGCTCGGTGATCGCGGCCTCGTCGGCCGTCAACCGGATCGGTCCCACCGGCGACTCCATGGTCAGGACAGACATCATCATGCTCCAGTCTCCTCGTTCAGTGATTCCCACACGTGCATCAGGGCGTACGAACGCCACGGTCTCCAGGTATCGGGTCGGCGCTTGGCCTCGGGCGGGTCGCTGAGCCCGAGTCGGCCCATCGCCGTCTTCACGCCGAGATCGGTCGCCATGAAGATGTCGGGGTCGCCGAGCGCCCGCAAGGCGATGTAGTCGGCGGTCCACGCGCCGATGCCTTTCAGGGCGAGAAGCGCCTCTCTGACGTCACCACGGTCGGCGCTGCGGTCCAGCACGACGGTCCCGTCGGCCACCGCTGCAGCAAGCCCGACAAGTGCCCGCCCCCGTGCCCGGACCATCGGCAGCGACTCCGGGTCAGCCGCCGCGACCACATCTGGTGATGGGAAGGCATACGTGAGCGCACCTTCGTCGCCGACGCGCTCGCCGTAGGTGGCCACCACCCTGGACAGGATCGTACGCGCCCCGGACACCGAGATCTGCTGGCCGACGACCGCACGCACAGCCGCCTCGAACCCGTCGACATGGCCGGGGACACGCATCCCCGGGTGCCGACGGACCCGTGGCCGGAGAATCTCGTCGGTGCTGAGGTGCTCGTCGATTACGACCGGATCGGCATCCAGGTCGAAGAGCCTCCGGCAGCGCTCGACCGCTGCCGACAGATCGCGCAGGTCGTCCAGGTTCAGCTCGCACTCGACCCGGTCCGCCGAGGGTACGAGCCGGACCCGGCCGTGCCCGTGCGGCAGGCGAAGCACCCGCGAGTAGCTGGACTCGTCGCACGTCTCGAGCCCGGTGGCGACGCGAGGACGTAGGAAGGCGAGCAGCGGGCCCGGGTCGAACGGTTGCCTGACGGCCAACGAGACGGTGATGCTGCCGCCCGTGGCCGTCGCGACGCCACGGCGACGCCGACCCGCCCGCAGCACCGACGGGCTGGCCGCGTACACCTCGCGGACCGTCTCGTTGAACTGTCGCACGCTTGAGAACCCCGCGGCGAAGGCGACATCGGCGAAGCCGAGATCGGTGGTCTCGATCAAGATCCGGGCGGTATGGGCCCGTTGGGCGCGTGCGAGGGCCAACGGTCCGGCCCCGAGCTGCTGGGTGAGCACCCGGTTGAGGTGGCGGGTGGTGTAGCCGGTGCGGGCCGCCAGGCCGGGCACCCCTTCACGCTCGACGACCCCATCGGCGATCATTCGCATGGCGCGGCCGGCGACGTCGGCGTGGATGTCCCATTCAGGCGACCCCGGTGTCAGGTCCGGGCGACACCGCCGGCACGCACGGAAGCCAGCGCCCTGGGCGGCGGCCGCGGTCGGGTAGAAGGTGACATTCGCGCGCCGCGGGGTCACGGCGGGGCACGACGGGCGGCAGTAGATACCGGTCGTACGCACGCCGGTGTAGAAGACGCCGTCGAAGCGGCGGTCCTTGCCGAGCACGGCGCGATAGCACCGTTCAGCGTCGGCGGTGGTGTCGTACGTCGGCCTCATGCGTCCATTCAAGCCGATGAGGTCAACGAGAACTAGCGGGAATCGGACATGTGCACCGAGGCCAGATCCGCCGCATCGGCTGGGTGGACGGTCGCCGGTGCACGCGAACCTCCTGCCCGTCGATCAGGCGGATCGGGAGCTACGACGGGTTCGTCCGTGCCACCCGGGACCGCCCGTACGACCTCAACGCGCGAAGCAGGTCGATGTACCGGAACGCGGGCCAGTACGCGTCCACGAAGTAGAGGTCGGACTCGACGCCCTGCCAGAGCAGGAAGTCCGACAGCCGCTGCTCCCCGCTCGTCCGGATGATGAGGTCGGGGTTGGGTCGCCCGGCCGTGGACAGATGCCGCGCGATCGAACCCTCGGTGATCGAGCTCGCCACATCCGCCAGCGACATCCCAGCGTCCCGGGACTCGTAGAGCAAGCTGACCACCGCATCGATGACCTCCTCGCGGCCGCCGTACCCGATCGCAATGGTGAGGTTCCCCGGCTGGTTGGCCTGCGTCGCAGCCTGGGCCTCCTTCAAGGCACGTACCGTGGACCCCGGCAGCAGGTCCAGCTGTCCCGTGAGGTGGACCGCCCACCGACGGTTGCGTCGCAGATGATCCGCGATCACTGTCTCGGCGAGGTACATCAGCAGCCGTACCTCGTCGGCGTCGCGCTTGCGGATGTTGTCGGCGGACGCCACCCACACCGTCAGATGGCGGATGCCGAGGTCATCGCACCAGCCGAGCACCTCTTCCAGGTGCTCCGCCCCCTTGCGATGGCCCTCGCTCGCGCTGGCATAGCCCATCCGGGTCGCCCAGCGACGATTCCCGTCCATGATGAGGGCGACATGAGCGGGTAGCTGCATGCGTTTGAGGCGCGAGCGGAGCCAACCGCCGTACCAGCGGTAGACAAGGCTGCGAACACTCACCCACGCAGCGTATCCGCGCGGACGGGGTTCGTTGGGCATTGCTGGGGCGCAACCCGTCGCCAGATTGCGGACAGAGAGCGCCCTGGCACGGCCGCCGGGCGGTTGGCACGCCGACCAGCGAATCAGTTCAGCCCTCCGAGGTGCACGATTGACCGCCGACGTGCCGCCGCGCTCGATCGTCATGCGCGGCCCAGAGCGGCAAGAACTGTCGCGTAGGACTCGGCGACGTCCAAGCCGCGCGTGCTGATCTGTACGGCATCGGGTCGCTGCGTGATGTAGCCAGCGAAGTCGCAATGGATGCGGTGGAGAAAGGCGTCATAACCCCGGGCCGCCACGAGGTGTTCGATGTGTGCATTCGCCTCAGAGGTCGGCGCTTTGAGCCGAAACCGCCTGATCTGCTCGACCGGTCCAGCCGTCAGCGCGATCTCGATGTAGACGGCACCCGCGTGGTCAGCGGTCGATGCGAAGCGCTGAGCCTCATCCACCCGCATCACCAGCTGAGGCATCACGACGTCATGTCCGCTCCGGAGATGGGCGCCGGCCATCACGAGAGCGATCTGGCGGGCTTGGGTGAGCGCCCCGAAGAAGTCGTCGCGCCAACCGCCGATCAGCGGGACCACCGTGTCAATGTCAAGGTTGAGAACACCCGGATGACGGTCGGCATAGGTCCTGGCGATGGTCGACTTTCCCGCGCCTGACGGCCCATTGAGGTGCATCAGGACGGGCATGCCTGCAGACTAGACACTCCCCCGGGCCGGTTGGACGCCGCCGAGCCGGACCGTTCCTGCGGTCGTCCGGCGCAGTCTGATACGACCCCGCGTGCAGGCGCTGATGTCCGTGGACGCCGACGCGGTGTGCGGCGCGGCCTACGGCACCCGCTCGAGCGAGCGGACCAACTCCGCAACGGGTATCGGCCTCGCGGCTGAGACTTCCGTGGTCGTCGAGCAGAACCATCCGCGGCTCAAGCTCGCGCGCCAACAAGTCCTACTTGAGGACGAAGCCGCCTTGGCAGGTGATCGTGGTATCTGCGGCAACGGTGATCTTGGAGGGGTCGCCACAGCCCGGGGTTCCTCGCCATCCCTGAAATTTCGAGCCCGCCCGTGCCTGGGTGTTGAGTCTCACGACCGTCCCGCTAGGAAAGAAGGAGGAGCACGCGCCCGTACCAGTGCCGAAGGTGACGTTGCAGGTGATCCCAGCCGGTTGCGAGGTGATGGTGCCGCTGCCGTTCCCCGCGGGGAGGATGGAGATGCTTCCGGTCGTGGACGGGTGAGTACGAACGGTGATGATCGCGTAGGCGGTCGCGCCTCCTGCTGAGCCGATGATCAGTGCTGACTGCGGATTGGTGACCGCCAGCGTCGTCACCGCGAAGCTCGCGGTCCTGGCGCCCGCCGGGACGGTGACGGCTGCCGGCACGGTCGCTGCAGCCGTGTCGTCGCTTGACAGTGCTACCGAGACTCCGCCGGGGGTAGCGGCGGAAGTGAGGGCGACAGTTCCTATCACCGGTGTGCCTGCGACGACGTCGGTCTGGTTGAGGGTCACCGCGGACAGGGCCGGCGGCGCCGTGGCGGCTGTGGCAGCCGCTGCCGTGTCGAGAGCCGCGGCTAACGCGGCGAGAGCGAGCAGAAGGGTGGCGAGGACGGTTCTCACAGTGAGGGTTCCTTAAGGAAGTGGACCGCAAGCGGGAGGTTGAGGTCGGAGTCGCTCGCGACCCGTCATGCGGGCAGCAAACACGCGGTTCACCCGAGAGAAGTGCTGTGCTGGTGTCCGGCAAAACTCAGTGAACCAGAGTCTGCGACCCACCGAAATCGGACATTGGTCGTAGTACCTGCGGTCTGGCGCTCGAGCAGACCGTGTCCGAGCACACCGGGGTACCGGTGGCCCAATCCCGTCTGGATGCCTGCGAGACTCGGTCAAACTCCAACCTTCGTTACGGGTGACCAGCGAGTAGACGGGTCTGCGCCCGCGTGACGGGGAACGTCGTCCGCACGCTGCGTGGGCCCCGGCTGATCGTCTACTATCTACGTATGAATGCAGATATTGGCTCTTACCGGCCACGCCTGGCCCGGGAGCAGGTCGACCTGGCCGTCGAGGTGTTTCGGATGCTGGCCGACGCCACCAGGGTGGAGATCCTGTGGACGTTGCTTGACAGGGAGCTGGCGGTCAACGACCTGGCCGAGTACCTCGGTCGGGCACCGGCGTCGGTGTCCCAGCATCTGGCCAAGCTCAGGATGGCCAGGCTGGTGCAGACCCGCAGGGAGGGCACGAAGGTCTTCTACCGGATCGAGAACGACCACGTGGCGCAGCTGGTGCGAGATGCCGTGTTCAACGCCGAGCACGCCGGGCCAGATATCCCCGGACACCACCAAGGCGATCCCGGCCTCGCCCGACTGCACGGGGACGACGAGGGAGCCGGCAGGGCGGTCTCGTTGTGACGTCTGACCACAACCACAGTGACCACCACGAGCACACCCACGGTGACCACGACCACGGGCTGGTCGGGTTTGTGCGAGGCTTGTTTGCGCCCCATAGCCACGACACCGCCGAAGCGGTGGACTCGGCCTTGGAGACTAGCCGCGAAGGGATCCGAGCAGTCAAGATCAGCCTGGCGGTGCTCGGCCTGACGGCGATGATCCAGGCCGTACTAGTCGTGGTGACGGGGTCGGTGGCACTATTGGCCGACACCATTCACAACTTCTCGGATGCTCTGACAGCCGTCCCGTTATGGACCGCATTCGTGCTCAGCCGGCGATCGGCGACCCGTCGCTACACCTACGGTTACGGTCGGGCCGAAGACCTGGCCGGGGTGTTCATCGTGGCGATGATCGCCTTGTCGGCGCTGCTGGCCGCCTATGAGTCGATCCGCCGACTGGTGAGTCCAGAGCCGGTCACACATGTGTGGGTCGTCATTGCTGCAGGCTTCGTCGGATTCGTCGGCAACGAGCTGGTGGCGCTGTACCGCATCCGAGTTGGCCGTAGCATCGGATCAGCGGCCCTGGTGGCTGACGGGCTCCATGCCCGCACCGACGGCTTCACCTCTCTGGCTGTGGTGATCGGGGCGTTCGGAGTCCTTGCCGGGATTCCGTTGGCGGACCCGATCATCGGACTGATCATCACCGTGGCGATCGGCTTCGTACTGCGCGGCGCCGTCACCGACATCTACCGCCGGCTGATGGACGCCGTCGAGCCTCAACTGGTCGACAACGCTGAGGCCAGCCTTCGGTCGGTGCCTGGGGTGACCGACGTCGACGACTTGCGCCTGCGCTGGCTGGGCCACCGCATCCGAGCTGAAACCGGTATCGTCGTGGACAGCGGCCTCAGCCTGGTCGAAGCCCACGACATCGCCAACGAAGCCCACCATCGCCTCCTCCACGACGTCCCCAAGCTTGATGACGTCACCGTGCACGTCAGCCCCCGCAGCCAAGACGGCCACGACCACCACAGCCTGCTGGCCCATCATCGTCGTGACGCGGGGCCCGTAGCTGGCAGCCAACACTGAACAGCACTCCAGCGGGGTCAGCGCCGGCTGATCGGTAGTGACGACGTTCTGAGTGTCTTCGCCAGCGGCTGATCCGGAGTCGAGGCGGCATCGAGGCAAGGCTCGCAAGTGCTTAGAGCGGCATGATCACGACGCTGGAGGCAGTGAGACGCCCATGCCAGCCACCTGGCTCAGCCGTGGCTCAGGTATATGTCTGGGCACTGCCGAGCGTGGCTGGTGAAGAACGTGTCGGAAGGCACGAGGTCCGTCTGAGTCGATCAAGCCGCA
>JBBSET010000089.1:0-8336 GCA_038239485.1 Propionibacteriales bacterium
TACCTCAACACCTCCTGGGCCCGAGCCACGGTCACCGTCCTAACTGCGCAAGAACGGAGTCACCCGACCTGAGCCAATTAGGTATTTTGAGCGAGCTAAGCAGGCGCGACTCGTGCTGCTCGGTCAGTATCTGGCGGGGACGGTCAACCGTACGCACATCAGCATGTTCGGACGTTCCGCAAGCCGAACGCTGGGCGGAACGTATCCCAGGTGTCGTGGCACCTCCAGGGACAGGGTTGACCGCGCAGGGCTGACCGCGTGGAATGGCACAGTGGATGGAGATCTCAACCTGACCCAGCACAGTCCGCTGCCGCTGGCGTGCACGCTAGGCCCGGAAGACGGCCGATCCCGCCTGATGCGTTGGCATCGGCTGCACGAGGCGGCTGCCCCCGTCGCCCACCTCGTCGGGGGCCGGCTCGAAGTCCGATACCAGCCAGGCCCGGGTGTGCGGGTGGAGCTCGCCGAGCTGGCCGCGGCTGAGCAGACCTGCTGCGCCTTTGTGACCTGGAGCGTGTCGGAGGTTCAATGTAACCCGGTCCTGCACGTGGTAGCGCCGGCGGACACACCGGAGGCGGTTACGCCCATCGCGGCGCTGTTAGGCCTCAGCTCGACCGCGTAACGACGTCGCAGTAGCCGAACCAGTCCCGGACGACCGATCTGCATGCGGGAGTGCTCCCTTCCGCCGGGCGTGTGAGCGGCTGTGTTTGGTTAGCGGGGGCTCGGTGCGTGGTCTGCTGTGATGTGGCGTAGCGCGGCGAAAGTCTCCCGCAGAGTTTGTGTCAGGGTCGTGGCGTTGTCGGTGTGGACCCAGCGGTTGAACGCGACTTTGAACACGGCTACGCCTGCCTCTGCGGTCAGGTCGGCGGCGGGGTCGCCGACGCCGCGGGCGCGCAGCGCGTCGGCGAGCGCTGCCGCGAGGGCAGCGAGCTTGGTCAGTTCGCGCTCGTGGAGCTCGGGGTTGGCATCGATCAGCTCTTGGCGCGCCCTCGCCATTGGGCCGAGCTCTTCGAAGAAGGAACCGGTAGCCTCGAGCGCTCTCGCGACCGCGTCCATAGGCCCTGTACACAGCTGCGCGTCTCGGACGTTGGTCACCAGCCGGTTCTGCAGCTCGCTCCCTGCGAACAGGACTTCGCGCTTGCCGGGGTAGTGTCGGAAAAATGTCCGTTCGGTGAGCCCGGCGCGCTCAGCGATCTGCGCCACGGCGGTGGCGTCGTATCCTCGCTCGCTGTACAAGTCGACCGCCGCCAGCGCGAGCCGGCCGCGCGCGTCGGGTTGCCAACGGCCCATGCTCCTAGTCTACTCACCTTGATGACAATCACCGACGCCTACCTGTACTGTTGATGACAGTCACTGCCATCGAGTGAGGGACCCACCATGCGCGTCTTCGTCACCGGAGCTTCTGGGCACATCAGATTGGCCCTGGTCCAGGAGCTGCTGGCCGCGGGCCACGAGGTCGTCGGGCTGGCGCGTTCGGACGCATCGGCGACCGCGGTGGCCGCCGCTGGCGCCCAGGTGCACCGCGGCGACCTCGACGACTCCGCTGGGCTGCAGGACGCCGCATCCGGCGCCGATGCCCACACCCAGCAGCTGCTGAACTGGCACCCCAGCGGCCCGAGCATGCTCGAGGACCTCGACAGCGGCCACTACTTCACTCACAGCGGTGCGCGCCAGCGACTCACGGATGCTTAGATCGCCGTGGGCGAGGTGTAGGTGTCAGGCGTGACCTGGCGCAGCGGCCGGGCCGTCGTGGCGGCCCTAGCAGCCCAGAACTTGACTGCTTCATGTCGGCCGGCCGTGACAGCGCCCGGCCGGAGCACTCGCCCTGGCGCGGCACCGCAGGGCTGTTGCAACATGGTCGAGCACGCCACCAAATCAACACGACCGGGCCCTCACCCGCACTGCGCGACCGATCGAGCAGGCGTGCCTGCCAGCGAGCCGCGATCTCGACCTGGCCTACGACATCGGCTCCACCGCCGACCCGCCTGGCCACCACGAGCAGGCGATCACCGCTCACCGCCCGCTGCTCACCGGCGAGCAGGCGAAGCGCGGCACCGCCGAGCAGCCAGCGACACCTAACACGAAAGAAGTATCAGCATGCCCAAGCACAACACTGCCCTCTGGCTCGCAAAGCCAGGCACCAAGTTCGAGGTGGGGCCGGCGCCCTACACGTCGCCCACTCCAGGAGAGGTGGTGGTGCGGACCCGCGCGGTTGCCGTCAACCCCATCGATGGCCTTCCGGCGCTCGCCTACCGTGTCGTGCTGCCGTGGTTGAACTACCCCGCCGTCATCGGCTCCGACGTTGCCGGGGAGGTCGTCGAGGTCGGTACGGGCATCACGCGCTTCGCCGTGGGCGACCGCGTCGTTGGACACGCAGCCTCGGTGGAGAAATCCGTGAATCGACCAGCCGAAGGCGCCTTCCAGCACTACACGGTGCTGACGCAACACATGGTGTCGCCGATCCCCGACGATCTCACGTTCGAGCAGGTCGCAGTCTTGCCGCTGGCCCTGTCCACAGCAAGCTCCGGTCTCTTCCAACAAGACCAGCTCGGTCTCGCGCTGCCAACGGCTGAGCACACCCCACGAGGGGAAACAGTCCTCGTCTGGGGGGGATCGACGAGCGTGGGCAGCAACGCGATCCAGCTCCTTCACAACGCGGGCTATCGCATTCTGACGACAGCGTCGCCGCGAAACCACGACTACGTTCGCTCACTCGGAGCCGAGGCCGCGGTGGACTACCACAGCCGTACAGTAGTCAAGGAGCTTGTTGCCCTCCTCCAACACAGCCCGCTGGCGGGGACACTCGCCATCGGTGCAGGGTCGCTGGGGCCGGCGATCAAGGTAGCGACGCAGGTCAGCGGACGTCGAAAGATCGCATCGGCTCAACCCGGACCCGCCACCAACATCAGGGCCGCCGCCGCGCGCCGCCGCGGTGTCACTGTCACCGTGATCTGGGGCGGATCACTGCGGGACAACGAAGTCGGCCCCAGCATCTACGTCGACTTCCTGCCCGAGGCCCTGGCCACCGGGACCTACCGGCCCGCGCCGAACGCGACTGTAGTCGGCGAAGGTCTCGAGTCCATCCCCATGGCCGTGCAGCAGCTGAAAGAAGGCGTCTCCGCCACGAAGCTCGTCGTGACAATCTGATCAGCACACTACAAGGCGTCACCAGATCGGCCCCGCAAGTCAGCAACGGAAGCGACGGTCGTCGGTGATCAGCTGGTGAGGCCCGCCGCTGCGGAAAGTGGTCGCGCAACAACGCATCGACAAGCTAATACAGGCGTCGCGGGACGTCACAGTGGACAGCTGCGACAAACGCACCTGCTGGACCCGGGTAGAAGAGTCCCTGGGAGTGGTGGGGTTTGAGGGAGCAGCGGCGGGGCGTCAGGATGTAGACGGCCATCGGCGGGATGTTCGGTGTGTACGGCCAAGAACTCACCGAAAGAGGTCCACCGATGGCCTTGTCCCAGTCTGCCCTGTCCGAGATCCTCGAGGCGTTCCGTGCCGGTGACGGCGTTGACCTGATCCGTGATTCGGTTCGTGTCGCGTTGCAGGAGCTGATCGAGCTCGAAGCGACCGAACACATCGGCGCGGCGCCCTATGAGCGGTCCGAGGACCGCACGGTCGAACGCAATGGCCACCGTCCGCGGATGTTGACCACCAAGGCCGGCGACGTCGAGCTGCGGATCCCCAAGCTGCGCAAGGGTTCGTTCTTCCCGATCATCCTCGAGCCCCGTCGACGTATCGACCAGGCGTTGTACGCGGTGGTGATGGAGGCCTACGTCCACGGCGTGTCCACCCGCTCTGTCGATGACCTCGTCGAAGCGATGGGCGGCACAGGGGTCTCCAAGTCCGAGGTCTCCCGGATCTGCGCCGGCCTGGACGAGATCGTCGGAGCGTTCCGCACCCGGGGCCTGGACCATGTCGAGTTCCCCTACATCTACCTCGACGCGACCTACCTCCACGTCCGCAACAAGCCCGGCAAGGGCGGCCAGGTCGTGTCCATGGCCGTGGTCGTCGCGACCGGTGTCACCGCTCGCGGAGAGCGAGAGATCCTCGGCCTCGACGTCGGTGACAGTGAGGACGAGATCTTCTGGCGCGGGTTCCTCAACTCCCTCAAGCAGCGTGGGCTGGGCGGGGTGCAACTCGTGATCAGTGATCAGCATTCCGGGCTGGTCAAGGCCCTCTCGCGGGCGTTCCAGGGTGTCGGGCACCAACGCTGCCGGGTTCACTTCGCCCGCAACCTACTGGCCCACGTCCCCAAGGGCCCGGGCGACTACGTCGCAGCGGCGTTCCGGATGATCTTTGCCCAGGCCAAGCCCACCGACGTGGCTGCGGCGTGGGACAAGACCCGCGACGAACTCGCTGTGCGGTGGCCCAAGATCGGGCCCTACATGGACGAGGCGAAGGCCGAAGTCTCGCCTTCACCGGCTTCCCGCGGGAGCACTGGCGCAAGATCTGGTCGACCAACCCACTATCTGTTAACCGGCCCTCGGGGGACACGTTCTTGCTCGTTGCGTGAGGTCCCCAGCGCCCGTGGATCGAGGGTCGATCCTGACTGTGACGGGAGAGGAGCTCATGATGACGGTGTTGGTGCAGATTGCGGACGGTGAGCATCACTTGACCGGCGACTGGGCTGGCGTCGGCCTGGGCAACAAGTTCTTGACGCATCTTCGTGCGCGGGCGTTCTCGAGGGCGACGGTCCGGGCCTATGCCTTCGATCTGGTCAACCTCGCCCGGTTCCTCGAGGAGCACAAGATCGCTCTGACAGCGGTCGAGCCGACGGACGTCTTCGCGTGGGTGGACTGGCAGGGCGTGCAAACGCCGACGGCTGAGAAGGTGGTCCGGCTGGGGCCGCGCACCGCTGCTCCGGCGACGATCAATCGCAGAGTCGCCGCGGTGCGAGCGTTCTTCGAGTTCCTGGTGATGAGCCGGATCCGGGAGGCCAACCCGGTCCCCGCGCCACGGCGCGGTCAGGGACTGCGACCCACCGTCCGGGGCATGCTCGGGCATCTCGGCCCGGGCCGTGCCCGCGGCGGCGGGCGACTTGTGCGCGAGCCGCGCCGACTTCCTGAATCGCTGGACCTGTCCGACGTGCAGGCATTTCTGGGCGGGCTGCGGACCCATCGGGACGGGCGATGGTGCTGGCCATGCTGCTGGGCGGACTCCGCTCGGCCGAGGTCCGCGGCCTACTGCTCAAGGACGTCGACCAGGGACGGCGACGGCTGCGAGTGCTCGGTAAGGGCGGCCGAGAGCGGGTGGTCCCGGTCGATGCCGCGTTCTTCGCCGAGTTCGCCGCCTACCTGCGCCACGAACGACCACCGCGACTAGCCACCCCGGAGTGCTTCGTGGTGTTGCGCGGTCCCACCACCGGAGCGCCGGTCACGGAAGCGGGACTGCGGGCGCTGTTCCGGCGGCACCAAGCCGCGTCCGGAGCGACCCGGGTCAGGCCGCACCGGCTGCGGCACACCTATGGCACCGAGCTCGCTGCCGCGGGGATCGACCTGCTGGCATTACGTGAGTTGATGGGGCACGCCAGCCCGGAGACCACCAGCAGGTATGTGCACCTGTCGGCCGAGCATCTGGCGGCCGAGTACGCGGCCGCCCGTGCCACCTTGGCGGGAGCCCGGTGAGCGCGGCGGTCGCCCGTGCCGCGATCAGCACCGACCACGTCTGGTTCACCGCCTATGTGGACCATTGCGACCGGCTCGGTTGCAGCGACCGGTTCACTGCGGGACTGGCCCGACTCCGCGCAGCCCGGACCTTCCTCGCCGCCCACCCAGACCCACAGGTCTGGATGAGCCGGCCTACCCCGGACCGGATGTCCGAGCTGAAACGCACCGGCGCGTGGCCGCTGGTGGTGTTCCTGATCGGCACCGGGCAGCTGCGGCTCGATCTGGAGCTGGCCGGCGCCAAGAATCTGACTGGACTCGGCGCCATCGTCGAAGCCACACACGCCGAAGACTTCGCCACCGCCCGGGCCGCGGGCCTGCGGCTGGGCTGGACCCGCGGCTGGGTCGACACCGTGCTGGGTGAATGTCTCGCGGTCCTGCTGGCTCGGCAGGGCGGCGCAGTTGCTGACCTCAGCCAGGACGTGGTGGCCGAGTTCGACGAGCAGCTGGGCCACACGATGCAGCTGTCGCGGTCCTCGCTACGTGCCTACCGTGCGAGGCTGGCCAGCCTGCGGCAGCTGTTGTTCGAGGTTGGCGTCCATGATCAGCCGCCACGGCGTCGTCCCTGGTCCCGGACCCTGGAGCAACGCTTCTCCGAGGTGGCCATAGCCGATCCGATCCGCGCCGTCCTGCTGCGGTACGTGCAGACCCGCGCTAGCGTGCTGCGTCCCCGGTCGATGGAGTCCCTAGTCAACGACTTGTTGCCGTTCGCCGAGTTCCTCGCCGTGCACCACCCGCAGGTGACCACACTGCGATACCTGCAACGCAGCCAGGTCGAGGGATTCTTGGTCTGGAACCGGACCCGGCCCTGGCGGGGTCGTAAGGCACGACCACAACCGATCTCAGCCGCGGTCGCCCAGTCCGCCGTGCTCAGCCTGCGCAATTTGCTCGAGGACATCGCCCTTTGGGGATGGGCCGAGGCACCCGCCGGTCGGTTAGTGTTCGCCGCCGACATACCGAAACTCGACCGGGCACTGCCCCGCGCCCTGGCCCCAGACGTCGACGCCAGGCTGATGGCAGCCGTCGCCGACCTGCCCGACCCCTTCTCTCGGACCGGCCTGCAGGTGCTGCGCGGCACCGGCCTACGGATCGGTGAGCTCCTCGACCTCGAGATCGACGCCGTTGTGGACTACGGGCCCGCCGGGACCTGGCTACGGGTGCCGCTCGGGAAGCTCGCCACCGAACGGACCGTGCCCCTTGACGAGCCCACCCTCGCCGTCCTCGACCAGTGGGCGCACCGGCGAGGCTCCCATCGCCCGATCCCACACCCACGGACCGACCGACCCACCGACTTCGTGTTCACCGAGCACGGCCGCCGGCTCGGCGCCACCCGGCTCCGCAACGGGCTGCTGGCTGCCGCGTCGGCTGCCGGCCTGCACGATCTTGCCGGCCAACCGTTGACCGTCACTCCACATCAGCTGCGGCACACCTACGCGACCGCGCTCGCGAACGCCGGCATGTCGCTGCAGGCGCTGATGGCGCTGCTCGGACACGTCACCCCCGAGATGACCATCCGCTACGCCACCCTCGCCTCGCCCACCCTGCGCGGCGCCTACGACGAGGCGATGGGCAAGATGCGACGCCAGCTCACCCTCACACCGGTGGGACGACCCATCGTGCCGGACAAGGTGTCCTGGCTCGCCAGCGAAATGCTCAAGACCCGGGTCGCGCACGGCTACTGCTCCCGCCACGAATCCCAAGGCCCCTGTCCCTACGCCAACATCTGCGAGACCTGCGACAACTACACCCCCGCCGTCGAGTTCGAGCCGACCCTCACCGACCAGCTCGCCGACATCCGAGCACTCCAGACCGACGCCGAACACCGCGGTTGGACCGGCGAAGAAGAACGACACCGCCACGTCGCCCAAGCCCTCGAGAAGCACCTCGACAACGTCCGGCGACGCTGACCGCCACGACGCAACCTGCTTGACCCGAACACGAGGGCCGGATAATCGAGCGGGTCAACAAGGAGATCAAGCGCCGCAGCCGCGTCGTAGGCATCTTTCCCAACCCTGCCGCCGTGATCAGGCTCGTCGGGGCAGTCCTCATCGACATGCACGACGAATGGATCGCCGGCGACCGCCGCTACCTCTCAGAAGGATCCATGGCCAAGCTCTACCAGACCAGCAATACTGAACCCGTCGCCGCCATCGAGAGCAGCGACACGTAGGCACCGAGGATCACCTCAAAGCCCACCACCCCACGGGGCTCTATCGACCCGGGTCACCTGCCCAGCTGTCATCGCCGTACGGGGAACGACGAGCGGCACCATCATGAATTGGCGCGGCCAGCTGGGCGTGTGCCATAGGCGGATCTCCCGCCGGGCTGACGCCGACCCGTGAAGCGATCGGCATCGGTCATGAACTCACCGGCCTGCCATGCGGCCCAGAACGGCTGAATCAAATCGGCCACCAGCTGGTTAGAGAAACGGACTGTCATCGGCACCCTCAATCTTGGGGTGTTGCGACGACCGCAAGAACCCAAGGATCGGCTTGCGGCGCAACCAAGCCGTCGTGGTGGCGATGCCGGGACTGTGCCGTAAACGGTGTTTTTGGCCTAACGCGCTGAGCGGGAGTTCGGCGGGGAAGGTGCCGTGATGACGACACTGGATGCTGTGAGTTCGAAGAAGAAGCCTGATCCGTCTGCGGAGGAGACTGCCGCTAAGGA
>JBBSET010000090.1:0-8105 GCA_038239485.1 Propionibacteriales bacterium
ACTGCGGCGCTCGCGTTGTGCCCCGTCCCGCCGCCGGGCCGGCGCTCGATGTGACGCGCGTGGGGGGGGGCCGGGGCCCCGCCCGGGCCCACGGTGACGAAGGCGATGTCGGTGCGGTCGAGGTCGGGCAGCTCGGCGTTGGCGGCAGCGTCGTCGGCCGCCCGCAGCACCTCGGGCGGGAACTCCTCTGTGATTGCGAGCTCGGCCTCGATAGCGCGGATACCGTCGGCGAAGCCTGCGTTGGCAGGGCTCCTCAGCGTAAGCAGGCGACGGGGCACGACCGTGCTCCTCTCCTCGGCCGAAAGCTGGCAGCCCAGCCTAACGCCCAGGGAGGGGAGTGCGGCGAGGATCGTGCGCACTCGAGAAGCCGCCTGCGCGCGCGCATTCCCTGGTCCCTCCGGGTCAAGGCAGGCAGGAGAACTGGCGCAGCGACGAGGCACCGGAAGAGTAGAAGGTGATCGTCGTCAGCGAGGCCGGCACGAGGGCCAGCTTGGTGATGATGTCGAGGGGAGCGTCGAGGCAGTACCGTACCGACAGCTTGATCGGGTTGACGTGGCTCACCACCACCACAGTCTTGCCCTCGTATGCCGAGACGGTCCGGACGAGTGCGTCCTCGACCCGTTTCTGCACCTCGACGATCGACTCCCCGCCCGGTGGCGCGTAGTCCATCGACGCGAGCCAGGCCTCGAGCTCGGCCGGCCATCGCTGCTCCACCTCGGCGAGTGTGAATCCGTCCCATTCACCGAAGGCCGCCTCACGGAAGCCGTCCTCCACGACGACCTCGAGCCCGAGCTCGACCGACACCGCTGCGGCGGTGTCACGGGTCCGTTGCAGCGGCGAGGATACGATCGCGTCGATCCCACCCCGGCGGGCCAGCGCGGCGGCAGCTCGCCCGGCCTGCTCACAGCCCTCGTCGAGGAGCCCGGGGTCGTCGCCTCCCGGTCCGGAGAACCGTCTCTCGGCCGTGTGGCGAGTCACCCCATGCCTCAGGAGAACCAGCGTCGTCGCATCCCCCAGCGATCCGCTCCACCCCTGCATGGCGTGCCGCGACGAGCTGGCGGTGTCGAGGCGCACCCGGAGCCCGGCCGCACCGGGCGAGGGCGGCTCCACCACCTCGGGGGCCGCGTCAGCCGACGCGCCCGCGTCGGTGGTCGCCGTCGCCCGGACGTCGTGCATCTGGCCGCGGGCGGCGGCGTCCATGGCCAGGTTGGCCAGCCGGTCGGCGTCCTTGTTGCGCTCGCGCGGCACCCACGTCCAGATCGTGCCGAACGGTGCCAGCCGCTGGGCGGTGATCGCCAGTGGCCGCATGCCAGGGTGCTTGACCTTCCACCGCCCTGCCATCTGCTCGATGACCAGCTTGGAGTCCATTCGGACCTCCAGCAGCGCAGTCGGGGTGT
This sequence comes from Propionibacteriales bacterium, assembly GCA_038239485.1. Lineage (GTDB taxonomy): Bacteria > Actinomycetota > Actinomycetes > Propionibacteriales > Nocardioidaceae > DASQEH01. Next base: position 1,398 of record JBBSET010000090.1, read on the forward strand.
GCTCCAGGTAGAGCTCGAGACCGGCGATCAAGCCGCGGTACTCGGCCACGTTGTTCGTAGCGCGGCCGATCGACTCTGCGGCCTCCGCGATCACCTCACCGGTACCCGCGTCGCGGATGAGAGCCCCGAAGCCAGCAGGACCTGGGTTGCCGCGGGACCCGCCGTCCGCCTCGAGCACCACGCTGTCGTGCGCCATCGTCGTCCGGTTCAGATCCCGGACTCGTGCGTGCGGACCAGGATCCGGTCGCACTCCTCGCAGCGCAGCACCTCGTCGCTCGGCGCGGTCGCCATCCGGGCCAGGTCTGCGGCACCAATGTCGAGCTGACAGCCCCCGCACCGACCGTGATGGAGGGCCCCCACTCCCACCCCGCCCAGCTGGTTCCGGAGTCGCTCGTACAGCTTCAGCAGATCAGGCGGCACGTCGACCACGAGCAGCTCACGCTCGGCCATCGCCTCGGCACGCCTCTCGGCGATGCGCGCGGCCGCGACATCGCGGGACGTGGTCTGCTCTCCGACCCCTGAGTCGATCTCGGCGAGCTCCGCCTCGAGGGCGGCCAGCCGGGCCTGGGCGTCCTCCAGCTGTTCCATCACCTCCAGCTCCTCGTCCTCCAGGTCGCTGATCCGGTTGTCAAGGGTCCGGATCTCGTGCTGCATGGCCTGCAGCTGCTTCGGGTCCGACACCTGCCCTCCGTCGATCCGGTCGCGGTTGCGGGTCCGGCGAACGCGTACCTGTTCGACGTCGGCATCGGCCTTGCGCTGCGCCCTGCTGAGGTCACCGACCTGCGTCTGCAGCTGGCCACAGCGGTCCGACACGTCGTCTCGTCGCCGGATCAGGTCCGTCAGGGCCGCGTGCTGAGGGAGGGTCCGCGCCTGATGGGTCATCTGGTCCAGGCTCGAGTCGACGTGCTGGAGGTCCAGGAGCTTCAGCTGGGCAAAGGGATCGGATTTCAGCGGGGTCTCCTCGTGCGAGATGCCGGACTCATCGGACCGGCCGGGGTGTTGCACGATAGTTCCACGGATCGGTACACAGGTGTGACACCTGCATGTCGACCGCGAAGCCCTGCACCGACAAGGCCGCACCGAGGGCCGCCCGTGCGACCGGCAGCCAGGTCCACTCCGCGGCCCAGTGCGCCACGTCGACCAGCGCCGGGGCACCGGGGTGCTCCCGGAACTCTGAAGCCGGATGGTGGCGCAGGTCCGAGGTCACGAAGACATCGGCGCCGCTCGCTCGAGCCTGGTCGAGCAGGAAATCACCCGCGCCACCGGCGAGGGCGACGCGAGACACCTCTCGGCCGAGCTCGCCCGAAACCCGCGCGCCGACCGCGGTCGGTGGCAGGGAGTCGACCACGTGGGCGGCGAAGGACTCCAGCGACATCGGCGCTTCGAGCGAGCCGATCCGGCCGGCGCCACGGTCAGACGCCCAGCCAGCCAGCTCCACCACGTCGAAGGCGGGCTCCTCGTAGGGATGGACGCGCCGCAGCGCTGTGACGACCTGCTCCCGCAGCGGTCTCGGAACGACCATCTCGACCCGGGTCTCGGGGACGACCTCGACGACGCCCGTGACACCGATGTGCGGGTGGGCGGCCGCACCCGGCCGAAACGTACCGGCGCCCTCGGACGTGAAGGCGCACCTGTCGTAGTCACCGATCGAGCCGGCGCCGGCTGCCGCCAGCGCGTCGATCACCCGCTGGGCGTCGTCGCGGGGTACGAATGTCACGATCTTGTCGAGCTGGTCGGCCCGGTCCGGGACGAGCGGCTCGATGTCGACCAGCCCCAGGGCCTTCGCCATCGACTCGGAGACGCCGAGAGCAGGTGAGTCGGCGTTCGTGTGAGCGACGTACAGGGCGATCCCGTTGCGGATCAGGTCGTGGACCACCCGGCCCTTCGGCCGATCTGCGCGGACCGAGCTCACCGTGCGGAGCAGCAGCGGATGGTGCACGACGAGGACGTCGACACCCAGCCCGACGGCCGCATCCACGACCGCCTGCACCGGGTCCACCGCGAAGAGCACGCTGGCGACCTCGGCATCGGGATCGCCGACGGCGAGCCCGACCGCGTCCCAGTCGTCGGCGTATCGGGGCGGGTAGAGCTCCTCCATCGCCGCAACGATGTCGCGCAGAGTCGCCGATACCGTCGCCACCTTGGCAGCGTAACCTCCGGCCGGCAACGACCACCCTCGCCTAGCTGGACAGATGGCTGAGGCGCGGCCACGCGACGTCCCAGCCCCCGATCGGTGCAGCGCAGACAAAGACGGCGGCTCGATCACTCTCCTCGTTCGACACCGGGGCGCTGATGCGGGAGAACCGCCTGCAGCCGGTGAAGTACTCGGTGGGTGGGCCGTCCTCCCAGACGACCACGACAGGAGCGACGTCGGACGGTGGCGGACCCCAGTACTGGTAGCCGTTCTGGCCGCTCCACGCCTGAGGCAGTCCCAGACCCGGCCCGAACAGGTCGACGGCACCGGCTTCTCCGTAGTTGGTGGCGTAGACACCGGCTCTGCTCCGCCGACCGGCCGGGATCGAGTGGTACGCCGCAGCGACCACCCGGACGAGGTGCGGCCAGCCGACCGTCTCCCGCTGCGTTTCACCCAGGCCGTTCCATGGGGACGCCGCGAGCGCCGCGGGCGAAAGGATGGGGAGTGCGGCCGGCAGCGTCAGCACCGAGCTGGCGATGACGGCCATGACGACGGGCCAACGACGCCGGCGCTGCTCGACCACGACGGATCCGGCCGCGATGAGAACCGGGTAGATGCCGGCGGGGTAGTAGCCCTGGCCGGCAGTGACGACGAAGAACACGATCACGACGAGCCAGGTCCAGGCGATCGGCCGGTACGGGCGCCAGGCCGGGTCGCGCCACAGCCGGACGACTCCGAGGATCCACAGGTAGGCACCGCCGAGTCCGAAGAGCAGCAGCTGGAGGACGAAGAAGCTCGCGCGCTGGCCAGGCGTCCCGTACTCCGTCCGGATCTGGGCGGCGATGGTGAGCTGGGGCCAACCGTGCTGCGCCTGCCACCACAGCACCGGTGTCCAGGCGGCGGCCGCACACAGCGCCCCTCCCCACAGCCACCGGCTGCGGAGCGCCGACCGTGCCGATGGCGTGAGGAGCACGCCGAGCAGTAGCCCCGCGAGGAGCACGATGGGGAGCTGCTTGTTGAGCAGGCCGACTCCGGCAACCAGACCTGCCACCAGCCACAGCCAGTCCCGACCCGTTCGCAGGATATGCACGACGAGCCACGTCAAGACCACCCACACCAGCAGGTCGACAGTCGACGTGACCAGGAGGTGGCCGGACAGCAGCAGGTAGGTACTCGTCGCCGCGGTCACCGAGGCGAGCACCTGAGCGAAACGCCCGCCACCCAGCTCGGCGGCCATCACACCCGTCAGGAGCGTGACCGCCGCCGCTACCGCAGCCGCCGGCAGCCGGAAGACCAGCAGCGAACCGTTCCCGAGCTGGTCCATCAACCGAGCGATGAGCGGCGTCATCGGCGGCTGGTCGGGGTAACCCCAAGCCAAGTGCCGGCCACAGTCGATGAAGTACAGCTCGTCCCGGAAGTAGCCGTACCGAGGGCTCAGCGCCACCAGGATCGCGAAGACGGCGGCGACGACGGCGGCGAGCGGTCCCCACACCACCCTCCGGCGCGTGTCGGCGCGCTGACTCATCCGGGCATCATCGCCGCGACCGCGCAAGCCTGGCGGGTGGGCGCAGCAGGGATCGAACCTGCGACCACCTCCTTGTAAGGGAGGTGCTCTACCGCTGAGCTATACGCCCGCTGAGCGTGAAACCACAGTGCGCCCTGACACCGCGGCGCGCTCTTGACAAGACAACGACCGCCAACGTCTCGGTTCGCTGGCGGTCGTGTCAAAAGCAATGCAACACCCCGAATCGGCCCGGCGCCAGCCTTTCCACAAGTTCGGCACAAATTGTTCACCTTCAGCAACGGAGCGTAACTGAGTCAGTGCATTCCGCTAAGAATTTGCCGATAATCGTCCACCGAGCGGCTCATCGAGATGTCGTTGTCCACCCGCCAGCGCACGATCCCTCGGCGGTCGACGATGACGGTCGTACGCCTGGCGCAGCCCATCGACTCGTCGAAGACGCCGTACGCCTGTGCTACCGCGCCGTGCGGCCAGAAGTCGCTGAGGAGCGAGAACTCGTATCCATCGCGGTCGGCGAACGCTCGCAGCGAGAACATGTGGTCGCACGCGAGAGCGAGCAGCTCGGTGGTGTCGTCCGACAGCTCCTCGTACCGGTCGCGGAGCTCCCGCAGCTCCCCGGTGCAGACGCCGCTGAAGGCGAACGGATAGAACACGAGGACGACATTCTTGGCCCCCCTGAACTGGCTCAGCGTGACGGTCTCACCATGCTGGTTGGTGAGCGCGAAGTCCGGGGCCGGTTCGTCGACCGCCATCGTCATCGTCGACCGGACCGCACCGACTTGGGCGACACCAGCTTGGTGGCGGACCAGTCGGGACCGGCAGCGAGGCTCGTCGTCGTGGACAGCCCGGCCGTGGGCGCCGCCTCGGCGATGTCGTGAGCATCCACGTAGTTGGCCCGGCCCACCTTGGGCGTGAGCAGCCAGATCATCCCGCCGTCCGCGAGGTCGGTGAGCGAGTCCACCAGGCCGTCGACCAGGTCGCCGTCGTCGTTGCGCCACCACAGGAGAACGGCGTCCACCACGTCTCCGTACCTGTCGTCGACCAGGGAGGCGCCGACGGCAGCCTCGATGTCGCTGCGGAGCCCTTCGTCGATGTCCTCGTCCCAGCCAAGCTCCTGAACCACCATGCCTGGCTGAAACCCGAACCGACCGACCGGTCCGATGTCCGCGCCACCCGCGGTCGCGCTCACGAAAGGTCCTCCTCCTGGTCGGCGCAACTGTCATGCGCCTTTGACGCAGGGTAGTCCACCGCGAACGGTGGCAGTTGTGCAAGCCCATCTCGCGATCTCACGAATCGAATTATCCGACCATCGCGTGAGTACGGACGCCATTGGTGCCAGGATTGCTGGAAGTCCTCCGAACCTGGGGACCGCTGCTCCCTCTCCGACCGGCTCCGTGCGCGGTTGGGGAATCCACAACTTTGCGACGAGGAGGATGCACGTGGCATCCACTAGTGACCGGCCCCATGTGATCCACGAGGGCCTTCCGACACAGCTGCCGGATATCGACCCCGACGAGACCCAGGAATGGCTGGACTCGCTCGACGCCCTCCTGAACGAGCGTGGCAGGACGCGTGCGCGATACGTCATGCTCAAGCTGCTGGAGCGGGCCCGCCAGAACCAGGTCGGCGTCCCCGCGCTCCGCAGCACCGACTACATCAACACGATCGCGCCCGAACGTGAGCCCTGGTTCCCCGGAGACGAGTACATCGAGCGCCGCATCCGCGCGTTCATCCGGTGGAACGCCGCGGTCATGGTCTCGAGGGCCAACCGCAAGGGCCTCGAGGTCGGTGGTCACATCGCGACCTACCAGTCGTCCGCAAGCCTGTACGAGGTCGGCTTCAACCATTTCTTCCGGGGCAAGGACCACCCAGGCGGCGGCGACCACATTTTCATCCAGGGACACGCCTCACCCGGTATCTACTCGCGGGCGTTCCTCGAAGGCCGACTCACCGAGGACCAGCTCGACGGTTTCCGCCAGGAGGTGTCGCGCGGCCCGGGCAAGGGGCTCTCGTCGTACCCGCACCCTCGTCTGATGCCGGACTTCTGGGAGTTCCCGACGGTGTCGATGGGCCTGACCGCCCTCAACTCGATCTATCAGGCGCGGTTCAACCGCTACCTGCACAACCGCGATATCAAGGACACCAGCCAGCAGCACGTCTGGGCGTTCCTCGGCGACGGCGAGATGGGTGAGCCGGAGTCGCTCGGCGCCATCGGCCTCGCGGCCCGCGAGGAGCTCGACAACCTCACCTTCGTCATCAACTGCAACCTCCAGCAGCTCGACGGCCCGGTGCGCGGCAACGGCAAGATAATCCAGGAGCTCGAGTCGACCTTCCTCGGCGCCGGGTGGAACGTGATCAAGGTGGTCTGGGGCCGAGAGTGGGACGAGCTGCTCGCCCGCGATGTCGACGGGGTGCTCGTCAACAAGATGAACACCACCCCCGACGGCCAGTACCAGACGTACTCGGTCGAGACCGGTGAGTACATCCGGGAGAACTTCTTCGGCGGCGACCCGCGCCTGCGGAAGATGGTCGAGAACCTCAGCGACGAAGACATCTTGAACCTGCCGCGCGGCGGGCACGACTACCGCAAGGTGTACGCCGCCTTCAAGGCCGCGGCCGAGCACGTCGGTCAGCCGACGGTGATCCTGGCGCAGACGGTCAAGGGCTGGACGATCCATGCCCTCGAGGCCAAGAACGCCACCCATCAGATGAAGAAGCTCACCAAGAAGGACCTCAAGCAGTTCCGCGACCGGCTCTACCTGCCGATCTCCGACGAGGAGATCGACCGCGACGAGGTGGCGCCCTTCTACCACCCCGGAGTGGACTCGCCTGAGATCGAGTACATGCTCGAGCGCCGGCGTCAGCTCGGTGGCGGCTTGCCCGAGCGCCGAGTCAACCCGACCCCGATCAAGCTGCCCGGCGACGAGATGTATGCCGAGCTCAAGCAAGGCTCGGGAAAGCAGGCCATCGCGACCACGATGGCGTTCGTCCGGCTGCTTCGCGACCTGATGAAGGACCCCGAGATCGGCCACCGGATCGTGCCCATCGCGCC
>JBBSET010000091.1:0-7454 GCA_038239485.1 Propionibacteriales bacterium
ACCAACGTGACAGCTGGATCGCGGCGTTGCCGACCGCACCGGCACCGCCGGCGACGAGGACGACCCGGCCCTCCAGCGTGCCGGGGCCCAAGCGGCGCGGTCCCTCCTCGCCCACGGTGAGACACCGGTGAGCGGTGATGAATGGGACGCCGAGCGCCGCGCCCAGGTCGAACGACGCACTGTCTGGCAGCAGGACGATGTTGCGGACGGGGACGACGGCGAACTCCTGCGCCGTGCCGTCGGGTCGACCGTGTGCCGACTCCCACAGCCACACCCGTAGACCGTGCCAGGCCGCCTCGACGCCCCGGCCGACGGCCTCGACGACGCCTGCCCCGTCGTGGTTCGGCACCTGGGGTGGGTCCACCGGACCTGGCTCCCCGTACCCCTCTCGGGACTTCCAGTCGGTGGGGTTGACGCCGGACCGGACCATGCGCACGCGCACCTCGCCCGGGCCGGGCTCCCGAACGGGGTTGTCCACCACCTCGAGCACCTCCGGTCCGCCGTTGTGGTCGTAGACGGCGGCTTGCGCGGTCCGAGCGTCCGGTGAGCTGAGCGGCTGGGACATGAGACATCCTTCCGAGGGCCAGGGGGGCGAGGGCATGACAGCCAGCGGCGGCGCTGTCGATCTCAACGCCGGTGGCAGCGCGAGCCTATCCAGACCGTCCAGCCGAGCACGGGCAGGTCAGCCGAGCAGGGGCAGGTCAGACGAGCACGGGCAGGTCAGACGACCCGTACGGGAGCGAGGCCGAGCGCCAGCGGAAAGGCCACCGTGATCGCGACGGCGGCGAGCTCGAGGGTTCCCACGAGGACCGCGGCGATACCAGCCGAGGTTTCGGAACACCGGGATCGACTCCGGTGATGGCGAGGACGACGAACCGCGCGCCGCGCATCAGACCCCGGAAGACCCGGTCGCCGGACGAGATCGCGGGTCGCAGGACCAACGGAACGTCATCGCGGGCGTCACGCTCGTCGACGACCTGAAGGGTCATCCCTGGCTCTGGCAGCACGGAGTAGGGAACGGCGTCTCGAACGGTACGAGCGCCCCTCCGGCCGCCGGCTGGGTGTCGAGGACCAGCTCGCCGTCGTCCCAGCGCGGGCGCAGGAAGTTCCGAGTGCGAACCAGTGAGCCGGGGTCGGCGCGACCGCCGGCCAGCACACGCACTCGGTCGATCGCCGAGGTCGCAAGCAGCTCCTCGACCATGACGGTCCCGGCGTTCGTCGTGCAGCCGGGGAAGACGATGACCCGCCCACTCCTCCGTGTCCGATGCGCCTGAACGGCGTCCGCCAACGGTTCGCGCAGCTGTGGCAACCCGATGTAGCGGTCGTCCAGCGCCAAGCCGATCCCGTTGCCGGGGTTGGAGTCGACCGCCTCCGACAGGACATCCCACCAGCTGCTCGGGGTGGCCACCCCGCTCGCTGAGATCGACAGGGCGATATGGCGATGTCCGTCGGAGCGAGCCGGGTGACTGGCGACGAACACGTCGCCGCCACCCTCCGCGGTGATCGCGGCGGCGATCGTCTCGGCGAGAACATCTGCATCGCGTTGCAACTCGGTCAGGACGTCGAAGCCCGCGACCGAGCCGCGGCCCCTCCTCGGTGTCGGAATGCACCCCGAAGCCCTGACGTCGGTGCCGCTCACCGTGGTGACGATGGATCCGTTCCTCATCAGGTCGGCACCGCCCAGATCGGGTTGGTGTAGAACCACAGGTCGTTCCACGGGTCGGCGTCGCCCTCGACGTCCATCGCAGGCCCGGCGGGGTCGACCGCCGCGCCGTTGAGGCCGACCGCCAGCCGGTTGCCGTCCGACCCCCGCATCCTCACGTAGTATCCGTCGACCAGCCGGCCCAGCGGGTAGGTCAACGCGATCACGTCGCTCATGCCGCTCACGTCATACGACTTCACGACGCGGGTGTCGGGAGCGGTGAAGGTGTCCTGGTCGCTCACCGGACCTGTCACCAGACCCCGGATGACGTCGACCTTGGCAAGGGCAGGGAGGAACTGCGACCAGTTCGGGAGCATGGCGGTTCGGATCCGGATGACCAACGAGACCGCAGTGCCCCGCTTGGCGGTCAGGACGCCGCCGAGCGGTGCCTCCTGGCCGGTGGATGCGCGCAGCCTGATGTCCAGGGCGTTGACCAGGTGGCCGTGGTCGACCCAGAGCCGTCCGGCCCTCATCGCGCGCATCACTGCGGCGTATCCGGGTCGATCCGCGCCGACATGCGTCCGGCTGTAGAAACCGGGCCAGAAGTCGCCGTTGACGAGCTGGGGCGACGTGATGTGGATCGGGTCGTCGAAGTAGCCGTTGTCGGTGAAGTCGCTGTTCGGGCCACGCTGGGACGTGTCCGCCCAGATCTGGTGGCTGTCGGAGTTGGCCGTGATCCACCAGGGCTTGCCTTCGGCGAGCATGCTGTCCCACAGGCCACCGACGGTCGCCGTCATCCAGTCGAACCCGCCGAAGGTCCGGTAGCTCTCCATCGGGTATCCAGCGAAGCTGTTGACCGGGTCGGGGGCGTAGTCGTAGTAGCCGCGGGCCGAGCCTGGACCGTCGGGCGTCGGAATTCCGGCAGCCTGGTGGCCGGGGGCTCCCTCCATGCCGATGGCGATCCGCGGCTCGGCGTCGCGCCAACCACGGATCTCGTGCGGAGAGTCGAACCCCTTCCTGGCCGGGTGGTTGGCCAGCATCAGAGCGTCATGAACCTGTTGGCTCCGAACGGCTTGCTTGAGGGAGTGCAGGCCGGTGATGGCGAGGGTCTCGTTTTCGGGGCTGCTCGCCGTGGTGTTGGTGACCACCCCGTCGTAGCTGTTCTCGAAGGCCTTCAGCACGGCGACCTCGTTGGGCCCCGGGTGCACGAAGACGGTCCCGTGCTCGGCTGACGGGATGTTCCACTCCAGCCCCTGAAAGACGAGTACGTCTGCGACCTCGCGCCGGGCGGCGATGATGTCGGGGTTGACCTTCTCCACGCCGATCTTGGCGTGCTGTAGCGATCCGTGGTCGGTGATCACCATCCAGTCCAGCACGTACGCTCCTGCGTGCCGCACATGGTCGATCACGCGGTACTGACCGTCGGGGGAGTACTGGGTATGGATGTGGTGGTCGCCGGCGAGCCACTGGAACCCGCCCGACGAGTGGCTCGAGGGGCGCTCGGCGGCAGCTGCGGCGGACTCGACGGCCGGTCCGATCACACTGGCTGTCGCGGCTCCGGCTCCGAGCAGGCCGGCATTGCGAAGGAAGCGGCGTCGGCCGAGCTGGCATGGGCTCAGTTCGGTGTCGTCGATCGACAGGTCCGTCGCAGGTGCGAGCGGCTCGTCGCCGTCGCCGTCGCCGTGGGAGTGGTCGTGTGGCTCGTGGCTGTGATGGTTCGACCCGTTTCCGTGGTCGTGTGTCATGTCACGTCCTCTTTGTCGGAGCTCGTCGATGCCGGTCGCTTGGCGGACCCAGGCTGCACTCAACGCTGCCCTGCTCAGTTGGCGTCGCCACGGCCATCACGTGAACGCCAGTCGTCCAAAACACAACGAGTGAGAGGTCGCCGGCGCTCGGCCGGAGATGAACACTCGGTGACGCACCTGGCCCAGTGCTGCCGGGAGAAATAGTGTTCCCGCATGGGCACCTATAACGTCACCTGCGTGACGCAGCAAACCTGTCCGGTCGACGCTGCACGAACCCATATCAGCGAAGTAGGGGTGTCAGGTCCGGAAGGCAGCCATGTGCTGGCCGTGCACGCCGCGCGACTGATGCTCAGCGCGGGCGACACGCTCACGATGGGCGCGGTCACCGACTCCGATGCCGAGGTCCGCAAAGGCAGGTGTACCTGCGGGTTCAAGATGGTCCGGACCAGCGGTCCGGCGGGTGTGGCGGGCGAGCCGCTACTGACGTTGAGGTCCTGCCTCTGAGCCAGGCCGGGCTGCGCTGGCTGCTCCCCGCCGCAGGAGCTCCAGGCGGAGGCCCTCTCGGCTGCCGAGGATCACCAGCCGGACGCTCCACAGTCGAGGTGCGATCGCCCCCGTTGTCCTGAGCAGGAGGGCGAGTGTCCACACCGCCACGACGGCCAAAGCCGGCCACGTGGTCACGAGGGCTGGCCGCTTGGTCGGTGGCTGCTCGGGCCGTCCATACATCGAAGCGTAGGAGCCGTGCACGTCCGGGACCGCTCACTGTGATGAGCGCCTCCGTAACGCTGGGCGAACAGTGCGCGACATCGACCTTGTGCGCTGGCATGGGTTGGGGGCGCCCTCGTCGAGGGCGCCCCCAAGGCGATGCTGGTGCTGGTGAGACTCAGGGCATCGACACCGGGCCGTGAGCCTTGATGTACTCGGCGAGGACCTTGGGTGCGCCGCGCTGGTTGCAGGCGCCGCTTGCGGTGTGCTTCAGGATTGCCTCTCCGTGGACCCGGTACCTGCCGTCGCCGGTCACACCGGCGAACCTGCCGGTCCCGCGGCCGACCGTGTAGTGACCGGTGATCTTGAACGTGCCGTAGCACGTCTTGCTGTTGAAGTGAGCGGTGTAGTGGCTCTGGCTGTTCGGATGCCTGATGGTGAGCATGCCGCCACCGAGGTGAAGCAGGTCGTGCTGGCCCTTCGAAACGTCCCTGCCGCCGCCGACGAAGGCGCCATGCGCAATGACGACCTGTCTGTTGCCAATCCCGGTGATCGAGAAGTGCTCGATCGTGGACTTGTCCGTATGAGCTGCCGGTCGTGGGGACGCGTCGGCACCGGAGCCTGCGACGACCGAGGCGCTCACGCCCAGCGTGAGGACGGCCGCGGCGATGGCGGCGAGGGACTTGGATTTCATGGTGGGACCTTCCTGTGGGCGGCCAACTGGTTGGCTGATGCCAAGGGAATGTACGCCTGAATCTGACGGAGTGCACGGGTGATTCTTGGCATTCGCACCGCTTTGAATGCCGAAGGTGAATCGCCACAGAAGGTGCTGAGTACCCTACGAGAAGCATGCCTCTCCGAGGACACGAGACCGGCGCAGTGCCATGATCGTGAGCCATCTGCACACTGTTGAAGGACCCCACTTGACGGCGAGAACGAGCATCAGCAGGCGAAGCGTTCTCAAGACGGTAGCCATCGTGGCCGTGCCCCCCAGCCTTGCAGTCGCGACGCCCGGGCGGAGCATGGCCGCGACGGGTGACGTGGCCTCCACCACGGGTCTCGGTGCGGACGGCCAGCTCGGAAACGGCTCGACCAACGACCGCCTGACATTCGGCGCGGTCAACGCGCTCGTGGATGTGACCGAGCTGTCCGGTGGCCGCGAGCACGTGATCGCGAGAGTGAACCGCGGGGTCTACACGTGGGGTGACGGCTCGAAGGGTGCGACCGGTCTGGGTTCGACGGCCGACCAGTCGACGCCACAGCCGGTGCCTCGACTCTCGGGCGTCACCAGTGTCATCGCTGGTCACTACCACACGCTGGTGGTTGTCGCTGGGGGTGTGCGCGGTTGGGGCTCGAACGCCATGGGCCAGCTGGGTGACGGCACCACTACACGTCGGCTGTCGCCGGTGACCACGTCCGGGCTCTCCGGGGTCGTCGCCGTTGGCGCCGGAAGGGACGCCAGCTACGCGCTGCTGGCCGACGGCACCCTGCGGGCCTGGGGTGGTGGCGCCAACGGTGAGCTCGGCAACGGGACGCAGACCGCCAAGCAGCTCAGGCCGGTTGTCGTGTCGAACCTGACGAGCGTGTCAGCGGTCGCCGGCGGCCGAAACCACGCTCTGGCCATCCGCAACGGGATGGTCTGGACCTGGGGGTTGAACGCGTCCGGCCAGCTCGGCACCGGTACCCGGACATCACAGAGCACGCCGGTAATCGTGACCGGCCTGTCCAACGTCGTCGCGGTCGCCGCCGGCGCGGTCCACTCCGTCGCGTTGCTCGCCGATCGCTCGGTCTACACCTGGGGCGAGGCGTCGTGGGGCCAGATCGGCTCCGGGAAGACGGTCGACCGGCTCACGCCCGGCCTGGTCTCGGGCCTTCCGGCGATCAGCAGCATCGGTTGCGGTAGGGACCACACCATCGCCGTCTCGACCACACACGGGGTCTGGGCGTGGGGCCACGACGACTACGGCCAGCTCGGCACCGGCGCGGTCACCAAGGCGCGGCTGTCTCCGGTCCACATTGTCGGCATCAGCAACGCCCTCGCGGGGCATGGCGGCCGCGGGTACTCCGTCCTCCACTGTTCGGCCTGATATGAGCGACGCCAGGACAACCCATACCAGCGATGGCGCCGCGATCGAGGTCGTGGACACGGGCTCAAGGTTCGAGGCCCGCGTGGATGGCAAGCGCGCCGGGGCGTCGTATTACCGCGTCGACCGCGGTCGGGTCGTTTTCACCCACACCCTCGTGGAGCCGGCGTGGGAGGGCCAAGGCGTTGGCTCGGCCCTGGCGGGGGCCGCCCTTGTGCAGGTCCGGGCCAGTGGCCGAAAGGTCGTCGCCCGCTGTCCGTTCATCGGCGCCTACCTCCAGCGTCACCCGGAGTTCGCCGATCTCCTCTAGCCGCTTCGTCGTCGTGTCTGGCTACGCCCAGCGCACTGGATAGACCGGGTGCCACATCGAGCGTCCCGGGGCGGTTGTGCCCGGTGGGCTGAGGCCGAGGACACGGAGCAGTCGGCGGCTTGCGACCAGCACCCGTCCCCGCCGTGAGACTCACCGGTGAGGTGCCCTCGGGCAGATTCGAACTGCCGACACACGGTTTAGGAAACCGTTGCTCTATCCCCTGAGCTACGAGGGCGGGACGTGCGGACTTGGCTGTGGAAAACCGTGGGCACAGCGCGCTGCCGCCGGTGGCGGCGTGGCGGTGGGAGTCTACTTGCCCTGGTGGGGTTTGTGGTTGACTGGATCTGCGTCTAGGCAGGCAGACGCGTCAGTCTCGGCTTCGTGTACGGCAGCGAGTCTGGGGCCACTTGGCGGGTATGTCTATTCGGAGTCAGGCGGCGTTGATGTGCGACGGTGGCGGTGCCTGGTTGCGGATGTGGTTGTTCCAGACGTGTCGGGCCCAGGCGTTCTCGGCGATGGTGGCGAGGAGGACGATGGTGGTCTGGTTGTGGATGCCCCACGCGGGGAGGCGTTGGCCGTAGAAGGCGCGTTCGAGTTGGGCGTTGAGGCTTTCGGTGTCTTGCCGCATGCCGTAGAGCTGTTTGTGTCGGGGGCTGCTGGTGGGCAGGATGCGGAGGTATTCGCAACGGTTGAATTTCGCGGTAGCGTCGTCGGCGACGGGCAGCAGGGGTTCCCACCAGTTGTGGTCGGGGTGGTCGGGGCAGGGGAGGGTGTAGTGGGCGTAGAACTGGTGCCGGGTGGTGCCGTCTTGGCGGCGGGTGGTGTCGCGTTTGGTTTGGTGGCGGGTGAGCTCGCGGTAGTGGCTTGTGCCGTCGGCGGTGATGGTCTGTTCGTAGAGAGTGCCGGCGGCGGCCCAGACTTTGTTGGCGCCGCCGTTGGCGTACCATTTGTTTGGGCGTTTTGTACAG
>JBBSET010000092.1:0-7300 GCA_038239485.1 Propionibacteriales bacterium
GCAGCGTAGTGCGACGTCGCAGGTGGTGGAGACGATGGAGGAGCTGACGGAGTCCAGTCGTCAGGTCTCGTCCACCGCTGACGAGATCGCGTCCGCCGCGGGCAACCTCGCCGACCTCGCCGGCACCCTCGAAACCAGCGCGAAGAACGTCGCCGCCGGCAAGGCGGCGAGCAATGGCAGCGGCTGACAGACAAGACGCCGTTCTGGTCCCCGTCGGCGACGACTTGTACGGCGTCCCGATCGGATGGGTCGGTGAGGTGGTGACGCTGCCGCAGCTGACCCCGCTCGTCACCGCGCCCGCCTCGGTGCTCGGGCTGTTCAACCTTCGTGGTGAGATCGTGCCACTCCTGGACACCGCAGCACTTGTCGGGCTCGGGCAGACCGACACGGTCACCTTCGTCGTCGTGCTCCGAACGAAGGTGGGACCGGTCGGGCTGAGCGCGACCGCGTGTCCTCGGCGAGCCATCCTTGCGGACCTACTGGGACCCTCGGAGCTGTCGGGTACCGCCGGCAGCTACCGGGTCGGGGACGAGCTGGCGGTGCTCCTGGACGTCGAGGCCCTCCTCACCGGCCTGACGCCGGCTGCGAGCGAGCTCGTGGACGCCACAAACGCTCGCGGACTGCCGTCACACAGCAGGCGACACTGATGGCCGTCCTCAGCGCCCCTCAGATCCGCGCCCTCTTCGCACAGGAGGCCGAGATCCGGCTCGCCCAGCTCGGGCAGCACCTGCTGGCGCTCGAGAGCAACGGCGCGGACATGGAGCTGATCGGCTCGATCTTCCGCGAGCTCCATACGCTCAAGGGCTCCTCGGCTGTGGCCGGGCTACCGACGGTCAGCGACTGCGCCCATGAACTCGAAGGGTTGGTCGAGGACCTCCGGTCCGGTCGTACGTCGACCACGCCGACGCTGATCGACACCCTGCTGGCCGGCGTGGACACCCTGGCCGAGGTCATCCAGACGGCCGTCGCGGCCGGGGACGCAGCCGCGCCGGGCCCGGCCCCGATCGAGCCGGCCCCGGCCCGATCCACCGGAGACGCCGAGCCTGCCGCCGCTCCCCTCACGCCTCCTGCCATGCCTGCTGATGTCACTGCGCCGGCGGACGTCATCGCGCCGTTTGATGTCGTCGCGCCTTCGGCTGTCATCTCGCGGGCCCCTGACATGGCTCCAGCCAACGTGGAGGCGCCGCCCGCGATGGCGGTGCCTGCCTGGACAACCCCGGCAGATGCCGGCGGGGTCGTGATGGTCCCCCTGGAGCGGCTCGACGAGCTGACCCGCCTCATCAGCGAGTCCGCGTCCGCCCATCTGCGCGTGGGCCGGATGCTCAGTGACAAGCTCAAGCTCGACCCCGCCTCCATCACGGAGTTCAACGAGCTGTCCCGGGCTCTCAACGACCTCCAGGACCGGGCCATGCGGACGCAGATGGTCGCGGTGTCGACGGTGACCGACGCGCTGCACCGGACTGTCCGCGACCTGGCCCGGGCGCAGGGCAAGGACATCCGGTGGGACGCGCGAGGGACCGACACCGAGCTGGATCGAGGCGTGCTGCGTCGCCTGTCGGACTCGCTCATCCACCTGGTGCGCAACGCGGTCGACCACGGCATCGAGACGCCTGCAGAGCGGATCGCCGCCGGAAAGCCGCCGATCGCGACCGTCCGGATCCACGCCATGCAGCTCGGGTCGGAGGTGATCATCGCGATCACGGACGACGGTCGTGGCATCGACCTCGAACGGGTGAAGGAGGAGGCCAACCGCCACGGGGTCAGTACCGATGCCCTCAGCGACGAGGATGTGGCCGCGCTGACGCTCCGGTCGGGCCTGTCCACCAAGACCTTCGTCACGGACGTCTCCGGCCGCGGTGTCGGCCTGGACGTCGTCAGAACCAACGTCGAGGCCGCCCGCGGCCGGATCGAGGTGCGGTCCCAGCCGGGGCAGGGCGCGGAGTTTCGGGTGATCGTCCCCATCACCCTTGCCGTGCTGCGCTGCCTGCTCGTCGAGGCGGGCGGGGCACGGTACGCCCTCCCCTTCCACCGGGTGGTCCGCTCCGAGTCCGGTCAGGGGACCACCAGGGCGCACGCCGAGGGCAACGACATGGTCTGGGTGGACGACGGTCAGGCCGTGCCCCTGTCCGTGCTCACCGAGACGCTCGGGATGCCGGCCGATAGCGAGTCCGTGGACGGCCCGATCGTGTTCCTGGCCGACTCCGCGCGCCGCCATGCGTTCAGGATCGACCGACTGATCGGGCAGCGCGACGTCGTCCTCAAGGGCCTCAGCGCGGTGCTGCCGAACGTGCCGGCCGTGGCCGGGGCGAGCGTCGAGCCGGACGGCTCGATCCTGTTGGTCCTGGACCCGCCGGGCCTGATCCAGCGAGCCCGTCAGTCGCGGCCGGTCCGGTCGGTGCGGCCGGCGCCTCCCGGCGCCGGTGACGAGACCGAGCGCCCTGGAATCCTTGTGGTCGACGATGCACTGACGGTGCGCGAGCTCCAGCGCAGCATCCTGGAGCGGGCCAACTTCTCGGTGCGAGTCGCCGCGGACGGAGTGCAGGCGCTCGCCATGCTCAACGAGCTGCCCAGCGACCTGGTCCTCACCGACGTCGAGATGCCCCTCATGGACGGCTTCGCGCTGACAGAGGCCATCCGCGCCACTGAGAGCTTGTCGAACATCCCGGTCCTGATCCTGAGCTCCCGCTCGAGTGATGCCGACCGCCAGCGGGGGCTGGACGTCGGCGCCGACGGGTACATCGTGAAGAGCGGCTTCGACGAGACCGCCCTGCTCACGGCCGTCGGCAGGCTCCTGGGGAGCAGGCTGTGACTACTGGTACGAAGAGCCGCCGAGTCCGCGTCGTCATGGTCGAGGTGGCGGGTGCCGGGCGCGCGCAGGTCGCCCGGATCCTCGAGGCCGATGGTGACATCGTCGTCATCGGGCAGGCGGCGACCAGCGCGGAGGCCCTCGAGCTCATCGTCGACGTGCGACCCGACGTGGTCACGCTCGGCCTCGACCTGCCCGACGGTGGAGGCCGAGCCACGATCGAGCAGATCATGTTCCAGGCGCCGACCCCGATCCTGGTCCTCAGCGCGGCGGTCGACGCCGGGACGGCACGGCTCGTGGTCGAGGCCCTGGCAGCGGGAGCCCTCGACTCGGTCCCGAAGCCTGATGTATGGACGGCCGACCGGGAGGCGCAGCTGCGTCGAAGCGTCCGGCTCCTCAACAAGGTGCACGTCATCCGGCATCGACAAGGCGGCCAGCAGCGCAGCCCGACCGCACCCCGGTCCCCCACGCCGGGGCAGGGCGCATCGCATCATGTCGTCGCCATCGGCGCCTCGACGGGAGGTCCGAGCGTGCTGGCCATCGTGCTAGCCGGAATCGGCGAGATCTCGGCCCCGGTGCTCGTCGTTCAGCATCTGCACGTCGACTTCACCGCGGGGCTCGTCGAGTGGATGGGCCGTGAGTCCGCGCTACCGGTCCAGATCGCCGAGCACGGGGAGGTACCGTTGGGTGGCCACGTCTACATCGCACCCGGCGGTGTGCACCTGCGCCTCGGTCCCGGTTTCCGGCTGGTACTGGATCTGGCCCCCCTCACGATCCACCGGCCCTCCGTCGACGAGCTGTTCCGGTCGGTCGCCGAGCAGGCCGGGTCAGCCGCTGTCGGGGTCCTCCTGACCGGCATGGGTGACGACGGAGCGAGGGGACTGCTGGCGATCAGCCGGGCTGGTGGCCGGACGATGGCTCAGAACGAGTCGTCATCGGCTGTCTTCGGCATGCCCGCGGCGGCGCGAAAGCTCGGCGCCGTGACGGAGATGCTCGCGCCCGCGGAGCTGGCCAAGGCCATCTCGCAGGCGACGAGGGAGAACAGGTCATGACGATCTCAGACGCGGCCGTCGAGAGCGCCGTCGACGACATCAGCGACCTGCTCGACAAGCGGATCGGGCTGCGACCCGAGGCGACGCTTCGCGGCCGGCTCCGGCGCTCACTGCGCGACGAGGTCACCGCCCGCGGCGGCGACCTGGCCGGATACATCGCGTCGCTGGCGCGCAGCAGCGACTTGATGCAGAGCTTGGTGAACAGGGTGACAGTGCAGGAGAGCGGGTTCTTCCGCCATCCCGACCACTTCGAAGTGCTCGCGGAGCACGTGCTCCCAGCGTTCGACGAGCCCGTGACGATCTGGAGCGCCGGGTGTGCGAACGGCCAAGAGGCATACAGCCTCGCCATGCTGATGAGCGAGCAGCGGGTCCAAGGGTCCGTGATCGCGACGGACCTGTCGACGACGGCCCTGACGCGGACGAAGGCGGGGCTCTACACCACCCGCGAGATTACGGGCATCTCCGCGGCACGCCGCGAGAAGTACGTGACCAAGGAGGGCCCGGACTGGCGGATGAGCCCGGCGGTGAGGGCTCTGGTCACGGCCACACGACACAACCTGGCGTCCGACCTGCCCAGCTACGTGGGCAAGTGCCAGGTCGTGTTCTGCCGCAACGTGCTGATCTACTTCTCGCCCGAGCACGCCACGGCGTTCCTGGACAAGCTCGCCGATGCCTTGCCGCCCGGGGCGATCCTCTTCGTCGGCTCGGCCGAGACGCTGTGGCAGGTCTCCGACCGCTTCAAAGCGATGCGGATCGGTGACTCCTTCGTCTACCACCTCCACGAGGGGTCCCGCTCGTCGCCGGGGCGTGAGGCCCCTCCGCTGCGTAAGGCCACTGTGGCGCTTAAGGCCGCTCCGCTGCGTGAGGCCACTGAGGCGCGCAAGCCCGCTCCGCTGCGTAAGGCCACTGCGCCGCGTAAGCCCACTCCCGCGCGTGAGGCGACTCCGTCCGGCCCAGCGAGGGCTTCCACTCAGGGGGCTGTCTTCACCAACGCGACCGACGTGTTCCAGCCAGTGCTGCTGGCGTCGGCCGGGCAGCAGGCGCTCTCACTCGGCGACAGCTCCGCGGCGGTCGTCGCGTTCCGGAAGTGGGTCTACCTCACCCCTGACGACCCGCTGGCCTCGTTCTACCTCGGGCTGGCGCTCGAAGCCGGCGGACACCTGCAGTCTGCACAGCGGTCCTTCGGCGTCGCCCTGGGTGTGCTGCGGGAAGGCGGCCCGACGCTGGGTGCGGAGATCGCGCTCGAGGGCTATGCACCTGAAGAGCTGCTCAGGCTGCTGGAGACGAAGCTAGGGCGGACGGCATGAAGACGATGGTGGAGTTCAGCGCTGCAGGGGCAACCTACTGCCTACCCGTGGAGGTCACCCGGGCGGTCAGGTCGAGTGTCGGGATGGTCGCGCTGCCCGCCCCGAACCCGAATGTCGCGGGGTTGCTCCCGGGAGACCCGCCCCTCACAGTGGTGTCGCCGTTCGGCTCGGGCGGACACCACATCCTGGTCCTGCATGTCGACGACACGACCTACGGGCTCCTCGTCGACAGCGTCAACGGTCTGCACAAGGTCGACGAGGCCGACATCCGGCCGGCCCCGCGAGGTCAGCACCGTGAGCTGGTCTCCGGCAGCATCACCATCGACGGGGCGCTCGTGCTCCTCGCGGATGCGACCGCGGCCGGTGCGGGGGCGGGCGTATGACTCTGGCCAACACCGTGATGATCGTCGACGACTCGCAGACGATCCGACAGGTGGTCCGCGGCTACCTCGAGGACGACGGCTACGAAGTCGTGGAGGCGAGCGACGGCGAGACTGCGATCGACGCCTGCGAGCAGGACCCGCCCGACGTGGTGCTGCTCGACATCGAGATGCCCGGTCTCAACGGGCATCAGGTGCTGGCCCGGCTGAAAGCCAACCTGCGGCTCCGGGACATCCCGGTGGTGTTCTTCACAAGCAAGGAGAACGACGTGCTGCTCGGCCTGGCCGGCGGAGCCCACGACTACGTGACCAAGGGCTTCACACCCGCCGAGCTCCGCGCGCGGGTGCGCTCCGCCATGCGTGTCAAGACCCTGCAGGACGAGCTGACCAGGCGAGGCGACGAGCTGGATCGGAGCAGCCGTACGGACGTCCTGACCGGCCTTTTCAATCGCCGCCACCTGGTGGAGCAGCTGACCACTCACCTGCTCACGGCCCGGCGGCACGGCCAGCCGGTCGGGGTCCTGCTACTGGACATCGACCACTTCAAGCGGGTCAACGACACCTACGGCCACCTGGCCGGAGACGAGGTCCTGATCGAGTTCTCCCGGCGGATCGAGCTGCAGCTGCGAGGTGGGGACGTGGCTGGGCGCTGGGGTGGCGAGGAGTTCCTGGTCATCTTGCCGCAGACGGGTATGTCCGGGACGTTCGAGGTCGGCGAGAAGATCCGGGTGTCTATCGCGTCTCAGCCCTTCATCACCTCGGCCGCCGTCATCAGCATCACGGTCAGTGGCGGTAGCGCAGTCGGCCCCGGCGCCAGTGGCGAGGACCTGGTCCAGCGTGCCGACACGGGCCTGTACGAGGCGAAGGACGGGGGTCGCAACCGCATCGTGCCCACGATGGCGCCGCAGCCGTTGGAGCTGGGACCGGGGTCCGCGCCGGGTGGCGCGTCGGCGTGACTGGCAGGTTTCCGGTTTGAGGCGTCGTCGCCCGGTGGGGTACCCTTCCCCGGCGAGCCGTCACGTCCGGACGACCCGATTGTCCACCAAGGGCCTATAGCTCAGACGGTTAGAGCGCTTCCCTGATAAGGAAGAGGTCAGAGGTTCAAGTCCTCTTAGGCCCACCAATGAAAAGAGCCCCTGACCAGCAACTATGCCGGTAGGGGCTCTCTGTGTCAGCGGTGAAAGTTAGGCTTCCAACACAGCCGCAACACCAAACAACGGGCTTAGCACAGCAGCATCCGTGTGGCGGTTAGCCTCAGCAGCAGCATCCAGCCTGTCCAGCAGTGCAGTGGAGTCGCGGTGGAAGAGGTGCCCATAGCGATCCAGGCTGAAGGTGCTGCTGGTGTGCCCGGCCCAGGTTTTGATCGTCAGCAAATCAGCACCAGCACTCACCCACAGACTCACCGCTGTGTGCCTCAAAGAGTGGGGGGTCAAGCCCACCAGTTCAGCGGTGACACAGGCCGGATTCCAGACCCTCTTCCTCCAAGCGTTGACCCTCAGAGGACCACCAGCGGGGGCAGTGAAGATGAGGCCATCAGGCCCGGGCTGGCTGTAGGTGGCGATGTGCTGAGTCAAGGCCCGGACGACACTGGCAGGGATAGGCACTGTGCGCCTTCCAGCAGCAGTCTTAGGGGCTGTCTCTGCCCAGTGGCCCCGCACCTCAGTCGCAGTGCTGGCAACCGTCACAGAGCCTCTGAGCAAATTCACATTGCTCTTCCTCAAGGCTGCTGCTTCACCTATCCGCAGACCCGAGTAA
>JBBSET010000093.1:0-6951 GCA_038239485.1 Propionibacteriales bacterium
CGCCCGGCGCGGGCGGCGGGGGCGGGGGCGCGCCGCCCCCCCCCCCCCCCCGCCCCACCCCCCCCCCCCCCCCTCGACTCGATCCACGTCTCCCCGTTGATCTCACCATCCGGGAACGCCCTGTTCATCCGGTACCCGCGCCCGATCACCTCCACCGCCACCAAGGCATCGGGGACGTGCTCCAGCACGGCACGGACAGCGGGCTCGGGACCGAACGTGACAGCAGAGGTGATGGTCACGGGCGGATAGCTGAAGGTCACTGCGCCGTTGCTCGCGACGCAGTGGCCCGACTCCAGCCCGAGCGCGTCGCTGACCCGGGTGATGCCGAAGGTCGACCGGCCGGTCGACAGCACGACGTGGGCGCCCGCGTCTCGGGCGGCGTGCACCGCCTTCACCACGGCCGGGGTCATCTCCTCGTGCCAGTCGACGAGCGTCCCGTCGATGTCGAGCGCGACCAGACGCGGCCCACCGGGCGGCTGTAGGTCGTGCCCGGTTGTCACGCGATGGGGTCCAGGGTCGTACGCCCTTGCAGATAGGGCCGCAACATCTCGGGCACCCGCACGGACCCGTCGGCCTGCTGGTGGGTCTCGAGCAGCGCGACGATCGTCCGGGCCGTGGCCATCAACGTCCCGTTCAGGGTCGCGACGGGCTCGGTGGAGCCGTCGCCACGCATCCGGATGTCGAGGCGTCGGGACTGGAACTGGGTGCAGTTCGAGGTGGACGTCAGCTCCCGGTACTTGGCCTGCGTGGGGATCCACGCCTCGCAGTCGAACTTGCGGACCGCGCTCAGCCCGAGGTCGCCGGCCGCGACGTCGATGACCCGGAAGGCGAGTCCGAGGTCGGTCATCCACTCCTTCTCCCAGGCCAGCAGCCGCTCGTGCTCGACGTAGGACTCCTCGAGCGTGGTGTAGGTGAACATCTCGACCTTGTCGAACCAGTGGACGCGGAAGATCCCCCGGGTGTCCTTGCCGTAGGACCCGGCCTCGCGGCGAAAACACGGGCTGAAGGCGGCATACCTCAGCGGCAGGGACGCGGCGTCGAGGATCTCGTCGCTGTGGTACGCCGCGAGGGCGACCTCGGAGGTACCGACCAGGTAGAGGTCGTCCTTCTCCAGGTGGTAGACATCGTCGGCCGCCTGGCCGAGGAAACCGGTTCCCTCCATCGCACGCGGCTTGACCAGCGCGGGCGGCAGCATCGGGATGAACCCCCACGACACCGCCCGGTCCATCGCGGCGTTGACCAGCGCAAGCTCGAGCTGGGCGCCGACGCCGGTGAGGAAGTAGAACCTCGAGCCGCTCACCTTCGCGCCACGCTCGATGTCGATGGCACCGAGCCGCCGCCCGAGCTCCACATGGTCCGCCGGGTCGAAACCTTCGGCAGCGAAGTCCCTGGGCTCACCCACGTGCTCCAGCACGACGTAGTCGTCCTCGCCGCCGGCCGGAGCCGCGTCGGAGGCGAGGTTCGGAAGTTGGAGGATGGCGTCGTTGTAGGCGGCCTCGGCGAGGCTCTGCGCCGACTCGGCATCCTTGACCTGGGAGGACAGGTCCTTCGTGCGGGCCAACAGGGCCGCTTTCTCGTCACCCTTGGCCTGCGCCACCTGCTTGCCGAGCACCTTCTGCTCGCCTCGAAGCCTCTCGAAAGCGCCGATCGCAGCGCGGCGCGCGTCGGCGGCGCCCAAGATCTCGTCGACGAGGTCAGGCGAGGCCCCGCGACGCCGCTGCGCCTCGCGGGCACGCTCGGGGTGGGCTCGTAGTTCCCTCGCATCGATCATCAGGCCAGCCTAACGATCTCGGGTTTCACCGTGTCCCGAGCCGCATGAGAAGGTAGTCGCACCCCTACATCGGTCCCGCGGCTGCTCCGCGAGCGGAGGCGTCCACGGTGAGACTCGAGACCACGTGAGTGTGTCGCGCGCCGAACGCCGGGCGGCCGTCACCGCCGCCGGGTTCTTCGTCCCGCTTGCGGTACTGACGGCGCTCGTCTGGTCGGGTTTCGGCCCGCTCCTGCGCCAGGACGCGCGGGTGGTGTTCTCGTGGCACGGCGCGGTCGCACACAACGGGTGGCACAACGTCTTCGCGGTCGTCGCAGCACTCGCCCAGCCGTGGGTCCTGCTCACAGCGATGCTCCTGCTGGCGATCTCGTTCTCGATCCGGCGGCAGGTCCGGATCGCCGGTTGGATCCTCGTCATCGCCGTCACCCAGCGAGCGGCGTACGCCGTGCTGAAAGAGCTGGTTCGCCGCGATCGTCCCGACATCCCACACCAGATCACGGGCTGGTCGTTCCCGTCCGGTCACGCCACGTCGATCGCAGCCGGAATGGGGATCCTCATCGTCTTGACCCACCAGGGAATGACCGGGCCGGCGGCACGACGTGGTCTGGTCGCGGCCTGGCTGGGCATCGCGGTGCTCGTCGGCGCCGACCGCGTCTTCGTCGGCGCCCACTACCCCACCGACGTTGTCGCAGGGTGGCTGCTGGGTGCCGTGATCGTGTTCGGGACGTCAGCGATGTTCGGCGTGGTCGGCCCCGACCGGCTGTTCGACGACGAGCCGACCGGACCGCAGGACGCGGGTGCCCGACGGGTGCTGGGCATCGTCTTGAACCCCGTCAAGATCCCCGACGCCGAGTCGTTCAAGGCCCGGGTAGGAGCGTCGGCGCGGTCGGCCGGGTGGGACGAGCCGCTGTGGTTCGAGACCACGGTCGACGACGCCGGCGCCTCGATGGCGCGAGCCGCGGTCGCCGCCGGTGCGGACGTGGTGGCTGTGGCGGGCGGCGACGGGACGGTGCGGGTGGTGTGCAGCGAGATGGTGGGCAGCGGAGTGCCCGTCGGCGTGATCCCCATCGGCACCGGAAACCTGCTCGCGCGCAACCTCAACATCCCGCTGGTGCGCGACCAGGCCGTCGAGACCGTCCTCCGCGGGCGAGACCGTGCGATCGACACCGTCAGAGTCTCCGGCGACGGTCTCGAGACGACGAGGTTCGTGGTGATGGCCGGACTCGGCCTGGACGCGGCGATCATGGCCGGCGCGCCGGACGCCTTGAAGTCGCGGATCGGCTGGCCCGCGTACATCGTCGCGGGAGCGCGACACCTTCGCTACCCGGCGGTCCGGGTCGACATCAGCATCGACGGCGAGCCGCCGGTGCGAACGCGGGCCCGAACCGTCCTGATCGGGAACGTCGGCTTCCTCCAGGCCGGAATCCCGCTGCTCCCTGACGCCCGCATCGACGACGGCGTGCTCGACGTGGTCGTGATCGCACCACTGCGGATCTTCGGCTGGCTGCCACTGGTCCTTCGCGTGATGGCTCGCGGGCGGCGTACCGACGCACAGCTGGACCGCTTCACCGGGCATACCGTTGTCCTCACCGCAGCCCACGCCACGCCGCGCCAGCTCGACGGCGACCCCGTCGGGTCCGGGACCGAGATCCATGCCGAGATCGAGCCCGGCGTCCTGCTGGTCCGCGTCCCGCGCTGACGAGAGGCTGAGGACACGATGCCAGGAGCTGTCCCCGTCAACGGAGTTGGCGCCGCCGCCGCCTAGGCTCAGGACGTGCCCTTCGCACCGACAACCCTGAGCTGGCTGAGCCTCGTGGCCCTGGTCGTCGCCGTCCTCGGGCTGCTCCTCGCCCTGGCCGCCTGGCGGCGCGCCGGGCGGCTGCCCTCGAGGCTGGCCAAGTCGGCGCGACGACCTCGCTCGCCGATGCGGCCCAGCCATACCCCGCTGTCGTCGGACCAGGCCACGGCGCAGATCGAGGCGCTCCGGGCGGACGCCGCGACGGCACTGCGGCATGTCGCGGTCGTGCGGTACGACGCCTTCGGCGATATGGGCGGGCACATGTCGTGGTCGCTGGCGCTGCTCGACGACGGCGGGGACGGTGTCGTCCTGACTTCGATCCATGGCCGCAGCGACTCGCGTACGTATGCCAAGAACGTGGCCGGCTGGTCGGCGCACCAGCAGCTGTCGCCCGAGGAGGACGAGGCCATCGGCTTCGCCCGCAACACGGCTGCACCCTGAGGTCCGCCCGAGCCCGCAGAGGGCGGCCGGCCTAGCCGGTGCGAAGGGACGACAGCCAGGCGGCCGCAGCGGCGAACTCCGCGTCGGTCGTCCCACTCGTCGGCGAGGCGATCACCCCGTCCGCGCGCGGGTACGACCCGAGGAAGCGCACCTCGTCGGAGGTCCGGCGCAAGCCCATCAGCGCCTCCCCCACCCGGGAATCCAGCACGTGGCCCTCGGCGTCGATCGCGAAACAGTACTTGCCGAGCGCCGAGCCGGTCGGCCTCGACTGGATCCAGGTCAGGTCCACCCCCCGGGCGGCGAACTGCTCCAGCAGCTCCAACAGCGCACCCGGCCGGTTCTCGTGGATGTAGACGATGATCGAGGTCTTGTCCGCCCCGGTACGCGGTTGCGGCAGACCCGGTCGAGCCACCAGGACGAACCGGGTGACGGCACCGGTCCGGTCGGCGATCCCCGAGGCGAGCGTCGCCAGCCGGTACGTCTGGCCGGCGATCGGCGCGGAGATGGCGGCGTCGTACGGGGAGTCCGGCCCTGCGACGACGGCGGCGGCGTGTGCGGTCGACGACTCGAGCACGACTTCGGCCTTGGGCAGGTTCGCCGCCAGCCACTTGCGGCACTGTGCCTCGGCATGGGGGTGCGTGGCGACCCGCCGGACGTCCGACAGCGTGGTCCCATGCTTGGCGAGCAGCGAGAACTGGACCTCGATAGTCATCTCGCGCTGGATCATCAGCGCGTCGCCCGAGGTCAGGGCGTCGAGCGTCATCGGTACGGCGCCCTCCACCGAGTTCTCTATCGGCACCACCGCGCCGTCCACCTCGCCGTCACGCACCGCCTCGAGCGCAGTCGCCACCGACGAGGCCGGGTAGAGGACCGCCGTCGCCGCCGCCGGGAGGGTACGCAGCGCCGCCTCGGTGAAGGTCCCCTCGGGACCGAGGTAGGCGTAACGGGCAGGGGGAACACCAGGCATGCCCACAGCCTAGAGAGGCTAGATTCGCCCGCATGAGCATTTCTCCCGATCCGGACCGATCCGGCAGCAACCGGGAGGCACTCGACCTCGGGTATGCGCGCCTCGACGTCGACCGCGCAGCTCGCACCGGCGACCCCGAGGTGGTTTACGGCGGCGGCAAGTCGCCGGCCCAGGTCGTCGAGCTGCTCGACCACCTGCACCACGCACACCCTGATCGCGCCGTGCTCGCGACCAGGCTCAGCGACGAGGCGCTGGACGCTGTCGGCCGCGAGCTCCCGGCAGCCGCCCTCGACCGGGTCGCCCGGGCCGCGACCCTCGGCGAGCCGCCGGCGCCGAGAGGGTTGGTGACCGTCGTCTCGGCGGGTACGTCCGACGCCGGCGTCGCGGCCGAGGCCGCCTTGACCGCGAGGGTCTTCGGTGCCGGAACGCAGCTCATCACCGACGTCGGTGTGGCCGGGCTCCATCGGGTGCTCGGCGTCCGAGACCGGCTCGCCGCGTCGGACTGCCTCGTCGTCGTCGCGGGGATGGAAGGCGCGCTGCCGTCGGTCGTCGGCGGCCTCACCGGGGTGCCGCTGGTCGCCGTACCCACCAGCGTCGGCTACGGCGCATCGTTCGGCGGGGTCGCGGCGCTGCTGGCCATGCTCAACTCGTGTGCCCCCGGCGTCACGGTCGTCAACATCGACAACGGGTTCGGCGCCGGCGTCTTCGCGGCCCGGGTGGCCCGAAACGCCGCACCTCGTCAGCACCCGCCAGTGTCAGCGCCGGCGCCGATACCGCCGGCCGCGGCATCATCGTCGGGAATTCTCCGGTGATCGGCTGGCTCGACGCCGGCTCTGGCGCGAGCGGCGACATGCTGCTGGCCGCGCTCGTCGATGCCGGAGCCGACGAGGCGGCCATCACCAGCGCGGTCGGGCGGGTCACACCTGAGCGCGTCGACGTGACGACCCAGCGGGTGCGACGCGGAGGCCTCGACGCCCTGCGGGTGCATATCGACATCGCCGAGTCCACGACCGCGCGCCGCCTCGACGAGATTCTCGACCTGATCGTCGCCGCCGGGCTGAAGGAGGCCGTTGCACGCGATGCCGGCGCCGTGTTCACCCGGCTGGGCGAGGCCGAGGCCGCCGTACACGGGATCGACGTCGGCCAGGTCCACTTCCACGAGGTCGGCGCCCTCGACGCCATCGCCGACATCGTGGGAGTCTGCGCCGGATTCGCCTCCCTCCGCCTCGACGCACTGCACTGCAGCCCGGTCGCTGTGGGGTCCGGCACGGTCTCGACCAGCCATGGCGATCTCAGCGTCCCGCCGCCGGCCGTGGCCAGCCTGCTCATCGGGGTGCCGACGTACGCAGGCGCGGCTGCGACCGAGCTGTGCACACCGACCGGGGCCGCGCTGCTGCGCCACTTCGTCACCCAATGGGGGTCTCAGCCGCCGATGGTGGTCGGCCGGATCGGCACCGGGGCCGGCGGGAGGGACCTCGCAGGCCATCCGAACGTCCTGCGCCTGTTCGTCGGTGCCGCGCACCAGGCCCCGGCCACGGCGGGCGCGGTCGTGGTGGAGACCAACGTCGACGACCTCGACCCCCGACTGTGGCCCGCCGTGCTCGAGCGGTTGCTGGCAACCGGGGCCAGCGACGCGTGGCTCACACCGATCCTGATGAAGAAGGGCCGACCCGCCCATACGCTCTCGGTGCTCGCGCCTGCCGACCGCGTCGCCGCCGTCCACGGCGTCATCTTCGCCGAGACGTCGGCGATCGGGCTGCGGGAGAGCGAGGTGGCGAAGGTGGCGCTCGAACGTGAGCTCAGCGAGGTCCACGTCGACGATCAGCGGATCGGCGTCAAGCTCGCCCGCCGTGCCGGCGTCGTGGTCAACGTGCAGCCCGAGTTCGAAGACGTTCGCGCGGCCGCTGCCGCCCTCGACCGGCCGGCGAAGGCCGTGCTGGCCGACGCGGTTGCCGCGGCGGCGCGGCTCTGGGGTAC
>JBBSET010000094.1:0-6582 GCA_038239485.1 Propionibacteriales bacterium
CTCAGTAGCACGCCGTGGCATGACGGCCTGGCCCCCGCTGGCCGAGGTGCTCGCGCTGCTGGCGGAAACCCCATTCCCCCCTGATGAACAAAACCACGGGCCGGAACACCGCCCAGGCCCTAGCCACCCTTAGTACCAGCGTCCTCGATCCGCTATGAGCGGCGAGGCTGGGTGGGGGCGGCGTCGAGGTCTTCGAAGTCGTGCCCATGTACGTGGCGGAGCTCGCACCGCCCAAGGTGCGTGGGCGCCTCGTTCTCACGTTCCAGGTGGGTATCGGGGTCGGCATCGTCGTGTCCACGCTCGTGGGTGCCAGCCAGCACTTCCCCTGGCGGGTGATGATCGGAATGGCCTCGGTGCCGGCATTGATCATGCTGCTGCTCATGCTGAAGCTTCCGGAGAGCCCACGCTGGCTCGTCAGTCAAGACAAAAAGGACACCGCTCGAGAGGTCCTGCAACGGATCCGACCCGAAGGCGCCAACGTCGACGACGAGCTGCGAGAGATCGTCGAGATCGAAGAGAAGGAGCGTGAGGCGGGCGAGAGCAACCGTGGCTGGCGCGGCCTGAGTGCCTCGTGGGTACGCCCCGCTCTGCTCGTCGGCTGTGGCATCGCCATGTTCACGCAGTTGAGCGGGATCGAGATGATCATCTACTACGCACCGACGATTCTGACCGACAACGGGTTCTCGACGAGCACGGCGCTATTGGTCAGCGTCGGACTAGGGATCACATACCTGGTCATGATGTTCGTCGGGCTGTCCATTGTCGATCGGGTAGGGCGGCGCAGACTGACCCTGACCATGATTCCCGGCGCTGCCGCAGCGCTGGCGGTGTTGGGAACGCTATTCGTCACTGGCAATGACGGCCGCAGCGCCGTCCCGTTCATCGTGGCCTGCCTCATCGTCTTCATGTTCTTCAACGCCGGAGGCCTGCAGCTCATGGGGTGGCTGACCGGCTCGGAGATCTATCCGCTGGCGGTCCGGGGAGCCGGCACGAGCGCTCAGTCCGCCACCCTGTGGAGTACGAACGTGCTCATCACGCTGACACTCCTCACCATCATCAACACGGTCGGAGTTGGCCAAACCATGTGGCTGTACGCGGCGTTCAACGTCGCAGCGTGGATCTTCGTCTGGCGCCTCATGCCCGAACTGACCGGCCGTTCCCTCGAGCAGATCGAAGCTCAGCTCAGCGCAGGCCATTTCCGCCCCGAGGACTTCGACAAGACCCCGGTCGAACCGACGGACGAGAATGCGCCCAGCCCGGCGTGACCAGCAGTCTGAGCATGTTCGTGACCGTCAGCGGCGTATAGCCCCGACGCTGCAGCCAGCCCCGATAGCCCTCGACGTATGGACCCAGCTCACCGGGCTTCCTAGAAGTACCAGACATCGCAAACGCCTCCTTCATGGGAGCACCGTGCTCCCCGATCGAGGCTCGTCTCAGCCCGCAACTATGCCGACACCCGCCCGGAGTCGACCTCGCGAACAGCCGCCGATCACACCCCCCTACCGGCTACCGAGACAGAACCTCGAGGAACCCTCCACCAAACCCGGCGCGGTTCATTCGTCCTCCGATCGGGGCAGACATCGAACCAATACTTCGACAAGTACTTGTTCGAGTCACAGCCCGCGCTGCTGCGGCGGGTGGCCGGAGCGATGGTCTCGCAGCTCCCGCCGGACACCCACCTCTTAGGAGGCCTAGAACTCGGCGGAGTCCCCATCGCCACCATGGTCAGCTCGCTGACCGGCCTACCCGCGATCTTCGTCCGCAAGCAAGCCAAGACCTACGGAACCCGACGACTGGCCGAAGGCGCCGACGTCACCGGCAAGACGATCACGCTGATCGAGGACGTGATCACGACCGGCGGAGCTGTGCGAAACGCCACGATCGCCCTGCGAGCCGAAGGCGCATCCGTCACCGTCGTCGTCTGCGCGATCGACCGAAGCGAAACCAACGGGGGACCACTCACAGACATTGGCATCGAAACCCGGGCCCTGCTCACGCGCGAGCAACTCACCACACCCTGAATCAGCCGCCCCCACCACACCCACCGTCGACACGCCAGCAAAGCGCCCTACCCGGGGCCAAAATTCGTGCCGATACCGGGGCCAAATCACTTGACGAAACGCACCACCACGCGTGTCCTGCTTGGCGCGCTCCGCGCGGATTCGCACCTGAGCATCCAGCGCCGCACGCCGCGCCTGCTGCCTCACCGACTGCTGCCCCATCACGAACCTTCTCTCAGTGACAACCCGTCGGCAGCCTTAAGCCTCCGCGCGCCTCTCCCAAGGACACCGACGCCCCACATCCGCAGCGTCCAAACCACCTTCCCCATTTGCCCGACAGTCGACCCTCTGGACTTTGCGAGCCGTCCACTTCCTATGCCACGTCCCCCAGGTGAAGTCCGAAGCGCACTGTCAGACACACCTCATGCATTCCCGGTGCTTCACCGTCAGCTACTGACGCTTCCGGGTGAGGTCGTGGCTTTAGGTGTGCATGACGATGTCGATCCACAAGCTGACCGCGGGGTCGGGGTATGACTACCTGACCCGGCAGGTCGCAGCCTTTGACGCGACGGAGAAGGGCCACACCGGGCTGGCCGGCTACTACAGCGCGAAAGGTGAAGCGCCGGGGGTGTGGGTCGGCTCGGGGCTGGCCAGCATCGAAGGTCTCGCCGTCGGGGACGTGGTTACCGCCGAACAGATGGCGTCGCTGTTCGGCGGGGGCCGGCACCCATTGGCCGCGCAGCGTCGAGCCCAGCTGGCAGGGCCCGGGTTGACCGCCGACGACTACCAGGTGGTGTCGCGGCTCGGGGCACCGTTCAAGGTCTACACCCCGGACGTGTCAGCGTTCCGCGTCGACGTCGCCACCCGGATCGCGGACCTCAACCGGGCAGCAGGGCTGCCGGCTGATTGGCCGGTCCCGCTCGCCGACCGGGCGCGGGTCCGCACCCAGGTGGCGACCGAGTTCTTCCGGTCCGAGAACGGCCGCGACCCGGCCGATGCCCGCGAGATCGCCGCGACCATCGCGCGGCACACCCGGCCGAGGACCAACGCGGTCGCCGGCTATGACCTGACGTTCAGCCCGGTCAAGAGTGTCAGCACCCTGTGGGCGGTCGCAGACCCGGCGACGGCGGCGGTGATCGAACGTGCCCACCGGGCGGCGGTCACCGATGCGCTCAGGTTCATCGAGGACCATGCGTTGTTCACCCGGATCGGGACGAACGGGGTCCGTCAGGTCAACGTCCGGGGTCTCGTCGGCACCGCGTTCACCCACCGCGACAGCCGCGCCGGGGACCCGGACCTGCACACCCACGTCGCCGTCGCGAACAAGGTGCAAACTGACGACGGCAGGTGGTTGAGCATCGATGGGCGGCTGATCTTCAAGGCCAACGTCGCCGCGTCCGAGACGTACAACACCGCCCTCGAACACCACCTCAGCGACAGACTCGGGGTGCGGTTCGCTGAGCGCCCCGACCCCGACGACGCCCGCAAGCGGCCCATCCGGGAGATCGTCGGCGTCGACCCCCGAC
This sequence comes from Propionibacteriales bacterium, assembly GCA_038239485.1. Taxonomy (GTDB): domain Bacteria; phylum Actinomycetota; class Actinomycetes; order Propionibacteriales; family Nocardioidaceae; genus DASQEH01. The sequence continues at coordinate 3,527 of JBBSET010000094.1, forward strand.
TGAACCAGCGATGGTCGACGCGCCGAGTTTCGATCCAAGCCCGGCGTTCCGAGCTCGCGAGCCAGTTTCAGTGCACCCACGGGCGCCCACCGACCCCGGTCGAGTCGATCCAGCTGGCGCAGCGGGCCACCCTGGAAACCCGCGACGCCAAACACGAACCGCGCAGCCTCACCGAGCAACGAGCCACCTGGGCACGGCAGGCCGCCGACGTCCTCGGCTCTCAGCGCGACGTGCACCGCATGGTCAGTCGAGTCCTAACCCCTTCACGGTCTCGAGGCGACCGAGTCGACACGGGGTGGATAAATGCGGCGTGGATGGACGCGGCCGCAGAGCGGATCCTGGACGCGATGCAGACCCGCAGGTCGACGTGGCAGACCTGGCACGTGCGGGCCGAGGCGCTACGCCAGGTCCGCGCCGCCGACATCCCCACCGGCCAGGTCGACCATGTCGTCAACCTCCTCGTCGACGACGTCCTCACCGGCCGGTCGGTGCGGCTGACAACCCACACCGACACAGTCATCGAGCCGCCCGGGCTGCGTCGTCGAGACGGCACCAGCGTCTACACGGTCGTCGGCGCCGACCTCTACAGCAGCAGCGCCGTGCTCGCCGCCGAGCAGCGGATCGTCGCCCGCGCCGGGCAGCACGACGGACACACCGTACCCATGCCTGTCGTCGACCTCGCGCTGCTCGAGGCCACCGCCAACAACCGACCCCTCAACGCCGGCCAGGCAGCGCTCGTCCGCGCAATGGCCACATCGGGGGCGAGGGTGCAGCTCGCTGTCGCACCGGCCGGGTCCGGAAAGACCACGGCCATGCGGACCCTCGCCAAGGCGTGGACCGACGCCGGCGGCACCGTCGTCGGCCTCGCCCCCTCCGCCACCGCCGCCGCGGCCCTCGGCGAGCAGATGTCGTCGACGACCGACACCCTCGCGAAGCTCACCTGGTCCATCGACAACGGCGACCTTCCCGGCTGGGCGCAGCGGATCGGTCCGGCCACTTTGGTCATCGTGGACGAGGCTGGGATGGCCGACACGCTTTCGTTGGACCAAGCCGTCGAGTTCATCGTCGGCCGTGGTGGCAGCGTGCGGCTCGTCGGCGACGACCAGCAGCTCGCCGCGATCGGCGCCGGCGGGGTCCTCCGCGACATCAGCGCCACCCACGGCGCGCTGCAACTGAGCGAGCTGATCCGGTTCGCCGACCCCGCCGAAGCCGCCGCGTCGCTCGCCCTCCGTGCAGGACACACCGAGGCCATCGGGTTCTACCTCGACCACGACCGCGTCCACGTCGGCGACCAGGCCACCATCACCGACACGGTCTTCGACGCCTGGCGCCACGACCTGTCCACCGGCAAAGACGCCGTCATGCTCGCCCCCACCCGCGACCTCGTCGCCGACCTCAACCGACGCGCCCAACACCACCTGCGGGCCGCCGACCCCAGTCCCGACCCCGGTCCCACCGTCGGCCTCACCGTCGCTTTGGCCGACGGGAACGTCGCTTCCGTGGGGGATCTGGTGATCACCCGCAGCAACGACCGGCGACTCCGCCTCAGTGCAACGGACTGGGTCAAGAACGGTGACCGGTGGACCGTCCGCCGCGTCGGCGCCGACGGCTCCCTGACCGTCCAACATCGCCGCAACCAGCTCGTGGTCACCCTGCCGGCCGACTACGTCCGCACCTGCACCGGGCTGGGCTACGCCTCCACTATCCACACCGCTCAAGGGCTCACCGCCGACACCGGCCACACCCTGATCACCGGAGCGGAAAGCCGCCAGCTCCTCTACACCGCCCTGACCCGCGGGCGCGTCGCCAACCACGTCTACCTCGAAGTCGTCGGCGACGGCGACCCCCACAGCATCCTGTCACCAGACAGCATCCACCCCCCCACAGCAACCGACCTGCTGCACCGGATCCTCGCCCACGACGACGCGCCTAGCTCAGCCACCACCCTCCAACTTGAACACGCCAGCCCCGCGGTCCAGCTCGGCCACGCAACCGCCCGCTACCTCGACGCCCTCCACTACGCAGCCGAGACCACAATCGGGCAACCGGCCCTCGACCAGCTCGAGGCCGCAGCCGACCGCATCGTGCCAGGTCTCACCGACCAACCAGCATGGCCGACGCTACGAGCCCACCTAATCCTTCACGCCGCCCACGGCACCGACCCTGTCGTTGCACTCCAGCAGACCGTCGCTGCCCGGGAGCTCGGCACGGCCGCCGATCCCGCCGCCGTCCTCGACTGGCGCCTCGACGACTTCGGGTTACGCAACGCCGGCCCCGGCCCGCTGGCGTGGCTACCGGCTATCCCGCCAGCACTACGCACCCACCCCACCTGGGGGGACTACCTCACCGCCCGTCAGCAGCTGGTCAGCGACATCGCCGAACAGGTCCGCGCCCAGGCCGCGACCTCGCCGCCGCCGGACTGGGCCCGGCAGAGCCAGGTACGGCCAGACGACGCGGTCCTCGGCGATGTCGCCGTGTGGCGGGCAGCCATGCAGGTCGAGGCCGCCGACCGGCGTCCCACCGGTCACCCCCACCTCGGCAAGGCCGCCAACACCTACCAGCGGTCCCTGGAGCAACGCCTGTCCGGTCAGCACTCCCCTGAAACGGTCTCCTGGAGCCAGCTGCTGGAGCGGGTCGCACCGACAACCCGGTACGACCCATTCACACCGATGCTGGCCGAACGGCTAGCAGGAATCTCCCGCGCCGGCCTCGACGCCCACACCCTGCTCCGGTCCGCCCTCCACGACGGCCACCTACCCGACGACCACCCGGCGGCCGCCCTGTGGTGGCGCATCGCAGGCCACCTGTCCCCCGCCGTCGCCGAACAAACGGTTCAGGGGCCGGCCCTGACGAGCTCGTGGACACCGCGGCTCGCCGAGATCGTCGGCGCCGACAGGGCCGAACAGATCCAGCGCAGCCCATGGTGGCCGAGCCTGGTCACCACCCTCGACCACGCACTGGCCAACGGCTGGTCCCTCCGAGACCTCCTCAGCGGTAGGCCGAAGTACGCGGTCAACGAGGGCGACGAATGCCAAGCGCTGGTGTGGCGGATCTCC
>JBBSET010000095.1:0-6299 GCA_038239485.1 Propionibacteriales bacterium
CACACACCGGCCAGTGGAAGCCGGCGCCCACCCGAGGCGACACCCGGGCAAACCGTCGCACCCCTCAGGCACAATCAGCCCCACGCCCACCCACCGGCGTCAAAAGCCCGGCACTCGCCAGCCCATGCAAGATCCGGGCTAACGGCCTGCTGCATTTCCCTTTGCAGCGAGAGTTATCGTCTGTGAATTCACGCTATACCATCGGCATGCCGATGCCTCGGGTATGCACTATTCGCGGCATGAAATGTGACGAGTTTGGTCGGGATTACATTGTATAATTCGTCACTGACCGCTCTGGGGCCTCTTTGGCGGGCTCTCACACACCCGCGTTAGGCTCTCCCGATGTCCGAGCCCAGGGTCCGCTACCAGTCGCACGACGAGGACAGCGCGCGTTGGAACGGGTTCCCGTTCCGGCCGGGCGACGTCGTGATCAGCAGCCGTTCGAAGACCGGCACTACCTGGCTGCAGATGATCTGCGCCCTGCTCGTCCTTCAGTCCAGCGAGCTACCGGCCCCGCTCTCCGAGCTCTCGCCGTGGCTCGACTGGATCATCAAGCCGCGCGACGAGGTCTTCGCGCTCCTGGCAGCGCAGGAGCACCGGCGGTTCATCAAGACCCATACGCCCCTGGACGGGATCCCCCTCGAGCCGGGGGTCACCTACATCGTCGCGGGGCGGCATCCGTTGGACTCGGCGGTGTCGCTCTACCATCACTCGGCCAACCTGGACCGGCAGCGGATCCGCCAGCTGAGTGGTCAGCCCGAGCCCACCGTCACGGCTGCGCCGCGGCCGGCGGTGAGGGATTGGCTGCTCTCCTGGATCGAGCGGCAGGTCGACCCCCGAGAGGAGCTGGACTCCCTTCCAGGGGTGATGTGGCATCTGTCCGATGCCTGGGGCCGTCGCGACCAAGCCGCGCCTGCTATCGGCGGCACCGACCGGGTCGACGTCGTCCTCGTGCACTACGACGACCTGGTGAACGACCTCGACGCCGAGATGCGCCGGGTGGCATCGCGACTCGGGATCGACGTCGCGGACGACGTCTGGCCGGACCTGGTCGACGCCGCAACCTTCGACCGGATGCGCGGGCGCGCCGAGCAGGTCGCTCCTGACCGACGTGTTCTCGTGTCGGCAGGCGGGTTCTTCCGACGAGGTACGTCCGGTTCCGGGCGTGAGTTGCTCACCACCGACGAGCTGGCCGGGTATCACGCCCGCGCCGCCGAGCTGGCACCGGCGGAGCTGCTGGCGTGGCTGCACCGAGAGCCCCCGGCCGGCGCTGGCCGCGTGTCTCGCTGAGCTGGCGCCGGCATCGCTTCGCGAGACGACGATTCATCAGGTGTGGGGCTGGTGTGGCTGGGCCGCTACGAGTGTGCCGGCGGACGCCCGTATCATCCGACGGCTCAGCCAGGCACCATCCAACTGAGCACTGGCGTGGCCTGGAGCGAGACCAGGATGCACATGCCGACCAACAGCAGAGCGCTCCAGCCGAGCACCTTGCGGAAGAGCTCACCCTCCCTGCCGGCCATGCCGACCGCGGCCGCGGCGATGGCGAGGTTCTGCGGCGAGACCATCTTGCCCATCACGCCGCCTGACGAGTTGGCCGCAGCGAGCAGCAGTGGGTCGAGGCCGGCCTTGCTCGCTGTCTGGACCTGCAGCGCCCCGAAGAGGGCGTTGGACGAGGTGTCGGACCCGGTGACAGCCGTGCCCAGCCAGCCGAGTATCGGTGAGAGCACCACGAAGCTTCCGCCCGCCCCGGCCAGGAAGAAGCCCAGCGTCGTCGTCTGCCCGGACTGGTTCATCACGTAGGCCAACGCGAGCACCGCCATCACGGTCACGATGGCCGTCCGCAGCTGGGCGAGTGTGCCGGCGTACGCCTTGACAGCCGTCGCAGGTGGGACCCGCAGGATGACCATCGTGATGAGGCCCGCAACGAGCAGGAGGGTGCCTGCAGCGGACAGCCATCCGAAGACGAAAGTCATGGACGTCAGTGGGTCGCCACTCGCGTTGCGGACATCGAGCCCCGGCCACTGGAAGTCGTAGAACCACGGCGCCTTCAGCAGCGCGGCCTTGACGCTGCTGAGGTTCGCCACCGTGAAGATCGCGATGATGACCACGTAGGGAGCGTAAGCGCGGGCGATGTCCGCACCCGAGTCGGCGGTCGCGGCCCGACCGGTCCGGCTCACGGTGGCCGTCTGTGTTGCCCGCGCCCGTGGCGACGAGCCGCCGCGACTCGACGGCTGCCCGCTCGGGTCCGCCTCGCCCTCCTGGGCGAGGTCGGGCGACTCGACCGGGCTCCAGAAGCGGACCAGGACGACCACCGCGGCCAGGGAGGTGAGCGAGGCGATGATATCCGCGAGGAGCACCGAGATGTAGTTCGAGGCGACGAACTGCGCAAAACCGAATGTCAACCCTGCCACCACGGCGGGAAGCCAGGCCTGGCGCAGCCCCCGCCGTCCGTCGACGACGTAGACCAGTATCAGCGGGACGACGACGGCCAGGATCGGTGTCTGCCGGCCGACCATCGAGCCGAGCGTGTCGACCGTCAGCCGTGGGTCGTTGCTCACCCCGGAGGTGATCCCCGCGAGCGTCACGATCGGGATCGCGATCGCGCCGAAGGCGACCGGGGCCGTGTTGGCGATCAGGGCGACCGTCGCCGCCTTCATCGGCGGGAATCCCAATGCGATCATCATGACGGCGCTGATGGCGACCGGGGTGCCGAACCCGGCGAGCGCCTCGAGGAGGGCGCCGAAGCAGAAGGCGATGATGACGGCCTGGATCCGCATGTCGGGGCTGACACCGGCGAAGGACCGTCGCAGCACGTCGAAGTGGCCGGTCACGACCGTGAGGTTGTACAGCCAAATCGCGTTGATCACGATCCAGAGGATGGGGAAGAACCCGAATGTCGCGCCCTCCGATGCCGACAAGAGGGTCTGACCGACGGGCATCGAGTAGACCACGATCGCGACCACGATGGCGGTGGCGAGACCGGCCAGCGCGGCCAACCACGCCGTCACCTTCAGCACGCCGAGGAGGAGGAACAGCAGCAGGATGGGCAGCACCGCGAAGATCGAGGTGGCTGCGTAGGAGCCGCTGACGGAGTCGAGAACCTGCTTGTACACGCTGCTCTCCTGAGGTCGAGCCGGGCTTAGGTCGATGCCGCGAAGGTTTCCGGGTTGAGGCCACGTATGGACGCGTCGAGCACCTCGACGGTGTGGGCCAGCGCAAGGTTTGTCCCGAGGCGCTGGGCCGATGCGGCCACCTGCATCAGACAGCCCGGGTTGGCGGTCACGAGCAGGTCCGCCCCGGTGGCGACGATGCTGCGCGCCTTGCGTTCTCCCAGCTCACGCGCAGGCTCGGGGTTGAGCAGGTTGTAGATACCAGCAGAGCCGCAGCAGATCTCCGGATCGGCGATCTCCCTCAGCTGGAGGCCCGGAATGGCGGTGAGCAGGGCGCGCGGCTGGGCTCGCACTCCCTGGGCGTGGGCCAGGTGGCAGGCGTCGTGGTACGCGATGGTGACCGGGAGCGGATGCCTGGTGGCGACCGGTCCGAGCTCGACCAGTAGCTCAGAGACGTCGCGCACCGACGAAGCGAAGCGGTCGGCCCGGTCGGCGTAGCCCGGCTCGTCCTTCAGCAGCTCGGCGTACTCCTTCATCGACGACCCGCATCCAGCGGAGTTGACGACGACCGTCTCGACACCGGCGGCCTCGAAGACGTCGACGGTCCGCTTGGCGAAGCGAATCGCCTCGCTCTCGCGTCCGTTGTGCACGCTGAGTGCTCCGCAGCAGCCCTGGCCGGCGGGTATGACGACGTCGCACCCCTCGGCCGCGAGCACCCGGGCGGTGGCGGCGTTGACGGCGGGGAAGAACTCGCGCTGGACGCAGCCTGTGAGCATCCCCACGACCCGTCGGCGCTGGCCGACCGCGGGGACCCGCGGCGGCAGCCGCTCGGCCCTACCGATGCGAGGCGCGGCGGCCTCCATCGCCGCGAGCGACGGGGCGAACCGGTCCAGCAGGCCGCTTCGCTGGACCAGCCCTTGAAGGCCGCTGCGCTGGTACAGGCCGAGCGGCCCGCGGAGCAGCCGGAGCCGTTTCGGGTAGGGGAAGACGGCGAAGATCATCGCCCGGAGCAGTCGGTCGTCGGCCGAGCGGGTGTGGCGTCGTTCGACCTGAGCGCGGGTGGCCTCGATCAGCTTGTCGTACTGGACCCCGGACGGGCAGGCGGTGACACAGGCCATACAGCCGAGGCAGGCGTCGAAGTGCCCGACCATCGAGTCCGTCATCGGCTCTCCGTCGAGGCCCTGCTGCATCAGGTAGATGCGGCCGCGCGGGCTGTCCATCTCCTCACCCCACAGCACGTAGGTGGGGCAGGTCGGGAGGCAGAACCCGCAGTGCACGCAGTCGGCGGCGAGCTCGGCCGATGGTGGGTGGTGGTCGTCAAAGGCTGGAGCGCCCCACGCCGCCGACACCTCGTGCGGGCCACCCGTCCCCATCGTCCCGTGCGACGCGCTGACCGGGGATGTGTCGCTGGCCATCAGATCCCTCCTACAAATCTGCCCGGTGAGAGCCGGTGCGCGGGGTCGAGCTCATGCTTGAGGCGCCGCATCAGGTCGAGTCCGGGCACCGGGCCCCACATGTCCAGCACCTCGCGGACCGGCGCGGGCGCGCTGAGGACGACCACACTCCCGCCATACGACGACGCGGCTGCGCGCAGGTCGGACACGATGGCCGCGGCCACCTCGGGCTGCACGGCCGACGGGAGTCCGGCATAGACGACACCGGCCGCAGAGCCGCGGACGGCGAGAGGTACGCGATGCCTGCTGGCCGCCTTACGTGCTGCCATCAGCAGCCGTGGAAGGCCGGCGATCTCGGTGGTCAGCTTCATCGCGACGTCTGTGTCGCTGAACGGGTAGCGCCCGAACCACTCCGGCGCCCGATCGGTCTCGACGGCCTCGCCCAGCAGGCCGGTGGTGACTCGCGAGCGCCCGGCGACCCCCTCCGCGGTGCCTTCGAGCAGGACCGTCACAGTCAGCGGGCCCTCGGGGGGCTGGTCGACCTCGACGGCGCTCGGCACGACCTGCGACCGCATCACCGAGCCGACCACGGCACCGGCCTCGTCGGCCGTCTCGACCTCGACGGTGAGGTATCGGCTCACCGGGGGCAGCGGGTGGAGCCGGAAGGCGGCCTGGGTGATGACCCCCAGGGTCCCGTAGCTGCCGGTCAGCAGCTTGCCGAAGTCGTAGCCGGCGACGTTCTTGACCACCTTGCCGCCCGACTTGGCGACGACACCGTCCCCGCGGACGAAGGTCACTCCGATCATCAGGTCGCGGATCGTCCCATAGAGAAGGCGTCGTGGCCCGCTTATGTTGGTGGCGATCAGGCCGCCGACCGTCGCGCCGGGCAGAGGGGTGTCGAGGGCCAGCTGCTGCCCGGCCTCGGCAAGGGTCGCCTGCAGCGCTTCCAGCGTCGTTCCAGCGCGTGCGATGACGACGAGGTCGCCGGCGGCATGCTCGACCACCCCGGCCAGCTGACCCGTATCGAGGACCAGGTCTGCCGCCATGGGAGCCGAACCCCAGTCGAGCGTGGTGCCGCCGCCACGGACGACGACCTTGAGGTCGCGCTCGGCGGCCAGACGGACCACGTCCGACGTCTCCTCCGTCGATGCGGGAGACGCAACATAGCGCGCCGGCACCCCGGCCACCGCGTCGTCGTCGTCGGCGACCCGGGCGCGTTGGTCGCAGCTCTTGCCCAGCTCGTCCAGCACGAGGTCCGACGGCACGCTCAGAACACCTCCGCGAGCTCGGCGTTGCGGCGCTGATGGTCGCCCTTGTGCCGGCCCGGCACCTCCCCGCATAGCCTGGGGGTGGGGAAGATCTTGTCGGGGTTGCACAGGTGCATGGGGTCGAACGCGCAGCGAAGCATCTGCATGGTGTCGAGGTCGTCGTCGGTGAACATCCGTGACATGTACTTGGCCTTGTCCATGCCTACCCCGTGCTCGCCGGTGATCGACCCGGCGAGCTCGATGCACAGGTCCAGGATCGCGCCTGAGACCTTCTCGGCGTCGTCCGCCTGGCCGGGCACCGTCTCGTCGAACAGCACCAGCGGGTGGAGGTTGCCGTCACCGGCATGGAACACGTTGGCGACCCTGACGCCGCTCGACCCGGAGAGCTCGGCAATCCGGCGAAGCACGTCCGATAGCGCGGTCCGGGGGATCACGCCGTCCTGGACGATGTAGTCGGGGCTGATCCGCCCGACCGCGGCGAAGGCGGACTTGCGACCCTTCCAGAACAGCGCACGCTCGGCGTCGTC
>JBBSET010000096.1:0-6042 GCA_038239485.1 Propionibacteriales bacterium
AACTGCGCCACAGCCCGATGCCACGCCAGTCACCGGCGAAGCGGCCGTCAGCCTACCTCAGCGCCCACGCGCGAGGCTAAACGGAGCGGCTGCGCGGCTCACAAGCCGTCGATGGACTCCAAAGCCTGCCTCCCCCTGGGGCCAGTTCCCGCCCGAGGTCGAGTGAGAAGCTCCTCCAATGAGGTCGCCGGTCGACCAAGCAGCCTCTCCGCGTCAGGCGAGACGGCGTCCAGCTCGCCGGCTGCGATCGCCGCGTAGGTGCTCACCCACGCCTCGACCATCCAGTCGGGTGCGCCGTAGCTCGCCCGCGACGCGTAGGCCTCCTCCATCGTCTCGTCGACGTAGCGAACCGCCCGGCCGGTGAGCCGGGTGATCGTGGCGGCAGCCTCGTCGAGCGTGAAGGCCGTCGGCCCGGTCAGCTCGTACGTCGCATCGACGTGAGCCATCGAGTCGAGCAATACGGCGGTGGCAACGGCAGCCACATCCTCTTGCGCCACCGCCGCGAGCCGGCCATGCCCGGCGGGACCCCTGATTACGCCGTCATCACCCACCATCCTCGGCAGGAAGTTGGCGTAGAGGTTGTCGCGGAGGAACGTGAAGGACATCCCGGATGCCCGGATGTGTTCCTCTGTGTGTGCGTGGTCTCGACCCAGGGTGAACGTGGACTGAGGCGCTGCCTTGGCGAACGACGTGTAGACGATGTGCTCAACCCCTGCTGCTGCAGCCGCGTCGACGAAGTCGAGGTGTTCCTTCAGTCGCGTCGCAGACTCGGCCGCGGAGACCATGAACAGCAAACGAGCCCCGCGCAGCGCCTCCACAGATCGTTGCCCGTCCCCGTAGACAACGGGAAGCACGACCGACCCGGAGTGGCTCGGGGCCCGCTCGGGAGACCGGACCAGGAGCCGCATCGGCAGCCCGGCGGACGCGATGCTACTGACGACCAGACCTCCGACCCGGCCGGTCGAGCCGGTGACGGCCAGCGAAATCTCGGGCACGCTCATGGTGCCATCCTCGCAGAGCGCTCCGACTTCTACGACCGGCGCTTGCGTTTCTCCCGCGGCTTCACCGCCAGGTGGATCGGAGTTCCGACGAACCCGAACTCCTCCCGCAGCCGCCGCTCGATGAAGCGGGTGTACGCCGCGTCGAGCAGGCCCGTTGTGAAGAGGACGAACTTCGGCGGCGCGACCGACGGCTGGGTCGCGAAGAGGATCCGCGGCTGCTTGCCAGAGCGAACCGGGTGGGGCTGCGCGGCGACCAGCCGGCCGAGGAACGCGTTCAGCTCCCCCGTCGTGACCCGGGTCTCCCAGCCGACGAGCGCCCGGTCGAGTGCCGGCACCAGCCGGTCGACATGCCAACCGGTCAAGGCGGTGATGTTGATCCGTGGCGCCCACTGGACTCGGACGAGCTCACGCTCCATCTCACGGTCGAGGTAGTGACGCCTCTCCTCGTCCACCTGGTCCCACTTGTTGAAGGCGATCACCACAGCGCGACCGGACTCCTCGACGCTGGAGATGATGCGCTGGTCCTGCTCGGTCAATGGCTGACCCGCGTCGATGACCACCACCGCGACCTCGGCGCGCTCCATCGCCCCGGCGGTCCGCAGGCTGGCGTAGAACTCGTGCCCACTCGCCTCACGGACCCTGCGCCGGATACCTGCGGTGTCGATGAACTGCCAGGTACGCCCGCCAAGCTCCACGATCTCGTCCACGGGGTCGACGGTCGTCCCCGCGACATCGTGCACCACGACGCGGTTCTCGCCGGAGAGCTTGTTGAGCAGGCTGGACTTGCCGACGTTCGGCTTGCCGACGATCGCGATCCGCCGAGGTCCGCGGGGCGCGTCGAAGACCTCGTCCGGAGCGTCTGGGAGGGCGTCGAGCAAGGCGTCGAGCAGGTCCCCGCTTCCGCGTCCGTGCAGCGCCGAGACCGCATACGGCTCCCCCAGCCCGAGGTTCCACAGCAGCGCCGCCTCGGACTCGGCCCGCTGGTCGTCGACCTTGTTCGCCACCAGGACGACGGGCTTGCCGGATCGGCGCAGGATCTTCACGACGGTCTCGTCGGCGTCGGTGATGCCGACGCTGGTGTCGACGACGAAGAGGACCGCGTCGGCGAGCTTGACCGCGATCTCGGCCTGGAGCGACACCTGCTCGGCCAAGCCTCGTGCGTCGGGGTCCCAGCCGCCGGTGTCCACGACCGTGAACCTGCGTCCGTTCCACTCAGCGTCGTAGGGTACGCGGTCGCGGGTGACACCCGGGATGTCTTCCACCACAGCGACACGCCGGCCGAGGATCCGGTTGACCAGGGTCGACTTGCCGACATTCGGACGGCCCACGACGGCGACCACGGGCACCGGCCCGGTGTCACTGAGTTCGATCGGGGCATCGTCGACGGTCATGTCTACCTAGCTGTTCGTGGGCACCGGCGGGGCGGCGGCCCTGGATGTGGGGCCCTCGTCCGGGGCGGGCCGACCGGGCTGACAACCCACCGATCTGCGTCCACTCTATCCAGTCGGCGACGCGGAGTGGAATCGGGCGCAGGTCAGGCGTCCGACCGGCCCTTCACCCGCCTCAGAGCCAGGGTGACGATCTGGTCGACCACCTCGTCGAGCCCGATATGGGTCGAGTCCAGCAGCACGGCGTCCGGCGCGGCCGTGAGCGGTGAGGTAGCACGACCGGAGTCGTATGCGTCGCGGCGGAGCAGCGCCGACTCCACCGCCGAGAGATCGCGCTCCTGACCGGCCGCGAGCTCCGCAGAGCGGCGGCGGGCCCGTGCTGCCGGGTCTGCGGCGAGGAACACCTTGAGGGGGGCATCCGGTGCGACCACCGTGCCGATGTCGCGGCCCTCGACCACGATGCCACCGGTACCGATGATGGTGCGCTGCTGGGCCCTCATCAGCTCGCGGACCCGCGGCACCGCGCTCACCGCGCTGACCGCGGCCGTTGCCTCGTCCGACCTGATCTCGCTGGAGACGTCGACGCCGTTGAGGCTGATCGTCGGCAGGTCCGGACTGGTACCCGAACCGATCAGCACCGACTCGGCGCGCCGACCTACGGCCACCGGATCGCCCAGCGCAACGTCATCGAGGAGCATCTGCCACGTCATGGCCCGGTACATGGCCCCGGTGTCGAGGTAGCGCAGCCCGAGCCTGCGGGCTACGCCGCGGCTGGCCGACGACTTGCCCGACCCCGCTGTGCCGTCGATGGCGATCACGAGCCCGCTCAGGTCGGTATCCACCGCGACAGGCTACCGGTGCAGCGTCCAGATCCGGGCGGGCGGCGAACGCACGCCATCGCTCAGGGCTGTCTCCATCGCGACGCGCTACCGGTGCACAGTCCAGGTACGCGCACGCAATGAGTCAGCGAGCCAGTCCGCGCGGTCGGCGGCGACGTCGATCTCAACCAGTCCGTAGGCCCTGGCGGGATCGTGGTCGATACGCAGGTCCTCGATGTTGACCTCGGCGTCGCTGGCATCGGTGAAGAGCCGCGCCAACGCCCCCGGCTCGTCAGGGATGGCGACCGAGACCGTTGCCAGCAGCAGGTTCGGCCCGCCGTGCTTGCCTGGAATGGCGGACGCCCCGGCGACCCCGGCCTTGAGGATCCGCTCCACAGCACCGTCGTCGTTGGCTTCCAGTGACCCGATCAACAGGTCGATCTCGTCGCGCAGCTGGTGGAGCAGGCTTCCGACCGCGTCGGCGTTCGCTGTCACGATCTGACGCCACAGGGTCGGGTCCCCCGCAGCGATCCGGGTGACGTCGCGGAGCCCCTGGCCGCTGAGAGCCAGGTGGTCAGCGGGCGCCTCCACAAGACGGCCCGCCGTCAACGCCGCGACCACGTGCGGGAGATGTGACACGCGAGCCACGGCTCGGTCGTGGTCGGTCGTCGTCATGTGCACGACCAGCGCCCCGCAGACCTGCACGAACCGCTCGACGGCAAGGACAGCCCGCGGATCGCAGTCGGGTCGGTCGACGACAGCCCAGGTTCGGCCATCGAACAGATCCGGGGCGGACGCGAGCGGGCCGGAGCGTTCACTGCCGGCCATCGGGTGTCCGCCGACGTAGCGTGCGGTCGTGACACCCAGACTCTCCAGGTATGCCAGCGGCTTGAGCTTGACGCTGCCCACATCGGTGACCACGGCAGCGGGGTACTCCGCCAGCGCCAGCGCGATCTCCTCACCCAGATGGTCCGGGGGCGTAGCAACCACGACGAGGGCCGGCGGCAGCGGAGGGACGAGGTCACTGCCGGCACCACGCGACGCGGCGACGTGGGCGACCGTCGGGTTGATGTCGCGGATGTAGGTCTCCACGCCTGCCCTGGTCAGCGCCATCGCCACGGAAGCACCGATCAGCCCGGCGCCGACGACCAGGACTGGTCCGGGCATCGCAGTGGCGCCCGGTGCACCGTGGACGTCCGGGCTCACCATGTCTGCCAGCCTAGTGACGGTGCCCGGTGTTGCCTGCGGTATCTCACCGCCCGCCGGACCGACTCACCGCCCGCCGGACCGACTCACCAACCGGGTCTCAGAGCCCGACGGCATCGAGCAGCGCACCCAGCTCGTCCGGGTCGAGCTCGCGCAGCTGTCCGGATCGGAGACCGCCGAGCTGGATCGGTCCGATCGCAGTACGCGAGAGCAAGAGCACCGGGTGGCCCAGCGAGGCAAGCAGCCGACGGACGATCCGGTTGCGGCCCTCGTGGATGACCAGCTCCACCACCGACCGGCCGGCGTGGACGCCCATCACCTTGAACGCGTCGACCTTGACCGGACCGTCCTCCAGCTCCACCCCGGCCAGCAGCGACGACCGCAGCCCAGGCTTCACCGTTCCGTCGACCTGGGCGACATACGTCTTCTGCAGCTCGTACGACGGGTGGGCAAGCCGGTGGGCGAACTCGCCGTGGTTCGTCAGCACGATCAGGCCGTCGGTGTCGGTGTCGAGTCGGCCGACGTGGAACAGCCGCTCGGCTCGGCCGGTGACGAAGCCCGACAGGTCGGGACGGCCGCGCTCGTCGGCCATCGAGCTGACGACCCCCGATGGTTTGTTGAGCACGAGGTAGACATGAGCACGGGCCACGGGTATGCGCACGCCGTCGACCCGGATGACCGCCCGCTCCGGGTCCACCCTGGCGCCGAGCTGGGTGACCACTGCTCCGTCGACCTCGACCCGGCCGCCGGACATCAGGACCTCGCAGGCGCGCCTGCTCGCGACCCCTGCCTGCGCGAGCACCTTCTGCAACCGCGGCAACGGCTCCGGCCGGCCGCCGGATTCGTCAGCCGGCTCCGGATGGTCCGAGCTGCTGGAACCGGTCACGTCTCGTCGGCGTACTCGCCGAGCTCGAGCTCGCCCTCGAGCTCGGACATCTCGGGGAGGAAGGGCGCTATCTCGGGAAGCTGGTCGAGAGTGGTCAGCCCCATCCGTTCCAGGAAGTAGCTGGTGGTCCGGTAGAGGTGGGCGCCGGTCTCGCCGTCGAAGCCCGCCTCCTCGACGAGCCCACGCGAGACCAGCGTCCTCACCACGCCATCGACGCTCACGCCTCGGATCGCCGACACCCGCGCCCGGCTCACCGGCTGCCGGTACGCGACGATGGCCAACGTCTCCAGCGCAGCCTGTGTGAGCCGGGACTGCTGCCCGTCGACCACGAAGCGCTCCACCAGCGGTGCATACTCCTCGCGGGAGTAGAAGCGCCACCCCTGCCCGACCTGCCGCAGGTCGAACCCGCGGCCCTGCTCGGTGTAGTCCTCGGCCAGCTCACGTAGGGCCGTAACCACCTGATGCGGCGGTACCCCGACGGCCTGGGCAAGGCTGAGATGGTCAAGTGGCTGGTCGGTCACCATCAGAACGGCTTCGAGGGCCGGCTTGAGGAACTGTCCGACCGACGCGTTGAGCGACGGGCTGGGTGACCAGTCGGTCATCAGCCGGTCACCCGCGGCGCAGGTGCTGCCTCATCCGCCACAGGACCGGTGTACTCGTCGGCGACGTCGATCTCGCCCTCGTCGTCACCCGTCCACCGGATGCTCAGTTCCCCTAGCGGCGTCACCTGGTCGAACGCCACG
>JBBSET010000097.1:0-5960 GCA_038239485.1 Propionibacteriales bacterium
CCAGAACGCGCATCTCAATCAGCAGTCAAGGCGCCCCAGGAGGAACCAGGCGGCCAATCCATCGGAGCCATCAACGGCGATCAAGGCTCAGCCACACCCGGCCCTCCCGGGCCACCCCAAAAACTTACGGATCGAGGCTAAGACGGGGTTGGTTTCTCGAGCATGACACCGGGTGGACCAGTGCGCGACTCGGCGGTGTCTTTCAGCTGCGTGGCCTACGCTTTCCATGGGTGGTCATTCCAGGAAGGACCGCAGCATCCAAGCGTTCTTCTCGTGCACCTCTTGGCGTGTCGTGGCCAGGCCGGCTGTTGGTTCGTCTCCGCCCGCGTTGGCCACTGAGATGACTCGGGCGGCGGTCCGGGCCACCATCTGGTGATCGGTTGTCAGTGCGGCCACCATCTCCATGGCTTTGGTGGGTTCCGTGGTCGCCTCGACCACGTCGGTTCGCATGGAGAACTCCGCGTAGGAGCCCGGCGCGCGGTGGCCGAGGGCCCTGATGCGTTCTGCGAGTGCATCCACTGCCAAGGCTAGATCGGTGTACTGCGTCTCAAACATTGCGTGCAGGGCGCCGAAGTGGGGGCCGGTCACGTTCCAGTGGTAGTTGTGGGTCTTCAGGTACAGGGTGTAGGTGTCGGCGAGCAGCTGGGACAGGGCGTCGGCGATTGACGACCGATCCGACTCGGCGATCCGGATGCTCGCGTCAGCCTGGCCCATGGTCGACCCCCTCTCTCTTCCGCAACATTCTTCCACAAGCTCCTCGGCGCGGCATCGCGAGCCGAGCCGGTCTCAGCCGAAGGAGGTGCTGGGCAGGTCGCGCTCGTCGTCGAGCAGGGCCGCGATCACGCGCGCTGCGACGTTGTCTGGGTCGAGACCGGGGGGCAGCCGCGGTGCCGTACCGGCGAGTGGACGTTGGGCTAGACCGGTCTCGGTGTGCGGAGGCCGGGCGTCGACCAGGCGGATCCCGGCTCGCGCAGCTCACGGCCGGCGGCGGCGTCGTATGCGGTCAGCACCGCCTTCGACGCAGACTAAGTAGGCGGCCATACCGGCGGTGGGATGCTCGGCGACGACCGCGCTGAGGTGGACGACGAAGGGTGATCGGTCCTCGCGGGCCGAGCCAGCCAGGTGGGGCAGGACGGCCCGCAGCAGCCGGATGGGTGCCAAGGTGTTTGACCAGGAAGAGGTCAACGGGCACCTCGTCGGGCAGGTCGCCCACCGGACCGAACGCGACGACACCGGAGGCCACGACCAAACCGTCGAGGCGGCCGTATTCCGCGACGGCCGCGGCTGCGGCCCGCACGGCCGTCTCGGGCTCGCGCGGGTCACCCGTCACCAGCAACGCATCGAGGTCCAGCGCCTCCAGCCGCCTGATATCGCGGCCCAGGAGGGTGAGCTGAGCACCCTCCAGCGCCAGGCGGCGGCTGATCGGGGTACCGAGCCCACCAGCTGCACCCGACTAACGCCCACGCCGCCCGAACGAGCATCAAGAGGGGTCGGCCGAGATGTTTGGCACCTACAGGTCGTCGCTGACGACGCGGGAGGGTCGTGGTGGACAGCGACATCACCTCGGCCGCCTGTTCGAGGCTGGGCTGGTAGGCTGCGGCGCGAAGTGACCGTGCTCACAGCCTGGTCCGGAAGAGGATTCAGACATGTCCGTTCTCCCCTCCCGTCTCTCCCGGCTTGCCGTTGCGCTGGCCGGCACCGCTGGGCTGCTGGTTTCTCTTTCGGTGGGGCCGGCGGTGTCTGCTGGCACGGTCGCGGTGTCACCGCCGGGCGCCAACGACTTCTCCTGCAAGCCGAGCACTCAGCACCCGTTCCCTGTGGTGCTCGTCGAGGGGACCTTCGAGAGCATGGCGAAGAACTGGGCAACGATGTCGCCGTACCTCAAGTCCCAGGGCTACTGCATCTTCGCCCTCGACTACGGCACCACGTACGGCGTCCAGGCCACCGGTCCGATCGCAACGTCGGCGCAACAGCTGAAAAGCTTCGTCAGCAAGGTGCTCAACGCCACCAAGGCGAAGAAGGTCGATCTGGTCGGCCACAGCCAAGGCGGGATGATGCCGCGTTACTACATGCACTTCTTGGGAGGCGCAACCAAGGTAAAGCACCTCGTCGGGATCGCGCCCTCCAACCACGGGACCACGAGCCCGCTCATGCCACCGCCCACCTTCCCGATCACCGCCATCTGCCAGGCTTGTCTGGACCAACAGGCGGGCTCGGCCTTCCTCACCACGCTCAACGCTGGCGGGGACACGGTCCCCGGGCCGTTCTACACAGTGATCTCCACAACCCACGACGAGGTGGTCACGCCCTATACCAGCCAGGCGCTGGCCGGGCCGAGCAGCCAGGTGACGAATGTCGTGATCCAGGATCTCTGCCCCCTCGACCCGATCGAGCATGACCAGACGCCCAACGACCCGGTCGTCCAACAGCTCGTCAGCGCCACACTGGATCGCAACACCGGGCCCTTGGACCCCGGCTACCGACCGACCTGCTAGCCCCCTGCTCGGGCCGCCCCTGCGCTCAGAACAAGCGACGACGAGTGACCCGGGCCCCATCTCATTAGCACAAGGCACCTGGCCCCAGCTCATGAGCACACGGCGACCCGTGACGAGTCGACGCGTCTCGTCTCGTCTCGTCTCGAGGAGACTGGTCATCGACGCGGGCTTCACCCGGTTCCGCGTCTTGCCGAGACGCCCTTCAACCTGGTGTACGAGGCGCGTCCCTTGAGCACGGGGCGACGCACCTGGCCTGGTGTCAGCCCTGCACACAGTCGACCATCGGTCGCCGTGGTGGAGCGTTAACATCCGGGCGGCAGCCAGGCAAACGTGTCTTTGCGATGGAGTCGAACCATGCGTGTGATGCCTTCGTGCGCCATGGAACTCCAGTACATCGGCGACTTTCACCTCGTACGTCCCTATGGCTACGAGTCCGGCCTCGGCTGGGGCGTCGACAGCGGAATGGTCACCAGCGAGAGAGTGTCCGGCAGTCTGCGGTGGTCCGACCAGCTGAGACGGCGCGGCGATGGTGTCATGCTGCCCAATGTGCGCAGCGTCATCACCACCTCCGACAAAGCCGATGTCTTCGTCGATCTCACCGGCCGCACCGTGTTCGTCGACACGGAGAGCGGCACAGTCGGCGCCTATTGTCGCACCCCGCGCATAGTCTGACTCCGTCAACTATGTCGTGGTCCCTCAGATCACGCTACGGCCCCCAAGCCTGGTCATTAATCAAGTCTCGTCGTGCCGGACACCCCCATGTCGGAAAGGACGAGGCCGATGTGTGTCCCGGCGAGCGGAGACCCGGTCGAATCGCCGAACCTGGCGGTGGCGAAGAGCCCGGCTAGGGCAATGGCTTGGCGTCGGCGCCGATTCGATCGGGCTGCTGTATCTAGGGACGGTCTGATCTGGCGGTGTGTGGTTTGACGCCCTGCACTGTGCGCTGTGAACTCGTGGCGGGCGAGACCGTCTCCACGCTGAGTGTATTGAGCGCTTCGCCTGGTTCAGCGTCGGACCGTTCGCCGGCGAGTGCCGAAGCCAGAGTGACGCAGGAGAGGCGTTGACGACCCTGGCGGCAGCTGGTGGACCGTAAGGATTCGGTGAGCTGTCCTACGGCCCGCCCCGCGGGGCGGGCCGTAGGATGGGATGAGCGGGGACACTCCGCAGCCGGATCCTTGGAGGGAGTTCGATGGCAGCGAGCCCGAGGCGCGTGATGACTTGGCTGCTGGATCCCTCGGTCGAGGAGGGCCCGCGCAGTCATGCGTTCGCTGCGGTCGGTCTGCGCCTGGTGGCCGGTCTCCTTTGGTTGTACAACGTGTCGTGGAAGCATGCCCCGGACTTCGGCCAAGACCAGGGAGGGGGGCTGTATGGCTACACCCAGAGGGCGGTCGACTATCCGGTGTTCCCGCCGTACAGCTGGCTGGTCGAGCACGTGGTCTTGCCGAACTTCCTGCCGTTCGCCTGGGGGGTGCTGGTCATGGAGACCCTGCTGGGGGTGCTGCTGCTCAGTGGTGCGTTCGTACGGGTCGCGGCGGCTCTGGGGGTCGCTCAGTCGCTGGCGATTGGGCTCTCGGTGGCGCTGGCGCCCGGGGAGTGGCCGTGGTCCTACGCGATGATGGTCGCGATCCATGGGGTGCTGTTGTTCAGTGCCTCCGGCCGGTTCCTGTCCGTCGACGCGGTCCGGGCCGGAAGGCAGGACGGACGTGTGCTGGCCTGGATGTGGGGTGTGCTCGGGGTGGGCGCCGGGGTGGTTGAGGTGGCCCTCTCCGCGGCGGATCCGATCGCGGCCTCCGGGCCCTCCTTGGTGGCAGGGGACTTCGAGATCGGGATCGGGAACTACAACCTGCTCGGCGGCCTGGTGCTGGTGGTGCTGGGCGGCCTGTTGGTGCTCTGGGCCCGTACGCGTTCGTCACAGGCAGCCTTCGCTGCCGCAGCGGTGGCCGCTGTCGCTGGCCTTTCACTGCATGCGCAGCTGGGCTTCAGCGACCCGGTCCTGGGTGGTTCACCGACGTCTGCGTCCCTGTTCTTCACCTTCGCCGTGGTGGCCGGATGCCTCGGGTTCGCCAGCCGCGCGCCGCATTTTTCTGAGCGAGCTCACGCGCAGGCAGTCCGCTCTTGATGGGCTCAGGCGCAGGGAAACCACTGGGCGGCTGAGTCGGCGTCGGCACGGAGGCGGCCGAACTGCTGGCGTACCTCTTCGATGGCCCCGCCCAGCGGAAAGATCTTCCTGGTGACTAGCTGGTCGTCGTGGCCGGCGCTGACCGGGTGCCAGTAGACGCCGTCCGCGGTCACGGTCACCTCGGGGATCAGGGACTCCCGGGTCAGTTCGATCCCCTCGGTGGCGAAGCCGCGGTGTGCCAGCGTCCGGATCACCTGATCGTCTGGTCCGATGCCCAAGGCGTCCAGGAACTCGTGGAACGGCTCCAGCTCGCGGGTCCGCTCGGTTGGCAGGGTTGCGGCCACTCGGACTTGGAACCCTTCAGCGCGTGCGATCCGAATGCCCGACACTGCCTTGGCCCACGACCCCTTGCCGCGGTGCCGGTCGTGCAGGTCGGCGGTCGCGGAGTCCAGGCTGATCTGGAGGGCGAGCCGGGCTCGGTCCATCCGGCGCAGCGCCTCGAGCCGGCGCCCGCGGAAGAGCATCCCGTTGGTCAGCAGCGTTGTCGGGAGGTGGACGGTACAGGCGTGCACGACCTCGTCGATGTCGGGCAGGAGAAACGGCTCACCGCCGGTGAGGATGAGCTCGGATACGCCCGCGTCGACCGCCTCGGCGGCGAGACGGCGTACCCGGTCCAGGCCGAGGCCGTTCCGGTCGGCCTGCGGCGAAGAGCGTGCACAGCAGTAGTCACAGGCCAGATTGCAGTCGAAGTTGGTGTAGATCCACAGCCGGGTGCCGGGGACCTGGGTCGGATCGAGCTCGCCCAGGTAATCCACGCTCGGACCGCGGCGCACCACGACGGACCCGTCGGCGATCCCCACGAGCTCGTTGCCTGTGCGGGCGCACCAGGCTGTCACCGCGCGCCGGGCTGTCTCCGTGTCGCCATCGGGTATCGGCACCGACACCGTGTCGTGCCGAGCCACGGCGCCGACCCGCTCAACCAGGTCGAGGACGAGGCCGTGGCTCACCATCGTGGCGCGATGTCCTGCTCGGCCACTGCGGCGAAGAGCGAGTCGTAGCCCTCGAGCCGTGGCAGGACCCACTGGCGCAGACCCTCCATCTCCAGGATCGTGCGGTGATCGGGGTTGTCCCAATCCATCGCCATCAACCGCTTGACCCACGGTCCGGTCCGCTCCTCGGGGACATCCGGGAGGGCTGTGAAGTTGCAGTGACTGTAGCTCGGCGACTCCCAGAAGACCTCGAAAGCACCGGGCATCAGCTCCTCGCGGCCGATGGCTACCCAGGTGTTGATGCCGATGGCCGCAGCGTCGGCACGGTCGTCGAGCACCGCTCGCAGCGCGTCCAGC
>JBBSET010000098.1:0-5410 GCA_038239485.1 Propionibacteriales bacterium
CGAGATCAGCGTGCTGACCGCCTTTTTGCGCTCGACCCTGGCTACGGACTTCGACGCGGCGTACGAAGCGGGTCGAGCCTTGACCAGGCAGGACGCTCTGGCCAGGCTCGACCCGGCACACCTGGTGCCGGAAGCTGCTTCGACCGGCGGTTGAGGCGCCGTGCTCCGCTCGGCTACGCGTGCCTGGCGTATGCCCCCAGCGCCAGCGGCACGAACAACCCCACCAGCACGGCCATCCAGCCGAACGTCCACAGCAGGTTGTCGCCCATCGGCTCACCCAGCATCAGCGACCGCACCGCGCTCACCAGGTGCGAGATGGGGTTCACCTTGACGAAGTCCTGGAGCCAGCCGGGCATCGTCGACGCCTTGACGAAGGTGTTGGAGCCGAAGCTGAGCGGCAGCACGAGCAGGAACATCACTCCCTGCACCGCGCCCGAGCTGCGCACGATCATCCCGATGAACACCGAGATCCAGCAGAAGCACAGCGCGAAAGCGATCGACAGCGCCACCGCGGCGACCGTCTCCAGAACCGACGTCTGGATCCGGAAGCCGATCAGGTAGCCGAACGACAGGGTCACGATGCACAAGATCAGGTACCTCGCGAAGTCCGCCAGGACGGCCCCCACCAGCGGAGCCGAACGGGAGATCGGCAGTGAGCGGAACCGGGCGAACACGCCCTTCTCGATATCGGCGTTGAGGTTCTGGCCCAACGCGATACCGGCCAACGCGATCGACTGTCCGAGCAGTCCTGGCAGCAGGAACTGCAGGTACTCGTGCTGAGATCCGCCCGCGATGGCGCCGCCGAAGATGTAGGTGAACATGAAGAGGAAGATCACCGGCTGCAGGGTCACGTCGATGAGCGCCTCCGGCGTCCGCCAGGTCTTGATCAGACTCCGTCTGGCGAGGACGAGGGCGTGGCGCACGGCGGCGCCCGGTGGGGCAGGCGCTGCCGTCGAGGACGCCATCACAGCGTCGGAGACCGGGTGGGGGTTGAGCGTGTTCGTGCTCATGCTGCGTCCTCCTGGGGTGTGGTGTCGGCGCGCCGGCCGGTCAGCGAGAAGAAGACCTCGTCGAGGCTGGGCAGGTGCAAGGAGAGCTCGGTGACCGCGATCTGGTCGCGAGCCAGCCAGTTCACGGTGTCAGCGAAGGCCACTTCGGAGTCGACCGGTACGGTGAGCTGCCCTCTGCCGGAGGCCTCGGGCTCGGCGCCCGAGACGGCGGCGAGGATGCGGCGCACGTCGTCCAGGCGGGCCGGATCCGTCGCCCGCACCTCGATCCGCTGGCCGCCCACGACACGCTTGAGACCGTCGGGGGTGTCGTTGGCGATCACCCGACCGTGGTCGATCACGGCGATCTCGTCGGCGAGGGCGTCGGCCTCCTCCAGGTACTGCGTCGTCAGCAGCACGGTCGAGCCGTCGCCGACGAGGTGACGGACGACCTCCCACATGTCCTCGCGCTTGGCGGGGTCGAGACCGGTTGTCGGCTCGTCGAGGAAGATCACCGACGGGCGCCCGACCAGGCCCGCCGCGAGGTCGAGGCGGCGACGCATGCCGCCGGAGTACGTCTTGGCGATCCGGCCGGCCGCCTCGGTGAGGTCGAACCACTCGAGCAGCTCCGCGGCGCGTTTCTTGGCATCGCGAGACGACAGGTTGAGGAGCTGACCGATCAGGGTCAGGTTCTGGGTGCCGGTCAGGTCCTCGTCGACAGAGGCGTACTGCCCGGTCAGCCCGATCGTCTGGCGGACCCGATGGGCGTCCTTGCGGACGTCGAGGCCGGCGACGAAGGCCGATCCCGAGTCAGTGCGGAGCAAGGTGGCGAGGATCCGGACCGCGGTCGTCTTGCCCGCACCGTTGGGTCCGAGAAGGCCGAGCACCGTTCCTTGCTCCACCCGCAGATCCACGTCGTCGAGGGCGAGGGTGTCGCCGAATCGCTTGGTGAGGCCGTGAGCCTCGATGGCGTTGGTCATAGCGTTTCCCTTCGTGTTGTCCAGAAGTCTGGGCGCCGCCGCTGACACCGCCCTCTCAGCCGGCTGACATCTCCTGACATCCGCTGACAGCCGCAGGTGGCGGTCGGCCGCTCGGACAAAGTGCCGCTCAAGCGTCCGACCCGGCGATCAGCTCGACAGGTGCGGCACACTGGTCTGCGGACCACGACCGAGCTCGACCGGCAAGAAAGGCCTGCTGTGACTCAGCACGTCCTCGACGATCTCGAGTGGCGCGGACTCATCGCGCACTCGACCGACCTCGACGCGCTCCGCGCCGAGCTGTCGAGAGGACCAGTGACGGTCTATGTGGGTTTCGACCCGACCGCTCCGAGCCTGCACATGGGCAACCTGCTCCAGCTGGTGACCATCCGTCGGCTGCAGAATGCCGGGCACCGCCCACTGGGTCTGGTCGGCGGTGCCACCGGCATGATCGGGGACCCGAGGCAGACCGAGGAGAGGCAGCTGAACCCGGCCGAGATCGTTGCCGAGTGGACCGAGCGGGTGCGCGGCCAGGTCGTGCGCATCTTGTCGTTCGAGGGCGACAACGCCGCCACCATCGTGAACAACTACGACTGGACCAAGGACCTGCCGACGCTGGACTTCCTGCGCGACATCGGCAAGCACTTCCCTGTCAACAAGATGCTCGCCCGTGACGTGGTGCGCTCGCGGCTCGAGGCGGGTATCTCCTTCACCGAGTTCAGCTACGTGCTCCTCCAGTCGATGGACTACCTCCGGTTGTTCGAGCGGTACGGCTGCCGACTGCAGACCGGGGGGAGCGACCAGTGGGGCAACATCACCGGCGGGGTCGACCTGATCCGGCGGGTGACCGGCGAGCACGTCCACGCACTGGCCACCCCGCTGATCACGAAGTCAGATGGCACGAAGTACGGCAAGACGGAGTCCGGCAGCATCTGGCTGGACAAGGAGATGACGTCGCCGTACGCGTTCCACCAGTTCTGGCTGAACGCCGACGACAGCGATGTCGTCGCTCTCCTCAAGTACTTCACCTTCCGTAGCCGCGAGGAGATCGAGGAGCTGGCGACCCTGGTGGCGGAGAAGCCGTCGCTCCGGGCCGCCCAGCGTGTCCTGGCCGACGACGTCACCACCTTGGTCCATGGGGCGCAGGAGATGGAGCGGGCGAAGGCGGCCGGCGCGGCCTTGTTCGGAGCCGGCAGTCTGGACGAGCTCGACGAGTCGACCCTCGACGCGGCCCTCCGTGAGGCGTCGTTCGTCGAGATCAGCAGCCACGAGGAGCTGCCGACCTACGTCGACCTCTTCTCCGAGACCGGCCTGGTGGCGAGCAAAGGGGCGGCCCGGCGCACGATCGCCGAAGGGGGCGCCTACGCCAACAACGCCCGGATCACCGATATCGACCAGCGACCGGCACCCGGCGACCTGCTTCCTGGCGGCTGGCTGCTCCTTCGGCGCGGCAAGCGCAACCTCGCGGGAGTGAAGGTCGACTAGCCGTGGACCGGGCGGCTGAACTCGAGGCACGGGCCAGAGCGGCTCTGCCGCCACCGGTCTATGAGTACTTCCGGCAGGGCTCCGCTGACGAGGTGTCGGCCGCCGAGGCCGTGGCTGCCTGGCGCGGGTTCCGCTTCCTCCCCCACGTCCTGCGTGATGTCTCCAACGTGTCCGTCGAGACCCGGCTCCTTGGCCGGGCCTTTGCCACCCCGGTAGGGATCGCCCCCACCGCCTTGCAGCGTCATGCACACCCGGCGGGGGAGCGAGAGATGGCGGCTGGTGCCGCCGCGGCCGGATCGCTGCTGTGCGTCTCGGGCAACGCGGGAGCCCCGTACGAGGAGATCGCCACAGCCGGAGCGCCCTGGTGGGCCCAGCTCTACATCCTGGCTGACCGGTCCCTGTCGGCAGCCCTGCTGCGACGGGCCGTGGACGCGGGAGCCACAGCGGTGGTCCTCACTGCCGACACCCCCGTCGTAGGGACGAAGCGCAACGCCGGACAGAGTGTCTGGGACATCACGCCGCAAGGCTTCGCCCACGTCAACGAGGACCGCGGGTCGGCGCCGGCATGGGCGTTGGAGAAGGCCGTCGACCTGTCCGAGGAGGCGATCGGCTGGGTGCGTCAGGAGACCGGGTTGCCGGTCGTCGTCAAGGGGGTGCTGAGGGCCGACGACGCCGTTCGGGTCGTGGCAGCGGGCGCGGACGCGGTCTGGGTGTCGAACCACGGTGGCCGTCAGCTCGACCGGAGCGTGACCACTGCCCAGGCCCTCGGACCCGTCGCTGCCGCCGTGGGAGACCGGGCCGAGGTGTACGTGGACGGTGGCGTCCGCGACGGGCGCGACGTGCTGACGGCACTCGCGCTGGGGGCTCGGGCTGTCTTCTTGGGCCGCCCCGCGCTGTGGGCCCTCACTTGCGGCGGGGCCACCGGCGTTCACGACCTCGTGTGCGCACTCACGGAGGAGCTGCTCGAAGCGATGTGTCTGGCGGGATGCCGGGGCCTCGCCGAACTGACCTGCGACCTACTCACAGTAGTCAAACATTCACGCATCGATGAATGACGCCGCTGTCGTCCGAGGTGAGACCAGACACCGGGCGCCAGGTTGACTGGGCGTCGCCGGCTACGTATGGTTGACGCCTACCCACCGTTCGAACCTCGACAGCGAGGCGCTTGAGAGCGCCCCGATCCAGGCTAGACTGAGCAGGTAGCGGGACGGGACGTCGATTTGACGGCCCCTCCACAGACCGGTAAGTTAGTGCGGGTTGCCCCGAAGCCCGGCCGAAAGGCTTGACAGCGGTGTGCGCACGATCCTTGAGAACTCAACAGTGTGCCAAAAGTCGACGACGAATTAATTAACGCCCCGTCGGCATATCTGGACCGGCTTCGGCCTGTCCGGGGTTTGTCGACGGTTCCTTTGGCAAGACAACGTGTCCTCATTCTTCGGACTGAGGGCGCTGCGATCCTTGCCGGGATACTCCAATGATTCGGCGACACCTTCGGGTGGCGTCAACAGAATTCAACGGAGAGTTTGATCCTGGCTCAGGACGAACGCTGGCGGCGTGCTTAACACATGCAAGTCGAGCGGTAAGGCTCCTTCGGGAGTACACGAGCGGCGAACGGGTGAGTAACACGTGAGCAATCTGCCCTTCACATCGGGATAACTTCGGGAAACCGAAGCTAATACCGGATACGACCACCGATGGCATCTTCTGGTGGTGGAAAGTTCCGGCGGTGAAGGATGAGCTCGCGGCCTATCAGCTTGTTGGTGGGGTAATGGCCTACCAAGGCGACGACGGGTAGCCGGCCTGAGAGGGTGACCGGCCACACTGGGACTGAGACACGGCCCAGACTCCTACGGGAGGCAGCAGTTAGGAATTTTCCGCAATGGACGAAAGTCTGACGGAGCAACGCCGCGTGAGCGATGAAGGCCTTCGGGTTGTAAAGCTCTGTCGGAGGGGAAGAACAAA
>JBBSET010000099.1:0-5407 GCA_038239485.1 Propionibacteriales bacterium
CTCGACGCCCTCATCCAGCGCGAGGTGCCCGAGCGAGTCCGGACCAGTGTTTTCGCGCGCTCGGAGACGTTGCTTCAGCTGGCGTGGGTAGTAGGAGGTTTTCTGGGGGTGTTCATGCCCCTGATCGCCAAACTGGGTCTGTGCATCGTGGCGGCGATGCTGATCGCCTGGCTGGCGTTCGTGCTCCGTGGTCTCGTCACGGGTCGTCGCGCCGACGCCAGGACGGCCTGATCGCCACACCTGACCCGGGCTGGGGACCTAGCTGAGCTCGAGCTCGTCGGCGAGGGCCCGCAGCAGTGTCGCGGTCTGCTTCGCGGCTCTGGCGTCGCTGTGGCGACCACGACGGTAGGTCCGCTCGAGGCTTTCCAGCAGCTTCATCAGGTCCTCGACGATGTTGACCATGTCCTCGGGCTTCTTGCGCAGCGCCTTGGCCACCGACGGGGTGGGGTCGAGCACCGTCAGTTGAATGGCCTGGTCGCCCTTGCGGCCCTGGACGAGACCGAACTCGACCCGGCTACCCGCCTTGAGCGTGGCAACACCCGCGGGAAGCGAGTCCGACCGGACGAAGACGTCGCCGCCCGAGTCTGTCGTGAGGAAGCCGAAGCCTTTGTCCGCGTCGTACCACTTGACCTTGCCGCTGGGCACTGTGAACCTCTCGAGGATCGGGACCGACGCAAGAGTCGCGTCGAAACATGGCGAAACCCCCGTTCGCACGGAAGCCGGGCCAGCCTACAGCCTGCGTCGGTGGCGACCCGGTTCACTGACAGGCTCAAGGGGGACTCAGCGATAGCGGCCCGGGTCGCGGAGCATCTCGTTCATCGAGCCGGATCTGAAGCCGGCGGGGTCGACGAACGCGTCGTCGAACCCCGCGTCCACTACGGCAGCCAGCACCGCCGTGCGTGCCGCCTCGTCGTCGGCCACGGCGGCCAGGCAGACGTCGTCGAGCTCGACCCGACCGGTGTCGTCGATGTCGCGCACACGGAGCTGCTTCACCGGGTGGCCGTGCTCACGCAGTGCCACCCGCACCGCGATCTCGGCGCGCTCGACCCGTTCCAGCCGCTGGGGGGTGACCTCGACGCCGTACGCGATCCGCGACGACAGGCAGGCAGCGGCAGGCTTGTCCCAGGTGCTCAGGCCCCAGTCGCGCGAGGCGGCCCGGACCTGGGCCTTCGTCAGCCCGGCATCGAGCAGCGGCGTCACAGCGGCGCGCTCATCGGCAGCCCGAATACCCGGCCGGAAGCCCGCGGCAGCGTCGTCGGCGTTCGTCCCCGTCGCCACCGCCGCCAGCCCGAGGCGCCGGGCGATAGGCGTCAGGACGTCGAGCAGCTCAGCCTTGCAGAAGTAGCACCGATCGCCGTCGTTGGCCCGATAGCCGTCGCGGTCCATCTCGTTGGTCGCCGCCTCGACGTACTTAACGCCAAGATCGGCAGCGAACGCGCGAGCGGCGTCTCCCTCGGCAGCGGGAAGCGACGCCGACACAGCGGTCGCCGCGACGACCTGGTCCGCCCCAACCGCTCGAACGGCGGCTGCCAGCAGCAGGGCCGAGTCCGCTCCCCCGCTGAACGCCACGAGCAGACTCCCGAGCTCCGTGAGCCGCGAGTCCAAAGCGACGAGCCGGGTTCGCAGCAGGTGGCTCTCCAACCAGGCGGGAAACAGCGTCAGGTCCGCCAGGACGACGTCAGCGCCCGCGTCGCTCAGCTCCTGCGCCGAGCTGGGACCGGTGACGACGGCAACCGACACAGCGCCCGCCACCCGAGCGCCCGAGACATCGAGCACGTGGTCACCGACGTAGATCGACGCGTCGTGCTCGAGCAGAGCTGCCCCTTTCCCGGCTCCCCAGACATCGCCGACGACCACGTCCACCGGCAGTCCCGCGTGCTCGACGTGGGTCTGGGCATGAGCCCTGTTCTTCGCCGTCACCACCACGGTTCGACCGCCGGCCCGACGCACAGCTTCGATCGCCTCCCGGGCACCCGGCAGGACGATCGCCGGTCCGATGGCGTGGTGGGCGTACATCGACCGGTACATCGCGACGAACTCGTCCACCCGGTCGGCCGGCACCCAGTTGGCCATCTCGGTCGTCAGCGGCGGCCCGAGCCTGGATACGACGAGGTCCGCGTCGACCGTCACATTCGACGCGGCCGCGAAGGCCTCCCATGCAAGCTTGATACCAGGGCGGGTGTCGAGAAGTGTCATATCCATGTCAAAACCGACAACGAGAGGCTTCTGCACAGGCTGAACTCTACGGTGGCGACCTGCGCCCGCGAGTTGACTGTCACCGTCGCGCGGCTCACGCTAGGTAGTTCAGCCCCCGGTGCCTGTCACGTGTCTTCCCAGGCAGCAGGCGCCTGAGCGAGCCGGGAGGAGGAGTCGTGCGTACAGCCGCCGCCGTCATCGCCACCTGCGCTCTGGCCCTCTCCACGGCTCCCGCCTTCGCTGCCACCGCCCCGACGGCGGCGAGCCCGCAACCGTCGACCGGGGCGGGCGGCACCTACGTCGTCTTGCTGAAGGCCCGGCCGCTGGCGACGTACGACGGGGGCGTCGACGGCTTCGGCGCAACCGCGCCGAGGGCCGGTAAGCGGTTCGACGCAGCGAGCCCGGCCGCACACTCCTACGCCGCCCACCTCGCCTCGGGCCAGGCCAGGGTGCTCGCCCTCCTCGGGCACCCGCCGCTGCTCTACTCCTACCGGACCGCCGTCGACGGTTTCGCCGCCGTCCTCACCAGCAGCCAGGTCAAGCTGGCCGAGTCGATGCCGGCCGTCCTCGGGGTCGAGCGGAACTCTACGGCCCACCTCGACGGCGCGATCGGCGGTTCCACCGACCGCGCCGCCGTCACATCCGGGCGGGCAGCACCAGCCCTGCACGACGCCTCCGGGCACGGACGCGGCCAGGGCATCGTGATAGGCGTGATCGACTCCGGCATCTGGCCGGAGAACCCGTCGTTCGCGGGGGTGCCGATGACCCGGGCCAGAGTCAGGCACACGTACCCCGGCTTCACCGGCACGTGCCGCCGCAGCGAAAGTTGGAGCCCCAGCCTGTGCACGACCAAGATCATCGCCGCCCGCTACTTCGTCAACGGGTTCGGCCGCGACCATGTCGCCGTCGCCGACTACGTCTCCCCACGTGACGGGAGCGGACACGGCTCCCATACCGCGGGGTCGGCCGCCGGCAACTCCGGCGTCGACGTCACCATCGACGGGCAGGACTTCGGGCTCGTCGCAGGCGCGGCCCCCGCCGCCGCGCTCGCGATCTACAAGGCCTGCTGGATCGCCCCGGACCCAGCCGGCGACGGATGTACGACCGCTGACACCGTCGCGGCGATCGACACGGCAGTGTCCGACGGCGTCGACGTCATCAGCTATTCGATCGGCGACGCGCCCGCCACCGGGACCGTCGACGCGGTGGAGACGGCGTTCCTCAACGCGGCCCGTGCGGGCGTATTCGTCGCCGCCTCGGCAGGCGACGGTGGACCCCGGCCCTCGACCGTCGCCCACTCCAGCCCGTGGGTGACGACGGTCGCGGCCACGACCCACCACGTCTTCCGGGGTTCGGTCGTGCTCGGCGATGGGCAGCGCTTCACCGGCTCGATGGTGTCCGAACGAACGGTGCGCGCGGCACCACTGGTCGACGCTGCGGACGCGGCCGCACGGGGAGTGTCGGCCCGGCACGCGGCTCTCTGTTTTCCGGGAGCCCTGGATGCCACCGCCGTCGATGGCGCCATCGTTGTCTGCCGGCGCGGCGAGACCGCCCGTGTCTCCAAGAGCGGCATCGTCGCTCAGGCCGGTGGGGTCGGCATGGTCTTGACCAACGCGGCGCCGGGCGACACCGACGACGACGTGCATGTGGTTCCCACGGTCCAGGTGGACCAGAGCGACGGCGACGCGATCACGAAGTACGCCTCGCGGCACGCGAGGGCCACCGCGTCCCTGGTTCCGGACCGATCCCGCGTCCCGCAGGCTTCGCGGCTCGCCGACTTCTCGGCCCACGGCCCCGGCGCGGACGCCGATGTGCTGAAACCGGATGTGGCCGCTCCCGGTGTCGGCATCGTCTCGGCGGTCGCGCCACCGTCGAACTTCGGACGCCACTGGGATCTCGCCACCGGCACCTCGGTGGCGGCCCCGCAGGTCGCCGGCGTCGCCGCGGACATCATGGCCGCCCACCCCGACTGGTCGCCGGCGGCGGTCAAGTCGGCGCTGATGACGACGGCCCGGGCGATCAGCCCGCCGGCGGGCCCGTTCGCGGCCGGGGCCGGCGAGGTCGACCCGCGTCGCGCCTTCGATCCCGGGCTGGTCTACGCGCCGTCAGGGGCTCGTTGGGCGAACCTCGCCTCGGTGTCGATCGGGGACCTCGTCTCAACCAGGACCGTCACCCGCGAGGTCACCAACGTCGGTGACAGGACCGAGACCTACACAGCGCGGGTGCACGGACTCCCCGGCCTCGGAGTGTCCGTCGTACCAAGTTGGATGACACTCACCCCCGGAAGCTCCCGCACCTTTGCCATCACGGTCAGTGCGAAGCGGTCAGCACGGTACGAGCGCTACGTTGGCGGGTCGCTGACGTGGCGAGGCTCTGCCGGTCATCGGGTGACCAGCCCGATCGTCGTCCGCGCCGAGTATGTCGCCGCCCCAGCCGTGCTGACGGCCGACGGCCGTAGCGGCGCTGCGACGATCCGTGCCCATGCAGGTGTCACCGGCACCCTGACCACCGACCTGGTCGGTCCAGTCGCGGCCCGTCCCGTCCACCTGCACCTCGCGTCCGGGGCTTTCGACGCCGCCCGCCCGACCACGGCGACCGCCGCCTGGAGCCATACCTACCAGGTCCCCGGTGGCACCGCTGACCTGCGCTTCGACGTCTCCGCGGGGCACCGCCACGACGTCGACCTGTACGTCTACCGGGACCGCTCGCTCGTCGCCAGCTCGGCGACGCCGTCGTCTCGCGAGCAGGTCACCCTTCCCGTGCCCTCGGCCGGGCGGTACACCGCCTACGTCGTCGCCGCCGGTCCCACTCAGCGTGGGGCGTCGACCAGGGCCATTTTCACCGGCTGGGTCCTGCCCCGGGATGCGCGCAACGCTCACGTGACGACCACCAGGCGCACGACCGTCACCGGTGGCCGCGGCTTCTCGGTGGGGCTCCGCTGGTCAGGCCTCTCGACGTCGCGGCGATGGTTCGGCGAGCTGCGCTACCAGCACTCGGGCGCGGTCAGCTACATCCTGCTGAACTGAGCCGCACCGGTCCCCCGGCAGATGCGCACCACTCAGACGGCCAGCTAGACGGTATGAGTGAGGGCTGAGGCCTCGCTCGCAAGTGGTCGTGGGTTGCCGGGCAGGCTCGGGCCTGTCAGGTAGAGCCAACAGTTGCGGGAGGCCTCAGTGATTTACGAGCGTACGAGTGTCGGTCTGGATGTGCA
>JBBSET010000100.1:0-5369 GCA_038239485.1 Propionibacteriales bacterium
CCCCGACCACGCCACCACCCACCAAGCCCCCGACCACGCCACCACCCACCAAGCCCCCGACCACGCCACCACCCACCAAGCCCCCGACCACGCCACCACCGGTCGTCACGGCGCTCAGCGGGACGCTGTCGCAGTGCGACGTGAACTGGTGCATCGACGAAACCGTCCTCGACTTCGGTGCCAACGCCGACCTGGCTGCGATCCAAGGTGACTACAACGGTGACGGCACGGCCGAGCCGGTCGCAACCGAGCTCACGGCGATGGCGAACACCCAGGAAGTCGTCAGTGTCGACGCCGACGGCCTCGTCGTCGCCATCAACGACCTGCCCTACGTCTACCAGGCTGTCGTCGACCCGCCGGACTCGCCGGTACCACCGACTGCCGCGTCGACCGACCCGCCGGCCACCTTGCCGCCTACAGCCACGCCTACCAGTTCGGGCTGAGCCCGGCCCGGGCTGAGTCACCCCCGGGCGTACCAGCCGCGGCGCCCGCCTGGGCCGTTCAGCAATCCGACCGAAGCGTACCGTCGGAGCCTTCCGCGAGCAGGGGCGCGTCGGCCCTGACGCTAGGCGTCGGGCTGCCGGGCCGCCCCTGAGCCAAGTATCGCGGCCAGCCGAAGCGTGAGCGGGTGGCTCGCCAGATCCTCGATCGGGATCGGCAGGGCGAGGCACCAGTTGGCCCGGTCGGGCGCACCGGGCATGTTCGGCCGGCGTTCGATCTCCAGCGCGTCGTCGAGCGTCGCCGAGAGGAGCACCGAGGGAGCCTCAGCCAGGCGCCGGTAGGCAACCTGCACCGCGTCGATGGCAGCGGCGTCGGCAGCGAGTGGACTTGCTCTCATGACGGGGGCGAGCACGGACTGCCGGCCATGCTCGGCATCATCGGCCGTGACCGAGGTGTAGCGACACTGCTCGTCGAGGTCGCTTCCCGTCCACAGCCCGGCGATGGTGGGGAGGTCGTGCGTGGTGACTGCGGCCATCGCCTTGACCGGCCAGTCCGCGGGGTCGTCGTCCTCGAAGTACAGCAGTCGGTACGACAGCATGTTGTGCGCTGCGAGCGCCTCCCGAACACCCTCCTCGACCGTTCCCAGATCCTCGCCGACGACGATGGCCTGGGCCCGATGACTCTCGAGCGCGACGATGTCGAGCAGGTCCTCGCTGGGATAGCGGACGTAGGCACCGTGTGCCGGCGACTTGCCGGGCGCGACCCACCACAACCGGAACAGCCCCATCACGTGGTCGATCCGTAACCCGCCACCGTCGCCCATGGTGGCGCGGATCGCCTCCACGAATGCCTGTACCCGCTCTCGCGAAGCCGCCAAGGGATCAGCGGAGGCGATCCCCAGTCCTGACCGGCCGTGTTGAAGAGGTCCGGTGGAGCACCGATCGCCACATCGCGGGCGAGCAGCTCCTGCCAGGCCCAGGCGTCGGCTCCGCCGCCCCCCACACCGATCGGCAGGTCCTGGAGCACGGTGATGCCGGAGCTCGCCTCACGCAGCTGACGGTCGAGCTGCCACTGCAGCCACGTGTGGAAGGCGACGGCCTGAGCGTGGTCGGCGGCGAATCGGCTCACCGCGCCCGAGCGCGGGTCCTGAAGCGGCTGCTGCCACTCGCGCCAGTCCGGACCGTTGTCCTCGGCCAGCGCGCACCACACTGCGAAGTCGTGCAGCGAGCTGCCCTGCTCGTCCACCCAGGTGTCGAAGCCGTCGCCGTCACCACGCGCGGCGAAGACGCGCGATAGGGCCTCCCGCTTGAGCGTCCAGACGGCGTCGCGGTCGATCACTGGATCGTCGTTGAGCGCTAGGCCCTGTTGGGACAGCTCGGCGACGTCGACGTCGGCCTCGGCCGCGACGTCGTCCACGCACAGGTAGATGGGGTTGCGGAACCGTCGGGTGACGGGGAGGTACGGGCTATCCTCCTGCGGCTGCACCGGAGCCACCGCGTGCAACGGGTTGACCAGCAAGAATCCGGCCCCGATCGTTTGCGACCACTCACGCAGGGTCTTGAGGTCACGCAGGTCACCGATGCCCCAGCTGCGACGCGATCGCGCGGCATACAGCTGCACGGTCCAGCCCCAGGCTCGCCAGCCCTGCGGCAACCAGCAACGCCCGGGCGACACGATCAGACCGCGCCGATTGCCGTCGGCAGCGCGAACGGTGTGATAGCCGAGCGGGAAGTCCTCGGGCAGGACCCCGTCGATGCGCCGGACGCCTCCAAGCTCGCACTCGACCTCGACACGTCCGAGACCGGGATCGTGCCCAGGACGGGTCACGATCGGAGCCACCTCGTCAAGGTCGTCAGGCCGTTCCGAGATGATCTCCCGAAGACTCTGGAGTATCCCCTCCGGGACGACCTGCGGCTCGTCGTGGGCGTCGATCCAGTGCGTCTGGATGCCCCAGGGGTCGACCTCTGCAGCCGCTTCGGCATCGTGCGTCATGGCGGCATCATGCCTGCTGGCCACAGAACCGGTGACAGCCTCCCTCTTCGTGAGACCGGCGGCCTACTGCCCGTACACCTCCAGCTCGGTCGTCGACTCGTGGGTGTACTCGGAGAACCCACGACTGGGACAGGGGTCGGTGCCGTACGAGGCGCTGTCAGCCAGCACCAGCGGCTCGTCGATTCTCAGCCTGAGGAACCGGACCCGGTGGTCCCGGCGTGAGGGGGATGGCGTCGGCGTGACCCCGGTTGGCCGGTTGGCCGCAGACTCCTGTGGCGTTCACTGTGCCATTGCATGGACCGAGGAAAAGCACATCGGGAAAGCGAGCGAGTTACCAGCATTTGGTTGTACGCGATGCGGCAGGCGGCCGGACCTGTGCCGAGAGGGCAGAATCAGGGTTGGGAGGTCCGATGCCGAGTCATCAGGTGATCGTCGTGGGGGCAGGCATGGCGGGTCTCACTTGTGCGGTCGAGCTGTCGCGGCGCGGCGTCGAGGTGGTCGTGCTGGAGTCCTCCGACGCGGTCGGTGGACGCATCCGCACCGATCGTGTCGACGGGATGCTGCTCGACCGCGGCTTCCAGCTCCTGAACCCGGCGTACCCGGCCCTCGCGGGCCTCGTCGACCTCGACGCGCTGAAGCTCAAGGGGTTCGGCGCCGGCGTCGTGGTGGCATCTCACGGGACGCGTTCGGTGCTTGCCGACCCCCGCCGCTCGATAGCCGATATCGGCGGCGCCTTCGACCGCTCGACGGGGTCGCTCGTCGAGAAGGCGCGGTTCGCGGCGTACGTCGCAGCCGTGGCCGTCGGGTCGGGCGAGCGGGTCAAGCGGCGAGACGACGAGCCGTATGGCCAGGCCCTCGACGCCGCCGGGATCACCGGACGGCTGCGACGGACCGTTCTCGAGCCGTTCCTGGCAGGGGTGCTCGCCGAGGACCGGCAGGAGTCCTCACGGCTGTTCGTCGACCTCCAGCTCAGGATGTTCGCTCGCGGGAGCCCATCACTGCCGGCCGCCGGCATGCAGGCACTGCCCGAGCAGCTCGCGGATGGGCTACCGCCCGGCGTCGTCCACCTGCAGACACCGGTATCGGCTATCAGCGCCGGCACCGTGTCGACCGACAGCGGCACCTGGCGTGGCAGCGCGGTCGTGGTCGCGACGGACGGCGTCACCGCCGCGACCCTCACATCACTACCCGCTCCGCTCATGCGCGCCCTGACGACGTTCTACCACCGGGCCGCCCACTCGCCGGCAGCCCGATACCTGCTGCACGTCGATGGCGACCGCAGCGGCCCGGTGGTCAACACGGCGGTGGTGTCCGACGTCGCGCCGGGCTACTGCGCGTCCGGCGCCCTGGTCTCGAGCACGGTGCTGGGCGCCGACGCCGGCCCCGAGACCGCTGCCGCAGTCCGGGACCAGCTCGCCAGGATCTACGGCGTGTCGACAGCGGACTGGGAGCCGGTCGCCAGCTACGCCATCGCGAACGCGCTTCCAGCGATGCTCTCGCCGCTGGACCTGCGTCGGCCGGTGTCGCTCGGCGACGGTGTCTTTGTGGCGGGCGACCACCGTGACACGGCCTCGATCCAGGGGGCGATCGTGTCCGGCCGGCGTACCGCCGCTGCCGTGATCGAGTCGCTTGGTGCACGCGGCTAGGCTGCAGGTATGGGTTGGTTCCTGGCACTGCTGGCGGCGCTGGTCGTCGTCATCGTCATCGGCATGGTCGTCGCGGCGCTGAAGTGGCTGCTGATCATCGCCGCCGTCATTGTCGTCATCGGGCTGGTCACGGGACTCGTCCCGAGCGGCCGCGCCAAGTCGCGCGACTGACGGCTCAGCCGGCTTGATCGGGACGGGCCTCGTGCCCGGCGCGACCGTGAGTCCTGCGGTCTTCCTTCATCCCGGCCTCGAAAACGTGGCGCCGCCCGTCGAGGAGATCGTCGCGAACTTGTCGCTCGAGGTCAGAGAAGTCCCGGTAGTACCCCTCGTCGTACTCCTCGACGAGCTGGAAGGTCCATCGGCCCGTGATCACATTGCGTCCGATGAGCCGGCCGGTGACCGCCTCTGCCAGCTCGTCGTGACCGGCCTCGCGGAGCAACGCCGCGGCCTCGTCGAGCTTCAGGTCGGCCGAGCCGGTCAGCTGGTGGAAGGAGTAGAGGTGTCCCCGAGCCCGCTCGACAGTCTCCAGGGCCTCGGTCAGCTTGCCGACAGCTTCGACCGTGGCGGTCGTGACCCCCTCGGGGGGCCTGTGTCGTGGGGCGGGCCCGTCGGCCGCCCGATCCGCCTGATCGGCCTCTGAAGACATATCGGAAATCTACGCGAAAGCATTCCGAACCGCTCACGGGTACGCTCGACTGCCCGCGCCCCCGACCGAAGGATTTCAGATGCGCCTCGTCACGATCATCGTCATCGTCTGGCTTCTGATCGGAGCAGTTGCCGCCGGTCAGCGGCACTACTACTCGTCCGCGGACAACAGCTGCGCGACATTCGGGAGGACGGCCGTCACCGTCATCGCGGGGCCGCTGAACTATGTGGGAGTCAATCCCAAGATCCACTGCAAAGTGCCTCAGCCGTCGAAGTAGCGGCCCTGAAACATCGGACCGCGACGCGTCTGCCCGTGTGAACTCGGCGTTTCGTTGCCGAGTCGTGCCCTTTGCCGCTGGCGCGCCGGGTGGCGGGTCTTCGGCGTTGGGCGTACGGTCATCGCGCGGTTCACACCCGGGTGGACGTGACTCGAACGCGAGGTAGCCATGGCAACCGACACAACCAAGTCCGACACTGAGACCTTCCACCTCAAGCGCGATATCGGACTCCTCGGGCTGACATTCGTGTCCTTGGGGTCGATCATCGGATCCGGCTGGCTCCTGGGGGCCTTGTACGGCGCGCAGGCCGCCGGACCCGCCTCTCTCATCTCGTGGATCCTCGGCGGCATCTTGTTGGCGATACTCG
>JBBSET010000101.1:0-5321 GCA_038239485.1 Propionibacteriales bacterium
ACGGGACGCGCGCGCGGTCCGCTCGCCGCCAAGCGCCGCCGCACGATCGGCCTGATCCTGGTGGGCTTCCTGATCCTGCAGGCGCTGACGTGGGCGGCCACCGCGGACTGGGGACAGCGGGCAGCCGTCCTGGTTGCCAGCCTTTTCGCGATCCCGGTCGTCGCCGTCTTCGTCCTCTGACGCGGCCGGCGAGCCGGCCCCAGCACCTCGGCCGGGCGTGCGGGGTTCCGACAGCGGTACCCCGCCGGCCGCCCCCGATGAGGCGAGCTGGTCCGCCGACGCCACCAGCCGCCGCACCCCCAATAGGCTGGCTGTCATGTCCGGTCTGCTGCTCCTCCCCGCCGTCGATGTGTCCGGGGGTCGGGCGGTCCAGCTGGTCCAAGGTGTTGCGGGCAGCGAGCGGGTGTTCGGCGACCCCGTCGAGTCGGCGCTGCGGTGGCAGCGTGCAGGAGCGAGCTGGGTGCATCTGGTCGACCTCGACGCAGCCTTCGGTCGCGGCAACAACACCGTCGTGCTCACCGAGGTCGTCGCGGCCCTGGACATCGACGTCGAGATGTCGGGCGGGATCCGCGACGACACCTCGCTCGGGGTTGCCCTCGCGACCGGATGCCGCCGGGTCAATATCGGCACGGCCGCCCTCGAGAGCCCCGACTGGTGTGCGTCGGTGATCGCCCAGTACGGCGACCGGGTCGCCATCGGCCTCGACGTGCGCGGAACGACGCTGGCGGCGCGGGGGTGGACCCGCGACGGTGGAGACCTGTACGACGTCCTCGCCCGCCTCGACGACGACGGCTGCGAACGCTATGTCGTCACCGACGTCGCCCGGGACGGCATGCTGCAAGGCCCGAACCTGGACCTGCTGAGGGACGTCTGCTCACGCACAGAGGCCGCCGTCGTCGCGTCGGGCGGAGTGTCGACGCTCGCCGACCTGGCTGCCATCGCGGCCCTGACGCCGCTCGGCGTCGAGGGTGCGATCATCGGGACCGCGCTCTACACCGGCGCGTTCAGCCTGGAGGACGCGCTGGCGGCCGTGGCCACCACAGTCGACGAGGCGGCTCGATGACCGTCGCCGTCCGGGTGATCCCCTGCCTCGACGTGGACGACGGGCGCGTCGTGAAAGGGGTCAACTTCGTCGGCCTGAGGGACGTCGGCGACCCCGTGGCGCTGGCGAAGCGGTATGACGCGGACGGTGCGGACGAGCTGACCTTCCTGGACATCACCGCTTCGAAGGACCGTCGCGACACTGTCCTCGACGTGGTCCGCCGAACCGCCGAGCAGGTGTTCATCCCCCTCACGGTCGGGGGAGGCGTCCGGCGGGCGGAGGACGTCGACATTCTGCTGCGCGCCGGCGCGGACAAGGTCGCGATCAACACCGGGGCGATCGACCGACCCGAGGTGATCGGCGAGATCGCGGAGCGGTTCGGCCGTCAGGTGCTGGTGCTCAGCGTGGACGCCCGGCGGGCGAGCGGCACCCCGTCCGGCTTCGAGGTGACGACGCACGGCGGCAGCCGAGGGACCGGTATCGACGCGCTGGACTGGGCGCGGACCGGGGCGGATCACGGCGCCGGCGAGATCCTGCTCAACGCCATGGACGCCGACGGAACGCGGGCCGGGTTCGACCTCGAGCTGATCTCGGCGGTGCGCGCGGTCGTCACCGTCCCGGTCATCGCCAGCGGGGGAGCGGGGGCCGTGGAGCACTTCGCGCCGGCCGTGGACGCAGGGGCGGACGCCGTCCTCGCGGCCAGCGTCTTCCACTTCGGGACGCTGTCTGTCGCGGCGGTCAAGGCGGCCCTGGCCTCGGCCGGTCACCCGGTCCGTTAGCCCTTCGCGGTTTCGCGTCCGCCGGGGCGGGGTACAGCCGGGTCGTACGCAGTCAGCCAGCGAAGGATGCATGTGAGCCCCGACCAGACCACCCCGCAGGATCCGACGACCCAGTACCCCCGGCCGCCGCAGCCTGAGCAGAAGCAGGCCGCGCCAGGCCTGGCCGGTGAGATGGAGCCTCGACCTGACCACGGCGAGGAGACGTATGTCGGGTCCGGGCGCCTCGAGGGCCGCCGCGCCATCGTCACGGGGGCGGACAGCGGTATCGGCCGCGCCGCCGCGATCGCGTTCGCCCGCGAAGGTGCGGACGTCGTGCTGTCGTACCTGGAGTCCGAGCAGCCCGACGCCGACGAGGTGGTCGAGCTCATCGAGAAGGCCGGGCGCCGCGCCGTCGCGGTCCCTGGTGATCTGTCGACCGAGGCGGGCAACGACGAGCTGGTCGCCACCGCTGTCCGCGAGCTCGGTGGGATCGACATCGTGGTGTCGGTGGCCGGATACCAGCAGGCGGTCGAGGATATCGCCGACCTGACGACGGAGCAGTTCGACCAGACCTTCCGGACCAACGTTTACGGCCTGTTCTGGCTCTGCAAGGCGACGCTGCCACATCTGGAGCCTGGTGCGAGCATCATCACGACGTCGTCGGTGCAGGCCTACACGCCGTCTCCCCAGCTCCTCGACTACGCCTCCACCAAGGCGGCCATCAACGCCTTCAGCAAGGCACTCGCCCAGCAGGTCGCCGAGCGCGGGATCCGGGTCAATGTCGTGGCGCCCGGGCCGGTCTGGACGCCGCTGCAGGTCGCGGGCGGCCAGCCGACCGAGAAGCTGCCGTCGTTCGGCGAGCAGGCGCCGCTGGGTCGGGCCGGCCAGCCCGCCGAGCTGGCGGCCGCGTACGTCTACCTCGCCTCGGCCGAGTCCAGCTACACCACCGGCTCCACCCTGTCCGTGACCGGCGGCTCGCCGACCCCCTAGGTTGTCGCCACAGGTGGTCAGCGCCGGCGTGCGATCAGGCGCTGTCCTCGGTCGCGTCGACCCGGGCCACCGTCGGGCGCCCGGAGATGTACAGGGAGATCTCGCCGGGCAACCCGCGCAGCACGGTCTCACCAACACCTTTCGAGGCCTGAGCCCGCTCGCCGGTGTCGGTGCGCTCGAGCACGAGTCCGGTCGGCTTTCGCCGCCAGGCGAGCTTCGCGAACCCGAGAGTCCTCGCCCACAGCTGATCCTCGGCCCATCGGGGCAGCTCCCGCGGTTCCCAACCGTCGGCGGCACGGCGTACGTCCTCATGGTGGACGAAGAACTCGACGACGTTGAGGAGCGGTTCCAGCTTCCCAACCGAGAACACCGAGAGGCGCGGTGGCCCCGACCTGATGTCGGCCACCAGGCCGGCGAAGTCATGGTGTGCCACCAGGTTGTCGACGGAGCGGTCGCCGAACGCCGGAACGGCGCTCATCACCTGCCGTACCGGGTTCCCCTCGCGGCCCTTGAGATGGGCAGCCAGGTGGTGGGTGTCCCACCCGTCGCACAGCGTCGGCGCCGACGGGCCGACGGAGTCGAAGAGGTCGCACAGCAGTGCCCGCTCGACGCGCGAGACGTCCGGCCCGGTCGGCTGGTCGGCGGCGTCCCGGTAGGCGGTGCTGAGCGCAGTCATACGCTCGAGCCTACGTCGATGAGAGACTGGCCAGATGAGCGAGGGAGCCCGGATCCAGCCGACAGGTCCGTCCGCCGAGGACTGGGCCCAACGACTCACTCTGGATGCGCGCGGACTCGTCTCGGCGGTCGTCCAGGACGCAACGTCGCATCAGGTGCTGATGCTGGCCTGGATGGACCCTGAGGCCCTTCGGCGCACCCTGGCCACCCGTCGAGCGACGTACTGGAGCCGCAGCCGGCAGACCTACTGGGTCAAGGGGGAGACCTCCGGGCACACCCAGCACGTACGCGAGGTCCGCCTCGACTGCGACGCCGACACCGTCCTGCTGCTGGTCGACCAGGTCGGCCCGGCCTGCCATACCGGGGCCGCGACCTGCTTCGATGGCGCTGCGATCCTCGAGTCGAACCAGCTCGAGGACCGCCCCCTGGAAGACGGCCGCGCCGGTGGCTGACGAGCGGCCCTCCCGGCCCCCGCTTCCCGGGGGCCGCCGGCACCTTCAGGGATACCCGCAGACGCTGCTGCTCGGGCTGGCGTCGGCGACCGGGGCGACTGTCGGGGCGTCCCGGCCATGGCAGTCCGCCACGGCCAACGTCCAGGGCCTCCCGACGATCCACGCCCAGGTCGACGGAGCCGACCTCGCCCCGCTGGCGGGAGCGCTCGGCTTCGTCCTGCTCGCGTCGTTCGGAGCTGTCGTCGCGACCCGTGGCTGGGTCCGGCGCGGGCTCGGCATCCTCGTCGTGGTGTGCGCTGTGGCCGTCGTCGTCGCCGTCGTCCACCCCGGCGGTGGGTCGCGGGCCATCGAGCAGGGTCTGTCGGCGAAGGGTTGGTCCGGCGGGAGCTACGACAGCCATACCGCTGCCTGGCGCTGGGTGTCCGGCGCCGGGGCGCTGGGGTGTGCCCTGGCCGGCGGTCTGATTGCGTGGTTCGGCGGTTCGTGGGCCACAATGAGCAGCCGGTACGACGCGCCCCTATCGGTTGACCAGGCGCCCGGCCCGGCACTGGTCGATCCCACCGAGACCGACCTGTGGCGCTCCATCGACAGCGGTCACGACCCGACGCAGACCTGGTGAGCGCAACAGGAGACAATGCAACCGAGAGGAGCCGACAGATGACTGAGTCCCATCACGGTTCGACCCCCGCCGCTTGGACGGCTGTGACCCTCATCCTGATCGGGTTCCTGGTGGGCGCGGTCGGCCTCGTCGCCGGAAACTGGCTGGTCTTCTGGCTCGCCGTGGTGATCGGCGTGCTGGCCTGCGTCGTGGGAAAGGTCATGCAAGCCAT
The DNA here is from genome assembly GCA_038239485.1 of Propionibacteriales bacterium. GTDB lineage: Bacteria > Actinomycetota > Actinomycetes > Propionibacteriales > Nocardioidaceae > DASQEH01. Next base: position 4,748 of record JBBSET010000101.1, read on the forward strand.
GGGGATGGGCACGCACTAGTGTCCGTTCTCGACGACATTCTCGGTGGCGTCCGCATCGACCTGGCCGCACGCCAGGCCGAGCGCAGCCTGTCTGACCTCAAGGAGCTCGCGGCGCGACGGGATCCGGCTCTCAACCCGATGCCCTGCTACCGCGCCGACGGCATCTCCGTGATCGCGGAGGTCAAGCGGGCCAGCCCGAGCCGAGGCGACATCGCGGTCATCTGCGACCCCGCAGGGCTGGCGCGCGACTACGAGCGTGGCGGCGCCGCGACGATCAGCGTGCTGACCGAGGGGCGCAAGTTCGGCGGGAGCCTGGCCGACCTCCGGGCCGTCCGGGCGGCCGTGTCGGTGCCCGTGCTGCGCAAGGACTTCATCATCACGTCGTACCAGCTGTGGGAGGCCCGTGCGTACGGCGCCGACCTGGCGCTGTTGATCGTGGCGGCGCTCGACGACAACCAGCTCGGCTGCCTGATCGACCGCGCCCGCTCGATCGGGCTGACGCCTCTTGTCGAGGTCCACACGGAGCACGAGGTGGCACGGGCTCTGCACGCCGGCGCCGACCTCATCGGTGTCA
>JBBSET010000102.1:0-5077 GCA_038239485.1 Propionibacteriales bacterium
AGCTCGTCGTGTGATGTCCGGGAGTCCGGACAGACCGACTGCAGCACGATGTTGGTGGCGCCGTCGAGCACCGACGACTCCGACGGGACCACCTCGTCCGACGTGGACCGGATCGACACGAACAACGGACCCGTCGGAGTCTCGTCACCGGCGTTGAGGGACCGGAGCAGATCGCTGTCCGGAACGAGCTGCTGGCAGGCCGTCGGACACTGCGACGGCGCGAAGTCGACGGCGGCACCCGCCAGGTCAGTCCCGTGATGCGGCGAACCGAGCGTCACGACGCGCCGCGCCTGGCTGGCGCCGCCATCGTAGCGAACCCACAGACGCGCCACGACACCGCCGGCGGAGTAGCCGACCACGTCGACCGAGGAAGCTCCCGTCCGCGCCAGCGCATCGTCGGCCGCCGACTTCAAGGTCTCCGCCTGGGCCCCCAGATCCCCATGGGCATCGTCGGGAAGGTCGACCACGGTCGCGTCGCGCCCCTCCGAGCGCAGCGCGCTGGCCATCACATCCAGACCCGTCGTCGAGCCGCCGTAGCCGGGAACCAACAAGATCGGGCCCAGCTGGTTCTGCGCGACCGGGACGACCGGATCCGGCCGAGCGCGGAGCGCAAGGACCACGACGACCAGGGCGAGTGCCAGCGCCGAGGCGGCCAGTGCCAGCATCAAACGGCGTCGCGGCGGGGACAGTCCCGAGAGCATTCCTCCATCTTGCCTCGGCGGCCACCCCATCGACGTTGCCGGTAGGCCGCCCGTCTCACCGCTGCCTTCCAAGGAGGACCGTGGCTATCATCGGTCCTCGACGATCGGCTAACCTGACTGCGGAGAAGGCACCCTGTTCCTTCCTTCCCACCGGCCAGCATGGGGAGTCTGCTCACGCTCACTCCAACCGGACGAGGAGGTCTTATGTCGCGACGCCAGGTCACTCCAGACCACCGACCGGTTGCCGTCGTGTCTCCCGTCGCCGGGTCGGTACGGGAGGGCGCGGACGGGGCTGACGGGGCGGAGATCCTGCAGTCCATCGCGGAAGCGGCCCTGGAGGCCGTACCCGGAGCGGACACGGCGAGCATCTGCGTCGTCCATCCCGACGGCTCGACCGATCGGCTTGCCGCAGCCGGGGAGCTTCCGGACGGGCTCGGCGTCGGCGCGGTGTCGCAGCTCACCTGCAGCTTCTTCCGCGCCGGCTCGACCAGGGTCACGATCACGCTCTCATCGGCGCGTGACGACAACCTGGAGGACTCCCGTCAGATCGCGGAGCTGTTCGCCGCACAGGCGGCCATGACGATGAACTTCGCGCGGACCACCGAGACGCTTCAGGCCGCCCTGGTCACGCGGCAGGTCATCGGCCAGGCCGTCGGCATCGTGATGGAGCGGTACCACCTCGACGAGGAGCGGGCCTTCGGGTATCTCGTCCGCCAGTCGCAGGACTCGAACACCAAGCTTCGGGCGGTCGCACAGGAAACCGTCGACGGGCACAATCGCCAGGCCACCTGACCTAGCGGCCGAGACCGGACCACCACGATGGATGGCGGGCAGTTTCCGTTTGTCCCTTTACCAGGTCAGTTATCCACCGTAGCGTTAGGACTACTCAGAGTCGCCAACGCATGAAGCCAGCCGGCACGCGGGCGTCGGCATCACACCTGGGACCGGGGGGGCCAGTGACCGAACGAGGCGTCGATCGTGACGCGACGGCAGACGGCCGCGAGGCTGCCGCCGACCAGCGTGACCGGATCGCCGACGAGCGTGACTGCGTGGCTGACGAGCGCGACACCGCGTCTACGGAACGTGAGGTCGACATCGAGGCGATCTTCAGCGCGGCGGACCTTCGCGACGCCCGCGCCGACGCCCGGGACCTGGTGGCCGAGCAGCGCGACATGGCTGCCAACCTGGATGCCTTCGTGCGCGACGTCGACGACGCGGATGCCTTCGACGCCCGAGAGTTCGCCCGCCGTGACAGGTTGCGCTCCAAGGCGGACCGCGTCGCCTCCGAGCTCGACCGCTACCTGCTGACCGATGTCGGCGCGAGCTCGTCCGAACGCGAGGCGGGGTTGACCGGTCGGATGGCGGCGGGCCTCGACAGGCTCGAGGCCGACAACGAGCGGCACCAGGCGACGGAGGCGCGAGCCGAGCAGGCGCGCCGACGCGCCCGCCTGTCCCCGTTCTCGTGACGATCGGACCCCCGCGAGCGCGTGACAAACGTGGGGGCAGAGGGAGCGGCCCTGGGGCTGTCTGGGTCAACCTCAAGGCCTGGAGTTCGGGCCACCCGGGCAACCGCAGACTGCTCTACGCCCTTCCCGGAGCTGGCCCACATATGCACCACTACCGTGACGTAACCCCAAGCAGCGAAACCGATATCAGCCTCCCTCAACCCTGACAGTCGGTTTTCGTTGTTGAGCGGGACAAGCTTCGCGCTTTGGTATTCTCGTAGAGAACTCAGGCACAGGGAGAGCATGAGCGCATCCGAACGAGACCAGCCGGATGACTCCAGCGGCGAAGTCGCGGACGATTCCACGGCCGAGAAGGCTGATCGACGCGATGCCTTGGCGGACGAACATGATCGTCATGCCGATCATCGCGACATGGGGGCGAACCTCGACGCCTTCGTGCGCCACGAGGATGACGCCGCCGCATTCGAGGAACGCGAGGCCGCGCGAGGTGACCGCTCGCGCGCCAAGGAGCAGCGCGACGAGGCGAAGATCCTTCGGGACCAGTCCGACGACGACCTGCCCGCCGACGAGTGACTCAGCGACATCGTCCGGGCCGGGAGCACGGCAAGTACCCCGGTTCACATCCCCGCATGCTGGACGGGTGTGGGTCGATGGCCGGCTGCTCGCCTGGGGATGGACGGCTGCCGGCGGGGCGGGGTGCCGACGTATCTGCGGTAGGCACCGACCCAGGTGATGGCCTCCTGGTGCTGGCCTGAGGCGGCGCAAGCGCCCCGGAGCAGACCAGGTCGTGAAGCCTGCTCTCGAGTGCGTCCTTCGTGGACCCGCCCAGACATCCGTGTCGGGTTGCTCGGTCGCCCGTAGGTGCGAGTGGGCTCACCGACAGTTACTGTGTCGTGCATGTGATCATCGCTTGCTGATCGGGCCGGGTCTGAGTGCTTCCGCCAGTCGACGATATGTGTCGGTGGGCACCCGGGAGGTAGCGGCCGTGATCTCAGACTTCTTGATGACCGCTCTCAGGATGGAAGGAAGCACGACGTGGCCTCTGTATCGCAGGCTATTCGCAGAGGCGCGGGCGCCTGTCTGGTGGCGCTCGGTGCCTTTGCCCTGTCCGTCAACGGACCGCAGCTACCGGCGGTCGCGTCGGCGCGGACGGTGATCGACGCCCAATCCCCTATCAAGCATGTCGTGATCATCTACCAGGAGAACCACTCCTTCGACGACGTCCTCGGGCAGCTGTGCAAGACCAGGCAGCAACCGTGCGACGGTTTCACCGGACCGGTGACCTTCGCCGACGGCAAAACCGCACCGAACGTGGTGGAGCCCGACGTGGTCCCGGGTGTCGACCACAACCCCAGGGTTGCCGCACTGGCGCGGCAGAACAACTGGGACCAGATCATGGGCTGCACGACCGCGCCATACGCGTGCGTCACGCACATCGACCCGGCCAACATTCCCAACCTTGCTGCCCTGGCCAACCAGTTCACCGTGTCGGATGCGACGTATGCGGCGGGCGACACAGTGTCCTTCGGTGCACACCTCAATCTGGCGGCGGGGACCATGGACGGCTTCTACGGCTCCAATCCGCACAACTCCAAGACGGGGGCCACTCCCCACGCGGGATGGGGCTGCCCGAGCAACAAGGACGCCGTCTGGGTGGGCCAGAATGGCAACGTTTGGGCCCCCACGTGCGTGCCGGACCAGTCGGGTGCAGGTCCGTACCGGGCGAGCCCCGTGCCGTACGTCCCCACACTGATCCAGAACCTGGAAGCAGCCGGGCTGACCTGGCACATCTATCAGGACACGCCGAACGGCAGCAACACGAAGCCGTCGCGGGGTCTGTGGTCGATCTGCACGTACTTCTACTGGTGCTACGCGAACCGGTTCACCACGACATACGACTCGCGCAAAGCAGACTTCGTGACCGCCGCCCGAAACGGCACGCTGCCGAACGTGTCCTACATGCTGCCCGTCCAGGCCTACTCCCAGCACAACAACGCGAGTATGACGGCAGGCGACAACTACATCGGCCAGATGGTGAGCGCGGTCGAGAACGGCCCGGAATGGGACTCCACAGCGATCTTCATCACGTATGACGACTGCGGGTGCTTCTACGACCATGTCCCCCCACCGGCCGGGCTCGGGATGCGCAACCCGATGGTGATCATCAGCCCGTATACGAAGGCGGGCTACACCGATAGCACGACGGCTGTCCAGCCGTACTCGATGCTCTCCTTCGTCGACCACGCCTTCGGCCTGCCCGACCTCACGCCGGCCGTCGGGAACGCCTACGACTACGCGGACTCGTTCGACTTCACCCAGACGCCGCTGAGCGGCATACCCCTGACACACAGAGACATCCCCAAACGTGAGCGCAAGCGCCTCGCCCACCTCGCGGCGATCCCGAGCGTCGGAGACGACCCCACCTAGACACGTGTGCGATTCCCCGCCAGACCGGGCGGCTGACGTCGCCTTCGATGGCCAGTCATCTTACGAAGCGTTGCCGGCGCCGAGGGGTGCTAGGGCCGACCTCACATTGCTGCTGCTCGGCGACCTCATGTGCCCCGACGACGAGCTAGTCTGCGTGTGATCGCCCCGCCCGCGCCCCGACCGTCATCACCATCTGTCCGCCCCGACAGCACCCTCATCCCACGCAAAAGCACGGACGGCAACCCCCACCCGTAGATATGGGGTGGGGGCCGCCGACGGTCAAACTGTTTACCCCGCCGAGTCTGCCGGCGGTCGGGTGCTCTCCGTCAGGGCTACTAGGCTGCCTTGACCAGGAATGCTGGCTGGTAGCCAGTCCAGCAGCCGGCGTCGAGTCGGAGCGTGCCGGTGCCGCCCTGGCCGCCGTCGCAGTACTGACCTCCCTGGGACGAGTTCAGGTACGCGTCGTCAGGGAGCGGCTGCGAT
>JBBSET010000103.1:0-4915 GCA_038239485.1 Propionibacteriales bacterium
CCCCCGACCCCCCCTCAGCAACCACCACACACGCCTGCGACACCCCCACATGCCCAACCAGAACCGACTCCACCTCCCCCAACTCAATCCGAAAACCCCGCAACTTCACCTGATCATCAAGACGCCCGAGATAGTCGAGCTCTCCCTGCGAAGTCCAGCGGACCAGGTCGCCCGTTCGATACGCCCGGCCGTCTGGCGCGAGGGGGAGCTCGACGAACTTCTCGGCGGTCAGCTCGGGCCGCCCGACATACCCCCGTGCAAGCTGCACACCGGCGAGGTACAGCTCGCCGGGGACTCCGACCGGTTGCGGCTGCAGGCCCTCGTCGAGCACGAACACCTGCACGTTGGTGATCGGGGCCCCGATCAGGACCCGGCGAGCGTCGCCGGGGCGGCACTGGGACCAGGTGACGTCGACCGACGCCTCCGTCGGGCCATACAGGTTGTGCAGCTCCGTGGCCGGGAACACCGCGAAGAACCGGTCCTTGACGTCGCTGGTCAGTGCCTCTCCAGAGCACACCACCGCCCGCATCGAGGTCCGCGTCTGCGTGGGCGGCGGACCGGAGCCCTCGAGGAACGTCCGCAGCATCGACGGTACGAAGTGCAGCACCGTCACCTGCTCGAGGGCGATGACGGACTGGAGGTAGGACACGTCGCGGTGGCCGTTCGGACGCGCCATGAACAGCCTCGCTCCGCACATCAGCGGCCAGAACACCTCCCAGACCGAGACGTCGAAGCTCAGCGGCGTCTTCTGCAGCACGGTGTCGTGACCCGTCAGCCGGAACGTCCGCTGCATCCAGTCGAGCCGGTTGACGACGCCGCGGTGCTTCAGCTCCACCCCTTTGGGGCGCCCGGTCGAGCCCGAGGTGTAGATGACGTAGGCGAGGTTGTCGGGAGTGACACCGGACGACGGACAGTCGACGGGGAGGTCGGCTGTCAGCCGGGCCAGGTCGTCGACCAGCACGGTGGCGGGATGTTCCGGCAACGATGTCAGCAGGGCGGTCTCGGTGACCAGCATGGCGGCACCGCAGTCCTCGAGCATGTAGGCCAGGCGATCGGCGGGATAGCTGCTGTCGAGGGGCACGTAGGCGCCCCCGGCCTTGAGAATGGCGAGCAGCGCGACCTCCATGGCCACGGACCGGCGGATGCTGACGGCGACGGCCACCTCGGGACCGACGCCTCGCGCCCGCAGGTAGTGGGCGAACGCGTTGGCCCGCTTGTCCAGCTGCTCGTAGGTCAGCGTCTCGATCTCGTCGGCGACGGCTGGTCGTGTCGGCGTCCGATCGACCTGCGCGGCGATCCGCTCGTGCAGGCAGCCGGCCGGGATGAGCGCCTCCGTCGCATTCACGGACTCGACGAGACGGTCGCGCTGTCCCGGCGGTAGCAGGCTCAGAGCGGGCATCGGGAGATCCGGCGCCGCCACGGCACGGCGCAGCACGGTCACCAACTCATCGGCAAGGTCCGCCACCGTGGTCGCCTCGAACAGGTCCAGGGCGTACTCGAACACCAGGTCCACGTCATCGCCGGGTTGCTCAGCCACCAGCACGCCCACATCGAACTTGTTGGTGCCAGGATCGAAGTCGATCGGCTCGGCGGTGAGGTCTCCGATCGGAAAGCTGGCCGGCCCTTCGGTCGTCACAGCGTTCACCAAGATCTGGAAGACCGGGTTACGCGCCGGATCCCGTTCTGGGGCGACGACCTCGACGACCTTGTCGAACGGAACCGCCTGGTGCTCCAAGGCCAGCAGGACACTGCTGCGGACACGCTCGACGAGCTCCCCGAAGCTCGGCTGGCCGCTGCAGTCGGTGCGAACCACCACGGTGTTGACGAACAAGCCGACGAGGCCCTCCGTCTCTGGACGATCTCGGCCGGACACGGGCATTCCGACGACCACGTCATCGCTTCGCGACCATCGGCTGATCATCCACGTGAGCCCGGCCAGCATCGTGACGAACAAGGTCGCGCCGTGCTCGTTTCCCACGCCTCGTAGCTGCCGCACGAGCTCGCGATCCACCGCCACCCGGTGCCGTTCACCGCGTAGCGACTGCACCGGGGGGCGGATGTGGTCGACCGGCAGGTCCGTCACCTGAGGCGCACCCGCCAGCTGGCGCCGCCACCACTCGATCTGATCGGTCATGGCCGGGCGCGTAAACTCCGCGCGCTGGAGCCTGGCGAAGTCTGAGTACTGGTGGAACAGCGGCTCGAGCCTCTTTCCGGAATACGCACCGCTGATGTCATCCCACAGCAGCCCACGGGTGGCCTCGTCGGAAGCGATATGGTGCAGGCACAGCGCGAGCAGGTCCCGGCCGCCTTGGACACGCACCAACAGAGCACGCAGCAGGTTGTCTTGTCCCAGGTCGAACGGGTGCGCGGAGAAGTCCCGGATCACCTCGAAGGCTGCAGCCTCGTCCTCCGTCGCCGCGACATCGACGGAGACGGGGCCGGCTGCCGCCAACCTGGCTCTGGGGCGTCCGTCACTCGCCTGCTCCACCCGGGTACGCAGCACCGCATGCCGCGCGAGGGTCGCGTCGAGGGCCTGCTGGAGCCTCGGCAGGCTCAGCCGGCCAGACATCCGAACCACCCGAGTGGTGTTGTACGCCGCCAGACCGGGCATCATCTCCTCGAGGAACCAGAGCCGCTCCTGGGAGAAGGAGAGCACGACAGGTCGTGGCCCGGCCAGGATGTCTGGGTCCGAGACGACGTCGGCCGCGCGGAGGCGGTGCTCGAGGAGGGCTCGTTTCGCGTCGCTGAGCCCGAGCGCGTCGATGCGAGAAGCCAACCGCGCATCTTCGTCGCTCGACGGGCTCACGGAAGGTTGCCGTTGCCGTCGGCGGTGCTTTCGATGGCGAGGAACGCCTCTGCCTCTTCGTCGGACATGTCGGAGAGGTCGGCGATGATCTGTGCCAGCTCGTGGTCCGTCACGTCAACGGTCGTCGCCTTGGTGACCTCGCTCGCCAGGGCTCGCACGGTGGGCGCCTCGAACAGGACGTAGAACGGCAGCTGTACCTCCAGCCGGGACCGGATCTCCACGATCACCCGGGTCGCCAACAGCGAGTGCCCGCCGAGCTCGAAGAAGTCGTCGGTGGCACCGACCGCGTCGACGGCGAGGACCTCGGCGAAGATCGCCGCGATCGCCACCTCGGCCGGACCCTCCGGAGGTGTCCGCTCCGCGTGTAGAGCGATGCTCGGCGCCGGCAGCGCCGCCTCGTCCAGCTTTCCGTTGGAGCGCAAGGGCAGGTCGTCGAGCTCCACGATCCGGGTGGGGATCATGTGGTCGGGGAGGTGTTCGCCCAGAAAGCCGCGAAGCTGCTCCTCGGTCGGCCGAGGATGGACCTGGGAGACGACGTAGCCCACCAGCTGATGCTCACCGCGTGGATCGGGGCGCACGATGACCGCGGCGCGTCGGACCGCGGGATGAGCCAGCAGTGCCGCCTCGACCTCTCCACGCTCAACCCGGAAACCACGGATCTTCACCTGCCCGTCCCGTCGGCCCTCGAACACGACGGAGCCGTCCGGAAGCCGGCGCACGACGTCCCCGGTGAGATAGACGCGCTCGCCAGGTCGGTACGGGTGCTCCACGAATCGCTGGCGCGTCTGCTCCTCGTCGGCGACGTAACCTCGTGCCAGGCAGTGCCCACCGACCGCGAGCTCACCTAGGGCCCCGACCGGCACCAGGCGCCGGCGCTCGTCGATGACCAGCGCCTCGCAGCCCGGCAAAGGTCGTCCGATGGGCACCGTCGCTGCCCCTCGGGCGTCGGTCGCGGTGATCTCGTTGACCAGGACGCCGACGGTCGTCTCAGTGGGCCCGTAGTGGTTGACGATGCGGCAGGTACCACGCGTCCTGACGTCATCGACGATTCCCCAGCCGAGCGCCTCGCCACCGATGAACAGCACCTGTCTCGGCAGCACCTCAGCATTCGGGTCCGCCAGCAGAGCGGCCAGATGTGAAGGGGTGATCTTCAGGATGTCGATCTCACCGTCGCTGACGACTTCGGCGAAGGCGGCGGGGTCCTGGGATGCCTGCGGCGAGACCACGTGCAAGGTTCCGCCCGAGGACAGGGCCGGGTAGATGACCGTGTTGCCCAGGTCCGTCGTCGGACTTGTGACCAGCGCCCACACCATGGGCTCGACGGAGGGACCGACCACGTCGAGGATCGCGGCGACGTAGTTGGCCAGCGCCCGCTGCGACACGGCCACGCCTTTGGGCACACCGGTCGAACCGGATGTGAAGATGACGTAGCTCAGTGACTCAGGGTGCAGGGAGGGTAGGGCGCTCGTGCCCGAGCTGCGCACCGACACCTCCGTACCGTGGAAGCCCGTGAGGGAGCGGCCGCCGGTCACCAGCACCGTGGCTCCCGAGCGCTCGACCTGGCTCAGCAGCCGTCCGGTCGGCTGGTCGACATCGAGCGGGAGGTATCCGCCGCCGGCCCGCTGAGCGGCCAGCATGGCCACGATCAGGTCCGCTGACCGCTCGATCAAAACGGCTACCGGGGCATCCGGAGTGGCACCGGCAGCGACGAGGGCGCCCGCCAGGCCACGCACGCGCTCGGCGAGCTCACCGTACGTGAGGTGGTCGGTCCCGTCCACGAGCGCGACCTGTCCGGGCCGGTCCGTCGCGTGGGCGATGATGTCCAGCACGACTGGTGTTGTCGCCAATGCGACGGGGGCGTCGCCGAGCAGGTCGGCGACCTCGGTGGCTGTCAGCACGTCGACGTCCTCAACGGGGCCGTCGAGACTCGTCAAGACGGCACAGAGGCCTTGGGCGACCAGGGCTCCCAGTTCTGGTGTTCCGCTGGGACCGACGACGATCTCCGCGGCCGCTGTATCCGGGCTCACCCTCAGCTCGAGCTGGTAGGCGGGACGGTCGGACCGCGAACCGATCGGCGACACACTGAACAGCAAGGCGCCGACAGGCTCG
>JBBSET010000104.1:0-4796 GCA_038239485.1 Propionibacteriales bacterium
GAACGCTCGGGCTCCGGGGGATTTCGTGAGCGCGGCGAAGGCCTGCTGGTAGAGGGCATCAGCGAGGCGCCTGTTGCGTGCGTAGCGGGCGAGGACGACACGTCTGGTGCCTGATGCGCGGGTGATCGGGGCCATCCCGGAGTAGTTCTTGCGGGCTCGGGCGTCGGCGTAGCGGTGCGGGTCGTCTCCGAACTCGGCGAGCACCCGGGCACCGAGGACCATCCCGAGGCCGGGCTGGCTCAGGTAGATCTCAGCGTCCGGGTGCCGGCCAAAACCCGCCTTCACCTGCTCCTCGAGAACGGCGGTCTGGCGGACCATCTCGGTGATCACGGCCACCAGTGCTGAGACACTCGCGGCGTAGGCCTCCACGACACCGCGACGTGCGGGCAGCTGCTCGCTGCGCAACGCGGCGACGATCTCGCCCGCTCGGGTGGCGAGGTTGCGTTGCCGTCCGGCCTTGCGCAGCAAGGCGCTGACCCGGGCCGGGGTCAGCCGCCGTCCCCGCTCAGGCTCAGGCGCGGCGGTGAGGACCGCGAGCGCGTCGCGACCAGCGAGGTCATCGAAGGCCACCAGCGCCGCTGGGTAGAACTCCCGCAGCATCGAGCGCAGCGTGTTCACTGAGCGTTGCCGGGTCCAGATCATCGTCTGATGCGCACGAGCCGCGACTTTCACGTGCTCCGCGACGCTGGAGTCACCCGCGACCGGCCGGTGATGGGCCCGGTCCAAGCGGACGATCTCGGCCAACACGTGGGCGTCACCGGGATCAGACTTCGCACCCGCGGTCCCATGCCGCTCCCGGTAGCGAGCGACCTGCAACGGGTTGATCGCGTAAACCACGTAGCCGGCCGCGATCAACGCCTGGACCCACGGACCGCGGTCGGTCTCGATCCCGACCACCACCCGGTCCGGTTCGTCGAGGTCACCGAGCTGATCAGCAACCACCTCGTGCAACGTCGCGATCCCGACCACCCCCTCGGGCAATCTGCGCCGGGCTAGGACCTTGCCTTCCTCGTTGACGATCTCAATGTCGTGATGGGCCTCAGCCCAGTCATCACCAATGAACAACACCGCCGTGTCTCCTCTCGCATGCCGAACCAACACGAGCCTCGGAGAAGATCCAGGCGACCTAATGGCTCAGTGCTCACGAGCAGCTCGGGCACGACATCCCACCAGCCCTACAACCTCCTCACCAACCGTCAGGGGCACGATCTAGACGTAGGCCTCACAGCCCCGGACAAGGCAGTGCTCACCCGACGACGGCTCGGACACCAGACTGCCGCAAGCGACAACCGATGCGCTCCCATTAGGACGTGTTCCAGATCAGGTAGGTCTTGCGTAGCGTCGTCCGGACATCCCACGTCCCTCGCCAGCCGGAGGGTGCGACGAACGAGGACCCCGGTCGAAGCTCGACCGCTGTGCCGTCCTCGCTGGCGAGGGTTGCCTCCCCGGACAACACCGCATGAGCTCGCCGTAGCCGGCGTTCTCCCAAGCGAACCCGCCGGGCGTCACCTCCCACACGCCGTACTTCACGACGTCGTCGTGAAAGAGCTCGCGCACGAAAGCTCGTGGGTCGCCTGTCGTGACGTCGAGCTCGTCGTCGTCAGCGGACAGCCGCAGACTGATGGCCTCGTCGTCGATTGCGGTGAGCTTCATCGCGGCCATGGGACTCCTTGGAACGAGATCCGCGGTCGGCTTGCGCCGCGGGTGCCGACAGCGTCCATCCTGCCGCGTGATGCGTCAGGTGAGCACACGTCGCTCGTCGGGCAGACGCCCAAGTCGGACCATCAAGCGATACGCCACGAAGCAGGCCACCGCTCCCACCACCAGCACGATGACCCCGGCCGTGGACCGGTACCGCCCGATGACGTCGGGCTGCAAGGACAGAGCGAGCAGGACCGCCCACGGGGAGGCCGCGGCCAGCCGGGCGCCGTTGACCACCCAGGCTTGGCGGGCCTCGAGCTCCGACCTGGTCCGGGCGTCGTCGCGCAGGAACCGCGACAGAGCCCGGAGCACCCGACCGAGGTCTCCCCCGCCAACCTCCCGGGCGATGCGCAGAGCCTCGATCACCCGGTCACCGACCGGGTCGGACAGCTCCTCCTTGAGCCGGTTCAGACAGTCCGCGAACCGACCCGTCGCGAGATAGTCCCGCCCGAAACCCGTGAAGGCCGCTCGCAACGGCTCCGGACCTCGCTCGCCCAGCTGCGTCAACGCCTCCGGCAGCGACAACCCCGCCCGCACCGCCGATGCCAGGTTGTCCACCGCCTCCGGCCACACCTCGGCCAGCTCGCGGCGACGGCGATGTGCGCGCCCTTTGACAAGCGCCACGGGCCCGTACCCCGCGATCACCCCGAACGCGACCGCCACCGGAAAGGTCCGCGACAAAGCCAGCACCGCCAGGCAGGCGACGAGCCCGCACAGTCCACAGAGCGAGATGAGCGCGAGTGGAGTGACGCTGGAGATACCCGACGCACGCAGCATGGCTTCGATGCGCGGTGCGACGACAGGTCGAAGATTCCGGGGGGCCGGTGGTGGTGACGTGAACGCCCGCCAGACCAGCCACAACCCGACGCCGAGGACCAGCCCCAGGGCAGCCCCCATGTCAGCTGCTCGAGGGCTGGACGACCGGGGCGCCATCGGCAAGCAGCTCGTGGATGTCGATGCCATGGGTCGCGAACTGCTCAAGCCGCGGCGGCATCCCGTGCGCCCGGACGAGCCGGCCCTGCTGGGTGGAGAAGACCGCCTCGGTCTCGATCACGTCGGACTCGACCCGTCCCGGCACCGCCACGATCTCGCGGACGCGCCTCTTCCCGTCGACCTCCACCGCAACCTGGACCACGATGTCCACGCTCGACGCGACAGTCGGGACCACGAAGCGAGCGGAGATGTTCTCCCCCGCCAGCAGCGGCAGAGTGCACAGCTTGACCAGTGCCTCGCGCGCGGAGTTGGCATGCACCGTCGCCATCCCTGGGAGGCCGCTGTTGAGCGCGAGCAGCATGTCGAGGCACTCCTCAGCGCGGACCTCCCCCACGACGATGCGGGAGGGCCTCATCCGCAGCGACTCCTTGACGAGGTTGCGCAGCTTGATCTCCCCGGTCCCCTCGAGGCCGGCCTGACGGGTCTGCATCGCGACCCAGTCCGGATGCTCCAGCCGAAGCACAAACAATGAGCCACTACCTACTTGGGGTACACGGCCCGAGAAAGGCGTTCCCACATGTCCACACCCACCAAGACCCCTGACCTGGTCGTCCAGGTCCGCACTAGGCGCTGCCAGCGGTGGTGCGCCAGGCACAGCCTCGACATCTCCGAGACCCACCTCTATGCCGGAGTTCCGCACTACTGGCACCGCGCGGAGCCCGTCGTTGTCGACGGCCAGGAGGGACAGCAGTTCACGGTTGAGCTGCTGTTGTTCGAGCCAGCCAACAACCCGGATGATTTCGAGCCAACCTTGGAGGTCAGCGGGCCGGATCCCAACCCGGCGTCGGACCCCGACAAGCTGACGTGGGTCGTCCTGGGCGACTTGACGCAGTACGACGCGCGCGCCATCGCAACGGGCATTCTTGAGCTGCTCGACCGGACAGAGGGCAAGCGATGACCGCGCCCGCTGAAGGTTGCACGGCCGTGCAAAGTTGCCCCTCATGGTGCGGTGAGCACCTCGACAACGGCGACACGAGCGAGGTGTGGCACTCGACCGGCGAATCGTCGACGCGGTTCGACGTGACCATGGCTGAGGCCCGCCAGTTAGGCCCTCGACAATGACCGCCGCCAGGAGGGATCAGCGGCAGGCATTCGACGCCCACGCCACCGACCAAATTGCCGCAGCGCTCCGGGAGGCACCCGAGCCGATCACCGGATCCGAACTCGCTGACTACGTCGGAGGGTTCCAATACCCGAGGATGCAACCCTGCATTCTCGGTAGTCACGGGCGTCACCTTCAAGCAGACCACTACGAAACCGTCTGCCGCGGCACCCACGACGAGATGTTCGTTCGGTGGAGTGGTTCATCCCTGCACCCATATCTCCGCTTGCTGGAAGCAGCCGGCCAGGTGCGCCGGGCCGGACGTGGCGGGCGTTGCAACGCCATCATTTGGGAATGGTGCGGACTTGAAACCGGCGACGAGGTGGCCGCAGTCTTGGATGAGCTCGCGGCGGAACACCAGCATCAGTGAGCCCAGCGCGCGTGTTCAGGCACCGATGGTCCCATCGAGGTTCGAGGACCCCATAGCGCTCGTGGCTTGGCTCGGCATCACCATCGCATGGGCGGACAGTCTCTCCGACGCAGCGCTCTGGTTCCCTGACGAGCGGCTCATGGTCCTCGACGCCGGACGGGGCCGCGACGTCGTGCGGCGGGCTGTCCAGTCGCTGCTACGCGACGTCGCCGACCAATGAACCTACTGAAACGCGCGCGCCGACGTCCAGCTACAGGCCGTACACCGTCGACTTCGACGATCTTTGTCGATGAGAGCGGGACACCCTTCGACGACCCGCTGTGCTTCGTGGTGGCCGCGGTGAAGGTCAGGGCTCCGGGGACGTTGGCTCGAGCGATCCGTAGCGTCCGCGACCGCTACGGGTTCTGGGACGAGTTCAAGTTCTGCCGCGCCGGCCCGGCGACGTTGTCGGTGCTGTCCGAGGTGGTCGACGTCCTCGAGGTCTCCGACGTGCAGATGGCGACCAGGGTCGTCAAGGCACAGCACGTTGGTATCACCGGGGTGTTGGAAGGACGCGGCGGCAATCCATTCGGCCCGGGCAAGTCTGCGTGGCGGGTCCAGGCTGACCTCACGTCGCAGCTTCTCGGCGAC
>JBBSET010000105.1:0-4688 GCA_038239485.1 Propionibacteriales bacterium
CTTTAACCGCGTATGGGTGCGTTAAAGATCATCGGATATAAGCTACCCCGGGGATAACAGGCTTATCTTGCCCAAGCGCTCACAGCGACGGCAAGGTTTGGCACCTCGATGTCGGCTCGTCGCATCCTGGGGCTGGATTCGGTCCCAAGGGTTGGGCTGTTCGCCCATTAAAGCGGTACGCGAGCTGGGTTTAGAACGTCGTGAGACAGTTCGGTCCCTATCCGCCGCGCGCGTAAGAAACTTGAGAAGGGCTGTCCCTAGTACGAGAGGACCGGGATGGACGAACCTCTGGTGTGCCAGTTGTTCCGCCAGGAGCACTGCTGGTTAGCTACGTTCGGAAGTGATAACCGCTGAAAGCATCTAAGCGGGAAGCACGCTTCAAGATGAGGTTTCTCACCGGGTAACCGGGTAAGGCCCCCAGCAGAACACTGGGTTGATAGGCCGGAGGTCGAAGGCAGTAATGTACGGAGCCGACCGGTACTAATAGGCCGAGGGCTTGTCTTCATTCACAATCTTGCGTTTGTTCGCGTCCACTGTGCGGTTCCTGAGATACGGTCGGGACCGGTATGAGTATGCACTGGTCACACCCAGTCGCACGCTCCCGCCGGCTGACATCTCAAGAGAGTTTCGGCGACCATGGCGAAGGGGAAACACCCGGCTCCATTCCGAACCCGGAAGTTAAGCCCTTCAGCGCCGATGGTACTGCACACGGGAGTGTGTGGGAGAGTAGGACGTCGCCGGACAGTCTTTGTCGAGGGCCGCCCCATGTGGGCGGCCCTCGACCCTTTTAACGTGCGGTATTTTTGACCGCGTTGCAGTCGAACCGTTCCCCATCGTTGTCCAGGAGTGTGTCCGTGAGCCCGTCAGGTGCCACCAGCCCGCCGCCGAGCGGTCGAGGCAAGCGGCCGGTGTCGGGGGCCCGCCGCGATGGGGGACCTCGGAGCGGGGGGTCGCGCGATGGCCAGTCTCGTGGTGTGCAGCCCAGAAGCGGTCAGTCTCGTGAGAGTAAGCCTAGGGATGCTGACGAGGGCAAGCCGAGGGCTGCTGGCGCGAGCGGGCAGTCCGGTGGCGGCTCGGGCTCGGGTGATCGCAGCCGGAGCACGGCAGGGCGATGGCGCCGAGATGAGCTCCCGGCGAGCCAGCGCACCGCGGTGCAGTCGCAGTATGACGGACCGCCGATCCCCGAGGACATCACGGGGCAGGAGGTCGACAGGGCAGTGAGCAACCAGCTCAAGTCGCTGCCGGACAAGCTTGCGACGAGGGTCGCTCGTCATCTGGTTGCGGCCGGCCGTCTACTGGACTCCGACCCGGAGACGGCGTATCAGCACACCGTGGCCGCCCGAGCCCGCGCCGCGCGCGTGGCCATCGTCCGTGAAGCCGGTGGCGAGGCAGCGTACGCGGCCGGCCGGTTCAAAGAGGCGCTGTCTGAGCTGAAGGCCGCCCGCCGAATGAGCGGCAACCCCATGTATCTGCCGATGATGGCCGACTGTGAGCGGGCCCTCGGACGACCGGATCGCGCCCTCGTGGTGGCCAAAGACCCTGCGGTTCTCGATCTCGACGAGGCGGGCCAGATCGAGATGAGAATCGTCGAGTCCGGTGCCCGTCGCGACCAGGGCGACAACGCGGCAGCGGTGCGTACTCTCGAGGGTCGCGAACTCAGGAGTCGGTCTCGCGATGCCTGGGTGCCGAGACTTCGCTATGCCTATGCCGAGGCCCTCTTGGCCGACGGTCAGGAGAGCGCTGCGCGGGAGTGGTTCGAGCGCGCCGCGGGGATCGACGCCGAGGGCTACACCGACGCAGCTGAGCGGGTGGCCCAGCTCGAGGGGCTCGAGGTGATCGATACCGTCGCGGCTGACGACAGAGACGAGTCGGAGGGCACGTCCACCGACTGATCCCAAGAGCCGCCCCGGGTGCCGGACCCCGGAACGAGATTGTCCTGTGACCCCCATGCGCTCACCCGTTCAGCCAGCGTGTCGACACGACCGACTGCGTCGCCTGGGCCGGGGAGCGCGTGACCGGACGAGCCCCGTAACCACGAGCCCTCAGGGCTCGTCGGAGAAGCTCCGCATCACCACGCCCATCCTCGGCTTGGGGCCGAACGATGTCGACTTGCGGGGCATCATGGCGCCGGCACGAGCCACCCCCATCACCTCGGCGACCGTGGCCGGATGGAGCAACACCGCCAACCCGCCGTCTTGGCGCGCCGTCCGCAGCGCCTGCTCGACGGTGTGGTGGTAGCCCACTCGGTCGTCGCTGACTCCCCAGGCAGGGAGCAGCTCGTCCTGGAGTCGGCGAGCGTCGCTCCCAGTGTCCGTCGCCCCGCCACGTCGGCGCACGATGCGCTGCGACCTGCCGTCCGTGAGCACCATCTCGCCCTTGCGGGACGGAGTCGAGGGCAGGGCGCCTAGGAGGTCGACCAGCTCGGTCAGGTCGTAGGTCATCGGCGCCCACAACGACGACAGCGACAGCTCGGACACGCTGCGGTGGATCGCCCCCAGCTGGACCGGCCAACGGGACTCGTCGATGAGCAGCGCCAGGCCCGAGTCGGCCGGACCGCTCGTCGATGGGCTGTCGGTGCGCGACAGGTCCTGCAGTTGAAGGTACGTCGCGTAGCGGTGGTGACCGTCGGCGATCAGGGCCTGCCTGTTCACCAGGGCCCGATCAACCGCGGAGAGGTCGTCTCGGTCGGTGATCACCCAGAGCCGGTGATACGTCCCATCGGAGGCGCGCACATCCGTCAAAGCGGGACCCTCGCGTGCTCTGTCGACCACCTGGTCGAGCTCACCCTGGCCGTCGTACACCAGCAGGATGGGCTCCAGGTTCGCCTGGGTCGCCGTCATCAGAGCCAGCCTGTCCGCCACGATGCCGTCGATGACGTCCTCATGCGGCAGGATGACCCGCTGGTCGGCCGTCCGCAGTTCCACGGTTCCGACCAGGCCGCACACACTGTGGTGGTCGTCGCCGTACTCGTAGACGTACAGCCCCGGCAGATCGTCGGTGATCAGGACGCCTCGCTGCCGCCAGCGAGCCAGCCGCTGCGCCGCCCGCTCGTACGGGTTCTCGCAGGTGACAGGATCACTCACCATGCGAGGAAGGATCAGCCTGACGATGTTGCAGGCGTGCTGCGCCAGCATCGCGTCGATCATCCGACGGTCCATCACGTCGTACGGCGGCGAGGTCACCGCCGCGACGTCGCCGACTGCCTGGGCGCTGTAGCGCATGGCACGAAATGGGCGGAGGCGAAGTCCGAAGCCGGGCGTGTCATGCTGCGGGGTCACGTTGCATCGTACAAGGTCTCCCGAGCGAGGACGTCTACCGTGAACGGCACTGCCCGCGGGCTCAAGGCGAGCACCGAACCGCTGGTCGAGGTCTACGACTGCGCCATGCTCGATCTCGACGGCGTCGTGTACGTCGGAGGCGACGCAGTTCCGGGGGTGCCGGACCTGCTCAGGCAGCTGCGCGACCGCGGCGTGACGCTGGCCTTCGTCACCAACAACGCCGCCCGCCCGCCTGCCGCCGTCGCGCAGCACCTGAACGACCTCGGCGTGGATGCACGACCCACTGACGTGGTCACCTCGGCTCAGGCAGCTGCCCGTGAGGTCGCCAGCCGGGTGCCGGCCGGGTCGAAGGTGCTTGTCGTCGGGGGCGAGGGTCTGGAGCAGGCACTGCGCGAGCTCGGCCTCGAGCCCGTCCGTGGTGCCAGCGACCAGCCGGCGGCCGTGGTGCAGGGCTTCCATCCCAGCCTGGACTGGAAGGCGCTGGCCGAAGGCGGCTATGCGCTACGTGGGTCCGGCCTTCCCTGGGTGGCATCCAACCTCGACCTGACGGTGCCGACGGCTCACGGGATCGCCCCGGGCAACGGCGCGCTGGTCAACGCGGTGGCCGCCGCCGCCGACCGGCGCCCTGACGTCGTCGCGGGCAAGCCGTACCGGCCGCTGTTCGACGAGACGGTCCGCAGGATCGCCTCGGACAAGCCGATCGTCGTCGGCGACCGCCTCGACACCGACATCGAGGGCGCCCTCAACTGTGGCGCCGACTCCCTCCTGGTGATGACCGGGGTGACCGATGTGCACAGCCTCTGCCGCGCGCCGTCGCAGCAGCGTCCCGATTTTGTCGGCTGGACCATGGATGCTCTCTTCCATGACCATTCCGTGCCGGTGCGCAACGACGGCCGCTTCGAGCTCAGCGGCTGGACAGCCGCCGTCGATCGCCGGGGCGACACAGGCACGGTCGTCGTCCATAGCCGTGGTGCTGACCCGGGGGACGGCCTTCGTGCAGTCGCGGCAGCGGCTTGGCAAGCCCGCGACGAGACTCCCGACCTTCAGCTCGACACGGCTGGCTTGGATGACGTCTGGCGGCATCGGTAGTCTCGCGACACAGGCGACGAGGGGGCGACGACGTGAGTGACGATCCGGCGGGACGCGTGGGCGGGCCCGAGCACGCGCAGCCCGCTGCGCCGCCAGCGGCCCTCGCTGACCCGCGCGTCGACCACGCTCTCGAGGGGCTCGCCGAGCTCGACGACATCGACGTGTCGCATCATGCCGTTCGCTACGACGACATCCATCGCTCGTTGACCAGCGCCCTCGAGGACGCAGACGTCGACGAGACAGAGCAGTGAGATGACATGTCCCGTCGTCTCCGGCTCGACGCCGAGCTGGTCCGCCGCGGCCTCGCCCGCAGCCGTGAGC
>JBBSET010000106.1:0-4260 GCA_038239485.1 Propionibacteriales bacterium
CGAGGCAGAGCCGCAGGGCTTCTCTGATCTTGCGCATGGCAGAACGGGGACGGGGCACCGGCATCTCTCCTGGAACGTGGACGCATTCCAGGCGAGCGTGCAGGGTCCGGGGCGCCTCATGCCGGCGCTGCCGACGACCTCTCCGAGGGGGTGGCCATTACCCGTGAAGCGGGGTGGCCATTTCCGGCGAAACAGGGTGTCCATTTCGCGTGAAGCCGGGTGGCCAGAACCCGTGAAATCCGCAAACGGAGCAGGGTCGCCGGGGTGACGAGGAAGGCGACCCAACGGTCGCGCGGGATCACCCGACTGGCCGCCGCAAGCAGGACCCGGTCGATGACCCGGAGCTTGGGTCGGCCCGACGTCCGCCGGAGCACCCGCAGCCGATGCCGGAGGACGAGGATCTCGAGGTCCTTGGCTCCGTCAGCTCGGCTGCCTGGGCCACCGCTGGCAACGAGACGGACGAGAGCGCCGACGACGAGCTAGAGGAGGGACAGCATCGGCGCATCATCTTGGGGCGCTGAGCGTGAATCGGGGTTTTCGACCCCCACGGGGCGGAAGCAGGCTGGCCGGCAGCCCACGTCGCCGATCAGCTCGGGATCAGCCGGGCTGTCGCGTCCAAGTGGATCCGCGCCATCGGATCGACGGACCGACCGGCCTGATCGATCGCCCGGGCAGGTGTATCCGTGCCAGGACGCGGCATGACGCTCGAACCAGGGGACATGGCCACGCACAACTCGGACGCGATGAGCGAGACCAAGAGAGTGACTGGTCACCCTCGCGATTTCGCGTGGGTGCCGGTGGGACGTCCCGCGGCCGGGCGGAGCTAAAGGTCGGTGGCCGCGACGACGTCCCGTGGCTCAGGCCTGCGAGGTGGAGCCCGAATATTCAGCGGGGTGCTCAGGCCGATCCTTGTCCGCGGTCTCCTTGATGGTCTGAAGTGTCTCCTCAACGGTCTTGCCATTCCCGTCGGCCATTTCTTTGAGGTTCTCGTAGGTCACGTTGTTGCCCATGACCTTGTGGGCATCCATGCAACCGCATGTCAGGCACATTTGGGCTGCTCCTCTCCGCGTGCGTCGCTCCGTCATTGACCACCTTGACAGCAGGGCTCGTACAGTCCGATCCCCCACCGAACGACAAGCCTTGCGGCGGCGCGACAGCCCGTGGGGGTCGAAAACCTGGATCTGATCACGTAGCGCGTCCGTGGTACTCGTGGATGAGCTCTTCACGCCGACGCACGGACCGTCGGCGTATGTCTCGCGGGCTCAGTGTCGGGTCTGAGGCTTCGGCCAGCGGTGGGGCGAAGGCGCGATGGGGCCGCCCGCGGTTGTGGTGATCGGCATACGTCCGGAGGGTTCGATCGAGATGCCGCCGACCGAGGATGAGGGTCCGGCGCGAAGACATCACCGGCCCGGCGGTCGTCGCCTACACGGCCGAGGACGACGGGCACCGCCCGGTCCGTCAAGCGGCACAAGCGCATGCGCGAGAGCACGGCTGTGTGCTGGTCCTGTTTGCGGCGGATGCTGCTGGGTTCTTTTCTGAGCCCATGCCGAATGCTATCGATGCCGAGGGAGCAGGTGATCGTTTCGGTGATCGCCTGGGCCTCGCAGATCTCGAGTACCTCGGCCGGCCGGCCGTCGCCAGCCAGGTCGTAGAGGGCCGGAGCGCGGGAGCCCGAGTCGCTGCCTGGCTGCCGAAGGCTCATGGGATGGGAGCTCTGGCGGAGTATGCCTACGCCCAGGGCGCCCATATCGTGTTCTTGCCCGAGCAGCTCGCATCGCACGACGAGCTGAGCGCCCTGTTGAAAGGGCTGAAGAGCTCGACCGGCGTGGCGCCATCGGACATCGAGATCCGGGTCGTGGGCTCCTCAGCCAGTTAGCGGGCCCGTCGACGCAACGACCTTGGCGAGTGCCTCTGATGGATTCATCCAGCCGAGCGTCTGTCGACGGCGGCCGTTGAGCTCGTGCGCGACCGCGTCGAGGTGGGCCTGATCGTGGATGGAGAGGTCGGTGCCGGCACGCTGCGGGACTGAAGGTGATCCAGGGCCGGACCACGAGCGGGTCGAAACGACCCGGCGTGCACCGCTAGTCTTGTGCGGTGAGATCCTGGAGCCGTCCCGTGGTTCCACGGCTGCCAGGGCTTGGCGCCGTTCCGCGCATCTACGACACCGCGACGAGACAGCTCGTTGCGGCGCAGCCGATCGCTGTCGCCGGCCTGTATGTGTGCGGCATAACGCCATACGACGCCACCCACATCGGCCACGCCGCAACCTACCTCGCCTACGACACCCTCATCCGTCTCTGGCTCGACGCCGGCTACGACGTGCGCTACGTGCAGAACACGACGGATGTCGACGACCCCCTCCTCGAGCGCGCAGCGGCGACCGGCGTCGACTGGCGTACCCTCGCCGCGGAGCAGACCGAACTGTTCCGTCGCGACATGGAGAGCCTCGGCGTCATCCCGCCCGACGACTATGTCGCGGTGACCGAGATGATCGCGCAGGTTTCGGATGCCGTGCGCCGCCTCCTCGACCGCGGCACCGCATACCGCGTCGATGACGACATCTACTTCGACAGTGCTGCGGCCGCGGCCTCCTCGCCATGGCACCTCGGCCAGGAGAGCAACCTCGACCGCCCGACCATGCTCGAGCTCTTCGCACAGCGCGGCGGCGACCCGGAGCGGCCAGGCAAGCACGAGGCCCTCGATCCGCTGCTGTGGCGCGGCGCGCGCGATGGTGAGCCGAGCTGGGAGACCGTGCTCGGCGCAGGCCGGCCGGGCTGGCACATCGAGTGCTCGGTCATCGCCCAGGAGTTCCTCGATGTGCCGCTCACGGTGAACGGCGGTGGTTCAGACCTGGTGTTCCCGCACCACGAGTTCAGCGCGGGCCACACGGCCGCGCTGACCGGGAGCCCGCTCGCGAAGCTGTACTCGCACACCGGGCTCGTGGCCTATCGCGGCGAGAAGATGAGCAAGTCCCTCGGCAACCTCGTGCTCGTCTCCTCGCTCGTCGATTCCGGCGTCGACGCGCGGGCGATCCGGCTCGCTGTGCTCTCGCAGCGCTACCGCGACGACTGGGCGTGGACGGACGATCTCCTCGCCGAAGCGCAACAGCGTCTGGCGAGCTGGAGCGCCTGGGCCTCCCGCGGACGCTCAGCGGGGACGACCGGCATTCTCGATGAACTGCGTGGCGCACTCATGCACGACCTCGACACGCCGGCTGCCGTCGCTGCCGTCGACGCACGGGCGGCAGGCGGGTCCGCTTCGGCCGAAGGGGATCTCGCCGTGATCGACGCACCTCGGCATCCGCCTCTGACCCTCGCGCCCAGTCGACCACCTCGATGCGTTTTTCTCTAACCGGATGTCGTGAACGACGCGACGGGTCCGACCCAGGTGTGAGAGTGCCCGCTCCGGGTGCCGAAGCAAGGGAGTGACGATATGAAGTACATGATCATGATGTTCGGCACGAGCGTTCTGCTCGCCATCCTTCGGCTCCTCGCGGCGCGCAATGCGGATCGCGACGGGCTGGTTACAGACGAAGACCGCGCCAAGGCCCGCCGTGAATGGCGCCGCGTGACGGGCCGGACCGTGACGCTATGAACGGATCGTGACAGGTCCTGGTAGCCACAGCGGGAACGGCCGGTCGCGTCGCAGTCGCCGTCGCCGTCGCCGAAGCGGATGATGCGCGGTCAGCCGGCGATCAGGACCTGTCGGTCTGGTAGGCCTCGACCGGGCCCAGCTCGAAGGGTCGCACCCAGGACGAGCGCCGCCGACCTCGTGCTGGCGTCGTGGAACAAGCGCTTCGATATCCATCGCATCGAGAAGGGCCGTCTGGCCGAACACTGACACGTCGTCGACCAGTTGAGCCTGCTTCAGCAATTGGGACCCCTGCCGCAGCCTCAAGACGCCGGAGCGTCGGACTCGCCGACTCGGCCCCCGAATTGTGCTACCTGCGCGACTCCAGCGGCGGACTGACGGTCCCGACAGGTGACGAGCGAAGGCTCCGGTCCTGGCCAGCTGACGGCGGTCGAGGCCGGTGAGCTGTGGCCCCACCGCAGCGACAAGCCTCCTGACTCCAAGCCGGGTGGGCTGTCACCAAACGCCATCTTCCCACTTCAGAAGGGCCCTGATTCGTCGTTCCAGCACCTCCTCAGGCCCAGCTCACCGGTGGATCCGGGGCTAGTGCTCGCGCGGATGCTCAGGAGTCATCGCAGTGCCGCAACAGCACGTGAAGGCCCCCATCTCCGGCATCTTCGCCGGGTCGCC
>JBBSET010000107.1:0-4008 GCA_038239485.1 Propionibacteriales bacterium
CGCCGATGATGTGGACCCCGGTGGTCGTTGTCGGTTGAGGTTGCCGGGTTTGTCTATCTTCGGGCTGCGGCTCCATTGTCGGGTGAGTCCGGAGTCCGGAGTGCGGGGTTAGCGCCCCCGTGCCTGTCCGGTCAGCCTGCCGGCGCGTGTGCGCCGATGATTTCGTCTGCGACCCGCTGAACGACGCCGTCGGCATACGGCGTTGACAGCCCGAGGACGATGTGGGGAAAGCCGGCGTCGATCGCTTCGGTGACTGCGGCGCGGGTCGTTTCCGGACGGTCGTAGGAAACTGGCAGGAACATCGAGCGGGTTATCGCCTCAGGATCACGGCCGATGTCGGTGCAGAACCGGTCCAGCATCGCGCTGCGCGCGGTCGCGTCGGCGATGTCGCCACCTGGGATGTTCCAGACGTCGGCGTGCTTGGCAACGACCCGCAGCGTCGCGGTCGACCGCCCGCCGATAACGATCGGTGGACCCGGCCGTTGCACGGGTTTGGGATTGGCAAACGCGCCCTCGAGGTGGTGGTAGGTGCCGTCGTAGTCGAACGGGACGTCTTCGGTCCACAACCGCCGCACGATCGTGCATGCCTCGGCGAGACTGCCGACGGCGTGGGCGGAATCGTGGTACGGCAGCCCATATGCCACGTACTCGCGACGCGCGATCGGGACGCTGGGCCGCGATCCTGCGCCGATGCCGAACTCGAGCCGTCCGCCGGACACGACGTCGACGGTGGTGGCGATCTTCGCGAGTACCGCGGGCGGCCGGAACCGATTGCTAGTGACCATCAGGCCGAGCCGGAGGCGACTGGTCTGCGCGGCGAGCGCCGCCAGCAACGTCCAGCCCTCGAAGATCGGGCCGTCCAGGTCACCACCGATGGGCATGAGGTGGTCGAACAGCCAGGCGTGCTGGATTGACGCGATGCCGTCGGCCTCGCGCCAGACCCGGACGATGTCGTCGTACCCGACGTTCATCGGTGGGGTCATGATGCCGAAGCTCAGGCGTGGCGTGCTGGCCATCAGCGTCGCCACAGCGTGGCGTCGGTGATGGACGGCCGGGTGTCGATCTTCTCCCCGGGTGAGAGATCGACAACGGGGGCCACGCTCTTGTCTATGGCGTCCAGGACATCTGCGGAGAGCTCGGTATCGGCGGCCGCGGGCTGGGACTCGAGGTGGTCCGTCGTGCGCGGGCCGATGATCACGCTTGTCACGCCCGGGTGTGCGGTCACGAAGCCTAGTGCGAGCTGGATTGTCGTCAACCCGGCGTCGGCCGGGAGATTCGCCACCTGCTCGACGACGTCGAGCTTGACGCGGTTTGCCGGGACGTCGAGGTCGAAGCGCTGTGCCATGACAGACGACCGGTGGGTGCTGATCTCCCGGCCGGCGCGTATCGCACCCGAGAGCCATCCTGACGACAGCGGGGTCCACACCAGCACACCGAGCCCGTACTGCTCGGTCACGGGGAGGACGTCGGTCTCCGCGCTGCGGTTGATGATCGAGTAGTTCAGCTGTTCGGTCACGTACCTGCTGACCTGGACACCCGTCCGGCCGAGCGTGCGGTACTGCATGGCGTCTCCTGATGTCATAATGGAAGCGGAACGTTGCTCCGCTCAATATACGGAGCGATGTTCCGGTTGGGCAACTGCGAGTAAGGATCCGACGTGTCCAAGGTGTACGGAGGAGCAACGCCGTCGTCGACGCACAAGCGTGCGGACGCCCGCCGCAATGAACAAGCGCTGCTTGACGCCGCTGCCGCGGTCTTCGTCACCCGCGGTGTCGACGCCCCCGTCCGCGATATCGCCGCGCGGGCCGGGGTCGGCATGGGCACGATCTATCGTCACTTCCCGACCCGGGCCGACCTCGTCGTCGCCGTGTACCGCCATCAGGTGGAGGCGCTCGCGGGTACCGCTCCGCGGCTCCTGGCCAGCATGGAGAACCCCACCGCCGCGCTTGGGCAGTGGATGGACCAGTTCGTGGACTTCCTCGTCACCAAACACGGGCTCGCGAGCGCGTTGCGGTCCGACGACTCCGGGTTCGCCGCCCTGCACGCATACTTCCTCGACAGACTCGTCCCGGCGTGCGCCTCGCTGCTCAAGGCCGCGGTTCAGGCCGACGACATCCGGCGCGACATCGACGCCCTCACACTCATGCACGCAGCCGGCAACCTCTGCATCGGAGTCGAGACCGGAGCCGACACCGGCTACGACGCCCACCGCATGGTCGGCCTGCTTATCTCGGGAATGCGGTAGCGGCGGCGGACAACGTGCGGAGCACTTGCGAGTTCATCGGCAGGAGCGCGAGGTCGCGGTCAAGGCCAACGCGTCGATGAGAAGGCCGCACCCCGTACATCGGGTCCATCGTGACCCGCAGGCGGGGACAGTCCACCAGGATTCACGAGCCTCGGACCACTCGACAAACACACCGGTTCGGATCAGCGGCTGGCCGATGACGTCTGCGACGGCCAGCGCCAATTTTCCAAGGCCTGCTGCACAGTCGGACGATGCACGTGATGCCCTCCGCAACGCCGGATCGACAGACCATCCCGCCGCTCGGCGCCACGTATCGCCTCGAACAACTCCACCCTCGACTCGCCACTTCCGCCCCTCCCGGTCACCAACAACAACACGGCGAGCCTTCGGGGTGGGCCGAATCAGGCCGTCACACTGGGGCCAGATCAGAACAGCCAGCGCCAGCGCCGAAGCCCCAGGCCGCCACGCTGACCGACCGGTCGCCCACCCCGCAGGCAAGATCGAATACGCCCGGCTCCTCAAGGCCGGCGCCACCACCTCGGCAAGATCGCCGAGAAGGCCCGGAACCCAGGACCTCCCTGCGCCGCTACGTGGCCGAAGCCGCCGACGGCGCTGAGCGTTCATGAGGAAACCACCCCTCGCAACGCCTGGGACAACAACTCTGTGCTCAACAGAGCCCCAGAATCGCTGAGCAGATACCGGTAACGGTCACAGACTTGGGGCGCCCACCTGCCAGAACTCGGCTTCTGCCCAGGCACAGTGGTGGCACGGGCCACCGCCGCATCCCTGTTCATACCCCGCTTCCGGCTTCGGCGAAGCTGCTCACTGCCACCACCACTGACAGCCATGGTGCCGGATCCCGTTCCGTTGCTCGTCACAGTCCTCAGACGCGCCGTGCGTCCTCAGTCTTAAAGGGGCCGAGGTCGTGCCGTACTCCGGTGCGCTCGGCGCCGATGCCTGCGGCTACGACGAAGCCGATCCCGAGGATCGGCCAGGCGCCCGGGACCTGGTGCAGCACGACCAGTCCCACTGTTAGCGCGATCGCCGGCTCGAGGCTCATCAACGTGCCGAACGCCGAGGCGTTCAGCCGCCGCAGCGCCAGCAGCTCGAGACTGAACGGTACGACGGGCAACAAGATCGCCAGGCCGGCCCCGACCAGGACCAGCTGCCAGGTCATCAAGACCCAGGTGGCCTGGCCGGCGACGGCGGTGGCGACGATGCCCGCGACCGGCAGCGAGATTGCCAGCCCGCGCAGCCCCGAGACCTCGTCACCGACGGCCTGGGTCAGCAGGATGTAGGCAGCCCAACAGGTCCCCGCACCTAGGGCGAAGGCCACCCCGACGGCGTCGACACCGCCGTGCCACGGCTCGGTGAGCAGCAACACACCGACCCCGGCAAGCAGCGGCCAGGCGAGTGTCCGGCCTCCTCGGCTGCGTGCGACGGCGACACCGAGCGGTCCGAGGAACTCCAGCGCGCTGGCAGTGCCGAGGGGCAGGCGGGCCACCGACGCCATGAACAGCATCGTCACGCCGGCGGTGACCACACCGAGCGCGACGGCAGTCAGCAGCCCACGGCGACCGAAGTCGCGGGGCCGGGGACGAACCAGCACAAGGAGGATCACACCGGCCCAGGTCAGCCGCAACCGCGCCGCGCCCTCGGGCCCGATCGAGTCGAAAAGGCCGCAGACGCAGCCAGACCGAGTTGGACGCACAGCATCGAGGCGACGGCCATCCCGGTCCCGGCGCGGGCCGCGGAGCGCCGGC